>NZ_JAUEDK010000013.1 GCF_030385785.1 Crenobacter oryzisoli
ACTCGAACTTGAACTGCTGCGGCGTATTGTCTTTCACCGCCTTGGCCAGCCAGCTCATCTCATCGGCCGTCACCTTCGGTGGACGCCCCGGGATCGGCTTGGCCAGCAGGGCGTTTTGGCCGCCATTGGCAAAGTCTGCTAACCAGCGAAACACCGTGCGCGGGTTGACACCGTAGGCGGCTGCTACGCTTTGCACCGATTGGCCCTCTCGAATCGCCTTGACGGCTTGCTGGCGCATGACCTGGAGGGTGTGGTGGTCAATCCCGCGGGCGTCAGAGTTTCGTTTGCATTTCATGAAGAAAATTATCACATGAAATGGCATTACTTTCTAAAAGGTTAGTATACAGTGCGTTTCGCTTGGCAATCTGCACGTAACGTTCTCTCCCAGAATCTCACGCACGCCCTGTGCGAAGGGGCACCTCGACGAAGTAGTGGTCACCATCAGCGGCAGGAAGCACTGGCTATGGCGCGCGGTGGACCAGCATGGCGCGGTGCTCGATGTCCTGGTGCCACGCCGACGCGACAAGCAGGCGGCCAAGCGATTGATGCGCAAGCTGCTCAAAAAGCACGGTCGAGCGCCACGCGTGCTGGTCACCGACCAGCTCAAGAGCTACGCTGCCGCCAACCGGGAGTTGGGCCTCAGCTTCGAGCATCGCCAGCACAAAGGACTGAACAACCGGGCAGAGAATTCTCACCAGCCAACGCGCATGCGAGAGAAGGTGATGCGCCGCTTCAAGTCAGCGGGTCAGCTGCAGCGATTTGCCTCGGTTCACGACCAGGTGGCCAACCTGTTCATGTGCTGCCGGTACCACTCGAACGCGCAACAGAAGCGATCTGTGCGCGCCCAGGCCTTCCAGGCTTGGGAAAGGGTGACGTGCGTTCCGATGATGCCGGAATGCCTTGCTGGGTGAGTTAGCCCATCCTCGTTCGCCGCCTTCTCTGCGGCCGGCGTTCAGCAAGTTGACAGTACCTACGCCGCAGCAAACAGGGAGCTGGGGCTGAATGTTGAGCACCGTCAGCACAAAGGATTGAACAACCGGGCGGAGAACTCGCACCAGCCAACGCGAGTGCGCGAGAAAGAAAGTGCTGCGCCGTTTCAAATCAGCTCGCCATCTACAGCGATTCACGTCGGTCCATGATCAAGTAAGCAACCTGTTCATGCTCTGCCGCTATAACACGAATGCGCAGCACCAGCGCGAGGTGCGCACCCGAGCCTTCGAGGCTTGGGAAAGGGTAAGTTGCGCCCCGATGCTGGGATGCCTCGCCGCATGAATCCGCTTTCCTCAAGCACCGCATTTTCGTTCGGCCTCTCATCCTTAAGTTGACAATACCGGTGTGTGTACCTAGTACTCGCCCGTTAGTCGGCCTTATTATGCCGCTTGACAGATTTAAAAATCCATTGAAAACAAAAGTCTAAAGTGACACAAGGAACGATTTACCCAAAGGTGACGTTGCCCAGTGTTTGTAAGATGGCAGGCATAAACGGCCTATTCAGAAAGTCGCCATAATGTCCAAGCTTAGTGTGCATAAACAAAGCCTGACACGTTTCCTAAACGTGGGTCTACGATGCCAACCACGCCCCCCTAATGCTCGTTGGTGAGGGCGTAAAGGGACAGCGGAGAGATTTCGATATGCGAAGTGGGCCAACAAACACGTGTTGATTGTATGATTAACGTCATCGGAGGCTCTACATGTTACCCATCCGAGTTGGCCTGATCGACAAGACAGGTACTGTCAATCCTCAAGAACTTACCACCGTTGCTGCGGCGCTCAACCTACAGGTCAACCGGGACTTCGGACCCATTTGGGGAGTATCGGCGACCGTCTCGGCCCTAGTGGGCACGAATGATGCCCCACCGGGTGTATGGCCAATCTTCATTGTCAGTAATCTACCACCCACCGAGGGTGGCGTTCACTTGACCAAGCACCATCAACCTTATGCGCTGGTCGAAGCTGGACCAAGTTGGAGTCTTTCGGGTAGCCATGAGTGCCTGGAGATGCTCGCCGATCCCAGTGGAAGTCGGCTCTATGCCTCGAATGCCATTGCCGTTGAGGGGGGTAACATCATTGATGTTCCTGGTAAGTTTGAGTATTTGATCGAAGTTTGCGACCCGTCAGAGAACGATCCATTCTCCTATCTGATCGACGGTGTGGTCGTATCCGACTTCTACACGCCTCATTTCTTCGACCCGAAGGCTTCCACTGGCGTACGTTATAGTTTTACTGGGGCATTGACGCGACCACGGCAGGTGCTCAAGGGTGGATACATCTCCTGGCTCAATTCTGAAACAGATACGCTGCAACAACTTCAGTACTTCACTACCACACCAGTCATCAAGGACTTGGGACCTGCTGCTTCCGGCAAATCGCTGCGCGAGTCGGTTGATGCTCTAACGCGACCGTTAAAGTTGTCGGGCTTCATTGCAAGCCCTCTAGTGACACAGCGACGGGATGCAATCGCTCGTGCTGCTTCGTCTCGATCACGGTACTACGAATCGGTGAAACGCACCGGGAATTCCAGAGACTAATTAATTTGAGTCACGCGGCCATGCGGGACAAAGGCTGGCGTCTGCATATCCAGCGCAAAGCCAGGAAGGATTGGCCGTTGTCCGCATGCCAGGAAGGGTGAAACCGTCGTATCGCCATGACCCCCGCTTGCATAGAGCATGTTTTTGGCGCCCTTGAGCAGTAAGGCGGCAAAGTGGTGCACAGCAATGGTCTGACCCGCTCCACCCTGCATCTGAATTGGAAGGTGGCTTACTACAACCTGCACCGGCTGTGCTTCCTGAAAACGGCCGGCGTGACGGCGCTTCTAGCGCGCCAATGGCGCCTCAGGCGGTCCCAAATGGCCACCATGGCGCAAGAAGTAAGGGAAAACGCGTGAGAAACCTATTGGTTTTACCCGAGGGAGAGGCTTTGTTCGTCACGCCTCGCCGAAAAAGGTGGTTATTCGAGGTGCCCTCCAGTTGATCTCGCTGTGGCAAAGGAATTTTGGCAATCACCGCAAACTGCCGTAATTCCACCCTGAAGGAAGAGGCTCGTCGGCAACGACGAAAAGAATCGCACAGAACGTCTCGCACCGTCAGGAGGGGCGACCATGCATCTGCAGCCCGACTCTGGAAATCATGAGAGCCAACACCGCATTCGAACTGCTCGTAGATCGCTCGTCATGGTAGGCTTTTTGGCCATTGCGTTCGCAACGATGTCACAATCCGCGCCATCGATGTTGGCTGTATCGGCCACATCTGCTGCATCCCCCGCCTTGGGCGCTTCCGTTCCTGGCTACGCTGACTTGCAAATGCTCAATCAAGCCCGCGAGGCCTACCCGGCCGCCTCGATCGCACCACGGCCGGTCTCAGGCGGGCGTTTTGAAAGCGAGGCCGAGACGGGCGCCCCCACGGACGAAGCAGCTGGGGGTCACACAATGCTTGGCGTGAAGTTGAACAGGCGCAAGGAACAGTGCTTCCCGACTGAAACGCGCAACCTGTTTAGTGAAGTCGACAAAGTGATCGTCGGCAATGATCCGGCCCCACGCCCCATGGACTATTCGAACGGGGAGGTTGTTCCGCCTGAAGCGCGCAACGCCATCAAAGGTCAGAATACATGGATGCTGTGGGGCGAAGGCAATGAGGCCTTCTGGGACTGGGTACAGCAAAATGGATATGGTATTGCCGATTTCTTGATTCTGCTCGATTCGCGCAAGCGGGACACGCGCTTCGCCGACGCCGGCTTGATGAACCAGCCAGGCATGATCAAACGCGATCAGCCGTTGCGCGGACTTGGCATTTATATTGATCAGGGGGACGGAGACAAGGTCAAGATGACCGCACCTAAGGGCGACATCAACTCCGAAACCCACAAGCTCGAAGAACTTGTCAAGGCGCCGGCAAACCACACAGGCAAGCAATATCGGGAGTTCTTCGAGATCGGTGACGAAGGCTTGTACAAACAGACGATCACCCAGCTTGCCAACGACGGTGTCGACCCGCGTGTATACGGCTATCCGTCGGGCATAGTGGGCCTGAGGCTGATGCTCAATCCCGACTTCTTCGGCAAGTCGAAAGCCGCCGAAGAGGCGCGTAGGTACTGGCAGGAGCAAGTCGTCAAGGACAATGGCGCTAGATACTACTCCCGTACCGAAGACTCCATCCACGCCGACCCGAAGCTCGTGCGCCCTTTCCGTGTCAGCATGGCGTGCTCGTTCTGCCATGTCGGCCCGCATCCGCTCGCGCCCCCGCAAGACTTAAACCATCCGGCCTGGGGAAACATGTCGAGTACCATCGGTAACCAGTACTGGACGCCGTCGCAAATCTTCTCGAACATCAAACGCGAGGACAGCTTCCTTTGGCAGTTCGTCGCGAGCCAGCAACCGGGGACGATCGATACCTCACTCGTGGCGACTGATCATATTAATAATCCGAACACAATCAACGCCATCTTCGAAATAAACGCGCGCCTTGCGCGCGCCGATTTGAATCCACCTGAGCATCAAAGCGATGTCAACATGCTACTTCGTGGCATCGAGGATGCCCCGCTCTTCAACCTGAATCCACGCCACACACCACGCGTGTTGCTCGACGGCGCGGACAGCATAGGTGTCGAAGGCGCCTTGCTGCGAGTCTATCTCAATATCGGTGCGTACTCCGAGCAGTGGCGTCGCGTACAGAACACGATCATTGGCTTCACACCGCAGCGTCCCTTTGACCTGCCGACGATCCGTGCGAAATCGATCTACTGGGACACGACCGAGCATTATCGCGTTTCAGAACTTGAAAGCTTCTTCACCTACGTCTCGAAGACGGGCGCCAATGTGACGCAGCCAATGAAACTGGAGTCCACAGCCGATGGCCGGCAACGTATCGAGCGCGACCGTGCAGATATACGGCCCGGCCGTGAGGTATTCTTGCAGCACTGCGCAGTCTGCCACTCCAGTAAACAGCCGCCTGGTCAGCAGCTGACGTTTTCGCGCAGCTGGCGTACAGCGCCTGGCGGACCTGAGAAGCTGACTCTGCCAATGGACTTCGCCGACTGGGAGGCCTTCAAGCGGAGCGGTCCTTACCTCGCCTATGTCGAGCGGCTGCTGGACTACATGAAGCTGGAAGCGAAACAGGGGCACGATCTCTTCCAGGACAACTACCTGTCCACGGACATCCGCGTTCCGATCACGCTGGTTGGCACCAACTCCCAGCGCGCGGTCGCGACCAATGCCATGCGCGGCCAAGTCTGGGACAACTTCTCATCGGATACCTACAAGTCACTGCCTGCAGTGGGCCTTGTTCATTTCTTCAACCCGTTCAAGTCAGATAGAGGCGTTGACGAATGGGGCAACAATGATGCCTATGCCCCCCCGGCCGGCGGCCCGGGCTACTATCGGCCGGCGTCGCTTGTCAGCCTGTGGGCCACGGCTCCGCTGCTGCACAACAATGCGCTCGGTATCTACAACCATAACCCTTCGGTCAAGAGGCGCCTCGATGCTTTCGACGATGCGATAGACAAGCTGTTGACCAACAACAAGCGAGCAAATGGCAGCGGCATTTCCGGTGATTTCCGACAGAAGTTTGCGGACGCAGGTGTCGCAGGCAAACTCGGTTTTAGGGATGTAGGCTTCATCTACCGAACGACGGCCGATTCCTATCTCGACTTTCGGCGCCCGTTCATCCGTCCACTGCTGAACGGCGTGCTGGGCGAGACCACGACATCCTTTCTCTCGCTCTACCTCTGGCTGACCCTGGCGGCAATCGCGCTGCTCCTCGTCTTCGTCGGACGGGGGCGCCTCGCAGGGAGCCTCCTCGCCTTGCTTGCCATTATCGTGGCGGCGCTACTGCGTGGCTCGGGTGTGGACACCATCTATCCGTGGCTGTGGATCATCCCCGCCCTCGCGCTCATCGGCGGTGGCCTGTTCTTCCTGCGACCTGATGCGCGCGACGCCATGCGCTGGTTCTTTGGCACAGGCGCATTGGCGTTCCTGATCATTGGCGGGTTCGCTAGGGCTTTCGTTGACGGAGAAGTCAGCGACATTCGGTTCGGCCCCATCCCCAAGGGAACGCCGGTGAACCTGATCATGAACATCAACCCGGAAGCGCCGACGCTGGATCTGTTCAACGCGGCGTCGGGGCTCCTGCGTGGCATCCTGCGCGTGCGCAAGGACAATCTGACGGACGAAACTCACCACCCCCCCTTCGCGGCGCTTGCTGCTTTCCAAGAAGAAGCCGGTCCGGCGCTGCTCAAGGCCAGTAAGTGTCCCGATTTCGTGCTCGATCGTGGGCACTGGTTTGGCGAAGCCCTCTCGGGCGAACAGAAGAGACAGTTGAAGGCCTTCCTCGAGACGTTCTGATATGCCGCCTCAGCTGATGGGAGCCGCCATGAACCGTGATGAACTGCTGAAGCTTGCTGAGAGCCCGGACGACACACCCTTCGACTATGTGATTGTAGGTTCGGGCGCAGGCGGCGGCCCGCTTGCTGCCCGGCTGGCGCTGGGCGGATGCCGAGTTCTACTCGTCGAAGCGGGGGGGGATCCCGCCACCGCGGTGACGTCTGGCCCACCTCAGCCCATGACGGCTGCTGAGTCAGGCAACGCTGCTTCGCAGATGCGCCAGGTCTATGCCGTGCCGGCCTTTCATGCGCCCGCGACCGAGGATTCGGAGACAAGCTGGGAATTCTCTGTGCGTCACTACAGCAGCACCGAAAGACAGCAGCGTGACACCAAGTACAACGCCTGCAAAGACCCTTCGATAAACGGCGGTAGAGGCCAGGGCGGTATCCAGTATCCGCGAGCCGCAGCCATCGGTGGCTGCACGGCACACCACGCTATGATCATCATCCGGCCAAACGACGCAGACTGGGACTGGATCGCCGAATACACTGACGATGCGTCGTGGCGTTCCGAGAACATGCAGGGATACTTTGCCAAGATCGAGAATTGCCTTTACTACTCGGTCTATAGCCGGTTCGCCGGTCCGCTGTTTCGTGCGGTCCAGTGGACCGCCAGGCTGCTCAATCCGCGTAGCCAGCTCGATCCGGGTGGGCATGGATTCAACGGCTGGCAGAAGACCAGTTTCATCGACCCGCTGGTGATCGCGAGCATTGTGCGTGGCGACCGGACCTTGCTGAGCGTGCTCGCGGACGTCGTGTTCTCAGCGCTCGCAAAGCGTCAGGAGCGCTCGATGATCGGCCGGGCTATAGCCAGGCTGCAGATTCTGCAATTTCTCGACCCAAACGTACGATCGCCAGAGATCCCGAGCCGCGATCACCTATCGCTCATATCGATCGGCACCGACGGCAAGCGTCGTTACGGCTTGCGCGACCACCTGAAGGATGTAGAGGAGCGGTTTCCTGACCGGCTGGTGATACTGAGTTCGGCTCACGCTACGCGTGTGTTATTCGAGCACGGCAACGACGCACCACGAGCCGTGGGCGTCGAGATCCTGATTGGGACGCATCTGTATCGCGCGAGTTCGAAGGGCCATGATCCCAACGGCACTCCGGCAAGCAAGCAGGTCTTCGCGCGGCGGGAAATCATCGTCTGCGGCGGCGCGTTCAACACGCCGCAATTGTTGATGCTGAGCGGGATAGGAGATAAGACCCACCTCGAGGGACTCGGCATCAAGGGACCGCTCGACCGTAACAGTCATGAGATTGCCCCAATCGTGCATCTGCCTGGTGTGGGGATGAACCTGCAGGACCGCTACGAAGTGAGCGTCATCAGCGAAGCGAAGCAAGCATTCTCTACACTCGACGGGGCCCGCTTCCGGCCCGGGGATCCGGACGACCCAGTGCTCAAACAGTGGCTGCGAGACGAAAGCGGACTCTATTCTACCAATGGAGGCGCCATCGCGATGATGCTGTCCTCCAAGGCCAATGCTGCTATTCGAAGCGAGCCGGACCTATTCGTCTTCGGCGTACCCGCAGCGTTTCGTGGCTACTACTGGGGCTGGTCCACGCAGTTGCTCAGCAGGACCATGGGAGCGACGACCGAATCACGCAATTTGTGGAGCTGGGTCATCCTAAAGGCTTATACAAGCAACAACTACGGCACCGTTCGCTTACGCAGCGCCGATCCGCTCGAACCGCCGCAGATCGACTTTCATTCGTTCGACGACATACCCGCCGGGGCCCAAGAATGCAGCAATGATCTCGACGCGCTGCATGAAGCCGTAGAGGCCATACGCAAGATCAACAAATATGTTACCGCCTTCGAGAACGAGCTACAGCCAGGTCCAGAGCGCCTGAGCGATTCGGATGACCTGCGAAAATGGATCAAGGACGAAGCTTGGGGACATCATGCCTGCGGCACCTGTCGGATCGGCAGCGTTCCTTGGTGCGCCGACACCGGCAAGCTTCAGGACGCTTATGCCGTCCTTGACAGCAGCTTTCGCGTGCACGGCGTGCATAACTTGCGCGTGGTCGATACCTCGGTCTTTCCGCGCATTCCGGGCTACTTCATCGTCACGCCGACTTTCATGATCGGTGAAAAGGCCGCCGACCTGCTGCTCGCCGACTCGAACAACTATCCACGCGAACTTGAAGCCAAGGAAGTAGAAGCGATTCGTGTCAGGCGTGCGCGCGCAATTCCGGATTGGCACGACCCCGAACCGGATTCTAGAAAGCTACCGGGTGACACCGTCGGCCTCGCGTTGTCGGGTGGGGGTATCCGTAGTGCAACCTTCTGCCTCGGGTTCATTCAGGCGCTGGCGAAATGCGATATTCTGCGCAGGGTCGATATCGTGTCCTCAGTCTCCGGCGGCGGCTATGCTGCATCGTTCCTTGGCCGGCTTTTCACTCGCTTGCCGGATATCGTCGGCGACAAGGCGGGGCGTGTTGAGGCGATCCTCTCGAATCCCGCCTCGCCCGAGATAGGATGGCTACGCAGTAACGCTCAGTACATCACAGGCGGAGGTCGCCGCGATGTACTGTTCGACATTGCAGTCTTGTTGCGCAACCTCGCGTCTGTCCATTTATGGTTGGGCACGCTGCTGTTCGGTGTGTTCGGCCTGATTCGATGGGGGGCGCTCTCCGAGCCGTGCCTCTCGCAGTTGCCTATCCCATGCGGCGCGCAGCCGCCGGTGCTGTTCGGGGTCACACTGTCGGTCTGGTGGTGGCTGCCCGGTGCAGTGCTCGCAATTGGTGTGCTGCCACCTGCCATCGGTTACTGGCTGACCCTGCGAGACACCCTGAGCAAGAACTGGCGTGCGTGGCTGCCACTCGTGCTGTGGCTGGTGATGCTCGGATGCGCGATCTACGGGCTGTCACTGCCTGCCATCGTCGGTTGGAGTATCGCGGCCATCGGTGTTCTGCTGCTCGCATGGATCGAGCAGGAGGCCGTGAGGTGGGGGGTACCATCCGACGCGGCGCCGTCGAGGTGGGGGAGGCTTGCCGATGTGTCTGAGGCGCGTCCGACGGTCAGGACCACGATCGTGCGCAACCGGCTGACTCGCCTGCTCGGCGTGGCGCTGGTTGGCCTGGCTGTAAGCCTACTCTGGGTGGTGCTGGACACGGCCGCGCAGATCGTGTCTGACCGCGCGATGGTGCCGCTGGCGTGGTCGATGATAGGCCTTGTGCCCTTGCTGCCAGTGTTGCAAGGCGTCGCGGTCAGTCTGTTGAAGAGCCCGCGGGGGCAGGGTGCCGCATTGAAGAACGGCCTCGTGGTGCATATCTTCCTGGGTGCGCTCGCCTTCGTTCTCTTGTTCGTGCTGCTGTTCTACCTGGACACGCTCGTGTACTTTGTGTTTCGCCTCGATGCCTCGGTCAGTCATTGGTGCGTGGTGACGGCGCTGCTCGTATCGGCCGTCGTGGGACGTATGCTCGTCTTTCTCAACCTATCGTCGTTGCAGCAAGCGTACTCTCAGAAGCTCGTGCGAACCTTCCTCGGTGCCTCAAACGACGCGCGGGTACATCCGGCCGGCACTGACTCACCTGTGCCAGTGAACGTCAGTGAACTGGAGGATGACATCGAGTTTGACGCCTATCATCCCGAACGCGCGGGCGGGCCGTTGCATCTGGTCGGCACTTGCGTCAACAACACCGTCGATCCGCTCTCGGGCAACCAGTTACGTGACGACAATGGTATGCCTATGTGCGTGGGGCCCGCTGGTATCAGTGTCGGAAGACGCTTTCATGCGCTTTGGGGTGAGCGCAATGACGGCATACCCGCGCATGTTGTACCCGTCTCGGCCGTGCGGGTGGACCCCGATCCGCACGAGTTCCATGTTCTCGCACGCTCCGACACTAAGCCAGTTATGGTTGAACGTTTGCATCTCGGCCAGTGGATGGCGATATCGGGCGCGTCGCTCACGACCGGCACCGGGCGCAGCACGCGGCTTGCGCAATCGATGCTGCTAGGCCTGTTCAATATCCGCATCGGTTATTGGTGGAACAGCGGCATCGCCGCCGGACGCCGGCCGGGGCGCTATCCGTCGAGTCTCTGGCGCCGCTTGAAGTCATTGCCGTCGACCCTCTTCACCCTGCAGGCGAGCCTGCTGAACGAATGGCGGGCGTACTTCGCGGGCCCCGCCGCGCGGCTGTGGTATCTAAGCGATGGCGGGCACTTCGACAACTCGGGACTCTATGAGCTGATTCGCCGCCGCCTACCCATCATGATCGCCGTCGACGCAACGGCCGACCCAGACTACACATTCGGCTCATTGGCAGTGCTCACTCGTCAGGTGCGTCTCGATTTCTGTGCGACGCTGACCTGGCTCGATCCAACCGAGGTGCACGCCCTCGCTAAGCGCGATGACTCGGGTGGGAACGAGGGTGGCAAACTGGAGGCGCCGGCACCTCTGCCGCGCTGTCTCAGGGCACACCTGAATCCGGAAGCAATCGGCGCATTCGATGACCTTCGGCGCGATGGCCCTCGCGGCGCGGCGCTGGCACGCATCACCTACGCAGATGAACCGGGGAGGACGAGCTGGTTGCTGCTGGTCAAGCCTTGTCTCTTGGCCGAGCTTCCAGTCGACGTTCGGAACTACGCCGCCAATCACTGCACGTTTCCCAACCAGTCCACGCTGGACCAGTTCTTTGACGATGACCAGTGGGAAGCCTATCGCATGCTCGGGCAGTTGGCGGGCGAGAATGTCCTTTGCTGAATGGGGCTGCACCACGGACGGTACTGTCAACTTGTTGGGTGCCGGCCGCAGAGAAGGCGGTGGGCGAGGATGGGCTAACTCACCCAGCAAGGCATCCCGGCATCATCGGAACGCACGTCACCCTTTCCCAAGCCTCGAAGGCCTTGGCGCGCACAGATCGCTTCTGCTGCGCGTTCGAGTGGTACCGGCAGCACATGAACAGGTTGGCCACCTGGTCGTGAACCGAGGCAAATCGCTGCAGCTGACCCGCTGACTTGAAGCGGCGCATCACCTTCTCTCGCATGCGCGTTGGCTGGTGAAAATTCTCTGCCCGGTTGTTCAGTCCTTTGTGCTGGCGATGCTCGAAACTGAGGCCCAACTCGCGGTTGGCGGCGGCGTAGCTCTTGAGCTGGTCCGTCACCAACACGCGTGGCGCTCGGCCATGCTTTTTGAGCAGTTTGCGCATCAATCGTTTGGCCACCTGCTTATCGCGCCGGCGTTGCACCAGCACGTCGAGCACCGCGCCCTACTGGTCCACCGCGCGCCATAGCCAGTGCTTCTTGCCATGGATTGTGACCAGCACCGCGTCGAGATGCCACTTGTCCCCTCGTGCCAGTGCGGTGTCCCGGATGCACTTGGCGAAGCCCAGGCCAAACTTCATCGCCCAGCGCCGTACCATTTCATAGGTCAGCTCAATGCCGCGTGCTGCCAGCAGTTCCTCCACCATGCGCAGGCTCAGAGGGAAGCGGTAGTACAGCCACACCGTGTAGCTGATCACTTCGGGAGGGAATCGGTAACCGGCATACGAGAAGGCGTCGATGGCAGGTGCGTTGTGAGGCCGGGCGGCTCGTTTCATGCCCGAGATTGTCCCCGTGTTTCCGACAACCGGCCAACAACGTGACAGTACCACCAGGTTCAAACGAGGCTTCGACCAAGTGGCGCTTGAAGTCGAGCGGGAAATTGGGGCGCCGATGACGCTTGGGAGGGGTGGCTGAATCCAAGATAATGTCCATTAACCATGTGATGGACATCATTCTCATCAATTTATGGTGGGGTACCAGACGGTATTGGTCGGGTGCTTACTGTTGGGACGGGACACCGCTTCGCAGATCGCCTCGGCATCGGCCGCATCGGTCTTGCCGCCTTTGACATAGGGCTTCACGAACTGCGGCGCCATCAATTTGACCTCATGTTGACCTCATGCCCCAAGGCGGCCAACTTGCGGGCCCAGAAGTGCGCGCTGCCACACGCTTCCATCCCGACCAGACAGGGCGGCAGGTTGGCAAAGAACGCCGCCAATGACGCACGAGCCACCTGCTTGCGTAGCACCACCTTGCCCTGCGCATCCATACCGTGGACCTGGAACACGTTCTTGGTCAGATCCAGCCCGATCGTTCTAATGTTCATGGTGACGCTCCCTTTGGTCAGTGAGTTGGTTGCAAATTCACTGTGGCACCGCGATGCCGCTTCCGGAAGGGGGCGTCCATTTCATTAGCAGAGCCATTATTACACGAAAGTGAGCTTACTTTCTAAAAAGTTAGTAACAGCGCTGTTAGTAATGGTTAATTACCAAGCGCTGATTGGTAAGATTTCAAAGAATCTTGCCATGCCTCCTAATGATGAGTTGATGCCTTTCGTCACTATCTGGTGATCTTTCATCATAGTCTGACGTGTGACGTAATAAGTGTTTCTATAGTGCCATCAAGATAAATATGCCTATCGGCAAGATGGCCATGATGGTCTGTCTAAGTAGATTTTTACACATACCTACATATTGAATTACTAAAGATCTCGGAGAACGGACGCTACACGGACTGGCAACTCACACTTCATCCTTATCCAAGTCACGTCACCGTGGAACAAAGCAGCATGACTGGGGCAAGAATCAGGCACCTCCAAGCCGGCTATCGTTGTCGGCATTGTTGGAGCGATAAAAGGAGTGTAAGCGAACTCCCCTACATCTATCTATGAGTAGCGTACCTGAAAAATACGGGCAACGATCTATCTCATTGGCATGCCGCAAATATGCTACTGCGCTATAGCCGATTGACGGGATTGATTGCTCTGATTGCCCACCGGCACAATCCGGACGAGTATTGCCGCCGCAGACGATGCGCTCAAATTGAGTTCTCGCGAAGCCGAAAAATGCCAATGGTAGCGCACAAGTCGAGTGTTGGAAGCGTCAGTTACCACACAGGAGACGCACATGAGCTTGGCACGTTCGATCTCAATAGCCCACGTTGAAGTCGTGAACACCCGTTGCCATGGCGAAAATCTTGGCAGGGTTTCCATGCGTCCTACCCTCCGCAAACTCTTAGTGACGATTGGCTGCGCCGTCTTACTCAACGCCTGCGCGACACAGCCAGCAACGTATCAGAGCAAAGCTCAAGATGCGCCGAAGTTTCCCTTAGATGCCTGCAAATCGCCTGACCAGCGAAATTGTGTTGCGACGCTGTTTACCGATGACGCGGCTATCGGGCGGCGCGAGCCGGATGCATTTCCCCCACACTACCTAGAACTTGCCGACCCTGCCCAACGCTCGGTGGACTGCATAAATAAGGGTGAGACGTGCGAGAACCGTCTGAAAATCGTCGCCGACTACTTCAACCCCAAGAATCAGCGGCCGGAAGTTGGTGATCTGGGCGTTGCTCTTGAAGGGGGCGGGAGCAAGGCAGCACCGTTTGCCTTAGGTACACTAGCTGGGCTGCAAGAATTAGACCTCTTGAGCAAACAGGTTCGGGCCATATCATCGATCTCTGGCGGATCCTATGCCGCTAGCTACTATTTTAATCGACTGTATGACCAGCAGAAAGAAGGCGCGGTTGACGCCGGCACCGCCGACGACTGGTTTCGTTCCTGCATCCCCGAATATTTCATTGGCAGCCGGAAGTTCGATGCCCTCCGCGAGCAGGCAATGCACCAGAACTGCTGGGAAAAGACTAACGACCCGGACCAACTACGAAGCCATGGCATCATCAAGCCCTACAACGAATTCGCGAAAGATTACGAATTTCTCGGCCATGTCTGGAAAAACCATGACTTGTTGCGGGGGGATACCCCAGGCAACCTGCATACTAGTAACGGTCTCTATTTGCCCGAGTACGGCAATCTCACGTTGCTCAGCGCAGAAACCCTTGTGACGATCCCGTTTCAGTTCCTCGCGCGCACCGTATTCCGGTGGCCCCTGAATAGCGCGCCGTCGAAACTCGCCTACAAGCTGGGCCTGGAGCGGCAGTATGGGTACACGCCGCACGACTGGAAGGTCGCTGGCGGCACAGATGTCGAGCATTTGTACAACACGCTCTCAGAGCGGCGTAAGACGCGCACGCTGAAGGAGTTCAAGGTTTTGGAGAATGCTGGTGCACCACTGTGGATTATCGGGACTACAGCACCCAGCCCCATAACGGGTGCACAGTGGCTATTGCCGTCACCGCGTGATCCTCTCCGCCAGCAGTTCGAGCTGACGTGGGATGGCTATGGTTCGGGTACTTACGGCTACGCGCGTCAGTCACCGGAAGCGCAGTTTGATTTTCTGGGCCGCAATCCCGATGGCCTGTCTGTGCTGGACGCAGTGGTTGCCTCCGCCGCCTTCTTGGACGATGACCAAACGCAGATCAGTCGCCAGCCGTTCCGTTTGGCCGCCGGCGCAGGGCAGCACTTCCTGAACTTAACTTGGTTTACCGAGTTGCGTAACTTTAATGTTAGTGATGGAGATCGCCGGATTGCCAAACTGTTGCCTTGGCCTGCATACCTGTCGACGACGAACGGTCAACGACAAAGCCCCTACATTCACTTGCAAGACGGTGGCAATACCGAGAATACCGGCATTCTGCCGTTGTTACGGCGCGGCTACAAGACCATCGTCTATGCGCATGGCACCCAGGACGGCAAAGCGGAGTGGGCGGCAATCTGCCACCTCAAGAATCAGCTGGAACTCGACGGTGCGTATTTCATACGTAGCCCGGACTTGGAGTACATCGTGGCCAGGCATTCCGTTGCGCCCACCGCTGCCGGCGGTCGAGCCTTTGCATCGTATCTGGATGCCCTGTGCTCCAGCCAACTCGACGCCTCTGATCTGGCAGCCTTCGACGAGAACCCCATGCGCTCTGTTGATGAACGGATTCCAGCTGTGGCAAAACTCTATTGCGGCCGCCTGGGCTACAACAACATTAAACCGCCATGTGCTGAGTTTACCGCCAAGTTCGGTGCGCCTACCGCCACCGAGGAGAAGAAAAAGCGTGTCATCCCGAAAGACCAGGACCTATTCTACCAATGGCCGGCAGGGACGCCGATAGTCTTCAAAGTGTACCGCGGTGACACATTGAAATACCGAGACTGTGACCCCGAAGAAAAGGATTTGCTCAGCACCATAATCGCTGTTGTGCCGGGCATTGCTTGGAGCGACGTGGCAACGCAACTGCTGCCGCGCAGCAATATCAAGACGCCTGGGAGCTGGGATGAGTGGTGCTCGCAGGGAAAAACAAAGCGCAATGAATGGCAAATCGGCTATTGCTATGGCCCAGATGACAAACTTCTTGCTGCGCCCGGTGCTCATGTCGCTCCAACGACAGGTCTGCCTTGCATCGCATTGGCGCACGTGTTGGAGGACTGTCCTACCAGCAAAGATGGCCCGCGTCGGCCGCGATTTCCCCAAGACGACTTCGTCATGCAGACCTTGCATACCACCTATACGTCGTATGCTGCTTATTTCGACTTGGCGCGCCACCAAGTGCGCAGTGCTCTTGGAGCTCATTGGCCTAGTGACGCTGGTCCATTGCCGAACAAATGCTCACGCCAAGCGCGCCTCTGACGACGCCTGTTTGATGAATCACTGCTGAGCAGGCGACCTATCTCATTAGGGATCACCATGGCTTAATGTAATGGACGCCAAGCAATGCGAATACATTCTTCGCCAGGTCGATATCGAGAGTGATAATGGGCATGGCCTTCCCCTCCTGTTAGCGATGATGAAGCGTGGAAACTTAATCATGGCGGTTGGTACTGCCAACGGCTTCCGTCGCAAGCCTCGGAACGGGGCAGTCCCTTGCATTCATTAAGCCTTTGGCACCTCGAAAAACTTCATTTTTCAAAATGAAACATAATAGAATCAGCCACTTACGAGGCGTTTTTGCTGAAAACTAGGGTTTTTCGAGGTGCCCTGATGTTCTGTTCGGAAGCTCATGGGAAAGACGTCGGCCAGAAGCCCCACTCAAGCCGAAGGAAACTCGGGCATCCGAATATACCCTCAGAACAGACCTTTGCATATTAACCACCATTGCACTATTCTAAATGAGTATTAGTAGATCAGTGTACTACAGTAAGGGGTGAGTATGAATACTGTGAAGATCGCACAGTGGGCCCTGAAGATCGCACCGTTCCTGCGGTCGCTGCTCAGTAAGATCGCAATTAATTATCTGGCCAGCAGGACGCCGCCGAGACCTAGGCCGTTTTCCCTGTGGTCAGAGGTCAAACTGGCGAAAAAGGGGGACTTCGGCCTCGTGTCTGACTACACGTCGTGGCCGAGCCTCACTGACAGGCGGTTTTCCAGTCGGCACCTTCCACCAGTATCCCAAGAATACATCAATAGCCTACCGACCAACATGTCCTGCGAGGTGCAGTTGGGGGCTAATCCTTCAATCGGCCCCGTCACCAGCCTCTTCCGGCGTAATGGGATGAAAAAGGACAGGTCAACCGTCCTCTTTCCCTACTTCGCCCAGTGGTTCACCGACAGTTTTCTGCGGATAGACAGCGATGATCGGCGCATGAATACGTCGAACCACGACATTGACCTTTGCCAGATCTATGGTCTGACCGAGGAGACGGCCAGAATACTGCGCGCTGGGGCTGGCGGCCGGTTGGCCAGCCAGTTGATTAATGGGGAAGAACTGCCAGAGTATATTTACGAGTTGACCTCAGACGGCAAGGGCGTGCGGCCACGAGAGAAGTTCAAGCAACTGCCCTACCTCGACAAGTTGAAACTGATTCTGGACCGGCAGGGTGTGCCCTTCGAGCGGCGTGCCAAGTCCTACGCAACCGGCCTGGAGCGGGGTAACTCCTCTATCGGGTACGTAACCATCAGTACCCTTTTCCTACGAGAACACAACAGGTTGGCGAAGGAACTGGAGCGGCAGAATCCTAGCTGGGGTGATGAGCGGCTCTTCCAAACCGCCCGCATGATCAACATCGCTATGCTTATACGCATAGTGGTAGAAGATTATATTGGACATATCGCCGGAACAAAGCTCTTCGTCTTCGATAACACCTATGCCGAAGACCAAACCTGGTACCGTATGAACTGGATTTCTTTGGAATTCGACATCCTCTACCGTTGGCACGGCTTGGTGCCGGATACGGTGGATGTAGGCGGCCACAAATACCCTCCCCCGGAATTCCAAAACAATAATGGGCTCTTGGAGTCCTTTGGCATTCGCAAGTTAGTCGAGGCAGCCTCACGTGAACAGGCCGGCAAGGTTGGCCTCTTCAATACCCCTGACTTCCTACTCTGGGCCGACTGCATGAGCATCGAGATGGGCCGACAATTTCGCTTACAGCCTTTCAACGAGTACAGAAAGCGATTCGGACTTGATCCCTTGCGCAACTGGAACGCGCTGACCCGTGATCCAGTGGTGCAGAAATCTCTTTGCTCCCTCTACAAGGACATTGATCAGTTGGAATTCGTAGTCGGATTGTTTGCGGAAGAGACCAAGGATGGCGCCTTATTCGGCGAGACACTGAACACCATGGTAGCCGTGGATGCCTTCACACAAGCCCTGACAAACCCGGTCCTATCGCGAAATGTGTATAACGCGGGTACCTTGACTGAATATGGCTTGGAACAGATCAAGGCGACCCCCGACCTCAAGACGCTTGCAGAAAGGAACACAGGAGGCAAGTCCTTAAAGGCCTCCTTTAACTGGAGTGAGCTGTCCCGAGCTCAGTAGGTACTTTTGTCATTATTGTACTGCTCAAGCCCCAGTAGGCATTCCTGCTCGCCTTCCTCCAGAAACACCCGAAGGAGACAACGCCTGCCGCACCAATAAAGTTAGGTCGCAATTGTGGCGCTGCTCTCCTACCATACGTCTCAAAGAATCGCGCCCATGGTATCGCGCAGAAGAACAAGAATAGGCTCGTCGTTATGATTCCCTTGTCGCGAATTCGAACCCTTTCTCTTGCCACATTAGTGGGCATGTGCCTGGCTGGTTGCGCAACGCAGCTCCCGAAATTTTACACAAACGCACTTGATACCGAGCTGAACGAGGAAGAAGAGAACAAGAAGGCGATTGAGTTGTTCTTCCTGCCCAGCTACTCACCGGAACTGAATCCGGATGAATACTTGAACGGTGACCTGAAGGCCAGAATGAGCGCAGGCGCGCCGGTTCGATCGGATGGCCAACTCCAAGGGAAAGTGCTATCTCATTTACGCTCGCTGCAGAAGCAGCCGGCCAGAATTCGGTCGTACTTCAGGCATGAGAAGATCCGCTACGCAGCGTAAGCCGCTTGTACGGTATTTGGCTGCCGGATTAATATCTTACTTTGTCAGCCCCGAGAGCCCGGCGATGAGGAATGAGGCAAGGACATAACCCATGACCTTGTGAAGGTAGAAATAGTATCGCGCCCAGCCATTGAGATCGATTTTGTAATGGGCTTCGCGCAAGTGAACGATGGGAAGGAGAGTGTCAATGGTATATGCAACACCATATGGAAGTCCGTTGCGCTTTCCCTCTCCCGACAACCGGAGTACCATTACACCAAGGGTAATGAAGATAAATATCCAGGCCCATGCGTAGTAGATTCGATAGCCATAACCGATGAGAATTTTTTGCATCCCCATCCATATTATTGTATTCCGTGATAGCGGAGCTACCGAAAGCTCACAGTTTTTCCCCTCGTACAATATATCATCGGCTTTCTCCTTTTGACCAAGATTGGAGAGCACAGCTCCTAGCTGTTCGTAGGGCTGGAGAGTAAATGGTACAGGTGATGGCTTGCTACAGAGATGTTTGAACCAGTGTTCAAGCCACCACGAGACATCCTGATTTTCAGTAACGGTGTATTTAGGATCTACGTCAAGCGCACTGAGATGGTTGTAGGTAAAGCCACTCAAATCGAGGTAGTCAGGCAAAGGTTCGCGCGTGGGATTCCACTGTGCAGGATTTTCATTTTGGATCTGGAGGTCGCGCGCGGCAACGTTTCTCAGGATAAGCGTCGCTCCTGGATCCCAGTGCGGTGGCCTCCTATCTCTCGATCCGAATCGAAGTGCCTGGCCAATCTTTGCACCGGTTAGGTCTATGGAGTTCAGTGAACTACGCAAGCATTCTGGATCTTTGCACTCCCCGGAATTTTTGAGATGAGCGCTGCCGGACAGGTCAAGATTTCCGCCGATTGAGACATAGTGAAGTGTCGCAGGTTTCCGTAATGTGATCTGCCAGAGGAGCAGGCTATCTCCGATCTGGGAGCTCGTAAGATCGAAATTTCCTATGACCGTGGATCGCTGCATATTGAAATCGCCTCCAATTTCCGCCTCCTGGATTTTGACGTCTTTGAAGAATTGGGTATCCACTACCTGGGCATCTTTGGCAATGATGGCGTTCATGTCAGCATCCCCAGTAACTGACGCCATTTCCATTAGTAAAATCCCATCTATTTTTAATAACAAAAGCTTGATACTGGATAGCTTTGCATCACTCGTGATAAAGTTACGCTCTATGTGGGCACTTTGGAGACTGAGTTCTCCTGCGATCATGCTCCCCGCCAGAGAGAGGGAGTGGTCGGTCTCAAATCCTGCAAGTTTGAGATCGGAATCGAAGCGTGATTTTAAGAGTGCCAGATCGAAAGTGACGTGTGCGTTTTCGAGGTTAATCGGTTCGCGAAAGCGGGCACCACGTATTTTCACACCTCCACGTGGAATGGCACTGCGATAAGGCTCGTGAAGAAGAATTGTCTCAAGGAACCGCTGCCTGAGATCTCTTGTATTCGGCCACCTACCTGCATTGTGCGGATTGTTGAGGCCATTGTAGGTGCGTATCAAGTCCGCTTCTCGTCCTTCACAAACCTGTTTCCACACCCAATGTTCCTGCGCAGTCCAGGCTGACCTTCGTCCAGGCAACCGGTAGGGGCATGCGTTTTCAGGCAGTGCAGGCTCCGATGCAGCCCATACAGTCTCAGTCACAAGGAGGCCTGAGAAGGCTACGCATTGCGATAGGACGAGGAGGAAGGCGGCGGTATGTCGGCGCATTGGAAGAGTGCATTCAAACATTAGACAGACATGCAAGCTTGATCAGAAGGCATGAGCTAAAGTCTTATCGCGTCCACTCGCCACCGCCAAACCCGCCAGTATTGGAAACGGCGTTCAATATTCTTGATCCTCCAATCTGTAAAACGAGCTTACCTGAATTCTGCATGCGCCCCATTGGAACATCGGCCCAACGGCCTTCAATGCGCCCACTTTTCTGAATGAATCCATGGAATACATTGCTAAACCCTTGCCCACCATTTGCGCTTCTGCCATACCACCAGATTTCTAGATCAACCTGCCGAATATAGTATGTTCCTCCATCGTTACACCGCCACTGACCGGTTAGGTTGTGGATCATCAGTATCTGTGCACTATCTCCCTTGCCGAATTCGATGCGAAAATCGTTAACTTCGTCGTCTTGCGCAAAGAGAAAACCACTTGATGCAAAAAAATACATAATTAGGACGAGTTTTATTGTGAATGGCTTCATTTTGTATTCTCCATGTATAAATATTTAACACCGATGGCAAGGGTGAAGTCTTTGCCGCCTTTTGGTTAATCTAATTCTGGCTAGGTGCTGCTATTCACAGCCAGGATGGTCAAAAAGTCACCAGCTAAGTTTGCGGTCAATTACTGGTTAGGCATAAAACCATATCCTCCTTTCCCACAACCACTTTCTCAATGAATTGCGAATTTTAATATCCAAGTTCTGTCATCGTAACCGACTCCAACTATGGCATGTCTTCCCTCTATCTAGTTGCCGTAGACTGGCATTGCACTATGCGCAGTTTGCACTACCTTGAGCGTCATCATCGATGAATAAACAGTAGATCCGTAGAAAAATGGAAAGCCGGATGTCAGGCATGCTTTCAATTCGTTTAGGTTTGTATGATCAAACCGGTAGTAACTTGTTGTTTGAGATTTTTGGCGTCATGATGTTTTTGTTGCATAAATAAAACTTATTTCTCAAATCTAGACAAGACTCGATAAAAATACTCTAAATTAAGTGCAATTTTTACTAAATTTCTTTGGTAAAAAAGTCGGATTCTGTTTTTGTTGACAAAATCACCTTAACTTACAAAATAGATGCCGTTCGATTATAAATATCCATCAGTTGATGCATAAAGCATCGTCAACCGGTTCACTTGTCAATGCCGACTGGACTGCCGCAATGGGCTTCAGAAGGCACGCAGAAAATACTCAGTCGGCGTTTTCCCTTTGCCACTCGCGAAGCGAATGTGCGGGGCATCCTCGGTTCGCTGGTTGTCAGCGATCATCATTTCATCCGGCCCAGACGTGCTGACTACCAGATAGATGTGATCAGCCCCCGGCGGAGAGGGGTTATTGTCGAAGCACACCCCGACATCGCCGGGTTTCTGATTTCCGACCGTGATCTGTGACCATCCGCGATCGATCAACACTTGCGCAAGCTTGCCTGCGCCCCAAGTCATCGGCACGTCCATGCTCGACTGCTGCAGTAAGGCACTTAGATGCGCGGCGCAACCGTTGGTCGGATAGCCCGGAAGTGAGGCGGCTGCCGTTTCTCGGGCTGCCTGGAGTCCCTCCGCAGAACTGCCCTGGCGGATCAACTCTGCTACGTGGATGGCATCCGCAACCGCTGTGCCTGGGGCAGTATGTGACGGCGGAACATCCGCCAGATATGCGCTGCTGACGAAGCCATCGGCGATGCCATCACCCTGTAGGTCGATGGCAGTCCAGGCGCCGACTGATTTTAACGGATGCACCAACGTGCCGAACGGCAGGAGCTTCGAGACCTCGAATTCGACCCCCGGTCCGGAACGAAGGCGCAATCCACTGCGCGCATTAACGCGCATCTGCGCCGGAAGTGGCGATGTTGTCGGGGGCTGTGCTACCGACCCCGTCGTAAGCGTGAAGTCGCCGATCACTTTGCCGTCGCTTGTGGTGTTCGGATCGCACGCGACGCCGGCAATGGTCGCCGGCATCTCCTGACTGAGCGTCCAGCGGTTTGACATGCGGAAGTCCATGTAGTCGGCCCAGCCGGTAGACTGCGCCAGCCACGCGCACTGGGCGAGCCCGGCATCGAGTACTGCCTTGCAGGTCGCGCCGCTGCCGTAGACGCCAATCACATAGTGGGGGTCGCCGGTCGGTTGGCCGAAAGCGTCGGAGACGCCCTGAAAGTACGGGATGACACGGGTGCGTATATCTTCAGCCGTAGCGTCGAAGTCAATGCCGAAGTAAATCGCGGAACCGGCAGGCTGACCGATTGTCGTCGCGCCGTAACTGCGTGCGTATAGCGCGTCAGCAACCCCGCATGCGCGATCAAAGTTCGTCGCCTTATCACCGAAACGACCTTCGTGAACAATGCCCAGGCGTAGTCCGGCGGCCACAAGTTGTATTGCCTCATTGTGTGTGAGACGTTTCGAGGAAAGAACGGTGTCGCGCGAATAGTAGCGAATCACCGTTCTGACGCCAGCGGCGGCCAGCGCCGACGCTCTGTTACCGCAGGCACTCGATACATCGATAATCGTTGCCATGGTTAGCCCTCTCTATCGATGATGTTGTCAAGTTGTCTGGCGCTTTACGTACCGCCAGCCTGCATCGCAACTCTGGTAGCTTGGTCAACTGAAGACTCGTCGCCAGCCGTCAGAGGCAGCAATGCATGGCTCGGCGTCAAAATCCTACATGGTGAGGATGTTGATCTTCGCGTTGGAGCGCCAGTATGTGTCGCCATCAGCGAGCCGTGTCCGACGCCCGATGCGGGCGAACAGGCTTTCGGTATGTGGACGCTACCACCTGGCCCAGTGACCATGGCATTCCACCTCCGCAAGAGCATCATTGCCTTAGGCATCCTTAACCCCCGGTGCCTCCATATGGCTCTTGATTGCCGACCCCGATCATCTGCGCCTGAGAGGAGGAAGACAGCTGGTCAGATTTTCAGGGTTGTGCTCATCAGAGTGTCGATCGAGTGACTTCTCTTGATTGCGCTTCTATTTGCGGGGACTTCATGTGAAATCCCCGCAAATGCCTGTGCCGGTCTCGGAGACCCTCTCCATGTGGTCAAATTTCAGTGCATCCTGTAGTCAAAATCCATAATGCGTCCACACTCTGTGGTGAAAAGCGAACTGCTTCAAACCTTCCCTCCTGTGCACCGGACAAAATCACGTGCCACATCAATTTTGCCAGCGCGAGGAAGGAGCAGACCCGCATCCCCGAGGCGGATGTCCTTCCTTGCCATCAGCTACCCTCACCGTAATTTGTGATTGTAGAGATTCCCATGTTCCTCGGCTGCCATTCTCAGTGCCATGCGTTGATCTTTGCAGCGCTGGAAGAGCAGTTGATTGGCTGGCGATCTAGCGATCCGCTGAGGCGTCTGCAGTCGCTCTTCTTTGGCATTTTTCGTGTGTACCCATTCGCGCAGATTATGCGAAGTAGCCGGCCCCAGATCGACAATAACGGGAGGCGCCGCAGGGTCAAGATAGCGAAGCTGCTGCCATTTATTGGTCACAGGATCCACCCAAGAGATATACCCCCCCGGTAGAATCTGGCGTGGCGCGGTGATCGCACCAGTGAAGCTATAACGTGCGCCGGAGGTAGTGACGGGGTCGTAGAAATTCTGGGTAATAAAATCTGAAACTGCAATCCCCTGAATCGAATAGGCGAAATTGTCCGCTTCGCAGGGGTCGCAAGCTTCAACCAGGTATTCAAATTGACCAGTACCATCCTGAATCTCAGTGCCATTGATTTCAATCGATCGAGAAGATTGAAGCCGGTTGCCAGAAGGATCCACGAGCATTTCGATAATTTCATGGCTTGCCGCGACCGTCCAGCCATCCGATGCTGGGCTGGCTTCGACCTCGGCAAAGGGCTGGTTTCGCTTATTGAGATGGAAGCCCCCCTCGTCAGGGGGAAGGTTGTCAACGAGGAACACAGGCCATACGCCGATCGGTATATGCCTTGCGTGTGGCAGATATCTGACGGTTGCCTGGACATTCCAGAACTTCGGCACGTCGCGCATCACCTGGATATTGAGCGCTGCAGCAGCTTCCTGCAACAAAGAGGGGTCTATTCCAGAATTCTTGTCCACCAGTCCAACCTGGATCAGTGCCATTTTAGCCTCCTGTTAGCATCAGGAACGAATTAAGAAAAATATGAATTTTGGCTAAAGAGCTACGCAGAAAAATTTGATTGCATATGCCTGACGATATGGCATTTGCTACTAGCATCACCTTCCAATCTTTATATAAAGAAAAGTTATTTTGCTGTTTATGATATGCGTAACAATTAAATAAGAGCATGGATACTCAATCAGAGATAGTTCGTTTAAACAGCTCCAATCGTAATTATCAGATTATGAGGATTTTCGAGTGAACGACTTGCACTAAATCTAGAACATGTTTGACAAATTACATTCCGAGAATATTATTTAAATTTAAGAATTTGTGGTCAGTTGATGGTGCTGAGGTTGGTTTTTTTAACGCGGCATGTTTTTCTAACAAATCGCACGATAATTTGTAAGCAAACCATCGAATTGGCCAGCACGGTTTTGCAAAAGGCATCAAATTGACTGCGTCTTAACGCTTTTGCTTTATCCGCAATACCGCAGAAACCGCGTGGAACCATCACTTGCCGCGCGATCAACCGGGTCGACAAGATCCCCGAGCGGTAGGTGGCAATTCAGACGGGACAGGCTACGACGTTGTAACCGGCTGAGGGGGACGCCCAATGGAGTGGCACTGCTGGTAGCTTTACCACAGAGGGTTGGAGCATGAGATCCGCTGAAGTGGTGGGTGTCATGCGCGCCTGGGGGCGAGGTGTCCGTGGACATTGACCATTCCCCGGCCGCATCCTGGTTTAAGAGCGATAGCGACACAAAACAAAAGGAGAACATTCCTATGGCCACCCCACGTGCCCAGAAAATCATGATCATCCGCCACGCGGAAAAGCCGACGACCAACAACAGCGATCCCTATGGAGTGAACGACAACGGCGAAACCGATGGTGAAGGGTTGACCGTGCAGGGTTGGCAGCGTGCCGGTGCGCTAGCCGTCCTATTTGCGCCCAGCCACGGCTCGCTGCAAAACGCTGAACTAGCCACGCCAGGCGTCCTGTTTGCCGCCGCGGTGGCCAAGCACAGTAAGAGTGAGCGACCGGAGGACACGATCACGCCGCTGAGCCAGAAACTCGCTACCCAGATCGATAGCCGTTACACCAAAGGCCAGGAAGCCGCAGTGGCGGAGGCTGCCGTTGCCAGTGATGGTGTGGTGCTGATCTGCTGGCAGCATCAAGACATCCCGACCATCGCTAACGCGATCCTGGATAACCAGAGCACCGTACCGCAAAAGTGGCCAGGCGAACGGTTCGATCTGGTGTGGGTTTTCGATCTGGACCAAAACAGCGGTGCTTACCGGTTCTGCCAAGTGCCGCAACAGCTATTGAAGGGGGATTTGGCAACGATCATTGCCTGACACTATTTGCACCAAGCTCACAGTCCTTGATGAACTGGAATAAAACCCAAGTGCTGTAACGCTTAGCTAGGCAATGAACCCCAGAGGCTATGGAGTGTTAGCGTGCGAATGTTGCATAGACGCTTGCCAGTTGCCCATGACAGCCGGCCGGTTCCGATGGAGGCTGCCCGTTTACGCAACCCCCTGCACCGCTTCGACCAAACAGGGCACCTGCGCTGCAGGCCATTGTCTTTTGCAGCGAATTCCTTAACAGACAACTGGAGGCAAAGTCATGAATGTCTCCCCCTTAAATGAATCTGGCCAAGCGGTTGACTGGTGGTTCATCTACAAGGTGCCAAAACTGTCCGGCGGCAACAATACTGCCGGGGCGACCGGCTATGAGTATGCCTATTACGATGATCCGTTATCCTCGGTGGTCAAGTCACCGTACACGCTCAACAGCCAGCAAGGCGCATTGCATCATACCCTCGATGCGCTGTTCTCCGCCCCATCACCCACCACCGGCTGGCTCTTTTACAACGACGAAAAGCCCGCGAGCGCAGCGGGCACCGATGACAGTGAACTTGGGCATACCAAGGGCGTGATCGCCTTCGACCTCGCCACCGATTCCGCCCTGTGGTTGCTGCATTCATGGCCCAAGTACGTCGATCCCGGGACAACGGCCATGCCGACGCCGCTTTATGGCCAAACCTTCCTGTGTCTAGCCCTGGATCTCGCCGCTACTCGTGCGCTGGCCGCCCAGATGCTGACCCATCAACAACCCCAGGTGTACGAGCCACGGCTCCCTGAAGGTCTGGCAGCCGACGATCCTCTGAGGTTGTTAACGCAGACAATCGATCCGAATGACCCCGGCGAAGCCAGTACGCTGTCGTTGACGTCGCGCGGTGGCACGGCCTTTGAAGTGATCGCCAAGAATCGCGATTGGGGTAAGGACTTCTGGAACGACCTGGTTGGCCCGAAACTGGGCGAGGACATCAATGTCGACACCTGGATTCGAGGCAAGAGTCAGATTCCCCCCATGCTCGATTCAGACGGTATCCATAAGACCTTCGATATCAAGTACATCACCTTGCGGGAGATCGGCTTGCCGTGGGCCTGGCCGGAGACCCGTGATCATGCGAAATGGGCGATCTCCTACAAGGACAACTGGGTCTGCGTCGGCGACATCAGCCGAATGATTTCGCAGGAAAAGCGCGGAGGCTGCACGATCGCCTTCCAGAACGCAGCGCTTTGTGACTTGCTGAATAAGACCGATTTACTCGCTCCCCCCCAACATCACCGAAGCGGCTGCCCGTGAGATGCTACGCACTTACCCACGTCTTTAACTAAGTACCACGCCCCAGAGGAGCAGGCCATGTCACACTATTATCATGATCATAACCACACCAATCCTCACCACTTTCACCCGGCAACCGCGCCGCAAAGCTTCGGGGCGGTCGTCGGCACGATTGAAACCCAAACCGAGCATGAGATCGTGGGCAGGAGTGGGGAACACTTACAGTTCTATGTGGATGTCCACGTGGGTGTTCGTTATCAAGTCGACGTGAACATACGATCCAGTGATGGCACGCCGATCGAAGTCTACGTCGGCAATGAGGATCTGGATCCAACCGGGTCCAATCCCGACCAGCCCTTCGGTGCGCCGACGTATGGTGTCTTTCCCAATGCTACGCTCAGCTACGCAGGACTCGGGCTGACCGATGCCATGTTTGCCTCAGTCAGTGACACACGCATCCAATCTCAGCTCGAGTCTGCCCTTAATCAGGCAGAGTTCGTTGCCGTCTACGGCATGATCTTCGATGACGGCGGCCCCAATGGCAAGGGCATTCACGAAACCCATCTCCATCCCAACGCCAATAAAGAAGACGGTGCCATCGTTGTCTACAGCAAGGACACGACCAATAAGATCAAGCGCACCTGGTTCTTTTTCAAGTTCGTTGGAGATCACATTTAGAACCACTAGGCTTTGTTGCATAAAAGCAGAATAAAGCTAGATAACCAGAAAATCTTGGAAAAAATTGCACTCCTCGTGGTGCAATTTTCCCCGACATCTGCTCATTATTGAGCAATAAATTTGATTTCATTAACAAAGCCGAGCACTGATGGGGGCCAGAAAGGATCGGGTCAACCGGGCTTAGACCGAGCCAAACGCAGCGAAGCTTAGCAGTAGGTCACTCAGGGTTCTCAGATTCGCGACAATATTGGCACCAAAGCGTGACATAATGACATCGGCAAAGTTATGCGCTCTGTGGTTGCGGGATCCGAGGATCATCTCGGGGAACGCTTATAAGAATGCCGTATCGCATGTCGTGGTAGCGGCCAGAATCTTGCGGTCGTTCGGAGCGACCAATAGAGGGAAACCTCCTAAGCATTTCAGCGGCAACGGAAGGAGTGCGTGCCATGACGGAGGAACCGAAAAATAAGGGATTCTGGCAAACACTGCCAGGCATCCTGACCGCCGTTGCGGGCGTTGTCACCGCCGTCACCGGCCTGCTGGTGGCACTGCAGCAGGCCGGCTTGTTCGAGAGGCGAACTCAACCGATCGGAGCGACCAGCCATGCGGCGAGCATCCCGTCGCCGGAATTCGCAAAACCGTCCGCCGTCCCGGCGGCAGGAAGAATCAACCTGCTCTCACCGGAAAATGGCGGCTCGGTCGTCTCAGCCACCAGCGACGACTGGCGCCAGGTCATCCTGGGCCGCCAAAAGATGGTCGTGCTCGGTGGCCATCAGCCTGAAGAGGCGGTCTTTGCCTTCCAGGGCCAGCACGCCGCCACGTTCGACACCATTGCTGTCCTGGTGCCCCAGGCGGACATGAGCAACTTGAAAGACTTTGAGTTGTCCGCCGCGCTGGATTCGCCAGTCGGCCCGTTTACCCGGGTCGGCACCTACTCTGTGCGAAACGTGAAAGTCTTCGACCAGCCCTATCAGATGTTCACGTTCCCCCCCGTTACCGCCCGCTACGTCAGGCTGCGGCTACTGTTGAACCATAACGGCTACGACAATCCATTTGAGGTCTACGACTTCCAGCTCTTCGGTAGCCTGGTTCCGAAATCCTGACCGGCCCCGCAGCGCCCGTCACAACTCTCCTGGGGTACTGTCAACTTGTTGAGTGCCGGCCGCAGAGAAGGCGGTGGGTGAGGATGGGCTAACTCACCCACCTATCTCACGGTCATCGATCTGGGTGACTTCGCGTAATGCAGTTGGCCGATCCAGACGCCGTCGTCAGGCGGGGCTAAGTCGCACAGTTGAGCGCTAAACGATGAAACCGCCAAATTCAGCACGAAAAGTACGGGAACACTTAGTACGGCACGAAAGCCCGCCCTGTCTCACAGACTAATCTCATAGGTTCTGTCGCGATAAGAAGTGGAGAGCAAGTCTAGCGGTGCCGCAGGGTTGCGCTCAAGCCGCTAGCCCATAGAACTGCTCGGCAGGCGTTAAGCCTGCCGACTCCCGTTCAAGTTGGCCTTTCCGAATGGCATGCATTATCTCAATGCCGATCAGAATCCGCCGCGCCATCCAGAAATTCTTGAATCCCAGCATCGGGCGCGTTCGCCGTTTGACGGTACGATGATCCTGCTCGATAACATTGTTCAGATACTTGATCTGCCGAACCAGGATGAGTTTTCCCCGCTCGGCATTGATGGCATCTATCGCGGCAAGATTGGCACCGCTCTTGTCGATCGTGATCTTCTCCGGTTCGACATTCTGAGTGATGGCTTTCTCGAAGAATCGCTTCGCCGCAGCCTTATCACGATGAGCGCACAATAGAAAATCAACAGTCTTGCCGTCTTTGTCGACAGCCCGGTACAGATATTTCCAGCGACCCTTGATCTTGATATAGGTCTCATCGACACGCCAGCTGGGGCCAACAGGCCGTTTCCGGCGGCGAAAGCTTTTTCCAGGACAGGCACCAGCTTGATCACCCAGCGGTGCACGGTAGCGTGATCAACGGCAACCCCACGCTCGGCCATCATTTCTTCCAGGTTACGCAGACTGAGGGAGTAAGCCAGATACCAGCGCACGCATAGCAAGATGACATCGATCGGGAAATGCAGGCGCTTGAGTGCTTTTCGCCATGCCGGTACGGGCGTCTTCTTCATGCCATTTGAGTGTGTTGGTTGGGCTGTCATCTTACCGCAGCCCTTACTGCGACAGAACCCACAAAAGCAATTACATCGTTACTAACGATTAAAGCAGGACAATGAAAAATTACTACTTTCAAGAGACGTTGTTGCAGAACTTTGCTTCGCCTCTGAGAAGTGAATGAGCGATTATTAAAACAGTTTGCCAGACAATTTCTCTAGGTCGCTGTTGAGAGTTTTGAGATCACTTTCAATGAAATGGCTCATCTGCTTGAATTTGGCTTGTTCAGACTCTGTTGCATTTATGACACCTTCTATGAAACCTTCTGGCAATTTTGGACCAACCACTTTTTGAAAGTCGGCGTTATTGAGAATATTGGCGGTGTCGTTAAGTTCTCTCTGGCGGTTCACAATTTTTTGGCTCAGTTTCTTGCCATAGTCAGACAGCGCAGCGCAGATTGCCCCCACCGCGTCGCCCGACACGATGTTGCCAGCCCCCGCAGGCGTAGCGACGGCCGCTTGCGACGGCACGATGACCACCATGCCGGGCGTCAACGTAGCCGATTCGCTCAGATGAGGATTGGCCGCCAACGTAGCGGCCATGATTGAGTCCAGCTGCGTGGCTGATAGCTCGCCGTATAGTTTGGTGATCACTTCTTTGACGGTCTTTTCGTTGCTTATGACGGTAATAGGCATATAAGAAGCTCCCAATTCATGATACGATAACGTTGAGTAACTTCCAGGGGCCGTCCAGTAGTTGGCTCTTCTTGTTAAGAATAATAAAGATATTACCCATAGTGATGTTGCCGACAACGGTGTAGAAATTACTCTCAAAGATATTGAGGGCCCCTCCTCGCTCGCTGTTTCTCCAGAGCAGCTGGTTATTCGATGCGATGACGGTAGCGGCGCTCAGCATCACCATTGCGACAGCATTTCCATCTAAATCTTTTTCGGCGGTTGTGGCTTCGAAATAATTGTCGGAAAAGATACAGCTTGCGACACCCATTGCGACCACGAGCGGCAATGTTATCTCGCGGGCTGTACCTTGATTGCCACGAATGGAAAGGCTCTCCGGCGGTGCAGCGGACAGCGTTTGCAGCCGCGAGCCTGTTAACAAGTAGAACCCATTGTCCATGGGGAATATAGTCGCGCCAGCCGCGAACAGGAAGTTCTCCCGGGAGGGTGGCATGATCCGGATCGCATGCCATTGCGATGGCACCAGGTTGTCCGCTGTGCTACGGGAGATGAAGTTCTCGCTGAGCACCGCACGGGTGTACGGCGGTTGAAGTTCAATGCCTGCGACATATCCTAGGTGCTCTTGTCTCGGCTTCCTCGGCCCCAGTTCGCTCAGGCGGTTACCCGAAATGCGGACATCGCCGCTAGCGGCCACCCGAATGGCGACACGGTCGCTCGCCACCCACGCATCTCCGGCAAAGTTGTTCACGATATTGCCAACGATGTCCACCTCGCGCGCGGCCAGGACCTGGATGCCAACCACCGATCCGCCCTGGGGATCGTAGCCCTCGGCGATGTTCAGCAGCTGGTTGTTTTCGATGGATAAGTGGCTGCTCGCGCCAGCCTTGACGAACACGATGCCGCCATATGTGTGCTCCACGACATTTTGTTTGATGATGGCCGAGCCAACTGGTACCTGCACCTCAATGCCGTTGCCCGGAAACTCGGCAAGTCGATTGCTGGTAATCCAGACATGCTCAATACCAGATGGATCTAGTCCGGCCGCCAGCACTATGCCGTTACTGCTCCCGATGCCATTACTGATTTCGCGCGCCCTGCTACTGCGTATCTCATTGTCGGTAATGCGCAAACCGTCGACCCCGGCGACGATGCCATTGCCGGCGACGTACAGGCTGTTGGCATCAATGCGGAAAGACGAACCCAGCAATGCCCCACCCTGCGCGACGAAGCCTGATTCTCGTGATCCCAAGACAAGGTTGCGGGAGAGGGTGTTATCTCCGTAATGAAAAGACCCCTTGCCCATTTGCAGCCCTACACGGTTGCACACTAGCAGGTTGTCGGAGATGGACAGGCTCGCGGTGAGTAGTCCCTCTTTGCTCGAGACCTCTGGGTTAGCCATGCCCCCCGTGATGCCGACGTCGGCTACGATGGCACATTCATGCACCCGCGTGTCCAGCGCGTAGCCGTCGAGCTTGACAGCGGCACGGCCGACTCCTGAGGAGAGTGCCAGGAGATAAAGATGATCCAGTTCAAGCCCCACCGTGTTGCTGGCGGTAACCAGATCCTGATTCGCGCCGCCGGCAACGGAAGTCTCACCACCGGTGGCCGCTCCCGCACCCACGACCGCAAAGTCTTCGAGAACCACGCCCAAGCTGTCCTGTATAGCTATAACCGGACCGGTGGAGACAAGCACCGTGCGCCATCCCTTGCCACGAATGCGCAGGGAGCCAGCACCATTGATGCGCAATGGTCCGCTGAGGCGATAGATGCCGGCACCAAGGCAGATCACTCCGCCCTTCCCGGCGAGCTTGCCGATGGCGTCCTGAATGGTGGTCGTGTCATCGTTGTGCCCCCCTACCGTGACACAGACATCGCAGGAGCAGCCTTCGCCTGCGGTGGGCTCGGGTGGCCAAAATACCCGGCAGTCACTCACTGACTCGGGAGAGTTCACCACCGCCAAACGAGCGTAGTGATGATGCGTACCCAGCGGCGGCGCGTGGTCGAGCGGTTCGATCCAAGCATCCGCCGTGCGCGCCGCGAAGGACCAGCGGTCGCCGACGTGGAAACTGCCACCGCTATCGTCGGGGTCGCCGACGAGGTCAAACTGCACCTGGATGCCGTCTTCGAGGCACAGCGTGGTGCCCATTGGCGGAACCGGGATGAGGCCGGTGCTCCCGGCAGCGTCGAGGTCACAGAACACCGTGCCGTCGGCGCGCAGTACCTGGCCTGACTGATCCCAGCGGCGGATACGCGTGTGACGTGCGGGGTTCGTTTCGTCCTGCGCTCCGGTCGGAAAGGCGCCAAGCGGTAGCGCCGTATCAAGCACAATTGTGCGTGTAGCATCATCGACGCCACCACCGAGCTTGATCCGCCGCATCTCGCCGGGCTCGCCATGCAGCTCGCGCACATCATCGGTGATCTCCACCCAATCGCCATCCGAGAAGCGCAATAGCGCATCGCGGCCGACGGTGTCGACGACGATTCGGTTGCGTGCCGCGTTGATCTGGCTGATCAGGCTCTGCACCGTGCCGTTATCGCGCGACCACTTGAAGGTGGCCTTACCCATTACACCGTCATCATGAATCTCGACCCGGTAAAGCTGATTTTCCAAACCTTTGTAACCACCGCTGGGGGGAATCAGGCAGGGGTTCGGCGAGGCCGCGACACTGCCAGTAGAAGTGGTCAAGCGGGCCGCGGACGGACGAATCACATCGCTCCAGCGAGGCACATCCTTATCCGGCGTATCGCATAGCGCGGATCCAATTTTGGACAGCACCTTGACCTGCCACACCGTCTGAAGCCGTGCGGTGGTGTCGACGCCGACCGCCTTTTCGACCAGCTCGGGGTGCTGCAGATAGGTGACCTCGCGTTGCCAGACGTCCAGATATACGAGGAACGGCTCACCTTCAGGCAGGGACAGGGGCTTAGGGTAGTAGTAAGGTTGCTGCGTGTAGTTGATTGCGTCACGGCCCGTCTGCTCGGCAAGCCGCGGGTCCCACTTCTTGGGGGCTGCACCATGGTTCTCGGCAAGAATGCCATCAACATAGATGCGCCCCACACCAATGGTGAGCTCTCCATCATTGAAATCGATGCGAAAACCATCGGGCGTGACGCGGGGCACCACGGTCTGCTCGAAGGTGTCCAGAGTGCCGGCCTGGATGCGGCGGATCAGTTGGGAGACGAACTCGTTCCAGTCGGCATCCAACTGCACCCGCCCCTGCTGCATGACGACACCCAGAAAGTCATTCCAGGAGTTGAAGGTAAATCGACTGCAATCGAAACTCATGGTGCGCCCCTTGTCAGATCTCGAAGAAAACGCCGGATTCCAGCCCCGCACGCAAATACTCGGCCAGGCGCAGGCGCACATTGGTTTCTCGTGCGGTTGCGTGAAGATGATGAAATGCGCCCATCTCGTCCTCGTCCTCGGCGCCACGCCGAATGGTTGCGTCGGTCGCTTCCGACAGTCGGCAATAGATGGGGGTCCCGTAGCGCAATGACATCATGCGTGGCGCAGGGTAGCCGTTGTTCTGCGGCAGGCAGTGGTAGCATTGTGGCACGCGTGAACCGGTAGGAAGCCAGGAGAAGCGCACGCATCCGGTCTGCTTCTGTTCTGCGAGAACCGGCGCGGTCCACCCATCGCCCGCTTCGAGCTCGGCCAACACCAGGCTGTTTGAGATCAACGGCATGGAGACGGCATGCAGTTTGCCGATGGCCGTGCAGCCCATCAGAGAAAGGCGGGCCCCCGCCGACCTGCCATCCGGCGCGGCGAATGCCACCCCGTTGATGACTGTCGCGTCGATGACGGAATCAAAGGCCGATACATTGCCGTCCGGATGCGTGCGCAAACCGCCGACTATGGAGCGCGTAAGCGTCAAGTGCGTGTCCGCAATGTCCACGATCACGCTTGGTTCACCTGGATGCGCAGGTTCGCCGTTCGGATTCAGCGACCAGCCGGGCACCAGTGTCGTATGGACGATGCTCAAGCGTGCCAAGTGGTTATCAGTCGTCGCTGGTACGTGCAGATTGTGGCCGCTAACGAGTAGTCCGTTGAGCGCGAATTCGCTATCGACATCCCCCTTGACGGTGAATCCGCCGGTCAATACCAGTGACGCCCGTCGCTCGTTTTCGCTGCGCAGCTCGATGTAACCGCCCGCCTTGACATGAACGGTCAGCGTCTCCTCATAACGGCCGTTGTCCGTCACAACCACCACACCGTCGCCGTTCAACTGGTCGAGTGCCGCCTGAATGGTGGCGTGGTCGTCGGGCACGTGCAGGACCGTCTGATTGGGCTTTGCTCCAAAGCTCGCCGTGCGCTCGTACTCTCCTCCGCCCATCTGTGCGCTGAAGCCATAGTGATATGACACTTCCAGCCGTGTGATCGGCGCTGCGGGTGCGGCCGGCAACGCAATGCGGCCCAACACCGGGTCGATGGCAATCTTGCTATCGGGCAGATGTGCCCAGGTTGCGCCGTCGTCGCCCAGATTGCACACACACACGCCGGTAACCGGCACCGGTGTGGGGTCACCGTTGATGTACACCGCGAGACTGAGGTCCTGGCCGTAGTAGGTCGGCAGAGCGGGGAGTTTGGTGTCTATGTCTTGGTCCAGCACTCTCCGTGACAAGGGCATCGGCACATTGAACGGCTCGGCAATGTGGGTAATCCGCTCCTCGGACTCGGGGCGGTTATAGAGCGGCATGTCATGGTTGAGCGGGCTCACGCGCCAACGCCTGGCATCCACCGGATCCGCCTGCACGGCTGGCGAACGAGTGGATGGATACGCATCGACCGGCCAGAGGAAGAGTCCGACGTTGGGAATGTTATGGCGCCCCCGTCTGCTGCTTATCCGGCGCACATCCACGGTATGCGCCACAGTGTCGAAAGCGCTGCCGATGCGCTCCAGCGGCTCCCACTGGCGCAAGTCAGGAGCGTAGTGATTGCGTGGCCGGACATGGTTCATGTATTGCGTAGTGGCGAGCGTTTGGAAGAACTCCACGGCGCGGGCGTTCCAACCGGTCACATCACGCGCCAGCTGCTCCAGCACGGCGGCAGTGCCCTTGCGCCGACGCAGCGCGATGGTATGGGCCACTTCTGCCCGCGGGCTGCCAACCCCCAGCACCTCGCCGTAAAGGGGCCGGTAGCCAATGAGATCGCCGATGTAGGGCACGACCCAGTCGGCGCAGGTTTCGATGAACTGATCGTCATACAACTGTTCGATGTTCTCTTCCATCACCGCCAATTGTTCGGCAATGACGGCGATCAGCGCACGCAACGGTCCACCCAGCTCCTCATCGCGGATCCGATGAATCGCGGGTAGCAGGCGATAGAGCGTCTCGGCATCGAAGCTCACGGCATGACCTCCAGGATGAGTGGGCCGGCGTCGAGCGTCAGCAGTTCCGCGGCCTGCGGCAGTGCGGTGAGAGAGGTTTCAGGCAGCCGTGCGAACAGACGCGGATCCAGACGGGGCGTGACGCCCTGATCGGGCCGATACAGTTCAATCACATTCACGGCCTGCACGCTGGCCACGCCGTGCAGGACGGCCACCACTTCATCGACCGACACCTGTTGCCCGAAATGCCGCGCGGCGAAGCCAAAGGCGCTGCGCAACGCCTCCTCGGCACGCTTCAGCACCATGTCGGTTTCGGCGTCGGGAGCCACTTTGACGGCGGCACGCAGGCGGAACGTCGCTTGCCGATAATTGGCCAGACGCAGGGGGAGCAAGGCGTCGCCATAGCGTCTCAGCGCTGCCAGCAGATTGCCGGCACTGGACTCATCGACCGCCTCACCCGCCGTACCCGCCACCGTCACGAACACGCCGCGTCCCGGCCCAGCCGCGATCCAGGTGGCATGTGCCTTGGCGATGCCGGCGAAGCTTCGGGAGAAATCCTCGTAGTCCTGCACGGAAACAGCACGATCCAGCGTGAGAACCGTGAGCGGCGCGTTCGCACGCGCGGTGTCCATGGTTTCCGCATCCTGACCGCCGCGGGCAGGTTCCGGGTTGGTCACGCCGCTGATGCCGAGCGGGCGCGTGAGCAGATTGCCCAGCTTGCCGGCGGAGACGTTGCCGCCGGCGCCGATGCCTTTGCGGTAACGGGCGCGGATATTGTCCTGCCCACTGGGCGGACGGGCGCCTTCTATGCCGTCGCCGAAGGTCACCGTGGTATGGCCATTGTCGTCGATCGCCGTGGTGAAGACGCGATCGTTTGGCCCCTGCTCATACAGTGAGGGTACCTCTTGCCATAGCAAGTCGTTGACGCGAAGAGCCAGCGACGACAGGCGTCCGCTAGCTGTACTGGCGCTCACATGAGTGACGGGTGACTGCCGCAACATGAATTGCTGGTCCGGCTTGCCGGCTGTGCTACTACCGAGGATTTCGTTGACCGTCTCACCATGGGTCGCCGGAGCTACATTGGCGTTGACCCGCACGCTCTGGCGATCATAAACATGCTGCGTGGCGGTTTTCAGATGCAGCGTGGTGCCATCGCGGCCGTGCTCGACCGCACCGACCTTCTCGTCGATGAAGACGATTTCCGCCAGGGTCTTGTCCTTCTCCAACGCCGGCTGCAGGAAGATTTGGTCACCCGTCACATCAAGTATGCCGATCGCACCGTCACGATCACGCAAGCTCAGGCGGAGCAGTTCAGCCTTTCCGACTGACGCACCGAGTTCCTCCGGTGACAGTTGAACGGTCGTAAGGCCATCCCGCTTGAGCGGTACCGCAATCATTTGCAGCGAGTCATACGGCATTAGGGGCACAGGGGAACCGCCGCCATCCAGCGTCAAGGTCAGTCCCTGGGCGGCAATGCCGATGCGTTGCAACTTGCCGCTCAGCGCCAGCGCTTGTTCAGGAGCCAGTGCCTTTTGCAGGCTTCCGAAGGTGAGCTGCTGGCCGAACACCGGATACTTCAGTGGACGTGCCGCGACGGCCAGCTCTTCGCCCTGCGCCAACACCAAAGTGCCCTGAATGGTGCCGCTCGTCGGGATGTCGCCGTCCAGTGTGATACGGGTAACCTTTCCGCTGAGCCCGAAGTCAGTTCGCGACAGCACCGATACCGCGTTAACGCGAAAGAGTTCCACGTCACCAGGCAGTGAAGTGCTGCCGTCTGCCCCGTGCGATACCAGCACCACCCAGCTGTTGGCCGTGATCTTGGGGTAGGCGGCATCAAGATCAATTGATTTCCCGCCGATTTTGTAATTCTTCCATTTCATACCTGCGCCGGCATTGATGTCGTTCACCAAGGTGGACAGCGCGGTTCCTCTACGCCCCATCAGGCGCGGATCGGGGGCGTTGTAGCCGAACACCGCTGCGCGTTGGCGCAGCACGTAGACCCGCGGCGAGTCCTGTGCCGGGAGGGTCGAAGTGCTGCCGAGGCCTTCGTGCCAGCTGACGCGGGTGATGCCTTGCGCGATGTCGGGCTCGACCTTCGCCACGATCCGGACATCCCATCGTTCGGAGCGAAGGGCCACCGCGCGCTCCTGCCCGACGATGAGCAGCGCGTCGCCCGGCACTAGGCCGGTCGACACGCCGGAAAGATAGAGGTCGGTGTCGTCGCGTTGCGGCTGCCAGGCGATGGTGGTTTGCATCGGCATGGCGTTCCAGGTCGCACGCGCCTCAATCGTCTCCACCGTTTCGAAGGTCTGGGGTTGTTCATTGGGCCCAGGTACGCTCTGCACCCGCGTGCCCGTCGGCACCGGCACGGGAGCCAGCGCTTGCCCCGGCAGGCCGGGCGCCTCCTGCAAGGAAAACGCCAGCCAGGTCGAGGCGGCCACCCCGGGTGCGAGCTGGTAGCCGACCAAGCGCGCCAGTTCGAGAATCGAGCGGCGCTCGCTCGCGGTGCGCAGGAAGTTTTCGTTGGCGATACGCTCCTGGTAGAAGCTCAGCACGTCCAGTAAGGTGGCCGCGGCATCGCACAGCGCGATCGTGAAGTCATCGTCAGCACGGGCGGTGAGCCGCGCGAGCGCCGGGAAGTCGGTCGAGGACAGCCGCGCCAGCAGGGAGGCGCGGAAATCGCCGTGGCGCCCGACGCGATAGGCAATCGAGGGCAGACCGGGCCGGTTGTCGAGTCGCTTCGGCGTCTCCGCTTCCAGGCCGGCACAACAGCCGCAATCGTCGTTCTCGTCCATGCCGTCACCTGTGGATTACTTGCCGCCGTGGAGATGGAGCCGCAACACGCCCCGCTCCGGGAAATTGACGTCATTGTCGAGCCGGGCTATTTCCAGTCGCCCCAACCTCATCACGCCCTCGTGCAGCGCGCGCAGGTCGTCGGTTTGACCCTGCCGCCCAAAACGGGTGATCTCGACCGTCTCCACCCCCGGCACGCTACGCGCAGCGGCATAGATCGTGCTCAGGTACACCGCTTGGCCGAAGGTGAGCTCATCCGGATGGAACAAGCCGCGCCGGCCGTCAGGCAAATCCCGTTTGCCCAATACCTGCAGCAATGCCTCTTGGACGTCGCTACGGAAATGATCCGATGTCACGCATACCGTCATTTCTAGCTCCAGCGGCACATAGATCGGGTCGTTGAAGGCGACGTCGTGGCCGGCCATGCGATAGGGCTCGACGAAGTCATCGAGCTCTGCGCGGTAGTGATCGTCCATCGCTTCGCCGCCTTCGCGGTCGATCGTGATGAATAGGGTGTGCCAACTGCCGGTCCAGCGCTGGGTGGCGGCTGCACGCTGCACATCGTCGAAGCGTTCGGTGACGGCAGCGTAGTCGTCTGGCGTCACGGCGCGTTCCTGGATGCGGAAAGCCTGCGGCGCCCGGCGACGAATCCGCTCCGCGCCCTCCGCCTCGCTGCCACCGCGCGCGGGAAGGGGGTTGCGCACTGCGGCAAGCCGTACGTCATCGGTCACCACATGCGCGAGCGCGTCGGCGCCGATATTGCCGGCCACCCCCTGCCCGATCCGGTAGTCGACAACGAAACTCATACCGCTTTCGGGCCGGCGGCCGTGTTGGCCATCACCGAAGCGCAGAGAGGCAGAGCCGTCGTGCTCGCTTTCCACCACGAAGTGGAGGTCCTCCTCCGTGCTATTGAGAAGATCTCGCTGCGCCCCCCACGATTCCTGTACAGGTTTGCCGCCGAACTCGCTGGTACTGGTGAGCCGAACGACCGGTAGCACGTCGGCGTTATCCCATTTGAAGGCCTGCGTCGCCGGCGCGTTGGGGTCAAAGACCTGACGTATGCGCATCCTGCGGCCGGGGACGACGAGGAACTTTTGAATGGTCGCGGCATGGGTCAACGGATACTTTGCCAGCCCCGGGCGGTAACGCACCGGCAGGGGCTCGGCCGTGGGCGGCAGGCAGTGATCGGCGCTTTGCACGACCGGGAACCGCAGGCGTGCGCCGGGCACAGCGCCGAGCGACTCACCGAGTACGGTCAGGCCGTGGTCGGCCAGTATGATGTTGCCGCGCACCACGCTGACGTCGTCGATGAAGCGCGCGCCATGTTCGTCATCGGTTCGTGCGGAGATGCACAACGCGAAGGGCAGCGCGTCGGCGCTGGCCCACTCGATCTCGGTGATCGGCGCGTCATTGAGGGGGTCGACCAGTGGATTGGCGTCATCCATAAGACGAATGGCCGTCAGCCGCACCGCATGACGATGCGCGGGGTCGGCATCGCTGGCCACGCCGGTAAACGGCCCCTTCACTTCTTCGAAGATCAGCACATCCCCCACCTGCAGCGTATCGAGGTGCCCTCTCAATGTGGCCGACATCGCGCCCTTGGGCAGGCAGCAGCGACGGTCGCCCCAGGTGTAGAAATGCATCTCGTGGTGAGTGGCATAGAGCGTCACCGTGGTCGAGGCATCGAGTTGCAACTCGCCCTGCGGATGCAGCGGCTCGAACACCGTCGGCTGGGCGGCGAAAGCGTCACGATTATCGCGCGAGAGCGGGTCGGCAGCGATGCGCGCGGGCAGCCGTGGCACGCGCGACAGGAAGCTCAGTCCAGTAAGCTGGACGGTGGCATTCGGAACACCTTCCTCCAGCACCAGCTGCACCCAGGTTCGGGCGTTGCTGCCTTCATGCAGTGCGTAGTCGACCAGCAAGGCATGACGGCGCAAGGAGGTGCGCCGCCGCGCCGTCTCCAAATAGGCCTCGGTGGCGACGGCGTCCTGCCAATAGCTAAGCTGATCGCCAGCGTAGGCCAGCAATTCCACCAGCGTGACACCGAGATCGGCCGGCGTACCAGCCCGCCAAGCCGGCAGCAGCTGGGTCATGCGGTCCAACATCAGGCGACGAAAACTGGCGTAGTCCTTGGCCAGATAGTTGATATCCGGCACCGGGATGGCAGATTCCATGCAGGTATGGCAGGGCCGGCAATCGAAGTCGCTCGGACATTCGACCTTGAACGAAAACGTTACCCCCGCCAGCCGCGGATCGAATCCGGACGGGGCTCGGGTATCGGTCTTCGAACGTTGCAGACCCAATTGATACGGCGAGTAGTCGCCATTCGAATCGGTACGCACCAACAGCACGTGATCCGCCGAGGGCAAACCCTTGAAGAAGGTCTGCTCGGCGGCCGTGGTGAAAGGGGCCACCGGCGGGCTGGCGGCAACGGCGATCCATTCGATGTGCACGTCGCGTACCCGCTCGCCACCGGTCAACCGGACATTGTCCAAGGTCAGGGCAGGCGCCGGCTTCAGACAGCGCAATAGCAAGGTGCGCTGGCGAGGGCTGCCAGCCGGCGCATCGCCGTCGAGTACTTCGAGGTAATCGATGCCGTTGAGCGTCGGGTGTTCATCGACCGCATTGCGCCGCAGTTCGTCGCAGCAGGTATAGCGCGTCATGAGCCGATTCCTCCTCGCTCGAAGGTCTGCTGCTGCCTCACCTGGCTGCGGCGGATGAGGTATTGCACGGTCACGCGCAGCGTGGAATCCACGGCTTCCACAGCCACATCTTCGACGACGACGATGTCGCCCAGCCATTGCTGCAGCGCCCCCTGCACCAGCATCTGGGTGGCGGCGGCCAGCTCGGGACTGTTGGGAGCGAACACGAGCTGCATCACGCCGCTGCCGAAATCCGGCCGCATTACCCGCTCACCCGGCGAGGTGAAAAGCACCTGTTCGATCAGGCCGCGCACCCAGACTTCCTCTGAACACTCTGCGGTGCGTCCGCGTCCGTCGATGCTGTAGGGGTAGCTTAGGTTCATGATGTCCTCAGCTGGCGATAACCCGTGTCTGCGCTGCCACCGGCAACAACGGCGTGCCGTTCGGCGCGCAGATGGCCTGGCTGTCCATCAGCACCAAGGGCTGGCCGTTGGAGGTGACCCGGCTCGCCGCCACGATCCATTGCCCGGTGACGCAGGGCGACGGTGCGCCGCTGACGTTGAAGGCGCAGCCCGCCACCGTGTAAGGCGCGGCCATCGTGACGGTGGGCTGCCCGCTCACCATCACCCGCGGATTGGGCGCAGTCGGCATCGCGCTACCACCATGCGCGCACAGGACGGTGGCGCCGACATGCAACAGAGGCCCTGGCATGCTCTGTCCCTCCTCTACACGACAACCAGGGCGCCGTCGTTCACCGTGACATTCGGCCCGACCATCACGATGCTGGCGCCCTTGCCGTTCTGGATGTAAATGCCGGTGTCATTGACGATGATCGAGGCACCGGTGGTGCTTTTCAGCATGATCCCGCCGGTCGGCCCGGCCAGATCGGAAACCGTCAGGCCGTTCTGCAACGGCGTCTGGAAGGTGATGGCCGACAGCGGCGGCGGCGTCTGTTGCGACAGAGCGGGTAGCTCTGCCGCCGTGCCCCAGAAGCAGCCGACCCAGATCGGATAATCGGGGTCGCCTTGCTCGAACTCCACCCACACGCCGGAGCCGATGAGGGGCAGCGCCACCATGCCGTTCTGTATCCCGGCGATCGGCACGCAGGGCATCGCCCAGGAACCGGGCGCAAGCGAACTCACGTCCGGCACCTGCACCTGCAAGCGCCCCATCTGCATCGGGTCGAGGTTGTTGAGCACCGAGCCGCGGTACTTGCCGAAGAATTTTCCTGACTCGTTCATGGCACCACCCTCGGAACAATAGAGATCAGGCCGTTGCGGGTAAGGTTGAAGCGCTGTTTGAATTCGCCGCGCTTGAGCGTACTGGTCACGCTCTTCACGTAGTACAAGCCGTCATAGGCCTGGCCCGCGCCACGCACCCCGACTAGCTGGCGCGCCTTGAGCAGCCGGCCATAGCGCAGCACGTCGAGGCTGCCGCTGGCGCTGACCGAGTCCTGCGAGCGTGCCGCCTCCGCGACCCCTTGGCCGATGGCCTGGACCGGGTTGAGCTTGGCCGTGTCCTTCATCAGCTTGACATTGGCCAGCGGGGTCGACAGCACGCCCAGCGGCGGCTGCAACGGGTTGAGATTCGGAATCGGGATCGGGATTGGCACCCGCGTCGCCGGGTTCTGGATATACACGACGGGCAACACCCCCTTGGTGGGGTCGAAACTGAAGTTCAGCGACTCCACATTGGTATGCGCATCCATGTCGATGTTGAGTGCCGGCTGCGGCACGCCCGCCTTGATTTCCGGTCCGAAATAGGCAATGTTGGTGCCGGGTGCCGGACCGGGTTCGATGTAAAACACATAGCCGGCCTCCTGCGCCAACTGCTGCAGATAGTGCAGATCGGTACCCTGGTGACTCGGGATGCGCTCGATCGGAACCGGCACATCCAGGAAGATCGGCGGAATCGGCAGGGGGATAATGCCGAAGGCGGCGTACTTGGCGCAGATCAGCGCCACGCGTGCCGGCACCGGCATGGCCGGATAGGGCAGCCCGCTGAAGTCGGACATGTCCATCACCTTGGTCAGGTCCTCCCCGGTGACGGTGATGCTGCCCGGGGCGCCGTTCTGTCCGGTCTGCACCTCCACATTGGTCATCACGCCGTCGAACAGCACGCCCGGCGTGCCGTTCATCGTCACCACCAGCATCACGCGCAGCGCCGGCGTAGTGGGGCTGATATTGCCCCCTGCCGCGACGAGAAAAATAGTGTTCAGCTGCGAGCGGCTGTCGATCTGCAGCTTCAGCTGGAACCCGCTGGCCGAACCTGCTGAGGTGGTAACCTCCACGCTCTCCAACGCATCGATCACGATGCGTGGTGCCGGCAGCGGCACCACTGGCCCCATCAGCAAGGTGAGCTGGATGCCGCTAATCATTGCTCACACCCGGAATCCCCTCGGGCAGCGTGATGCGCAACCGCCGCCCGATAGTCTCGACGAGTTCATCGGGGCGCAGCGCGCCGTTGGCGTCGCACAGCCGCCAGTACTGCTCGGGGTCGCCGAGATAGCGCTGCGCGAGGTTGTCGAGCCGGTCGCCTTCCACCACCGCATGTTCCTGCAACAGCGCGAAGCGCTCCGGCGGCGGCACGAAACGGCGCTTGAGATACGCGACGTTGCAGCCATCCGGTGTCGTCAGTACCGATGTACCGAGCCCGTGATAACGGCTTGACGCTGGAAAGACCGGCGTCTGCAGCGAGTTCGCTTCGAGGAATGCCTGTACGGGATCGATCATGGAATACCCCCGATGCCGAGCATGGAGAACTGGCCGGCGGCCGCCATGCCGGCCAGCTGTTCCTTGGTCTGCAGATAGTTCATGAACAGGCTGCCGCCCTTGTGGGCGAAGCCGAGGTCATCGACGCTCAGCACGCGCAGACCGAGGCTCACCTTGGCGCGCAGCGGGTTCAGTGCGGGATCGAACGCCTCTTCGGTGATGCTGAAATCCGTCACGCGCACCGGCACGATGCGGGTCTTGCTCCAGACGAAGAGCGCCAGCGGCGTCTCCATCGGCACGATCTCGAGCGTGCCGGCGTTGGCCAGATTGTTGTTCGTATTGAGCTGACTGCTGGTCGGGTACAGCAGCAATTCCAGCGCCGCCAGTTGCGGCTGGATGCCATGCTCGACGGTGGCACGGTTCTGGTCCGGAAATTCGAGCTGATCGGCCGCATCGATCTCCGCGTCGAGCTTGTATGATTCGACCGCCGGCCCTTTCAGGCGCATCACGTCGGAGCGATTGCTCCCCTCGCCGCCCACGCTCTGCACCTGGAAGCTGCGCGTCAGCGAATCCGGGTTGTACTGCAGCGCAATGATGCGCTGCACCTGGGCCGACGTCGGGTCGATCAGCACGAGACCGCCTTTGAGGACTTTGGGGGAGTTCGAATAACCGCTCATCGTTGCAGGCTCCCGTCATTCAATCCGGCACATGACCAAAGCCCAGCAGCTTGTCCATGCGGCTCAGCACGTAGGAAAAACCCTGCACCTTCGGGCTACGGTTCCCTTCGATGGTATAGAGCATGCCGTCCTGCAGCTGATGAACCAGGCCGACATGGCCCAGCCAGCCGGTCAGCTGCACGCGCCACCACACGACGATGTCGCCCGGTTGCGGTTGGTAGCCACTCTGCGGCGCCTGCGCCCAGTTGCGATCCTTGAATTCCTGCAGCAAATCTCTTGCGCCCGGGTCGTAGGGAAACGGCATCGCCGTCTTATTGCCGCCGCTGGCCTGCAGAAAGCACCAACTGACGAAAGAGGCACACCACGAATTTCCCTCATTGAGCCCGGCCGGCGCGAGATACTTTTTTACCCAGGGCCCGCAGTTATTGCCGCCCACTTCGCCCGCCCCCGCCTTGAGTTCGCCGATGGCCGCTGCCAGCGCGGCACGCCCGACAGCACTGCCCCCTTTGTCCGCCGAGGGCAGTTGTAGAAAATCGATAGCGTTCAGTGTCGCGATGTCCGGCTTCGGATGATTCAGGCTCCACCAGGTGAGCGGGCCAACCTTGCCGTCGACCACCAGCGGCTGGCCATGCTGATCCAGGTTCTGCGCTTGGAAGGCGCGCACCGCCTGGTATGTGCGCGTGTCGAATACACCGTTGATGTCGGTGGGACAGCCGCTTTGGACGAGCAACTTCTGTAAGTCAGTGATCTGTTTTCCTTGATCGCCCTTCTTAAGCACTGTCATCACAAGTTCTCCCTGATTCCACTGCTATTTCAGATAGTGTTCGGTAAAAAATTGAACATGTCCTTACGCAGTTCGAGACAGCTCCATTCCGGTCAAAGGCAGTGATTGCGCCAACGCTATTCGTTAAACATCCCTTCTACCAATGTAAAACGGTGGTCCGTTCCGGTCCGTCCCCTATTTACGCAGAACATGTCGCTTGGGTTGTGCCTTATTTAGGTGCGTCCAATACAACGCTGTCTTCACGACCTACGTAGTGGTCAGGCTGCAGCACCACTTTCCCATCAGCACTCACCATTGGCGTCGCGGTAACAAATTTGATCTTAAGATTGCTGCCATTGACCACCGTCACTTCGGCCTCGACACGCCCCATATACGTAGAGCCATCCTTGAACTTGCCGCGAAGCTCGCCGCTGATAAAGGAACCAACCGTTGGTTTGCCCTTCTTTTCAGGTTTCCACGTTACCCGATACGTCGCAGGGGGGAGGTCGGTGAAAGAGGACTTTTTAACCTTAGCCGCCAGCTCCTTGATCAGGTCTTCGGGAGCCGTCTTCTTGCTGCCGCTGACGGTGGGTCCTGTGGTAATTGTCACATTGGGCGGTGGGACCGGTGTCGGAGCGGGCGTAACGCTAGGGCCTGGCTTGTCGGCGGGCGTTGCAGTCACGCCGGCATCGGGCTTCGGCGCTGCAGGCTTACTTAGTTCCGCCAGAACTGCTTGCAGCGAATCAAGTATCTGGTCCGCAGTTTCGTCCTCCACTGCCTTCCTTTTTTCGAGCAGCTTCGTGACCTGATCGGCGGTAAGGCCCGGCGGCATCATGCTGAGGAAGCGCTGGACCTGGGCATCAGTCAACTTCTTAGTCTTCGGCCCGCTGCCGAGCAGGCCGTTGAATAGATCGCGCACCGGCATTGGCGCTTTGGCCAGTTTGTCGCGCGTCGGCTGGCTGAGCTGAGGGGTCGCATCCATGGCGCCCGTGTCTTTTAGTTTGCCGCCAGTAGCACCTTCTGTCTTCAGCGTATCGTTCTCTTTTGTTTCTGCGGCCTTATCGAGACCAGCGCCTGACGACATATCGCTGGTGCCAGTGCCTCCAGTCTTACCGGACTTGGCAGCATCTATCGCTTTGCGCAGTTGGTCGACAGTCTGGGATGGCTGGCCGGTAGCCTTGGCTGTCTTGGAGTATTCCGTCAAAAACTCAAGATCTTCAGGTGTAAAAACATCGGGATTATCGCGGACCAGCTCCAAGGTACGCCGAGTCATCTCCTCTTGGAGTTTTGACCCATCGCCAGTGCCCGCGGCATCCTCGGCCAGTTGTTTGAGTAGCGGATCGCTCTCGATCAACTTCTTCATTTCGGCTGATGGTGGTGTGCCGTTAGTGGTCATGGCTTTGTAGAGCAGCTCAATCGGCGATTTACCATGACCTGGTTTGGCCTCAACACGGTCGGAATAGAAAATGATTACCGCAGCAGCAGCGGCAACTTCAACGTAGACTGCCGCCTTGCCTAACATCTTGCCCGCAGCACTTTTGCCTGCAGCTTGAGCGGCACGACGTGCAGCCGCAGCCTCAACCATTTTGCGCCAAGCGAGTTGAGCGGCACGACGCTCGGCTTCTTTGATAGCTTGTTGACGAAGGTAGGCGATAGCTGCAGCAGTAGCGACTCCACTTACTCCAATGGCTACTTCAGGGAGTACACTGCTATCATCTTTTTCGACTCCCTGAGCCTCGGGTTTCTGTTGAGGTGTAGTCTTTTTCTCGTTTTCTTGGTTCTGCTCTGGCTTAGCCACCGGCTTCGCTAAATCCTTCTTCTTTTCTTGTTCGTCTTTTTTTCTACAGCGACACTGTGGATCTCTAACGAGCGTCGACCACGGAGGTTCACAAAAATATTGATATATCCCTGACTCGGTTAGCTTTACATGTATCAGCTGCGGCGGACATCCCGGTGGGCGGTTAGGGTTGAAGAAGGGTAACGGAGCTGCCGGTGGGGCATCTCTCATCCGAAATACTTCGTCGTACTCAAGTTCAGGGTTGGCCAAAAATTCACGTGCATAATCCTGCAGTTGTTTCCTGGCTATCCCTACTTGAAGGCCAGCGTCGTCCATTGGCTTTATTTCGCCGATGTGCATAATTTTGTAATTGTTTTTAACGGTCTCATATGAGAGATCGACTTCTGGTATAAAAGGTGCTCTCTTTTCCTCTTCCACAACTCGAATTTGGTGCTCCCCAACGATATTTGGGTTACTCGCCGCCATGGCTTCCTGGATTTCCGCATGGGCGATGGCTCCGGCCACGCGTTCGTTCATACATATACCGCACCCACCCGCGGAGCCTCTCAGTGCCTGACGCTGCATAATTCCTACAACAGGCGACAGACTAAGTTTTTCACGGCCCTGACCATCACGAAGCCCAACCGAGCCTGACTGCTGCACTACATGCGTCAACTCGTGGGCTATCAACCTTCTTCCCTCAAACGTCCCCGGTGAATACCGACCCGCACCGAACACGACGCTGTGACCTACCGTATACGCATTCGCGTTTGCTTCCCTTGCCGATTGTTCGGCTGCCGGCCCGGAATGCACCCGCACTCGCGAGAAATCGTGGCCGAAACGCTGTTCCATGTCCTGTCGTAGCGCTGGTTCAAGTGGCCTGCCGGGGCTAGCCAGAACGCGGTCGACGCTGGCGGGGGTCGTATCCGCCTGCCCGCTTGCTGGTCCCGCAAAACGCTGGATGCGCGGTGCAGCGCCGCGGACGGCGGCATGGGCCGGCGCGGCCAATACCTGATCGGCGACCCGGTCGGCTTCCTGCTCCAGCGGGTCATTGCTCGCTCCTATGGTCAGTTTGGCCTGCACGCGCTGCTTGCTCTTGCATTGCTCGCATTCGCCGCTCAGTGACGATGTCGGCGAACCACAAGCGCATTTGCGTTGCAGCAGCCATCCCGCGCGGGTCGAATTGCTCAATGACGCCGTCTTGGCGGCTTGGGTCTGCAGTGGTGCGGCAACACTCATGATCTGCTCTCCTAGGCGATGCCACGCGCGGCTTGTGCCCCACCTTGGAATGGCCTTACCTGCGAATTCATACGGCCCGTGCCGACTTTGGGTCGTGGTAAATCCCCTTTAGTGACCAGATATCGTGAGGCATCTCGGTCCGGTGCGCCGAGAGGTCTAGCCTCACGACCTTGTCTCATTTTCTGGCGTCACTCACGGTTCCAAGGCAAAGCCGGTGATGGGCCCGCCGTCGTACTGCACCTCGAACATCAGCGTGGCGAAACGCTTCCCGCCCGGCGCGGCGAACAATGAGCTGAACTCCGGCAGTCCACGGACCATGGTGGAGAGTCGGGATTGCAGCTGTTCTCGGTTGGCGAGATCCTTCGGGACCTCGCCCAGGTCGCGCGGTGTCGGCTGTCCGGCGATGTCCCAGTGCAAGAGAGCATGGTTGCGACTGTCGAGCTCGATGGTGTAGGTCTTGATGGAGGCGTTGGCCGCAATCTGCGTCGCGTAAGCTTTTTCGATCGTGGCGCGGATGTCCTTGGTCGCAGCGGTGCGTTCCTTCTTAGTCTTGCCCGTGCGTTCGGCCTCGAATCTGTTTCGGAACACCATGTCGGACAGGCGCGAGCCGAAGATCGCCCCGGTGGGGACGGGCTCGCCCAGCACGCGCAGCATCTCGCTGAAATACACGTGCTCGCGGCGCGCTTCAATCTCGCTTTTCAGGTCTTCCTCTCGGGTGGCCACATGTGGGGCTTTCTGGCGGGCGAACACCTGTTCCGCCTCGCGGTCCTGGAGGAGGTGTGCATATTCATGCAGCAGGTCACTGGCCAGCACGGTGCGTTCCTCATGCGACGCGAAGGGCCGCAGGTGCATCTGGTTGTTGGCGTAGTCGTAGGCAGCCGCCTCAACGCCGGTAACGGGCTGGTCGAAACGTACGACGAAGTTGGGAGCTGCGAGGTCGGTGACGAGTTGATCGAGAACTCTCAAAGCGCTCTGGACGTAAACATTGTCGGCGACGAGCCACGCCTCTCCCCCGCTACCGGAAGCGACCAGCGCCCGCAACCGGGCAGGCAAGCCGGTCATGTAGGTCCGCAGATCGTCAAACATGGCCTGCTCGGCCCCAAGAACCCGGGTCCGGGCGTCGGGCAGGTTGGCGGCCGGCGGCCGCTCACGCGGCGGGATGATGCTCTCCATCGCCTCGCGGTAGGACAGGGTACCGCGACGTCGCAAACCGGCTTCGTCGGCCTCGCGCTCCAGCGGGTCTGAGTCGTTGATCCATGGCGGGCGCCGCTGCAAGCCGGTTGCGCGACCTTGTCGCTGCTGGACGACGTGGGTCAGCTCGTGGGCCAGCAGCCCGTCACCGGCTTCGGTGTCTGGTGAAAACCGTCCAGCTCCAAACACCACATTCCGCCCCACTGTATACGCCAATGCATTCAACGCCTGCGCCGATTTCGCCGCCCGTGTATCTGTGTGTACTCGCACGTGGCTGAAGTCGTAGCCGAAGCGCTGTTCCATGTTTTGTCGGAGCGCTGTCTCGAGCGGCCTGCCGGGGCTAGCCAGAACGCGGTCTACGCTGGGCGGCGCCAACTCCGCCTGCCCGCTCGCTGGTCCCGCAAAACGCTGGATGTGCGGTGCTGCGCCGCTGACGGCCGCATGGGCCGGCGCGGCCAATACCTGGTCGGCGATCCGGGCGGCTTCCTGCTCCAGCGGGTCGTTGCTCGCGCCTATGGTCAGTTTGGCCTGGACGCGCTGCTTGCTCTTGCATTGCTCGCATTCGCCGCTCAGCGACGATGTCGGCGAACCACAGGCGCATTTGCGTTGCAGCAGCCATCCAGCATCGGGCGAATTGCTCAAAGGCGCTGACTTGGCGGCTTTAGTCTGCAGCGGTGCGGCGGTGCTCATGGCTTGATCTCCTTGCCGATACCGCGTGCCACTTCCGTCCCGACACCCTGTGGCCTCGAGCCCGGATCGATTTGAATACTGCTCACCCGCATCCGCGACCTATTTCCCACAGCCATCAATTGTCGCGTGGCCTGCGGGTCGGCGAAAAGCTGGGCCAGCTCCCGCTGCAAGCCCTCTGCAATCGCATGCCGGTCTTCATGGTGAAAACCCTTGAGCACCAGGCTATCGATGTGCACGATGACGCGCTTCATATCCACCCCCGCGTTTCCGTGTCGGACAACGGACGATCGCGCTTGCCCGCTTCGTGATGGGCCGCTTGCAGCAGATGGGCCATGCTAACGGGCTCACCCATCTCCGCCGCCAGGAAGGCCGCGTTGAGCGCGATGCTGCGGATGTTGCCGCCCGCCACGCTAAGCCGTGCCAGTTTCTGGTAATCGAGCCCATTCAGCGGCGTGCGCGCGGGAAAGATCCTGCGCCAGATCGCTTCGCGCAGGGTCTGGTCGGGAAACGGAAACTGCACGACAAAACGCAGGCGGCGCTGGAACGCCGGATCCAGCGCCGTTTTCAAGTTGGAGGTGAGGATGGCCAGTCCGCGGTACGCTTCCATGCGCTGCAGCAGGTAGCTGACCTCGATATTGGCGTAGCGGTCGTGGCTGTCTTTGACTTCGCTGCGCTTGCCGAACAGCGCGTCGGCCTCATCGAACAGCAGGATCGCCCCGCCCTCTTCCGCGGCGTCGAACACGCGGCGCAGGTTCTTCTCCGTTTCGCCGATGTATTTGCTGACCACCGACGACAGATCGATACGGTAGAGATCGAGTTGCAGTTTATTGGCCAGCACTTCGGCGGCCATGGTCTTGCCGGTGCCGCTCTCGCCGGCGAACAAGGCGCTGATGCCGAGCCCGCGCGTCCCCTGGTCGGCGAAACCCCATTCGAGGTACACCGTGAGGCGGTTCTTCACCTGGGTGCCGATTTGCCGCAGCGTGGCTTTTTGCGCCTCAGGCAGGATCAGGTCATCCCAGCCGGCGGCCACCTCGATGTGCTGGGCCAACTCGCCGAGCTTCGCATGGCCCATCGTACGGCAGGCTGCCCAAATCGCCGTGTCAGCGTCGTCGTCGGCCGCCAGCGTAGGCGCCAGTTGTGCCCCCTGCATCTGGATCGTGCGGGCGCTGAGTCTGAACTGACTGGCAACACCATCGAGGGCGTTGTTGAGTCGAGTGGCGCCATCGCCGAGCGCCTGTTGCCACAGCTGCTTCTGCTCGACCGCGTCGGGCTTATTGATGGTGAAGCGCAGGGCGGGCCGCTCGAGCGGTTGCGGCTGGCTCGTGCTGACGAAAACCAGGCCGCGTAACGCGTCGACTAAACGATAGGCCGCGTGCGGCAAGACATCGGCGCCGCCACCCACCAGCAGGGCACCGCCGAGCAGTACGGCTTCGCGCTCCCAGAGCGTAGCGAACGCCTCCAGCTCTGCGTGGTCGGCCGGCACGTCCTCCGCGCGCAGGGCGTGCAGTTCCAGGCCCAGTGCCGCTGCGACCGCCGCGGCCACATCGCTCTGCCCCAGTGCATCGTCGCCGGTCAGCCATACCGCTGGCACCCCGTTCCCGGTCGTCATTTCAAGCGCGTTGTGCACGGCATCGCAGATGGCACGATGCGCGTCGGCCATCACAGTGGGCGGCGTCAACGGGCGCAGCAGGCTACCCAAGCGGACGTCGAGATAATTCACCCCGGCCAGGTAATGCAGGATGCGCTCGTCGATGCGCAGGCGGCCTTGTGCCACGCCCGCCACCTGCTCGACTTCCACCAAGCGCCAGCGCCGTAGCGGACGGACGGGGGCGAGCGCACTCCAGTGCGGTTCGTCCAGAGCGGCCAGCGCCAGCCCGAAGGTCGGGCCCGGCCGGCGAAAGTCGCCTGAGACCACCGTACATTGCGCGGCCAGTTGCGCATCCATCTCCACACCTGCGCATAGCAGCAGCACGTCACGCTCGAAGGCGCTGAGACCGAAGCAATCCGACAGCTGATCGATCGCAGCCGGTGCCGGCATCGCTGCACGGGCAGTTTCCAGGGCCGATGCGGGGCGCAGTGCATTGCCCACTAAACCGAATCGTTGTTTGAGCCGGGCAAACTCGGAAGGCTGTGCATCACCCTCGGTACCAAGCCGCTGTTTGAGCCGTTCAAACTCGGCCACCAGCAGCTGCTGATTGGCATCGGTCCAGGCGAGGGAGGGGTGCGGGCCGTTCATGTGATGTTGATGCGCTGGTTGTAGAACACGGGCGGCGACTTCGACCGGTCGATGATGGGGCTGTCGAGGCCATCGATACGCAGACGCGCCAAGTGTTTGCCCACCGGCGCGTCCGCAACCACAAAATCAAGCGAGTTGGTCGGCGCGACGAAGGTTTCCGGCATCACTTCACGCTGATCGAGAATGAGCGAAACGGTCTGCCCAGGGCGTAGATGCGGTGTGAATTTGAGCGTGAACCTTGCGGTCCCTGCGCCGTCGCGTGCCACGTCGACGGGTAGTCCGGTGATCTGCGGTACCAGCACCAGCGCCAGCCTATTGGTCTGCCTAGGGTCCGCCTCACCAGACCGCACTAACCGCGCGGAAACTCGATACAAGCCGGCGGGGAAATCCGCCGAGCGCGCCATCGGCACCGCGAATTGCAGCAGCCCCGCCGCGCTATTGTTCGAAGCCGGCAACACCTGTGTGATGCCGAGGCGATCGTTTTCCAGCAACACTTCCCGCGCGCTGCCATCGAGGTGAAAACCATTGAGCGACACAACGTCATCCAGCCGCGCCATCGGCTCCCCCCCCAAGGCGGACACGGTCTGGATGATGGGGAACGGTGGCAGCAGGTTCGGCTGAACGACCACACCACGCTCACGTCCTGACGCTGGGTCGACGGCGCCGCGCGAGAGTACCGGCAACACCATCCGTGTCGGGAGCACCGACTGGATGAGCACGACTGACACCTGGTAGGCCGCGGTCGGTCGGTAATGCGTCTGCAGCGCCGTCCAAAGCCGCGACATCTCCTCGGAACCCATCGTCGCCGGCGTGATGCGGATCTGTTCGAACTGGTCAGCCAGCCCGCAATCGGCCAGCGCACGCAGGGCCGGCGGCAGCGTCGCGCCTACTGCAGGGGACGGCGACAATGCGGTGCGGATGGCATCTCGAGCAAGCACGGGGGTTTCGTGCAGCAATTGCATGGCGTAGCCGAGGAGGATTTCGGCGTGCAGATCTTCGGCCCCGTAGGCGCTGATGAGGTAGTGCAGATCGAGTGCCAGCGGCGGGTTGGAGAGCCGCTGCGCACCCGAGGCGTCGCGCGAGGGGAGACCCTCGTTGCGCCAGGCGGCATTGGGCGTGACCTGGTGCAGGAACAGATTGATTTGCGTACCTTCCACGCCGTTGGTCGGAATCACACGATCGGGCGGCAGGGCGCTCACGGTCACGGTGTTGCCCACCACGCCGCTGACGTTGTGATTGATGATCCCATCGTTGAGCAGGTCACGCAGAACGGCGGTCACACCTGCGATCGCGAGCGCGGTACTCATGGCCCACCCCGCTGGCGACGTGCGAGGTATTCGTCCAGCGACATCGGTTGGCGTCGTTCCGTCGGTGCTCGCTTCTCTGGCGCGGTTGCCGGCACTGCGCTGACCTCGATGCGGCCGATGGTCACGTGGACTTCGGTCGGCATGGAATCGCCTTGCTGAGCCGACTGCGGCGGGCCGTTGCGGATGGCCGACTCCGCGGGACTCATCGCCCCATCGGCGTATACCACAGGGGTTCGTAACGACGCCCGATCTGACGCTGTGGGCTCAGCGTCGTGCATCAAGCGAAAATCATCGTCAAATGCGTGCCCTTGGATCCCTCTGAGCGGATCGCTTGCAGTGGCCATGGAAGCGGGAAGCGCCCGTTCCACCGGCTCGGAGCGGATACCTTCGAGGGCGAAGTCTTCTTGGGTGTGGCTCGGCCATTCCCGCACGGTCGTGGATTGGGAGAGATGGCCGTTGGATGGCTCATCATCGGCTTCACCCGTTGCAAGCTCTTGCTTCGGAGATGATGTGGGCGTGTGAGCAGACGCGACCCTTGACCCCGAATCGTGCTCACTTGGCGCCAGCCTTTGCGCCAGGGGTTCCGGTGGTGCCGATAATGTTGGTACTGTTGGGTGAGGCGTTTCGGCTTCGTTGAATAAAGCCTCATCCCTCGGAGGCGGCAAATCGCTGAAAGCCGCTGCGTTGAAAGGCAGACTCGCCTGAGGACGTGGAGCGGGTCCTTTTGCCTGCGCTCGCGTCAATAGTCGCGTGAAGTAGCCGTTCATGCCGTCACCCTATTAATGTAGGCGGCCCGGCGTTCGTCGCTGAGTGCAAGCACATCGCGCTCGGTCCAGCCGTAAGCGCGTGCCAGTAGGTGGATGTCGTTCAGCAGTCGGCACGCGTGGGCATCGATTTCCTGCCATAGGTAGCCGGCGATATCGAACGCGCCCGGCCATTCATGGCCACATTGCTCGCAGGAGAAATTCAGCACGATGTCGGCTGCACTGTCGGCTTCCGCCAGCACTGCTTCCATCTGGCCAATCTCTTCTGGAGTTAGGTCTCGTTCCGGCTGGTCGTGATCACTCATCACGCAGCGTCGCGCGAGGCAACGCACGGCGGATTCTAGATCGTGCTGCTTCAGGGCCAGCGCGAGATCCCGACTGTTAGGGGGACGCACCCGGATGCCATCCGCTTCGATGCAGGCGGGCGTGTGCTCACAACGCAAAGCCTCGCCGTCCAAGGCGAACTCCAGCCGGGTCGAGCATGCCGGACAATCGACATAGGCCGGCAAGCCGGGACCGAAGTTCTCGCAACGCAGAGCAAGCAAGGCTTGGTCTCGTGCGCCGATCGGCAGTTCCGCCAGTTGTTGCAATGTTTCACCGGGCCGCGCGGCAGCCATCAACAGCAAGGCGCGATCAAGGGGGTGCCGCTTCGCAGCCCGTTCCCACAACTCAAGCAATTGTTGCCGTGACAAGTGTGTCATGGTGCCCCCGGTTATTCCTTGAGCAACACGTCAGCCTTATTGCAGTTCTAGCAATGACTGAGAAGTTCAGGCCGGCTCATTAAAGCTCGGTTCGCTGGGTTCGGTGACAGCGTAGTCACGCTCCCAGCCCTCGTTTTCGAGCTTGATGTGCTGAATGGCCACTGCGTTGGCATTGGCATCGAGGTCGGGCAGTGCTTGGTACTCGGACACCCAGCACCGATAGACCTTGTAGGCCAACACAAGCTGCCCCGCCTCGTTGTAGATTTCGATGATGATGTCCTTGCGAAAGTCCTTCAGCGAAACTTCCGCACCGAGACCGGCGCCGTAGTTCCATACCTTGTTGGCCCAGCGCTCGAACTCGATGTCGTGTGTGACTCCACGCTCTAGCGTGATGGCCTCGAACTTGGTACGGCCAGGTGACTTGCGCGAAGTGGACGGATCGCCACCTTCACGATGCTCGACCGGTTCGGTCGTTCGCTTGAGCGCCCCCACCTTGCTGATGCCAGCGACGTAGCGGCCATCCCATTTGACTCGAAACTTGAAATTCTTGTATGGGTCGAAACGCGTTGCATTGACGCTGAACATGGCCATGATGAACGCTCCTTAAACTTCGATTTGTCCCGCCATCTGCTGTAACTTGATGACCACGAATTCGGCGGGTTTGAGTGGGGCGAAGCCGACGACAATATTGACGATGCCCTGGTTAATGTCGTTTTGCGTCGTGGTCTCGCGGTCGCACTTCACGAAATAGGCTTCGCGTGGCGACCTCCCCTGAAATGCTCCCTGGCGGAACAAGTTCTGCATGAACGCACCGAGGTTGAGGCGGATTTGCGCCCACAGCGGCTCGTCGTTGGGCTCGAACACCACCCATTGTGTGCCGCGGAACAGGCTTTCCTCAATGAACAGGGCCAGCCGCCGGACCGGCACATACTTCCATTCGTCCTGCAGGGAATCCGCGCCGCGTAGCGTGCGCGCCCCCCACACGACACGACCGATTACCGAGAAAGCGCGCAGACAGTTCACGCCCAGGGGGTTGAGCTGACCGTTTTCGCCGTCGGTCAGCTTGACCGTCAATTCGGATACACCGCTGAGCGTGGCCTCGATGCCGGCGGGCGCTTTCCAGACACCGCGCTGACTGTCGGTGCGCGCATAGAGGCCGGCCACCGCACCGCAAGGCGCAAATTCGGCCAAGCGCCCCTCCTGCAATGGATCGGGGCAGCGCAGGCGCGGAAAATAGAGCGCCACATTCTTGTTGCGATCCAGCCCCCACGACAGGCCGTCGGGACCTTTACTCTGGTCAGTGATATCTGAGGGCGCATTCCAAGCAAGCAGCGGGTCAGCGATATAGAGTGCGCGGCGGGTACCGCAATACTCGGCTGCCGCAGTACGGGTCTGGGCGCCGATGTCCGTATCGAACGAGAACGGCGGGATACACAACAGATTGAACAGATCGACCTTTTCCAGCGCCCAGATACCAGACTTGGCCAACGTCAGGGCGGGGGCAGACACCTGCGCATCCGTGATGGTCGCGCCATTGTCTCCGTCGGAATTGAATGCAAAGAAACCGGGGATTAGCGGGTCATCTTTCGTCGCATCGGATGTGGCGGCGGGCCGCGCCGCGGGTGCCGGTGCAACTAGGCGAACGAGGTTCGACTCCTGCTCCAGCACTTGGCCGACAAAGCGGGGATGTGCGGGCAACACCGATACATTGAGAAAGCGTTCGACCGCTCCGGTATCAGCATCACGCACCGTCAGGTTGAAGAGTTGCTCTGAGTCTTTCGGGACCTCGGGCCGAGTGTTGAGATCCACCCGCACCCTGAGCTTCGCGCCCCATTCGCCGAGTGACGCGGCCACCAGCTGCAATGTGTCGGCGGCCCCCGTTGCTGGTTTTCCACCGTTGGCCACACGTACGATCAGCGCGTCGGAGCCCCCATTCTGAAAGAATTGGTTAACCGCATACGAGAGCGGACTGTTGCGCCAAAGGCTGCCGAAGTTGCGTTCGAACTCGGCAAAACTCTGCACGCGCACCGGCGTGTCCAAGGGACCACGCAGCGTCGCTCCAATGAAAGCGGTGATGGAAGTTGCCACACCAGTGATGGTGCGCACACCGCTCGATATTTCTTCGATATAGACCCCAGGATAACTCAATGCTGATGGCATCTAATATTCTCCCGTTGCAAAGACGATCAGGGGGTCGCGTCACGAGCGATGAAAATTTCGATCAGGCTATCCTTGGCGCTGTTATTGGTGATTTTCAACTGGTTCGGGCTCACATCGAACAGGCCAACCGCGCCACCGGAAAAGAACTGCGGACCAAGCAGCTTGACTTGGGTATTCCCATCCTTTTGCCCATCGCTCACCTTGAAGGTCAGATCGGCACCGTAGTAACTGGACTTAATCAGTAAAAGATGAATACCGCTGGCCGGCTCGGGCTGCAGCATGACGATCTTGTCCTTGTCGCCGGCCTTGATTGTCACCTCGATACGATCCGTCGCTTGTACTTCGTTTGGATTGGTCGTAACCGATACGGTTGGCCCGCCAGTCACCTGAATCGACAAAGACCAGTTCACGAGTGCCATGGGCAGGCTCCCATATTGATAATTATTTCTAATAGTAACGAGTGTTTATGCACTAGAAATGAGCAAACAAATGTCTGCCCTACGAATCTAAGTAGATAGCCAGCGTTATTGCAAGGTTTGATCTACGTCAATTTTATGAAATGCATTTTGCACCTCATGTAACCTTAGATGGTTTTATTAATCAACCTTTAACATAACGTTAAAAAAAGATAGCCATTCCTATTGTTAAACAGCGCCTTAATATGATCACCTGACAGTATCGAATTTTGACCAGATACTATTCGGTCTCATGCTCAAGCCAGATCTGGCTCGTAACCAGTTGGTGGCTTGGTCGTTTTAGTACGCTTCAATAGTCAATACGGTGTGCTGTTGATCTGCTTTGACTTTCTAGACAGGGTTCAGCATTAGTTTTCGGCGTGTGCCGGGGGCGTCCATGTATGCCTAGTAAAGCAGAGGCAATTCACTACTGGCGCAGGACCTTATTACTCATATGGCATTATTTGTGACATGGTTTTAGTGGATTTTGCATGGGTTGATAGTTTGGCGTTACTGCACCGTTGTTACCCGGCAAGAACGTGAAAGCATCCAGAGCCAGCCTGATGCAACATTATTGAATGTCCCCTCTGACCCAGGGTACTGTCACGTTGGCAGCAGGGTTGGTGGCGTAAGAGGAGAGATGAAGAAGAAAACTTCCCGTTGCTGCTGGCCTGAAACCGCCAACCCGATCTCATACAAGGGCTACCGTTTTCCAGCGGAGGCGATCAGCTACGCGGTGTGGCTGTATTACCGCTTTCCGCTGCGCCTGCGCATGGTCGAGGAAATGCTGGCCCGCCCGCGGCAGCGAGGCGACGTATGAAACCGTGAGGCGCTGGTCGGTAACCTTTGGCCTGGCGATTGCCAAACGCATTCGCAACACGACGCTGAGCCTGGACGACAAGTGGCACCTCGATGAAGTCGTGGTAACGATCAACGACAAGAAGCGCTGGCTGTGGCGCGCGGTGGATCGGCACGGCGCCGCGCTCGATGTGCTGGTGCAGAGCCGGCGTGACAAGGCAGCGGCCAAACGACTGATGCGCAAGCTGCTCAAACGCCATGGGCGTCCGCGCGTGATCGTCACCGACAAGCTGCGCAGTTACGCGGCGGCCAACGACGAGTTGGGCTTGAAGGTGGAGCACCGACAGCACAAGGGACTGAGTAACCTGGCAGAGAACCGCTATCAGCCCACGCGAGTGCGAGGGAAGGTCATGCGCCGCTTCAAGTCTGCGCGCCAGCTGCAGCGCTTCGCCTCGGTGCACGGGCAGGTTTCGAACCTATTCATGGGATGCCGTTACCATCGCGAGGCTTCGTGCCGACGACAGACTTACACCCAAGCCATACTGGCTTGGGTAAGGGCTTCATGCGCCCGCTGGGCGGCATGATCCGGGCCAGCACTCGGGATTTTTCGACCGGTTCCCAGCAAGTTGACAATACCGACGGGACATATGGCTCAGCCACCGTTCAAACTCAGTCGCTTTCATCATCTCCCCCGTCGTGATGACCATCAATCTGAAAGATTAAATCGCTGAGGAGGCAATTCCACACTTAACGGTGACATAGCCTAGAATTAACGTTGATATTTTACCGAGAAACCAGTCCGACTGGGCTTAATTTCGCGGCAGTGACCCATGGATCGTCAACTGACGTCCCGCGAAAATATTAATAATTTGCGCCCGGTGTGTTGAGCCTGTCGCGCGATCGACTTCGAGCAATTGACGAACAAAAGCAGCACCGCGATCATTACCCACCTCTTCCGCACGTAGCCGGAACCACGCATCAAATAGCAACTTGTCGGCGGTGGCTTGGCCGAGAAGTTCGCGCATTTCCCAGAAAGCTCCGCCCCATATTTCCGCGCCATCCGCCATTGCAAATCCGATTCCGGCACGCAATTCATTGAAAGATCGATGCTTGCTCAGATTCCAGGTGGCCGCCGCATTTATTTGGGCGAATCTCGGATTGTTATTGAAGCTACAGGGGAAATAGGTGGCAAGACCAGACTCGATCCCGTAATACGCCCATAATTTCCCCTCTGGATCACTCGGCACTCCGCCCTTTGAATACAAGACAGCGTGCATATATTCCCTAAACAAAACATCCGGAACGCTGCTATATTTTTTATCGATGACCAATTTTCTCCCAGCTGGGTCGTAGTAGGAAATCGCACCACTTGTCATAGTTTCTCGAATATCGAGTTGCACGTCACCCCCCTTTGCTTGATATCCAAGGTTCTGCAGATAAAGCTGAAATTTGCCGAATGCTGCCTCAAGCCTCCGACGCACTTCTGGTGTCAAGTTTGAGGAGGATGTAAAACCGAGCTTCTCCCCAATCTTGTCTACTCGGTCAGACAGTGATCTCACCTGTGTCGCAAGCTCCTTGCTTTCAGCAAGTTGCGTCCGCAGCTTGTCATACTCCGCATTAAGATTGTCTCCTTCTGTCTTGAGCTTGTCCGCGCGTTTCTGTGCCTGCACCAATCTGTCTGCGATCTCGGTCTGCGCTGTCTTTACCTGGCTCGTAAAATCAGAGTACGTCCTGATTCCAAGTACCCCAAGGACAAGAAGAAACACGGTAATCGGGATGCCCACCAGGAATGCGAGCATCTTTGCCCATTCAAAGAGTCTAGCTGCGATGGCCTCGGTAACTTCGACTTCGATCACCTTATTATCTTTATAGGTTTCTTTTAAGACGTCCCGCACTTGATCCTTAACGACCGCCCCCATCAGATCTCTAATTGCAAAAAAAGCCGGATCCAGCGGCCCGCCGCAATCACTGCAGAATCGCTTTCCATCGGGGTTTTGTGCTTTGCATTGACTACACTGGGTTACCACGGTGCATCCCCTAGCTCAACGATTCAGGACCCAATTTGCGGACAGAAATTACCGACATGTCCGCCCGACGTGTCTACAATCTGGATGCGAGCGGGCCGTCCAGCGGCACTTGCTGCAACTTACTAACATTTCAGAAAGTAAATTCACTAACCGCTTTGGCTGAATGCTTGATTCTACATGCGCACACAGCGCGATAATTGAATCTACAAACGAGAAGATTAGTAACAGTGTAGGCAATGGTATTGTCAACTTGCTGGGAACCGGTCGAAAAATCCCGAGTGCTGGCCCGGATCATGCCGCCCAGCGGGCGCATGAAGCCCTTACCCAAGCCAGTATGGCTTGGGTGTAAGTCTGTCGTCGGCACGAAGGTACTGTCAACTTGTTGATCTGGGCGGGCCTGCAGGAAAATGGCGGTCATGAAACCGTCCATGACCAACGCCCTCTCTTACGCCGGCTACCGATTCCCTCCCGAAGTGATCAGCTACGCGGTGTGGCTGTACTACCGCTTCCCTCTGAGCCTGCGCATGGTGGAGGAGTTGCTGGCGGCACGCGGCATTGCGCTGACCTACGAGACGGTGCGGCGCTGGGCGATGAAGTTTGGTTTGGGCTTCGCCAGGCGGATCCGGGACACGGCTCTGGCGCGAGGGGACAAGTGGCACCTCACCCAGGCCGCCCTCGCCTGCCTGCAGAGGATCTACCGGCATGGCTACCGCTACCAAAAGGCCGGCGTCACGCTGATGGAGGTCGGCGACCGGCACGTCCAGCAGCAGGACCTGTTCGCCATCCCACCGGACCCGCGCCGCGCCGGCCTGATGGCCGCGATGGACCGGATCAACCGCCACTACGGCCGCGGCACGCTGCGCACCGGCGCCGAGGAGCTGACCGCGGACTGGCAGATGCGCCAGGACCAACGCTCGCCGCGCTACGCCACGGACTGGCGGGAGTTGCTGGTCATTCGCTGAGGATCGCGGGACACAGCAGACGCTCGCCGCGTACCGCGCGTAGCGTGACAACGCCCGCGGTTTCGGGCGTTGTCCATGGCTGGCGATGGCCGGCTAGGCCGCCAGCGGGATCAGCTCAGTCAAATCGGTCGCGCTGGCGGCGACCTCCAGGTCGTAGTCGGTCTGCAGTGCCATCCAGAATTGCGCGGTGGTGCCGAGCACGCGGGACAGCCGCAGGGCCGTGTCCGCGGTGATGGCGCGCTGGCCGTGGACGATCTCGTTGATCCGGCGCGGCGGCACATGCATGGCGCGCGCCAACGCGTTCTGGCTGAGGCGCAACGGAACGAGAAACTCTTCGTTGAGCACCTCGCCCGGGTGAATGTTCGGTAGCTTGTCCATGGTCTGTTCCTCTGCTTCAGTGGTCATCGACGATTTCCACGTCGTAAGCGTTGCCGTCTCTCCAGCGGAAACACACGCGCCATTGGTCATTGAGCGGATGCTGTGCTGTCCGGCCCGATCTCCCTTGAGCGCCTCGAGGCGATTGGCCGGCGGGATACGGAGGTCAGCCAGTTCGTGCGCCGCATTGAGCATCCTGAGCTTCATGCGCGCTTTGCGCTGGATGTCGGCGGGAAGGCGAAGGGACATCGTCCCTGACCAAATCTTTGCCGTTTCTTTATCGTTAAAGTCCTGAATCGCCATGGCTCAAACTATAACGCCTAACGACATATAACGCAATGCGTCATAGATGATGGCGCGGTGCTGGAACGGCTTTACTGGGCACACGATTCACGGTGTGCCCGTTCCTTTACGAAGCCGCGAAAACCGCCGCGGTATTGAGGGCTACCTAGCAAGCAGCCATCCAGTGCATCCACGCCCTCCTGCCAAGCGGCAAGGCGATGGCCAACCGGTTTAGGGTCGGCCTGAGACCGGCTGGCTAGCCGAGGGGGGAGCAGGTCGACCGGGTTCCCATTGTCCGACGTGGAACCGCCAGGCCGACATCTGGCCACCGCCACCACGGTGGAGTGGTGCTTATTTATTGCGCAACGCCGGCGAAGGCTGACGGGGCTTGGGTTTTCCGTGATGACGGAGGGGTTTTTCCACAGAAACTGTGGATGGCTTCCTTCCGCAACCTGCTGTTCAACCGGCAGAAACAGGCCAGCGGCGAGCATGAGTTTGACCGGTTATGCATTACGCTGGGCATCGAGCATCGGCTAACCAAGCCGCGTCACCCGCAGACCAAAGGGATGGTCGAGCGCTTCAACGGCCGGATTAGCGATGTGCTGGCCACGCACCACTTCGAATCCGGCAAGGATTTGACCGATACGTTGGAGCGCTACGTAGGGCTCTATAACCAGCATCTGCCGCAACTGGCGCTCCAACATCGGACACCGATTCAGTCCATGAAGGATCCTGCAGCAGCACCGGCACTTGCTTGACTCCCCGACCACCCACCGGCAAGGCAATACCGAACTCCAGCAGCAGGGCGTGAATCTGATTGCCGGTTCGGACCCGTTCGGCAATCCGCGCTTCGCGCAATCGGTGCAGTGCCGACATGGCTTGCTGCTCGGGCGATTTGACCGGCTTTGCACAAATCGGCGCTGCTCCTGCTTCGGGTAGCATGACGGCATGAGCAAGCCTGCCCCAGCCAAGTACAGAACGACCAACTGGCCTTCCTACAATGCCGCCTTCAAGGCGCGAGCTTCGCTGTCGATCTGGCTGGACCAGGGCATGAACTGGCACGGCGCACCAACTGGCAAGCGCGGCCGACGGCCGACGTTCAGTGATGCCGCGATCCAGTTTTGCTTGAGTGTCAAAGTGCTGTTCGGACTGCCCCTACGACAGACGACAGGTTTCGTCGAAAGCCTGCTCCGGCTGATGCAGCTCGACTGGCCAGTCCCCGATTTCAGTACCCTCAGCCGCCGCCAGGCGAGCCTGACGGTGGCGATCCCTGCACGGCGTCGCTCCCTAATAGCCCTGGCACGGGTTGCTGCGGGCTTGCCGGTACCCCCAAAGCCAAGTCAGCGACTCAGCAGTTCAACATACGCTTGGTAGCTGTAACTGCGATTCTTCTTCTGACCTGTCATTTCAGTCACGATGCCCAGCTCTTCCAAGACCTTCACGGCCGCATTGGCCGTCGGGAAACTGGTGTCCAACTGCTGCCGAACACGCTCAACGGAGAAGCGGGGCATCATGGGCAGCATTTCGAACAGGCGGTAGCTGGCTGGGCCCGCTTTGGGGGATTGCAGCAGCCGCCTGCGGTCGGCCGCGACAAGGCTCGCTACTTCGATGATGCTTTTTTCCGCGTCAGCGGCTGCCGTCGCCACCCCCTCCAGAAAGAAGGATACCCACGACTCCCAGTCGCCTTCAGTACGGATGGTCGATAATCGGCGGTAGTACTCCGTTTGATGCTGCTTCAGGTAGCCGCTCAGGTACATCAAGGGTTCCGACAGCAATCCCCAGTGCTCGAACAATGCTGCGATCAGTAGGCGGCCAATACGCCCGTTGCCGTCGAGGAAGGGATGGATGATTTCAAACTGCGCGTGGATTAGCGCCACTTTGACCAGCGGCGGCAAATCCGTTGCGATGTCATGGATGAACCGCTCCACGTCCGCAAGTAATTCTGCAACACGCTCCGGTGGTGGGGGCACAAAGACGGCATTGCCCGGCCGCGTACCACCGATCCAGTTCTGAGAGTGGCGCAGCTCTCCGGGTTGTTTGCCGGCACCTCGCGCACTATCCAGCAGCAGGCGATGGGCCTCGCAAAGCAGACGTATGCTGATGGGCAGACCCTTGGGGTCCCGGAGTTGCTCCTGAACCCAGCGGAATGCGCGCAGGTAATTGGTTACCTCCTCCACGTCTTCGGTATTGCTGACCTTGAAGCCCGCCTCCTCATCAAACAGGTCTGTCAGCGTTGCCTGGGTGCCTTCGATCTGGGAGGTCAGCAAGGCTTCCTTGCGGATGGCGCTGTACAGCAGCCAGTCCACCGACGGCACTAGCCCGGACACCCCGGCCAACCGCGCCAGCGCCAATTCCGCTTGTCGGTTGAGATCAACGAAAACGGCAGGGGGCAAGGCTGGATTAGCAGGTGGCAGCGGGTGGGGCACGAATGCTCGCACTGATTCACCCAGAGTCGTCGAAGTTGCGTAGGTGCCAGTAGTACGGGTCATTTAAAGTGTGCTTTGATTGCCTGATATCATATTAAAGCATGCTTTAATACTTGTCGCCACAATGAAAGAAGTCTTTCATACCGTAGCGGCGTGGCCGCCTCACTTGAGGCTCCGGAGGCTACTGACCACCTCCGCTGTTTGGCCTTCATCTCACATTCCCGAGTGTTAAATAGTAACAATCGGGACTGTCCGCTGAAATCAGGCTACCTCAACCACGCACTGGCGGGAGTTGCTGGTCATTCGCTAAGGCGCGCGGGACACAGGGCGCTCCGACACCGCACGCCGATTCAGGTGATGAAGGCATGGTGGAAGCGTCGTCCTCAGCTCTTCATCAAACGCGTTACCCATCACCAGGAACTGGAAAGGTAAGCGGGTCTGTAAGGATTTTCAGAGTTTCTAGCTGATGACTTTCCGACTCATGCCTGCCAGATGGAGTTCTACGCCTATGGCATCAAGTAGGTTTTGTTACTGACTAAAATACCAGCCAGTCTAACCATTCATTAGGCCGTATTCCATATACCACGATTTTCCAATAACTCAGCCAAATCATCGTTAAAAACTGACTTTTCAGTTGATTAGCATCAACGAGTTGAGCCATAGTGAATGGCAAATGAAATGGAAATAACTTGTTAGAAATAGTTATAGATAATTAGGCATATCAACTGCGATGACATTGCATCGCATCAATTAAAATTTAATGTTAAATGAATATTTTTAATAATAAGCAAGTAGCCACGCTGGCATTGGTAATGCTGTGTTATCTCAGCCAAGGAAAGGCTTGGGCAGAAGATCTGCCGGACACCCAGTCCATGATTGATTCATTAAAACCGATCAAAACCCGCAGTCTGCGTAATTTGCTAGCCAACCCAGCTAGCAGCCAGCAGCCGACGGCTATCGATGCGGGTAGTTCGCTTGACACCCCAACAACAGCCAACACTAGCAACGCTGCGCCAAGCCTGCCGGAACACCCAGTAGTCAGCGATACAGCGGTGCCCAGCTTGTCGCTGGCCATTCAGTTCGAGTCGAATTCCGCCCAGGTCAGCAGCAGTAGCCAACAGGCGTTAGCCCGCTTGGCTACTGCACTGCGTTCCGACGATTTGCGTTCTTTCCACTTCCTGATTGAAGGCCATACCGATGCCAAAGGTTTGCCTGCCCACAACCGCAAGCTGTCTCAGCAAAGAGCGAATGCCGTGAAGAACGTCCTCATTGCTCAGGGGGTGAGTTCGCAACAACTGCGCGCCATCGGCAAAGGTGCTGATGAACCAGCAAATCGGGAAGACCCCTTTGCCGCTGAAAATCGCCGGGTCCGCATCGTGAATCTGGATATCGCAAATCAATGAAAGGGCGCGTGATGAGATCCTGCTTCTTCCCGGCGCTGCTCGCCGGTGCACTATGTTCTACCGCCGTCTTTGCCGCAGATGCCCCGGCCACGAGCAATAGTCGCTATGCGCTGATTATCGGCGTCGGCCATTACAGCAAAAGCAGCATCCCTTCGCTGCAGGGTGTACAGCACGATATGGTGAGTGCCAGACAAATGGCCAACAGCATGGGGATACCGGATGACAACATCCGCTATCTGCGTGATGACGAAGCCACTTCCGAGCACATCAAACAGGCCATTCAGCAGCTGAATCAGCGTCTGCACAACGGGGACCGACTGTTTGTGTACTACTCTGGCCATGGTACGCGCTGGCATGAGCCCACCAACCCCGATGGGATTTGTACCGAGGGGCTGGTAGCCAGCGATGGGAATGTGCTGAGCAACCGTGAGATCGGAAAATTGCTGGAGCCGCTGGCGAAGAAAACCGACAAGATGATGGTCTTTTACGATGCCTGTTTTTCGGGGGGCGTCGTGGCTACGCCGATGAAAACAAGAGCGTTGACCTTCAATAACATGGTGCTCACGCCAAAGTTTACCTCCGCCACGGCCCCTACCCTGTGCTTTGATCCCAGCAATTTCAAGACTCGCTCGCTCAACTCCGTGCTGAAGGACCAGGGCGGGTTACCGCAGAACATTGTCCATATTGCCGCCAGCAAGTCGGATGAGGTGTCGTTCGATAACTCCCAGAGTGGCGGCTTGGCCACGACGGCATGGCGTGACTGCCTGCAAGGCGAAGCCAAGGATCTGGATGGCAGTGGTGCCATCACCGTCGACGAGATCACGCAATGCGCGCAGGCAAAATTGGACAACAATCTTGCCAACCAGCCAGGCGTACTGGGCCAGCACATGACAATAGGGGGCAATAAGCAGTTTGTCCCTGCCTGGATCAAGAGCGCCTTTGTCGCGCCGTCGGATAGCACCCCCACGCACGGGGAGACGGAAGCGAACAGCCGGCCCCTTCGCCAGGCCAGCCCGGCGGACATTCTGGAGCAGATTCATGCCCAGCGGGATGGTGGGCGTGAACTCAAGGTGGAGCTGAAGGCCTCCCAGTTGAAGATCGGTCAGGACAAGCTCGCCATGTCGATTACCTCTCCACAGGATGGCTATCTTTACATTGCCCTGGCGGGTTCTGACAGCAAGAGCCTTTATCTGCTCTATCCCAACCGGCTGGACAGTGACAATGCCATCAAGGCCGGGCAAACGGTGCAGTTGCCACGTAAAGCGTGGCAAATTGATGCGGGCGGGCCTGTGGGGCGCGACAGTCTGCTGGTGATGGTGACGGATTCCCCCCGGCAGCTGAAACAGCTCAAGGCCGAGGCGGTGGGGCCTTTCATGCAAACCCTGTTGGACATGCAAGGCCGTTCGCTGCTGCAGCAAGTGCTGGCGACTTCCGACAACGGTCGCAATGGCGAATGCAGTGCCACCTTGCGCAATCTGCAAGTCAGCAAGCGTTGTTCGGACGCTTTTGCCTCGTCTCTGCTCAATCTGCAGGAAGTTGAGTAGTCCCTCTCACCCTTTGCCATCCGTGCTGGCCGTCTTCGCAGACGGCCGTCCTGTTTTTAGCTTATGGAGCCTTCCTATGAAAAACGCCCTGCTCATCTCGTTGCTGGCCATCAGCCCGCTATGCCTAGCCGAGTCGGTACCCACTCCGGTGACGGCGGTGACGGCTCCCAGTCAAAGCATCATGTTCCTGGATTCCAAGCTGTTTGACGGACGCCTGTACAACGAGTTGAGCAAACAGCCAGACTCGCTGGAAATCACCATGCCCGGCCGTGTTGCGCTGACCAATATGTCGCCACGCCTGGACCGATGGCTATCAATCATCGGGGAAAATGGCCAGATGGCACTGCAGGAGGTGCCGGAGCCCGCCCAGCTAAACCAGCGTGCGTTGTTCGCCCTGCTGCCCATCTTGTACACCATGGTGGGAGAAGCAAAAGAGGCGATGGTGAATGCCCAGGCCAAGCGCTACAACGCCACCTTGTTCTACTTCAAGGACAGCAATGGCAATGCGGTGATCAACCGCGTGATTCTGACCAAGAAACCCTGACCTGATTGCCGCATGATGCTCGTGACCCCGCCCCACTGCCAGACCTTACCCGGCTCCACCCTCCCGACCGCCCCTAAGGATTGGTCCTTCCTATCCAGGCGCGGCCGCTTGCCCATGCTGCTGTCCAGCTTATGCCTGATGCTGGCGATTAGCCCGTATGCCAATGGCGGCAATGGTTTGGGTATGCAGGTGTCCGCAATGGGCGCGCAGGTCACGCAGAGCATGCTGATTGAGGATTTCGCGACGGCAGAAACCATTGCTCGTGACCGGGTGGCGATCAGCCTTGGCACCGATCACCTCGGTGATGGCTACCGCAACCTGGGGGCAGTGCTGGTCGGGCGCGGTAAATGGGTAGAGGCCGAAGTGGTGTTGCGCCAGGCCCTCCCCTTGGTCGAGCGCAAGCATGGCGTCAACAACCGGCAACCGATTGGCGTGCTCAAGCACCTCGCCAAGCTGATGATTCAGGAGGGGCGCTATCAGGAAGCGCAAAGCCTGATAGCCGAGGGGCTGCGCCGCCAGCAAGCCTACGCACCGGATCGTGTGTCCATGCTGCAGTTGTATGATCTTCAAGCGTCCGTGCTGCATATCCTCCGCCAGGATAACGAGGCCCTGGCGGTACTGGACAAGGCCGATGCCCTGAAAGTGGCCGCAGAACCGGTCGACCCGCATGACAACGGTTCTGGCCCGGAATGGGTCGCCAAAGCCAGGGCGCACAGCCTCTTTTTGCGTGGACAGTGCCAGGAAGGGCTGGGTAAGACCGGAGAAGCAGAAAACCTGTATCAGTCGGCGTTAGCGGGTTATCGACAGCTGCAGGGCGCAAAAGACGCCAATACCAGTATTCAGATCCTTTCCGCTCTCGGAATGCTTTACTTGCGCGAGAAGCGCAACCAGGAAGCGGTTTCCACGCTGCGCCAAGCCAGACAGATGGCTGAGGCAGTGTTAGGCCCCTATCATCCACTGACTGCCCGCAGCGGAGTGAACCTAGCCAGAGCACTGGAACAAAGTGGTCAGGATGCAGAGGCAGAGAGCCTGTATCGACCCGGCGTAGAGCAGCTCTCCAGGCTGAATGCACTCAACGCCCTCAGCCAGGATGGCCTGCTGTACGGTCGCTTCCTGGCTCATCGTGGCCGCCTGGAGGAGGCGCTCAAAGTCTATCAGCTGACACTGGACGCTATCGATAAGCAGTTTGCCCAGACCCGTGGCCTGGAGGAAAGCGTCCGGGAAAGCTTTGTCGCCCACTTCAACACCAACTTTGTGGAAACCATCCAGGTCTTGCTGCGATTGCATGCCCAGCACCCGGAGGCTGGTTACGACCGACAGATATTGGAAGTCATTTCTCGCACCCAAAGTCGGCTGTTCAGCGAATTATTGAAGCAGGCCGACGTCGCCAAGCTGAGCAATGACCGTGCTTTCCAAATCCTGCATAAGCAACAGCAACAGCTGCAAAACCAGCTGGCAGAACTGCGCAGGGAAAGGACCAACACCGGCGCTTTCAATGAGAGTGTGGGTGAGACCTCATCCGATGCGAATGACGTCAGCAAGGATCAGCAGATACAGCAACGGATTAATGCCAATCGCAAGAGCCTGGACGACGATATTCGCCAAACACAGCAGCAATTGACCGTGGTCAGCCAGCAATTGTGGCAGCAATTCCCTCGTTTCATGGACATGGCCGAGCCAAAGCCTGTCAACATCAAGGACTTGCAGCAGCATGTGCTGCGACGTGGCGAAGCGCTGCTCACCTATTTCCTGATGGACAAGGAAACGCTGGCCTTCGTCACCACCCCGGATTCCTTTCACCTGATTAGGCTGCCACTGGGTCGCGACAAAGTGGCCGCGCTGGTTACTGCTCTGCGCGCTCCAGAGGAGAATGCGGCCGACTCACTGGGTAGCCTGAAGGCACTGAACCCGGCGCTGCTCCATAGTGCTTATCAGCAATTGTTCCAGCCACTGGAAGGCTTTTTGAAGCCAGGTACCCGTTTGCTGTCAATCGGCGATGGCCCCTTGCATACGCTTCCCTTGGAAATGCTGGTCACACAGTGGACCGAGCAGGATCAGCAGCAGTTTGCCGCTGCTAGGCAGCAGTCCCCCCTATTGGGAGAATACGCCGGCCTCCATTACCTGGCAGATCGCTTCCAGATCGCCTACCTGCCCAGCTTGTCGGCACTGGTCTCCATGCGGCAATACCGCAAGCCCCGGGTGCAGTATGCGCAGCAGTTAGTCTCCTTTGCCGATCCCGTTTTCGAGCAATCCGAGCCGAGCTCCCCTGGCAGCCTACTGGGGCAGAGTATTGCCCGCAATTATGGCAAATCCAAGGTGGGCCTCAAGATTCCGCGCCTACCTGAAACGGCAGTGGAAGCGCAGGGTATCGCCAACATACTGGGGGATAGGAATACGCTTTACCTGGAAGGCAATGCTCAGGAATACACCCTGAAGCATCTCGACCTGACCAGCACGCGTTATCTGCATTTTGCGACACACGGCTTGCTGGGCGGGGAGTTCGTTATGCTCAAAGAGGCGATGGGAGAAGATGCGTCGTCGGCGAACAAGGTTCGCCCGGAGCCAGCGTTGCTATTGTCTCTAACCGGGAATCTGCACGGTGAGGATGGCTTGCTGACCATGCATGAAGTAGTGGAAAACCTCAACCTTAACGCTGAGCTGGTTGTTCTGTCCGCCTGCAATACGGCGGGTGAGCATGATGCTGCGCATAGCGGTGAAGGCTTTGCCGGATTGGCACGCGCTTTTATGTACGCCGGTGCGCAGGGGCTGTTGGTCAGTCACTGGAGTGTCGAGAGCCAGGCCACTCAGGAGTTAATGGTGGCCACGTTCAGTAAGTTGAAATCTGGATCTAGCCCTACCAGTGCCATCGAGGCCGCGCGTCGCGAGTTGAAACAAAGCCAGTTTCTCAGCGGCGGACAAGCTATGTCCCGTGCGCATCCGTTCTTCTGGGCCCCCTTTGTTTATGTGGGTGATTAGAGGACAGCAACTTCTGACCGGTCTTCTGCCGCTACAAGCGGTGCGGGTACGCTCAAATGGGCGGCACGAGTATGATCCAGTGGACAAGCGATGCCTGGTCCAGCGGTGTTTGAACTCGGGAGCATCGGTCTCAGGCATGGCCCTAATGGCGGCGTGCATGCACCCAGCCCCAAGGTGTGCCAAGCCGTGGAGGCGCGCGATCTCGCCGTACGGCGCATAGTCGTCAGCACCATGCTGAACTGGATACCAGTCTACAAAAGGCCGCTGCCCGTCCCTACCGCGACCGCTGATCCGATAGTCCAACATGCGTGACAACGCCCGCGATGGCGGGCGATTTTAATTGATGGCGATGGCCGGCTAGGCCGCCAGCGGCGGTCAGCTCAGCCTAGTCTGCCGCGCTAGCGGCGACCTCCAGGTCGTAGTCGGTCTGCAGTGCCATCCAGAATGGCGCGGTGGTACCGAGCACGCGGGACAGCCGCAGGGCCGTGTCCGCGGTAATGGCACGCTGGCCGTGGACGATCTCGTTGATCCGGCGCGGCGGCACATGCATGGCGCGCACCAACGCGTTCTGGCTGAGGCCCAACGGAACGAGAAACTGCTCTTCCTGCGCGTCCAGCGGACGATCAACTGACCATTCTAAATGTGGACGGTTTTCCACTCCAATCCCGGTGGTTCACTCTTTATCCACGCGGCAAAAGGCTTTCTCCGGTTGCGGCGGTTTTTCTCGAACATCTCGAACGAACAGCGTTGGAATGGAGTGAGCGGCGCAAGTCAGGCTTATAGGCGGCAAGGATAGCTCAAAGGCTGCTTGACTCAACTACTTGTCGTTGCTCCGGTGAGAGGGTGACCGGCAGCTGAGGGTCGAAAGTGAGCGTTCCCCAAGTCAGAAAGCCGTCCTTCGGCTGGCGCAAGGGTAAAGGGCGGAATGTGGCCCTGAACGGACGCTCAAGGCAGATGGGGGGAAGACCTCTTCGGCCGAAGAACTGTCATCTAGACGGTGTCTGCCTCATCGCTTTCGAGCAAGCCTCGCCTTGAGAGGCGGAAACTTCCACTTTGGCTAGAACCAGAATAAGGGGGCGAAGCGGGCCAGTCTTCACCTGCACCGTGGCCAGTTAACGCATCGCCTGCATTTAGACTCACTCCACCGGTTGAAGTAGGCTTCACCTGGTGTACTCGGCGCGGGTGATGGATGCGGTGGCCGCCCATCAGGGGTAGGCTTGCAGTACGGTTCGTGTCCCGTACCGGACGATAGCGGCCTGCAGTAACGCGAATCTTGGCCGAATAGGAGCTGCCTCGGGCGGCCCGTTGCCATTTTCCCTTCAGCGAGGAACACCCCATGAGCCTGTATGTGATCGCCACCATCCATTGCACCCCGGCCGGGCTGGCGACCGTGCGCGCCGCGATGCACGACATGGTGCCGGCCAGCCGCCAGGAGTCCGGCTGCCTGCGCTACGATCTGCTCGAATCGGCGCATGATCCGCATGTGCTTACCGTGTTCGAAGCCTATGCGTCCGACGCGGCGCTGGAGGCGCACCGCACCTCCGCCCATTACCAGACCTATCGGACCCGTGTGGCCGACAGCCTGGCCGAACCGGTCAAGGTCGAGCTGCTCTATGCGGTGGACGCGGCGGGCTGAACCTGGCTCACGCCGGCGGCCGTTCCCAGCTCGGGGCGGCGAACCATTCGCGCAGAAACTCGATCAGCCGGCTGGCCCGGGCGGTACTGCGCGCCTCCAGGCGCAGCGCGTGCAGCGTGGCCTACTCGGGCAGCTCCGCCACTTCGCCCAGATGCTGGGTGATCTGGGGTGAAGTGCTCGGGATCCGTAGACAATTTCCCATCTCACGCCGAGATTGGTTTGAAAGCTGCAAGGCAGCCCCCGCCCAATTGACCGCTGCTCGGCCAAAGACATTGACCTTCCGGCTTCAGGATGAATGACCGCTTTCCGGTGCAGCAGCCCATCGGCAGACCTCGGCCCAATCAGGCCCGGGTCAATGTCCAGAGAGCGCCAACACGTATGAAGCTCAGGATGCTCAATGCGGCTCACGAACTGGCTACCTCCGCATCCCGCCGGCCGATCGTCTCGAGACACTCAAGGGAGACCGGGCCGGATAGCACCGCCTCCGCATCAATGACCAGTGGCGCGTATGTTTCCGCTGGACGGATGGCAACGCTGACGACGCCGAAATCGTCGCTTACCCCTGAGCAGCGCTAAGCGGTGACAGAGTATCGTGCTAAATATTTTCATCCGTTCTTGTATGAATTCAGGCCCCCTTTAAATCACCCTGCACCAGAGTCAACAGGGGACCTCACCCTACGCCGGGCAGCTAAAACCCTAATAGCCCAGATGGTGCAGGTAGCCAATGAGCGCCAAAATAATGGCAAAAATTTGGCAATCACCGCGCAACCCTTTCCATGCCAGACTCAGATAGCACAGCACGGTTGCCCCCCACACCAGGAATACCGGGTTTTCCAGCACGGGCACCACCAGGTGCCCCGACAGCATGGTGTAGATCCGGCTTTGATCATCGAAATCGTACGACCATCCACCCAGTCTCATCGAGAAAAAATAACCAACCACAGCCCTATAGGCCATGAAGAGGTAGACACTAAACGCCAACATGGCATTCGCCATCCAAACCGTTTCCCTACCGCAAAAAACACGCCCCTTTATGGCGGTACAATAATGACTCAGCTCCTCCGTGAGTCGCCGGTGCTCGGCTTCATCGTCAGGGTTATGCCATTCAAAACCATTCTTGGCGCCTGCGCGAATTCTGGCGCTTCGGCAAATCAATTCCTGCCTTCTGGCTTTAATGACTTCTAGCTGGTTACGCTCAGCCCGGCTTCTCATGTTCGTCTCCTTTATCGAATGCACCCTGCCATTCTATCCATCTGGACCATCAAACAAAGAGAGATTTCCGATTTTTTGAGATGAATTTCCTTTTACTGAGGTGAATTTCCTTTTACTGTTTCATTTAGTAAAAACCATCCCCACCCCAGCCCAGATAGCTTTCAGAATGACAGATCAGGTTTTCAAACGCCAAGAGCGCCAGTGATTGAAAATTTTCGCCAGCCATTCATTGCTTTGCCCTAAACACAAGAGCAGTCAGCGGAACGAAGCAAATCGATGAATTGCCATCACCAATACCATTGGTACTCCCACCACAAAAATGGCGACCACCCGCTCTCCTTAATGAATGACTCATTGGTATAATTCGTCACACCATTACACCATCACCCCCCTCATCAACATGAGCAATTAATACAATAGCCCCATAGCACCGCCACGCCATGCTGAGCACATTATTTTCAATGGGACAGTCATCCAACTTAATATCAAGCCACAATCTATCAATAAATAAGTCGTACGCCCCCCTGCATTGTGAACGAAGGCATTAGCTAGACTGATCGGATCGACGAGAAACAAAGCTCTAAAATTACGATCAATTCTATTGCCATATCGACCATACCCTGGATTCAATTTCTCCAACTCGCTTTCCGATAACACACAAACCGCGGCCGCCCCCTCGCCTAGCAATAGGTCCGTAGCAAATCGCGTAATGAGCATTTTCATCCAGTCAATAAAATGGTTGGGTAAAGCCACAATCCGCCGCTGAATAAAACAGACCACGCAGGGAGCTGCAGCCACCACCTCGCCCCCCGATGCAACACTACTTATACAAATACTCCCTCACTGTTAAAACCACTCGAATGATCAGCAGCATCAGCAAAATGGAAGAAACGGGTTCCAACCCCGCGAAATGAAAAAAATGACCGGCAATCCAGAATGGCGCACCCAACCCGGCAGAAATCAACAACAGCACAGCATGGATCATGTTAAAAACAACCAGGCCAATGCAATAGATTAACGCCACAATGGGGGCCAAAATAGCCAGTTCGGAAAATTTCATGTCCAGATCCTCTCACATTGAGGCTCCATTAAATCATCCCACCACCGCCGGACCAATAGCAAAATGAGATGCTCGAACAGAGGAATAACGCCAGACATTTAATAAATACAGGGCGCGGCCTAAGCCATCAGAATTTCACGCCGCTACCCATGGATCGCCACTATTGAGTGGTCGAAATGCCACAAAAAATCCATGCAAAATAGAAATATTAATGTGGCACGGGTCTTGCTAATTATAAATTATTGTAATTATAAATTTTAATATTACATATTTTGATCCGTTCCTCGCCCTGAACCCCCAGTTTTGCCCCGCTCCTCCGGCCGGACTGGAGGGGTGACCTAGACCCAAGCCAGAAGACATCCCCTATGCCGGGCCTGCAACAGGGCTACAAGCGGCGATCGAACCGACATAGTGGAGGAGGGTTACCCACCAGGGGTGGTGGGCTCAAAACAGCTGGATGCAGCGGGGGAAAAGGTGAGCTCGAGGTTTCGGCTTGACCGTCATCCTGTGACAAGGCATAGTGCTAATTACAATGAATATAATTATAAATTTTAATATTATATATTTTGATCCGTTCCATAGAATCAGACCGCTCTCCAGGCAAAAATGGCTGGATGCAGCGGGTGCGAAGATGAGCTCGAGGTTCCGGCTTGACCGTCAGCACTATGACAGGGCATAGTGCTAATTATAATGAATGTAATTATAAATTTTAATATTATATATTTTGATCCGTTCCATCCATATTTGACCGCTCTCTAGTCAAAAAATCGCCGCTTAGCCCCCTCTGTCTATTTCGCCCCCTCCCCCGCCGCTCCTCTTCGCTCAGCCGTTTTAAGAGATCGCCACTACATAATGGCAACCACGATTGCCAATATAACCGCACCTATTTTGGCAACCCCCTTGCCGCTGAAAGCTGTTATGCTCAATTCAAGGGTTTCGATCGTTGATGTTTCGAATTAAGCGATATTGAGCATAAGCATCCCTGCAGTTTTTTTCTCCGTCATGTTGAAAGCACGGGCAACATCCTGGGGATTTCCGCCATGGCATGGTTTGTTTGATAACCAATAAGCCTCGCGCGGGCGAGATTGCACCAATCGACGGACTTGCTCCGCAGGCAAAATGACCGCATGAGCCAGCCCCGCCCACCCAAGTACCAGGCCACCGACTGGCATACCTACAATTAATCCCTCAATCAGGGAGGACAGTTGCTCGTCTGGCTCGACAAGGACATAATCTGGTTTGCGCCAGCAACAGACAAGCGGGATCGACAGCCAGTCTACTCGGATGCTGTCATTCAGTTCTGCCGTATTATCAATTGCCACTTTGGCTTGCGCTTCGATAAACCATCAGCATGATGGAAAACCTGCAACGCCTGGCCGCTCTCAATTGAAAGATTCCAGGATTCAGCACCCTTCCCCGCCGTCAGAAAGTCTTGCGGGTTCGCATCCCGTTAATGCAACAACAGGGTTGTTTACCTCTGTTGGTGGACCGCACCGGCATCAAGATGATCGGTGATGGCGAGTGGCAGGTGAAAAAGCATGGGGCTGTCTATCGCCGCTAATGGCACAAGCAGCACTTGGGGAAATCCTGGCGATTTGCGTGACGGCAATCACCGACAATTGTACGGGCGATGCCACGATGTTACCTGAATGGTTATCGCAGATTCCGGACATGGAGGAGTTGGCTACGGTCACAACTGACGGGATATACGACACACGTTTATGTCACGCGACCATTGCGGCACAAGAGGTGTCCGCCATCATTCCTCCGCGTCGGCATGGCCAATTCTGGACAGGGAAGACACCGGGCAACCTGGCTCGTAATGAAGCACTACGCTCAGTGGAATATCTGGGGAGAACGCTCTGGAAAAATGGCATGGCTATCCGCGCCAGAGTCGCGTCGAAACGAAGATGTATTGTTTCAAACTCCTAGCGGATCGAGTCACGTCGCGTGACGGTGATTGGCAAGTGGCCGACCTTCAAATCTGCGCAGCAATTCTGCACCGTTTTACCGCCTTGGGCACACTGCAAATGGTGCGTGTGGGATAAGTGCGTCTGGGGTTTGGGAAACCCGACCTTTACCGGATTTGTGCGATAAAATCTCTCGACACTCGCTGCTAATGCCGCTATAAAATCATCCACGTTGAAAGCGAGCCCTTCAACGCCATCCGCATCTCAGCCTTGCCCAAGGAGAGTTTGGTCATGGACATTGCTGCCCTGGCTTATCCCGAACTGCTCGACCTGTAAAAGCAGGTTGAACAACGGATTAGCGAGCTTCAGTCCCAGGAAAAAACCAAGGCCATGCAGCAGATCCGCGAACTGGCCAAGACTTACGGCCTGTCGGTGGAAGAAGTTCTCGCCAAGGTCGGTGGCGCGGCCCGCAAACCGGTCGAGGCTAAATACGACAACCCGACCAACCCGGAACAAACCTGGAGCGGCCGCGGTCGCAAGCCGGTGTGGGTGCAGGAATACCTGGACAGTGGCAAGACGCTGGAAAGCCTGGAAATCACCAAATGATCGCGCAGTGACGCAAAGTACCTATTTACGATCTCGCGAACGAAGGGGCAATGGCGCAAGACAACGGAATGGACTTATCGAGTAGATAAGCATGTTGAGCGCCATTTCAACGCAGGATCACCCGCGTGCAGCAGATCGTAAACCGGCTCTGACACGCCCCGCCTTGCGGCGGCGTGTTATTTCAGCAGCGGATGGGGTGTCTGGCCAGACCCCTGCCGCAATACTCTCCCCCCGGCCGGTCTTCCCGACTAACTCCCCCTTGCAACCGCGAGTCCGGAGGGTCAGCCCGTCTACCGCGTCCGGGCTGCGGTCGACCAGATCGCCGACGGAATACTGCCGAGCGTTGCCCTCGTCGCCCTCCCGCTGATCGCACCACTTTTCTAGTCATTCGCTAAGAGCCTGTTTACGATCTCCTGGGCAGCAGAGCCCAAAAGGCCCGCTGGTCGAACTGCACACTGATCGTGAGTGTGCGCGTGCAGTTCTTCCACCGCCTTCTGTTCTTCTCTACCCCGCCAAAACGACGCTCAGCGATCCAACGCTGAGGCATGACTTTGTGAGAGTGCCGTTCGCTGCGCCCCTGCTCACCCAGCAAGTCACGTACACCCTGCGCGAACGACTCCCCCACCACGGTCATCCCTGAAGGATTCAGTCAGTTGACCCGCTCTGTGACTGCTCTTGGTGCAGCTGGAAATACTCCTCCAGCTCATCCATCAACTGCGCGGGGTGCGGCAAGATCGCCTTGTGCGGGTGCCCCTTGAGCGCATCCTTGATCGCCGGGCTGCAGGTCTCTTCCAGACCGAGGACGATATCGTTCTGGTGCTTGATGGCGCGGACTTTCCCAAAACGCGCATCGGCGCCGAGAAACAGCAAATCGTAGCGAGCGCCAAAACGTTCGCGAAGGGCCTGTTCCTGCTCGCCGGGCACGCCGATCAACAGGGCTCTCAATTTGCGCGGGCCAGGCATGGTCTTCTGGGAGTTGGCGTTGCGCTCGGCCTGGCTCGAGGGAGGCTGCTTGCCTAGCTTGCCACGCCCTTGGCCAGTCGCGCTGGGGCGCTCACGGTGTGGCGCCGCTACCGGCGCCGTGAACGCGGCGCTGAGCTGCTGGGTCATGGCGTCCAGTCGGGTGCGGATGGCGTCGACCTGGGCGCACAACTCATTGGTGTCGTGTTCCAGCGGTGCCATCTGATTCGCGACGAAGCTGCCCAGTTTCTGCGCAACCTGTAACAGCAGCAGGTCAGAGAACTGGTCCATCGCCGACGTCAGGGCATCGGGTACCGCCGATGGGACACTCGGGGCCGCCTCGATCACCAGCGTAGCGGGGGTGAGGGGCGGTGCACTGCTGGTCGGCGCGGCGTCGGCCGGTGTGGACAGGACGGCCGCATCGGGTGGTAGGGCTTGAGCGGGCGCCGGTGTGGATGCGGCGGACAGGGTCAGCTCCGCCCTGCCCTCATGAGCAGCGTCGAGCTCCGCCGTGGGGTAAGGCAGGGATTGTTGGGGAGGCGTCTCGCTCGCGGCGGCCTCCGCGCGGGGGCGGCGACCGCGACGGCGCGTTGCCTCCGGCGCCGCTGTCGTTTCTTGGCGCAGGGGTGGCGCGCCCTCCATGACCGGGATTTCCTGTTGCACCGGCTGGTCGACCGGTAGGGTGACCAGGTCCTCCGCCTGGCTCAGCGGGATAGGGGTCGCCTCCTGAGGCTCCGGAACGGAGGGACTTAACTTCGCCACCAAGGCCGCCGCGCGGGGAATCGGTTTATCCGCCAAATCATTGGCTTTGTCGGTCCGAATGTACACCTTGCGGTTGCGACCGCCTTTCGCCCCTTGCGGCTGCGGAGCCGGTTGGCTGGTCACGTAGCCTTTTTGTGCGAACTCGACCAGCAAGCGCGAGGTGTAGTCCGGATTCACGCCATATTCGCTCGCCAGGATCTGGCGAATTTGCGACCCTTCCAGCCCCCGCTCTTGGCCGAATCCGATGAGTTCAAGGAGCTGCCAACGGGAAATGGTTTTATGTGGTTGTTTGCGATTCGATGCCATGGCCTAGTGGGCGCCATTGACTGGCCCCTTGATTTCTCATTGAGTGACCCCCTATTTTAGCCTTGCTGGACACTATCCGCGCCAGCGGCCACCCCAGGATGCAACACAACAAAACAGGGAGGAGATCATACATCCGTCCTTCGCCGCGCCGGGCGTCAGGGATGGTGGAAAGGGGTGGCAGTGGGAGCATTGCTTACCCGGACGGTTGACCCAAACCCTTGCTGAAGCACGACCCTTGCCAGCGTTGAACCGCCCTGGGCCGGCTGCCGGGATCGGACCCATGAAGGAGCCGAAAATGGGTATCGGATCGACGTTGGCGGTTGAAAAGGATGAGGGTGCCGAAATCAGTTGGGCCAACACGACTGCCACCAGCGGCGCGGCACACCTTCCCCGTGGCGATACGCCTCGTGGTCAGATGCCGGTACTGGTGCTCTTACCAGCCAAGCGCACGCGCCTCAACCTGATCATTACCAACCAGGGTGGGCCGAGTTAATAGCCAGTGGTTGACCATCTTTTTTGAGAGACTGAGGCACTTCGAAAAACCTCCTTTTTCAAAAAGGCGATTTAACATAATCAACCACTTACGAGACAATTTTTGCTGAAAATCAGGGTTTCGAGTTTCCCACTGCGCTTACTTCAGCAATTGAAGTTCTCTCCGGATGGTTGTGCATTCAGCCTCTGCATCCTGTGCCTGCCTAATCCTGGCATAAAGCTTATCGATCTCACCACTGTCAAATGGTACGCCATGCTCAGCATGCCACTTGGCCATCTCCACCACCAAGTGGCTAAACGGCTTCCAAGTGAGAAACCACCACGTTTCGATTAATGAGCGCCGAAACGCTAATGACAAAAGCAACAGACACATCAGCCCGATGAACAGGCCGGCAAGAATTCCCACAATGTTCAAATCAAGATCCATCATCGTCCTCCTTACCCAAATCAGCGCCGCAGCCAAGCTTGCAGCCGAGGTCGACATAAAGGCACGCACCCGCCTGTATTGGTAAGCAAAACCAGTGCCAAGCATTCCTTATCATGGGATGGCTGGCCGATCATGGTTGTTGCCTCAACCGTCGCCTCACCAGAGGCTCGCCCCCTTTGCATAGGTGCACGCGAATGGTGCATAAACGACCAGAGTTGTGCTCTCTCACGGCTTCGTCACAAAAACCGTTTGGCATACTCGTACCTCACTCCGGCTGAATTCGAACGGTGCCATTCAGTGCTTAGCGCCGCGAATAAAACCTTCTTGCTGCCGAGTGTTAAGAATCCCCATCGGGTCTGGACACTCATTGCTAATGCCGCTATAAAATCATTCTCGTTGAAAGCAGGCCACTTCAACGACCTCCGTATCTCAGTCCTTCCCAAGGAGAATTTGGACATGAACATTGCTACCCTGTCTTATCCCGAACTGCTCGATCTGAAAAAGCAGGTCGAACAACGGATCCACGAAATTCAGGGTCAAGAAAAAACCAAGGCCATGCAGCAGATCCGCGAACTGGCCAAGACTTACGGCCTGTCGGTGGAAGAAGTGCTCGCCAAGGTAAGTGGCACGGCCCGCAAGCCGGTCGAAGCCAAATACGCCAATCCGGCCAACCCGGAACAAACCTGGAGTGGCCGCGGCCGCAAGCCGGTGTGGGTGCAGGAATACCTGGACAGTGGCAAGACGCTGGAAAGCCTGGAAATCACCAAATGATCGCGCAGTGACGCTGACACGCCCCGCCTTGCGGGGCGTTGTTGTTTCAACCGCGGGTGAGGTGTCTGACCAGGCCCCTGCCGCAATGCCCTCCCCTCGGTCGATCTCGCCGACCGATTCCATTCGCCATTCCTTTGTCCGTGATGGATAAAGGCGAACAGACCGGATTTCAGCAAATCAGACCCATGGTTTCGGGGATGGCTGTCTTGTTTCGTCCCATCACTCGATTGAAGGCGCCAAACAGTCTACCCAAGCGGCGGTTCTTCGGCCAAAACTGCTGCAGAGAGGTTCGCTGCGCAACGTCAGCAATCTGTTGGGTAGCTGTCGGTGGCGTTAGGCAAGGGCTGAATGACTGCTTTCCTCAACGACGCGTGACAGCACCCGACCCACTCCGGCCGTTCAAGGCAGCGTTGGTTCAACGGCAGGTATTTGAGTGGAGCAGTCGCAGAGAGTGACTGCTCAGGGGCAGCAGGTCGGCCTAAGCAGACGATGGTCTTTCTCCTTGTTTACGTCCGCTTCCGCCCCACTGCTGCCGGTCGAGCCTTATGAGATTCAAGGTCAGGTATCAAAGTCGAGCAGTCACTTGGTGCACCAGACCGCGGACAGCTGGTCGGCCAGAGCCGGCAGCGATGCACGGACTAGAATACGTCGGCAATGCATCGAGTACGGGACGTAGATCGGGACACAAGAGGAAAACGGCAGCTTTACGCTTCGCCTTGCGGCGTACACGATCCAAGTTGGCCTTTCCTGCGGCATTCCCGTAGGACAGCAATTCTGGGCAAACCTGCTGGCCAGAACGGATCCGCGCATGTCTCGTTACTCGACAGAAAACGCCACTCTTTTGCCCGCACCGAAAACCATGGGCTGATCCGCCGCGCCGGGTTGACCTTCGTTACATCTGCGTTCTCGCGCCTGCGCACCGCTACGACGCGCCGTCCTCCGCGTTCTCCGTTATGGGGCGATGGTGAGTCGTCATTGTTCTTCCCTATGACCGGGCGATGCCGGTGCCGCATACCACTGCTCCCGTGGCACAACCTTTGGTACGTCAGGATCGCCCTCGTAGGCAGGAGTCATGATCTGCACTCCGTACTCGTTGAAGAGATCGAGGATGTGCCGGTGCAGGTCTGCATAGGTCTGGGCGATCACATGTGGGTCACGGATATAGACATTCAGTTCGTAAGTGACCGCAAAATCCCCCAGCTTGATCAGCAGGATGAACGGCTGCGGCTCACTGAGCACCCCCGAAGTTCGCTCTGCGGCCGCGCGCAGCATCGCCTCCACCTGTCGCCAGGGGGTCTCGTACCCGATTCCGACCGTGGTATGGAGGATCAATCCCTGGGTGCCGGCCATGGAGCTGAAGTTTGTGACCTCGCCGTTAAGGATCTGGGAATTGGGAATCGTGACCTCTTCGTTCTTGATCGTCCGCAGATGGGTCACTTGGAGGCGGATGGCGATTACCTCGCCGGTCACGTCCCCCACCTTCACCCGGTCGCCGACCTTGAACACCCTTCGATACGTCATCAGGTAGCCGGCGATGAGATTCGAAATCGCAGTCGAGGAGCCGAGCGACAACACTAGGCCGATGAAGATCGAAATCCCTTTGAAAGCAGCGGACTCGGAGCCGGGGATGTACGGGTACGCAACGACAAGCGCGAAGGCCAGGATCAGGATCCGAACAAGCTTGTAGGTGGGAAGGGCCCATTCCGGCTCGAATTGGGCAAAGGTGACGCGCTTCTGCCCCACCGCGTCGAAGAAGCGCTGGAGCCGGCGCAGGACAAACCGGGACAGATAGTAGATGATGGCCAGAATGAGAATGTCCGGGATACTGGCGCCCACGGATTTCCCCATGTGCTCGACCGCGCCAGCGGCGAGGGCGAACAGGCCGTTGGAGATGAAGCGGGTCCAGGGAAAGAGCGCAAGTACGTAATGCAGGTAGGCATACGCTGACACAATGATGGTCGCGACGCCAATCACAACCATCAGGCCATGAAATGCCTTCCAGATAGTCTCGGAACGGAGGATCTCAAAAGACTGGATGCCGACGGCGTGGACCCGACTCTTCAGAAGTCGGGAGAGCGCTTTGTCCAACCACCGGTTGAGCACGAGCAGAACTACGATCCATAGCACTAGCAGGGCCGTGGCTCCTGCGCCATACAGCCCCGCCTTGAACAGGGCGTCGCTTCTACGGGACTGCCGGTATTCGTCGATGGCCCGTTGGATTCGCATCAGATGCAATGTGGCGAGATGGTCGCGGCTCGTGTGTTCCAACTGGGCATCCGCTTCGCTCACGATCATCAACGTAGCTTCCCCGGCCATGATAATCGTGACGTTCTCGACAACTTCAGTGCTCAACTCGTTGCTCGGGAATGAGGGGTTCGCCGCTACCTTTTCGATTCTTCCCCTAATGGCCTCGGCGCGCTGCTCGGCGGGAAACGACGAAACCCCTCGGACTGTGAACAGGAGCTGACCGTCGATCTCGACCGGGGCCGTTTCCAGCACCGACTCAAGGAGGGGGGCCGTTTCCGGGCGCACCTCCTCACTTGCAGCCTGAAGCGGAGCCGCCAGCATCATGAACAACACCGCAAGAACGAGAATCCTGAGAGTCATTGCACCCTCTCCTGCCAATGAAGCCGTCATCGTGCCGCCGTACAAGGCGTCTGCTCGGCCTATCTTTGCCGGAAGAACAACGCGCCGATGTTCGTGCTGCCCATGACGCGACCCAATTCCTCTTTAGCAAAGCCTTCGTGATCCTGCGAAGTGGATGAGACGACTCGCTTCCCGATAGCGTCCGCTATCGGGTTGGAGCTGTCGGTTGAATGTCCGTCCAGGCACGGGAGCGAATGACTGAAGATGGCCGGAAGCGGATACTGGCAACTTTGCATAGCTACGTCCGATTTGGCCGAAAACCAGCCTAATGCCGAAGCAAACCAGAGCCCCTTCCCGCTACTCCGGCAAGTGAGGTAAAGCGTGCACGGTTCTGGGGGCTGCCTAGGTGCCTCCCACAGCACGCCAGTTCCCACGCAGCAAACCAGCAGCGCCTGGGCGTAGCACGCGACCGCAAATGGTAGGTTGTCGGTAAGCCGTTCGCCCATGACGTGGAAACCCTGCCGGACGCCGAGGAGCCCACTGCCAAGCGCAGTGAACGGCACCGCTTCGCGGTGAGAGGCCGCAGCGTTGGAGGGAATGTTTATTCGCCTGGCTGGAGCCTTGCCGGCGCCTGTAGCAGCACTGCGAGCGGAAACGCAATACCCGCTTGCAGTGCATCCCCTTGGCTTCCTCGTTCCGCTATTCAAAAGATCGTGAACCGGCGCCAAGCAGTGTGGCTTGAAGTTAGGATGGCCGCAGGGCAATGTAGCCATATTAGCTACATTCGTAGCCAAAAAGGCTGCATGATGAACTTGCTTGATACCTTGTTCGGCCTCCAGCGCCAGCGCGCGCTAGGCTGGCTGCTGCTGCATCCGGATAGTGCCTTGCATGTGCGCGAGCTGGCGCGCCTGACCGGCACCAGTGCCGGCTCGCTGCATAGGGAGTTGGCCAAGCTGGCCGAGGCCGGTCTGCTGACCCGTAGCGAGCGGGGCAATCAGGTGCTGTACCAAGCCAACCGTGCCTGCCCGGTGTTTGCCGAGCTGGCCAGCCTGTTTCGCAAGACGGGCGGCGTCGCCGATGTGCTGCGCGCAGCATTAGCCCCACTGACTGGCCAGATTGAACTGGCCCTGGTCTTCGGCTCGATTGCGCGCGGCGAGGAAACGGCCCATTCGGACGTGGATGTGCTGGTGGTTGGCCAGGCCAGTTTTGCCGAGGTGGTGACCGCACTGTATCGCTGCCAGGAAACCCTGGGGCGCGACATCAACCCGGTGGTGTATAGCTCGGCCGAATGGCAGGCGCGGCAGGCCAGAGGCGAACCCTTTGTGCGGGACATCCTGTCTCGCCCGACCCTGCTGTTATTCGGAAAGCGGAATGACGCTGCTGGGCCATCGGCAGGCAATCCCCCAGCGGGTACGCCAGGCGCCTGACCAGGTTGGCATTGCCAAGCGGCTGCACGCCGCCGCGCGCAATTTGACCGACGCCCGACTGGCGGCGTTGAGCGATGACCACCGCTTCGATGCTGCCGACAAGACCCTCATGCAATGCGCCATGGCGGCGCGGTGGGCTCATGGCTACCGCACGGCGACCAGCCAGCCCGGCCATCATCAAACCGCCATCCAGACCCTGCCCAACACGATGGGCATTCCGGCCCCGACGGTCATCGTCCTGGATGCCCTGCGCCAGCAGTGCAACGTCAACGACGATGAGGGCGACCCGGTGTCCGACGCGGCCCTGGCGAGCTGCCTCGATGAGGCCGCCAAGCTGATGGCGCCTACCCGGCATTGGCTGGCCACTGAACACCCGGGACTTGCCGAGTCGCGCCTGTGCAACGTGAACCCGTCGTCATGACACCACCCTGCCTGCCGCCAACCCCGGCGTCGATACCGGGTTCATGGGGAAGACCTCGCGGGATGCTCTGCCGTAACGCCGCTTGACTCCGCCAGCGGCAAGACCGGGCGCCGTGTCAGGCGAGTGCCGCCAGCCGGCCCAGCCTCATGCCACTCACGCCCAGTGTCCCACTCGACAGCAGCCCCTCTTCCACGACCGCGCCCCGTGGGTCTCGCTGGGACGGCAGCGCTTCGAAGCAGCCGACTGCGCCTCTCCAGCACCACAACCCCGCCTGTTCTGCGGGTTTACAAGGTGGATACCTTTGGCAGCGGCCATCCCCATTACGGTTACCACTCCGCCCCTTGCACTCAATGCCGTTTCGGCGCTGCAGGGACGGGCCGCTAACAGGAGGATTGCCTGACGGCACACTTCCCGGCACACTGATCAGACTGAGCCGCGGCTCAGCCATGACAATGCACAACGACACAACGCAAAGGGAATAGCAGCAATGGCAACCGGTACCGTGAAGTGGTTCAACGACGCAAAAGGTTTCGGCTTCATCACCCCGGACGGCGGTGGTGAGGACCTGTTCGCGCACTTCTCCGCGATCAACGCGAACGGCTTCAAGTCGCTGCAGGAAGGCCAGAAGGTCAGCTTCGACGTCACCACCGGCCCGAAGGGCAAGCAGGCATCCAACATCCAGCCGCTGTAAGGTGGGGTAGGTCCGCATGGAAAAACCCGGCTCAGGCCGGGTTTTTGTTATTCCATAACGGAACTGGGGAGCGCAGACGCCCGGTCACCCAGCCCCGCCCCCACTCAAGGACGAGCGCTGATTCGCCCCACCGTCGCAATGGCCGCGTCCTTACCGGCAGCGGGAGCCCCGCTCGCGACAACCCAGCCCGACCCGTCCGCCACGGCAGACTCAAGCCGGATTTCCGTGGTTTTCCGACATCATTATGTTACCTATTCTTTGTGCGATGCAGTAACGCCGGGCGCCGATTGTTGCACTACCTCCCATAGCAGTGCCTTCAGCCAAATTCAAATGTCAGCGCAGGACGACGTACGGTTTGTGTAGGGTCCAGTTGTTTCTTGGCTGCCCGCGCGCCGGCGCCCTGGGCGCTGACACGGTGCTACGCTTAAGTATGAACAGATGGAGGTTCGTATGGCGCTGACCGCGCACTGGGAACACTTCCTGCACGACGCAGATGTTGGCGTGCGTGGTATTGGATCGAGCGCCGAGATTGCATTCGAGCAGGCCGCAGTCGCGTTAACGGCCATCGTGACTGAGGTCGAGCACGTGCGAGCGAACGAGGTGGTGGAGATTGCATGCCAAGCTCCAGACCTCGAATTGCTGCTAGTGGAATGGCTAAACCGTATCATCTATGAGATGGCGGTACGGAAGATGCTCTTTTGTTTGTTCCGCGTGACGCTGCAGGCTGGCGGGCTCTCCGCTGCAATAGGTGGAGAACCCATCGATATTTCCAGGCACCAACCAGCAGTGGAGCCCAAGGGGGCCACCTATACGGCGCTCAGCGTAAGGCAGGATTCAGACGGTTCGTGGCTGGCGCAATGCGTAATCGATGTCTAGTGGCCAAGACGCTGGAGGATGCGGACCATGGAATCGGCTAGCTTGACCCGCCATGGCGAATATGAGTGGCATATTGCCCCAGAGCGCGGAATGCGCGTACCCGGCGTTATTTTTGCAGACAGTCGCCTCATCCAGGGTATGGACGACAAGGTCTGTCAGCAAGTTTGCAACGTAGCCAAGCTGCCGGGAATCGTTGGCGCTTCGTTTGCCATGCCAGATGCGCATTGGGGCTACGGATTCCCAATCGGCGGTGTCGCAGCATTCGACCCCGACGAGGGCGGCGTCGTCTCGGCCGGCGGCGTTGGCTTTGATATTTCCTGCGGCGTAAGAACTTTGCGCACCGGGCTCGACCGCGAAGCGCTTGAAGGCGTCAAAGCCCGGCTGGCCGATGCCCTCTATGCGGCAATACCAGCTGGCGTAGGCAGCACCGGCCTAGTCCATCTCTCGCACGGTGACATGCATGACATGCTGATGGGGGGTGCACAGTGGGCCGTGGCACAGGGCTACGGGGCGGATGAGGACCTGGAGTACATCGAGGAGCGAGGGATAATGTCGGATGCCAAGCCAACTGCGGTGTCGGCATTTGCAAAGCGCCGCCAGCAAGACGAGATGGGCACCCTTGGTTCGGGCAACCACTACTTGGAGGTCCAGGAAGTCGCCGAGGTCTTCCTCCCTGATATTGCGAGAGGATTCGGTCTGGAGCTAGGGAAAATTGTCGTCTCGCTTCACTGCGGCTCGCGAGGCCTTGGCCATCAAATTGGCACCGAATTCCTTAAGGAAATGGTGATTGCTGCAAACAGTTTCGGCATCATTTTGCCGGACCGCGAACTTGCGTGCGCGCCTATCCAGTCTGAACTTGGTGAGCGTTATCTGGGCGCGATGCGTGCAGCCATTAACTGTGCCTTGGCCAACCGACAGATTCTTACGCATCTCACACGGAAGGCGTTCGCCAAGGTGCTGCCGCAGGCCGAGCTCTCGCTCTTGTATGACGTATCTCACAATACCTGCAAGGCCGAGGAACACTTCGTCGATGGCCGCAAGCGATTGCTCTTCGTTCACCGCAAGGGCGCCACCCGGGCTTTCGGTCCCGGTCATCCAGACCTGCCGGATGCGTACAAAGACCTGGGGCAGCCTGTACTAATCGGTGGCAGCATGGGCACCGAATCATATGTGCTAGCCGGTGTCAGCAAGATGCCAGGCTTCGAGCAGGCATTCAGTTCCGCATGCCATGGTGCGGGGCGTCAGATGAGTCGTACCGAAGCCCGTAGGAACTGGCAGGGGAGGACCGTTGTCGACACACTCGCCAGGCGCGGCATCCTCGTGCGAAGCCCTTCCATGCGGGGCGTGGCGGAGGAGGCCCCAGACGCCTATAAGTCGGTCGCTAACGTCGTCAATTCCGCACAATCTGCGGGGCTGGCACGCAAGGTGGCAAGGTTACTTCCGGTCATCTGCATAAAGGGTTGACCCGACTGCCCACTAGTCGTTAGTCGACAAGTGAACGAGCAGCAATTGACCGGTAAATAACCCCAATGTCGGTGCTGGCGGACGTCAGGTCGAGCGGCACTTGGCGAGTAGAACGCGCCTCTAAGGTGGGTTTTTTATGGGCATCCGGAATCTAGTGTGTAACGCCCCTCATCATGTCGAACTCTGCCATAGCCCTTCCATGGTTCCTGAAACCAGCTCACTGCATCGGCTTGTTTCGTCTGGTAGACCTTTTCCTAGTGTTCTTTCTGGCTTTGCATGACCTTTCTCCGTGTTGCCGAATAACCCGTTCATGAACATGGCCTTTAACAAAAAACTGAGAACCAAACCCATTGAGGGCGTGCGATGTGACCTCATCGTGCGTCTTTGGGTCTGCCTCCCTTTGGCCAGTCATGAATTCTGGCAGGGTAATCCGGCCGCGGCTGCTGAGTGACATACCATGCAAGGTCCACGGCTTCTTGTGCGCTGAGCGAGCCACCCCGGCCCAGGGGCATGTTGTGCTTGATGAAGGCAGCGGCCGTGTATAGGCGAGCCATGCCGGCACCTACGTTGAAAGAGTCTGGCCCCCAGACGGGAGGAAAGACATAGCCACCTTGTGGGTTAGTCGTACCTTGTCCAACCGAGCCGTGACATGCGGCGCATTGGCTTGCGTAAAGGGCGGCACCACGCGCGTGATCCGGATTAAGAGAGGCGTCAATTTTCTCGAAGCCCCGCCCTGTCACGCTGGTGCCAGTGGGCACTCCGGTGGAAAGCCATTTCATATAAGCCATGATGGCGTTCATTTCCGTAGAATCGAATGCCAGTGGTTTGCCATTCATGGAGCGTTGAAAGCAGTCGTTGATCCGCTCTTGCAAAGAAATCAGCTTGCCATTACGCGACCGGTACTCAGGGAATACACCAGTCAGCCCCACCCAAGGCGAGGCATAGGCGACCGTGCCCCCGCTCAAATGACAGCTGGAACAGTTTAGGCCGTTGCCCACATTGTTCGGCAACATTCTGCGAGTATTACTGAGCAAGGCTCTGCCGTATTTGATGGCATCGCCCACCGGCCCCTTGGGAAGGGTCGCCTCATTCGGAACGGTCAGAACAGCACCACTTGATTGGGCCATGGCCGGGGCGACTGATCCCGCTATCAACAAAGCACCAGACAGATAGGTGAACCACTTCATTGGCATTCTCCTCCATCTATAGCTGTTACTGTATTACAGCCACAGCGCTTTGAAGAGCATCCCTCCAGCGACCAGCGCCACCAGCGATGCGAAGCCCAACTGCACTTGAGCAGGCGACATCCGGTGAATGAGGAGGCGTCCGCCGAGCATGCCGACAGCGGCAGCGAGAACGAAGCCAACCCCTTCCTTGAGCGGGATGGTGGCACCGTGCATCAAGGTGGATGCGACGGCAGAACTCCCTACTAGGGCGATCACCAACAGCGAGGTCGCCACGATGGCATGCATGCTCAGGTTGGTTAGTCGCCGCAACGCCGGTACGATCACGAACCCGCCACCAACCCCCAACAACCCGCTCAAGAAACCGGTAAACGCGCCAACGCCGGCGATTGCTGCCAGGGTGATCGGTGTCCAGTGCAAGCGGCCGGTTGCCGGGTTGAGCGTGCACGGAGCCGCCCTCGTCTGCACTTCGGGTTGCCCACTATTGCGGCTGCTACGGTAGGCACGGGCAGCCACAATCAACATCGCCCCGGCGAACAGCACGGAAAGTAGCCGTCCCGGTACATGCTGAGCAATCACTGCGCCGAAGGCCGTAAACGGAGCGCCTGCCAGCGCCATCAATAGGGCCGCCCGGTAGCGCACCAATCCCTTGAATAACCCCTCTACGGCACCGACAGCCGCACCAATGGCGACGGCCAGCAATGCTAACGGAGCCGCCTGCTGAACTTCCCAGCCAAGGCCTGCCATCAACGCCGGTATGGCAAGGATGCCTCCTCCGGCACCTGTCAGACCCAGCACGACGCCCACCGCAGCACCAAGCAGCACGACGATCAGCATGACGTCCTCGCTGCATGCGCCTTGGCCTGATGGCGGCGTTCGAGTACCTCGAACAGTGCCATGCCGAACAGCATGGCCAGCACAAACAGCACGCCCTTGCCTTCACCCGCACCGACCAAGACGAGGGCCGGGCCCGGGCAAATGCCGGCCAGTCCCCAGCCGATACCGAACAGCACGCTGCCCAGCATTAGGCGGCGGTCGATCTTGCGGTTGCTTGGCAGTTGCATCGGCAGGCCAAGCAGTGAACGCGTGCGCCGCTTGGCCAGCGTGAAGGCACCGAGTCCAAGCGCAATTGCGCCTCCCATCACCAGCGCCAGCGACGGGTCCCAGGCGCCAGCCAGATCGAGAAATCCAAGCACCTTGGCTGGGTTGGCCATGCCGGCCAGGATCAACCCCACGCCGAACAGCAGTCCGGCCAGCCAGGAAAACAGTACGGCCATCATTTTCTCTCCTTAGGCAATCAGATGACGCACGATAAAGACCGTCGCAAAGCCGCTCGCCATGAACGCGAGCGTCGCGACCAGCGAGCGTGGCGACAGCCGCGACAGGCCACACACGCCATGGCCGCTGGTACAGCCGGCACCGTAGCGGGTGCCAAGCCCCACCAGCACCCCGGCCACGATCAGTAGCGTGATGCTGGCGTCGATTCGGCGTGCAGGCAGAACGGCAACCAGCGAGTACGCCAGTGGTGCCAGCACGAGGCCGAACACAAAAGCAAGGCGCCAACCCACCTCGCCCCGACTGGGGCGCAGCAAGCCGCCGACAATGCCGCTGATGCCGGCAATGCGGCCGTTACACAGCACAAACAACGCTGCGGCCAGGCCAATCAGCAATCCGCCGGCGAGCGACGTCCACGGGGTGAAATGACTCCAGTCGATATGCATAGTGGGTTCCTTAATCTTTCGGGCAAAACAGCGCGTACAAGGTGCCAAGCAGGGCGAGCACCTTGTCGTCGGCGACCGCATAGAAGATACGCTTGCCCTCGCGCCGGGTGCTGACCAGCCCTTCGTTGCGCAACACGCCAAGCTGCTGCGACAGCGTCGGCTGATGAATCCCCAGTAATGCTTCCAGCTCGCTGACCGAGCGCTCGCCCTGACTGAGCTGGCAGAGCAACAACAGGCGGTCCGCGTGGGCGAGGGTTCGCAGCAATGCGGTCGCATCACCGGCCGCGGCACGCAGCCGGTCGATGGCAATGACTGGGGCGGTAGGGGTCATTGGTGCGTCCTGTTGATCGAGATCAATTTCATTATATTTGCAGACATTATGTTTATCAATATAATGAAATCACCCCATCAGGAGAGCAGAGCATGCAAGGCCAGATCGAAAGCTTCTACGACCCGACTACCGGAACCGTGACTCACATTGTGTTCGACCAGCGCGGCGGGCATGCCGCCGTGATTGACCCGGTGCTCGACTATGACCCCAAGTCAGGACGTACGCGCACCGCTTCGGCCGACCAAGTGCTCTCCTATCTGCAAGCCAATGCGCTGTCTTTGGCATGGATCCTCGAGACGCATGCCCATGCCGATCATTTGTCGGCGGCGCGTTACCTGAAACAGCAGGCCGGGGGGCACATCGCCATCGGCGCACATATCCGTGAGGTCCAGCAGGTATTCAAGCAGCTGTTCAATCTCGAGGCCGGTTTTCTGCCGGACGGTTCACAGTTTGACCATCTGTTCGAAAACGGAGAGACATTTGCCATTGGCGCCCTGGAAGCTAAGGCCTGGTACGTTCCCGGCCATACCCCGGCCGATATGGCCTATCAGCTTGGTGACGCGGTGTTTGTCGGCGATACCCTGTTCATGCCCGATGTCGGCACCGCGCGCTGCGATTTTCCCGGCGGCGATGCACACCTCCTCTATCGTTCGATCCGCGCCCTGCTGAATTTGCCCGAGCAGACACGGCTGTTCATGTGCCACGACTATCCGCCGAACGGACGGGCGCCGGCCTGGGTCAGCACGGTGGCAGAGCAGCGCCGCAATAACATTCACATCCATGATGGGATCACTGAAGCCATGTTTGTGGGCATGCGTCAGGCGCGCGACGCTACGCTCGACATGCCGGCACTGATCCTGCCTTCGGTGCAGATCAATATCCGTGCCGGAGCCCTGCCGCCGGCCGAAGCCAACGGGGTGTCCTATTTGAAGATTCCGCTCAACGCCCTATGAGGGC
>NZ_JAUEDK010000014.1 GCF_030385785.1 Crenobacter oryzisoli
ACTGCGGATAGCTGGCGGCTACGCCGGAGGCATAAGCCTGTGCTCCGAAGTGCTGACGATTCTCTGGGGTATCCGAGGTACGCAGCGTACTGCCATCAATCGCGTAGCGGGCCAATCCGCGCCAGCTTCTTCCCTGCTGATGCCGCTCATCCCAAACCAGCGCGCTGAGCCCGAAGAGTTGGGCCAACGGTTCCTCGCCGAGGCGCTGCCGCGCCTGGGTCAAGGCGCTCTTGGCAATATCTGGATTGACCTCGTCAGGCAGCACCAGATCGAGATGAGCGACGACCTCCGGGATGGGCTGATGCCGGTACATAGCCAACGCAATGACCAGCCAGACGACCTGTTCGGCCGGCAATCTACGCCGGCGCACGCTGGCTTTGCCGGTCACTGCAAGCGCGTGGGCGATCCATGCCGGGTCAATTTGCTGAGAAAGTGCAGAGAAATCAGGGTGTTTATGAGCCTTGCTTACCATCTTGACCAACGTGAGGGAGTCAACCTGGCCGGAATATGAGCAAGATTCGCACCATGAAAAATGCCGTTCACTTGCTTAAGTGAACGGCATTAGAGCCGATGGCTCCCTTTTTTTACGGATGACAGGTGTACTGGGCGATATTTACCGGCTTTCGTCCGCAGCCGTGATCGCAAGACTCGCTATGCCCAGCTGGGACTCTGCTTTGCCTCGTTGAAGTTGAAGAAGGGGCGCGCGGCGGAGGGGGCTCAGGCGTTCCAGCGCAGACCATCAGGGGTGGGGCGACGGGTCGCGTCCCAGGCTTGTTGCAGTGGCGAAGCCGGGGCGGGAGCAGGTACGAGTTCCAACGCGGCGCGGAAGCGGCCGAGCCGCTGCAATTCGGCAGCCAGCCAGGACGGCTCGCCGCGCGAGATATCCAGAGTGATCAGATCGATGCCGGCCCATGACCATAGCTCGACGCTGTCGTGCAGCGACTGCGATGCACTGTCGGGCATCGCTGGGTCGAGCTCGAAACGGGCGAGGAAGTAGGGGTGGCCATTGAGGGGCAATTCCTTACGTTCGGCACTCAGCATCTCAGGTCTCCATCCGTAGGTGTGGGGTCGTATAACGGTTTGGTTGGCCGATGTGGGGCCTGCCTGTTGTCTGACAGTCCGGCTGCGGCTGCAATGTCAGCTCATTAAAAGCCAATATAGCTTTACATGAAGATAAGTGCGACGAACGGCTGGAGAGAGGGGGCGAACGGTTATTGCCGTTGCAGTGTGACGGTTTTGTTCAGCGTCATCGATGAAGCGCTGACCAGTCGACAAAAAAAGGCGGCGACTTTCGTCGCCGCCTGACAATGGCCATTGGGTGGAGAAATGGCTTAGGCCTTGGAACGGGCTGCCGACTGACCCAGGGCGAGCGGGCGGAAGCGGCGGCTCAGCCAGTAGTAGCTGCCTGCGCCACCGAACAGACCGATGAACCAGGCGAAGTTGGCCAGTTCGTTCAGTCCCGGGGTGACGATGAAGATCACCGTCAGCACGGTGGAGGCGATCAGTGCCTGGATGGCGCGAGGGTTGTAACCGTTGTTGTACCAGTAGCGGCCGTGCGGCTGGTCGCTGTACAGCGAGTCGATGTCGATCTGCTGCTTGTGCACCAGGTAGAAGTCGACCAAGAGGATGCCGAACAGCGGGCCGATGAAGGCGCCGAGTACGTCGAGCGTGTAGTGGATCACCTGCGGCGAGTGGAAGATGTTCCACGGGGTGATGAAGATCGAGCCGACCGCTGCGATCATGCCACCGGTGCGCCAGCTGATTTTTTCCGGGTTAACGTTGGAGAAGTCGAACGCCGGGGATACGAAGTTGGCGACGATGTTGATGCCGATGGTCGCAGTGATGAAGGTGAATGCACCCAGTACCACGGCGAAGGTATTGTCGATCTTGCCGACGACTTCGATCGGGTCTTCGATGATGTGGCCGAACACCGGCAGCGTGCCTGCGGTTACCACGACGGTCACCAGCGAGAAGGCGATGAAGTTGACCGGCAGGCCCCAGAAGTTGCCGCGCTTCACGTCCTTCATCGAGCGGCAGTAGCGCGAGAAGTCACCGAAGTTGAGCAGCGGGCCGGAGAAGTACGATACCACCAGGGCGATCGCGATCACCAGTTGCCAGAGCATGGCCGAACCGTGCAGTTGCTTCGAACCCAGGTTGAAGTCGATCTTGTCCCAGCCCGCCTTCCAGACAATCCAGCCCATCAGCAGGAACATTACCGCGTACACCGCCGGGCCTGCCCAGTCGATGAACTTCTTGATCGTCTCCATGCCGTTCCAGAACACCAGTGCCTGCAACACCCACATCAGCATGAAGCCCGCCCAGCCCAACAGTGACAGGCCGACGAAGCTGATCTTGGTCAGCGGGGTAAGTGCCGGGAAGAAGCGCAGCATAACTAGCACCAGCGCTGCCGATGCGAGGTAGGTCTGGATGCCGTACCAAGCCACCGCGATCAGGCCGCGGATGATGGCGGGGATGTTGGCACCGAACACGCCAAACGACTGGCGGCACACCACGGGGTACGGAACGCCGGCGACCTGGCTGGGTTTGGCGATCCAGTTGGACAACATCTGCACCATAGTGATGCCGACCACCAGGGCGAATAGTACCTGCCAGCTGGAGAGGCCGAGTGCGAACAGGCTGCCGGCGAATACATAGCCACCGACGCTGTGCACGTCGGACATCCAGAACGCGAAGATGTTGTACCAGTTCCAGTCCTGGTCTTTCAGCGGGCCCAGGTCGTGGTTGTAGAGGCGTGGGCTGTACCCAGACGGAAGCGGGGTGTTGGGTGCTTCGTGCATCGTGGTTTTCTCCTGATATCTCAACTTTGTAAGTGCGGCTCACGTGGGGCCGTCGTTCTAGCGTGCAGTCTGTGCTGCGTGTTGTGTACGCTAGAGCAATTTCTTGTATACAGGAAATGTTTTTTATCTCAATGTCGAGAATTAACGCGATTTACCTGGCTGTTTGCCTTATTTGGCAAGGGTTTCCCGTTTATCGGAATGCGTTTCCAGTGTTGCAAGTCACGCCGCTTGTCCATTTTCTCCGCGAAGGTGTCTTGTTTCTTGTATACGAATATGTATACGATGATTGCAGTTAAGATTGATACATCTCTAGATCGCACCATGGGGGTGTACATGAACGATTCGCTGAAGGCCCGCAGCTTGCGGTTGGACGATCTGCTGAGGTCCCGCAGCCGCCGAAGCACCCGAAACGAGGGTTCCACCAAGGACGAGCAGGTATACGAGCGCATCTTCAGCGCGATCATCGCGCACCGGCTGCGCCCGGGAGACCGGCTGCCGGAGGATGCCCTGGCCGAGACTTTCGAGGTCAGCCGCACGGTGATCCGCAAGGTGTTGCAACGGCTGGCGCACGAGCGGCTGGTCAACATCCAGGCCAAGCGCGGCGCGATGGTCAGCAAGCCGACGGTGGAAGAGGCGCGCAATGTGTTTGCGGCGCGCCGTCTGATCGAAACCGGAGTGATGGACCAGGTGGTCGACCGACTGACGCCGGCGGCGCTCGAGGAGTTGCGCGAGCTGACCCGGGCGGAAGACCGGGCACTCGAAGCCGGCAATCAGCGCCTGGCGCTGCAGCTGTCTGGAGAGTTTCACCAGCGGTTGCTGGATGTGGCGGGCAACGAGGAGCTGAGCACGTTTCTTGCCCAGTTGTTGTCGCGCTCATCACTGATCATCGCGGTGTACGGCCCGGGATGGAAGGGTGCCAGCCACTGCGAGAGTCACACGGTACTGCTGAACGAGCTGGAAGCCGGCAACGTCGATGCGCTACGTCAGACGATGGGAGAGCACCTCGACGAGCTGGAAGCGGCGCTGAACATGGAAGCGGTCGACGCCGACCTGCCGGACTTCAAGCGGATCTTTAACGGGATTTTGGACTGAGGCAGCGCTCTCTCGGCGCGGCAGAGTCCCAAGTACGACGACAACGCCACATGGCGACCGAGGAGAGCACGAGCATGAGAATCTGCGTCATCAATCCGAACACCACCACTAGCATGACCGACAAGATCGGCGAGGCAGCACGGCATGCCGCGTCGCAAGGTACCGAGATCATCGCCTGCACCTCACCGAGCGGCCCGGAGTCGATCGAGAGCCACTTCGACGAGTCGCTGAGCGTACCAGGTCTGTTGGAAGTGATCCGCCAGGGCGAGATCGAGGGCTACGACGGTTATGTGATCGCCTGCTTCGGTGACCCGGGCCTGCTCGCCGCGCGCGAACTGACCGGCAAGCCGGTGATCGGCATCGCCGAGGCGGCAATGCGGATGGCCAGCCTGATCTCGACGCATTTCTCGGTGGTGACGACGCTATCGCGCACCATCGTCATCGCCGAGCACCTGGCGCGTCAGTACGGTGTCGAGCACCTGTGCCGGCGCATCCGTGCCGCTGATGTGGCAGTGCTGGAGCTGGAGGACCCGGCGTCGGACAGCTATCGCCGCGTGCGCGACGAAGCAAAACGTGCACTGGTCGAGGACGGTGCCGGCGCGATCGTGCTCGGCTGCGGCGGTATGGCCGACCTGGCGCGCTGCCTGTCTGAGGACCTGGGCGTGCCGGTGATCGACGGCGTATCGGCGGCGGTGAAGCTGGTCGAAGCGCTGGTCGAACTGAAACTTGGCACCAGCAAGGTTGGCGACCTGGCGTACCCGCTGCCCAAACGTTTCACTGGCCAGTTCGCCCACCTGTCGCACTGATGCAATAGAGCCGATTCGGCCAATGTTGTCCGGGTCGGAGGATAGGAAAAACCCGCGCAAGTCCTTTCGGATGCGCGGGTTTTTTGCTGCCGACCGGTTGGGCTGTCAGCGATTGCTTAGGGATGTTCAGTAAGCGTGTCGGCGCTCGACGAGTCCCGCCGGTTCCCCGCCAACCTGCAGCAGGCGAATGCCGTCGGCCATCTGCTTGACGGACGGCTCGATCAGCGTCGCGGCGGCGATGTGCGGGGTGACCAGCAACTTGGGATGACGCCATAGCGGGTCATCGGTGCCCAGCGGCTCGGCCGGGAACACGTCGAGCTGCGCGCCGCGCAAGTGCCCTGCGTCGAGCAGCTCGACGAGGGCCGAGAGGTCGATCAGGTCTCCGCGCCCCGCGTTGATCAGCGCCGCACCGTCTGGCAAGAGGGCGAGCCGTTCTCGGTCGAGCAGCCCGCGGGTGTCCGGAGTGGACGGCAGCACGCTGACCAGGATGTCGGTATCGGCGAGCAGCGCGTCGAGCGCTGTCGGGCCATACACACAGCGCACGCCGGGCAGCTCGCGCGGGCTGCGGCTCCAGCCGGACACTCGGTAACCGAGTCCGGCAAGCGTGCTCGCTACCGCCGCGCCGATCGCGCCGAGACCGAGCACGCTGACTCGCGTGGCTTCGGCCAACCTCGGTGGCTGTGGCTCCCAAGTACTGTTCGCCTGCTGGGTGGCGTACACGTCGAAATCACGTTGGAAGCGCAGCACGCCGAACAGCGCATACTCGACCATCTGCGCGCTCATCCCCGCGTCGGTGAGGCGCACGACGCGAACGTTTGGCGCCAGGTCAGGGCGCGCGAGCAGCTTGTCGATGCCGGCGCCCTGTGCGAACACCGCTTCGAGCTTGGGAAAGCCGTCGAAGAAGCCTTCGGGAGGGTTCCAGGTGACGATGTAGCGAACCTGGGCAGCATCGACCGGTGCTGGCCAGGCGACGACGTCGAGGTCGGGGAGCTGGAGACGGAATGCGTCGCTCCAGCGTTCGGCGTCGCTGGCGGTGTAGAGATAGAGCATGGTGGGTTCTGAGTGGCGGCGAAAACACACTGCGAGCTTTATGCCTGGAGTATACCTGGCACGCAGGGGCCGTATCGAGGGAACAGCAAAAAACCGCCCCGAGTGGGGCGGTCTAGGTTGGCCGAGTCGGCGTCAGATCAGCGGCTTTAGCCGCGCGGTGAAATGACGCAGCAGCGGCGGCTCGTAGCTGAAGCCCAGGCCGCGGATCGAAGCGGCGCGTTGTTTCACCGCCACCAGGCAGTCGGCGATGTAGTCCATGTGATCGTTGGTGTAGACACGGCGCGGAATGGTGAGGCGCAGCAGCTCGAACGGCGACGGCTCCTGCTTGCCGGTGGCCGGGTCGCGGCCGAGTAGCAGCGAGCCGATCTCGACCGCGCGCACTCCGCCTTCCAGATACAGCTCGCAGGCAAGTGCATGCGCGGGGAACTGCTCGGGCGGGATGTGCGGCAACAGCTGGCGCGCGTCGACGAACACCGCGTGACCACCGGTCGGCGTCTGGATCGGAATGCCGGCTGCGGCCAAGCGCTCGCCCAGGTACGCGACCTGGCCGATCCGGTACGCCAGATAGTCGCTGTCCAGGCCTTCCTTCAGACCGATCGCCAGCGCCTCCATGTCGCGCCCGGCGAGGCCGCCATAGGTGATAAAGCCCTCCATGGGCACGCAGCGCACCTGCACGGCATGGAACAGATCCTCGTCGTCACGGAAGCAGCACAGGCCGCCGATGTTCACCAGGGCATCCTTCTTTGCCGACATGGTGAATACATCGGCGTAGCCGAACATCTCGCGCACGATCTCGGTCAGCGACACGTCGCGATAGGCCGGGTCACGCTCACGGATAAACCAGGCGTTCTCGGCAAAGCGGGCGGCGTCGAGGACGAGTGGCACGCCGTGGCGTCGTGCCAGTTCGCTAGCCGTACGCAGGTTGTCCATCGCCATCGGCTGACCGCCTGCGCTGTTGCAGGTGACGGTGGCGATGACCGCAGCGACGTGGCCCTGATGCTGCTGCAGCATTTCGGCCAGTCGGTCGAGGTCGAAATTGCCCTTCCACGGATGGGGACGGGTGGTCTCGAACGCATCGGGGGTGAGCAGGTTGATCGCCTGTGCGCCGGCGAGCTCCACATGCGCCTTGGTGGTGTCGAAGTGGTAGTTGGACAGAAACACCGGCTTGGTGCTGCCCAAGCGCTTCACCAGTTCGGGGAACAGAATCTGCTCGGCACCCCGACCCTGATGGGTGGGAATGGTGTAGCGGTAGCCAAACAGCTCGTTCACCGTGTCTGCAAGCCGATAGAAGCTGCGGCTACCGGCGTAGGCCTCGTCGCCGGTCATCAGGCCGGCCCACTGGCGGTCGCTCATCGCGCCGGTGCCGCTGTCGGTCAACAGGTCGATGTAGACATCGTCGGCGCGCAACAGGAACGGGTTCCAGCCTGCGGCCTCGAGCGCAGTGCGGCGCTCGTTATGGGTGGTCTGCTTGATCGGTTCCACCATTTTGATGCGGAACGGTTCGGGAATGCGTCGGGTCATCGCGTGCTCCATGCGCCCAGGTCGCATAAGGCGCAACAAGGCGCCGGTACGACCGGGCAGTCAATTCAGTAATTGGGAAGAGGAAGCGGGCGGCAGAAGGCCGCGAGGACTCAGGCGCGAGGAAAGTCGTCGGCGAGGATAACGTCGAGCGTAAACCAGCTTTGGGGCAGTACCGTGTCGGGATGACCGGTCTGCATGTGCAGGGGCAGGGTAGCCATGGTGTCTGTCCGGTACATCGTTCGGAAAGCCGCCGCTTGCAAGCAGCGGAGAGGAGCTGGTTATGGCCAGCTCCCCCTACGGTAGTGCCGTAAGCGCCGGAACACAAGTGCTGCGTTCGGAAATGGGGTCAAGATGGCTCGGCTCCCCTTGGGGCCAGGAAAGGTGGAACGCCCTCCCAGGCATCGCCTCCAGGCTTTGTCGCTCTGATCGCCTGGATGGTGGTGCAGGGTGCTACTGGGGGTTGCTCTGTTCAAAAGCCCAATGAGGGCCGCTAACAAAAGTCTTGCTGCAGCGTTGCGCCTCCTTGCCGTGCTATCTGTACTGCCAGCGTCGGTGCGCCTTGCAGCAGACGTTGTACTGAATTTTGTTCGCGGCTCTCAAGGAGGTGCGGATAAATATCCGTTATTCTACCGATCTGCCTCACATCCCAAGCGGGCAAGTTCTTTTAGTAGTTCCCGGGTAATTTGCTGATGCAGTTGTGCTGCCCCTTCATCTCCGCGCCCGAGCTCGCTCAAGACGATCTGCGCTTCTTGCAGCGTGGACTCGTGCGGGTTCTGAAGAACGCGCTCTATCAGAATTTGGACCAGTTCTTCTGGCCTCCCGCCCGAATCGATGAATACCCGTACCCATTGAGGTACCCAGCAGTCGGAAGCCACTTCATAGCGGCGTGCCGCTTTGGCTTGCTTTAGCGCCAATGATGTGAAATCCGTGGATGTCTGATCAGTCCCAACCGTATTCACTTCAAGTCCCGGCGCCGGAAAGTGAACACCGGGCTTGCTTTCCTTCTCGCTGTTTGGCTGCTTTCCTGGTTCGCCTTCCACTATATTGTCGACAATTGGAATTGCCTGCTCCCGTGCCCGACCTATTCTGTCGCTGTAGGGGTCATGTCTATGTGCGTCGACTTCTCTATTGAACCGGGGCTCACGTTCCGAGTGCACTGAATCATGCTCATGCCATTGGCCATGTTCATGCCAATGATCGTGCTCTTGCCAAGGCATGGATTTATCGTGCCGAGCGACCTTCACACCGCATGAACTACAGAAGCGTGCCGTCTCACAGAGTCTTTTCCCACAGGAAATGCAGTACATTGCATGATCTCCTTCTGTAAAGAGATTCCCAATGCTGGACATAAGCGACGCCTTGCAAACAGGCTTCGTTTCAATGTCATCCCGAGTCGATCCAGAGGTGGCTGGGTGCACCCGTCAAGTGAACTCATTTCCTTGCACGCCATAGCGAGATCCCGGCAAAGCAATGCCCCGACCAATCATATTGGTCTTTCCCGGTTGCATTGCTTTGCCTCAGTTTCACCCTAATTCATAGCGTGGTGTTTCCATCCTGGGTCAGATCCCCTTTCTCCTGAGCGAGCTTTGCAAGCGATTCCAAAGAGATAGCTATTATGGGCTAATAACCGTTTTCTACATATGTTGTTATTTTGTTGCTTCATTTAAATGGAATGCTAGACCAGAATTTGCAATGGAAAGATGCTAGGCGGTAAACGGTAGGCGGTAAGGCGCGGACGGTTTTGGCTCGGTTTGCTGTTTCATTTTTGAGTCACTTGAGAGATGAAAGCCGAGTTAACATTGCTATTCGTAAGGCCTACCTGCGGAAAAGTCGCGGCATAAATTAGAAAACATTAAAGCGATAAAACTCAAAATTCTTAAAATAGTTGTGATACCAAACGCGCTAGCATTTTAAAGCATCATTATCAAAAACTGTGCGCCCGAGCCCGGTAGTAGAGCCTTGGTACGGGGCTTGCCATTGAAGGGGGGATGCAATGTAAAAACTTGCCGGGAGTGCGGAATAAACTGTAGTGCTGATCCGTTTAGTCAGCATGGACCCGCGCTCTCAATGGGAGAGTGGGGGGCGAATCGAGGGAGGAGCCGAAGATGAAATCGTCGCTAGCGTGGCTGGCATTGGGTGCCAGCGTGGCTTGGCCTGTGTTGGCCGAAGCACCAGAGGTCATGAGTGGTCGGCTGGTCGATGAACACAAGATGACGCTCTACGTCTTTGCGAAAGACGCCCCGGGCAAGAGCAACTGCGATGCCGGCTGCGCCAGCAAATGGCCGCCAGCGATTGCCGATGCCTACGACAAGGCCAGTGGCAACTGGAGCCTGGTGAAGCGTGATGATGGCCGGCAGCAGTGGGCCTACAAGGGACAGCCGTTATACCGCTGGTCCATGGACAAGAAACCGGGCGACACAGGCGGGGACGGAATGGCCGGCATGTGGCATGCGGCCAAACCATAGTAGCGAGCGGTAGCAGCCTCGGTGCCGAGCGGCAAGAGGGCTAGGTGGCCGGCACGGGTGCTGTGAATGCAAAGGTGGGGGGAACCGGGTCACTGGCATGAGCTTCGAGTCCGACTTGTTGGTCTGGCTGCCGCAGTTGCGGCGATACGCCCGGGCGCTGACCGGTGATCCGGCCTGGGCGGACGACTTGGTGCAGGACACGCTAGAGCGTGCGTTGAACAAGTGGCGATGGCGGGCCAACAGCAATTTGCGCGCTTGGCTGCTTACCCTGCTGCGTCACCGCTTCATCGACCAACTACGAGCGCGGCACGAGGTAGCTGTCGACGAGGAGGGGGCGCCGTGGCAGAACATGGCGGCGCCAGACGGCAAGGTCGATGGACTGGAGCTGGAGGATGTGCAGCGGGCGTTGTACCGCCTGCCGGTGGAGCAGAGGGAAGTGCTGTTACTGGTCGCACTGGAGGAGCTTAGCTACCAGGAGGCTGCGGCGGTGCTGAAGGTGCCGGTCGGCACCGTGATGTCGCGTCTTTCCCGCGCCAGGGAACGGATGCGGCAATTGCTGGACGAAGGGGGTGACCGCGCGGCAGCGCCATCGCGGCCACCGCTGACTGTAGTGAAGAAATGGCCATGAACGATCGCCAAGATTCCACTTGCGACTCACTCGAGCCGGGAGACGACCAGCGACTGCTGTCCGCCCTGGTCGACGGGGAGCTGTCGGCACCGGAACGGGCCGTGGTGGAGGCTCAGCTGGCGGCCGACCCGGAGGCTGCGCGCCGCGTCGCCCATTACCGGGCGCAGAAGACGGCATTGCAAGCCTTGTTCCCGAAGCCGGCCGCGGTGCCCAGCCTATTCCTGCAGCGCCGGACGCCATGGTGGCGTCTCGGCGTCTCTGCATTGGCTTGCCTGTTGGCCGGCGTCGCGCTTGGCCTGGGCTTGGGGACGCTATCGCTCGGCGTGGACAAGCCGGCCTTCGCACAACGTGCCGACATGGCTTACGCCGTGTATGCCCCCGAGTTCAGTCATCCGGTCGAGGTGGGGGCTGATGAGCAGGCCCAATTGGTCAGCTGGCTGTCCAGACGGCTGAATCGGCCGCTGGCGGTGCCTTCGCTGCAGGAGTATGGCTATACGCTGATCGGTGGGCGCTTGCTGCCCGGCGAAGCGGGGCCGGCAGCGCAGTTCATGTATCAGAACAAGATGGGGGATCGCGTGACGCTTTACGTCACCGTTTTCGCCAAGCACGAGCTGACCTTCGGCACTGTGCAAGGTGATGGCCGTCGTACCATCTACTGGGCCAGCCGCGGTATGGGCTATGCCTTGTCAGGGCGGGGGAATGAGGCGAGCTTGCGCATGATCGCTGTCGATACTTGCAATGCCCTGGGCGGTCATGCCGACTCGTGGTCGGGTTGACCGGGCGGTGGCGAATGGTGTTCGCCGTTGGTCAGGGGCGCTTCGAGAGAAGAGTGATGGATGGTGCGTTGTTTTGGAGATCGAACCGGCTAATTGCTGCCGAAAGGCGCCTCGGCGGGGTTGTTTTGCCGGTAGCTAAACCACTGACGCTCCACCATTACCGGGGCTGGATTGAGTGTCGGCCTGGCCTCGGTCGCGTCGTCGAGCTGTTCTGGCCACCACGGCGAGCAGCCCAGCGGCCCTTCAGCCTGGGAAAGGGGTAAGGGCGAACGTGAGGCGGGGGGTGTCACAGAGCAGTTGCGTCGGCTTACGCCACGCAGTACAGAACGCCCGGCGCGACATAGCGGCAGGGACAAGAAGCGGAAGCGTCGGATCAGCATGATTCACTCCACAATGCCGGTTTTGAAGGCGGGGTGGCAGGCTATCGTGCGCAGAGCGAGGGAAAGCTAGGCGGCGGTAGTGCCAGGTTTTTTTATAAAAAAACGATATTTATATTGCATGTTTTCTATTTGCTTGTGAAGCAAAATGACTGGGCTTCCTGGTTGCTATCGTCGGGTCCACTAGCGAAACGGCGACGATACAGAAGGTCTCCGCCATACGGTCGGTACGATAGTGTGGCCGGCTGTTGGCCGGCAGTCTGGCGAATCTATAACGGAAGCGCATTTCGACTGTTCTTGCAAAGAACGTAGGAGGTGCACGATGAAACGCAGACGAGGTTGGTTCGTGGTGCTGGCACTGCTTGTCGCCAGCATGCTGGGGGGGTGCGCCGGCGATGGCGGCTCGTCCGGTGAAGGTGCCCCACCGTATCACGGCGGTGGTGGCTATTGATCCGTACACGCAAGCCGAGGAGGTGCGATGCGCACAGCAATCCTGGCTTTACTGGCGGCGGTCCTGGCCGCCGCCAGCCTGTTCGCCTCTGGTGAGGAGGCGCTCTATCGGGCGACGACCGATGCAGATGGGGTGCAGCGTATCGCGATTGTCGGCGGCAATTATTTCTTCAGGCCCAATCGCATCATTGCTCGAGTCAATGTGCCGGTGGAGCTCTCGGTACGTGTCGAGCCGGGGCTGATTCCACACGCTTTTGTGCTGGAAACCCCGCAGGGGGACAAGGTTACCGAGCTGAAACTGGGGGGCAAGGCGCAGACGGTCACCTTTACCCCAAAGCGGGTCGGCAGGTACCTGTTCTATTGTCCGAACAAGCTGTTGTTTTTCAAGAGCCACAGAGAAGAGGGGATGAGCGGGTATCTGGATGTGGAGGAATAGCCATGCAGGCGGAGGCCCAGTCAACCGGTTCGACCGATCTGATTGCGGCAGCGCAGCAGCGGTTCGCCGCGCTCGGCAGTTATCGGGTGACTATCCGCTCCACAACAGGCAGCAACGGCGCATTGCAGGTGGTGCGCTTTTACTATCGTGCGCCGGGGCTGGTACGAATGGAGTTTGTCACGCCACATGCCGGAGCGGTTCTGGTGTACAGGCCAGGCACGGGCAAGGTGCGGCTCTGGCCATTTGGTCTGGGTAATTTGCCGGTGTTGACGCTGGCACCGGACAACCCGCTGATCCGCGGGGCGCACGAGCACCGGGTCGACCGCTCCGACGCCGGCGCCTTGCTCGCGAATCTGCTGGCGCTAGCCGATGGCGGCAGCATCGCTGTGGCCGATGATGAGCGGATCGGCCGCTGGAAGGCGAAGCCGCTGGTCGTGACAGGTGCTCCAGGGAGGACCGTATCCGGCGTGCATCGTTATCAGGTCTGGCTGGCCGAGGAAAGCCTGTTCCCCGTCAAGGTGGCCAGCTATGACCTGCGCGGCAATCGGCTGGAATGCGTGTTGATGGACGACGTGGTGCTGGGGGAGCCGTTTCCTGATGAGTTCTTCAATCCCTGAGCTGTGTCAAGGCTCAACAAGAGCTGTATAGCTGCAGCTTGATCAGCGGGGGCGACACTCCAGGGATGGGCTCGTGTAATAAAGCATTTGCAGGTTGAGCCGGATTCGAATTGTTTTAGAAGGGCTGGCGGACCATGGCTGAATACCGCTTGACGACCTGGTGGAGGGTAGAGGCACCGCTGGAGGCGGTGTGGGAGGCGATTTACCACCCCGATCGCTGGCCAGACTGGTGGCCGGGAGTCGAACAGGTGCTCGAACTGTCGCCGGGTGACGAGCGTGGCATCGGGGCGGTGCACCGTTACACCTGGAAGAGCGTGCTACCGTACCGGCTTAGCTTTGACATGCGGGTGACCCGGATCGAGCGGCTGGTCGCGCTGGAGGGGGTGGCCTGCGGTGAGTTGGACGGTCGGGGATGCTGGCAGTTCTCCCGCGATGGGGAACTGACCGTGGTGCGCTATGACTGGCAGGTGCAGACCGGCAAGCGCTGGATGAACTGGCTGGAACCGATTGCACGGCCCTTGTTCCGCTGGAACCACGACGTGGTGATGCGTGCCGGCGGGCTGGGGCTGGCGCGCTTGTTGAGTGCCCGGCTGGTTGAAGGTTGACCGCTCGCCCAGCGGTCAGTGAGCGGCACCCTCAAGGGCGCGGGTCGGGCCTTCAACCTTGCGTGTGGCCGGAAAGCACGAAGCCGGTACCGGGCACCGCCTTCCTTGTCTGGGATCGGGCGGCTTAGCCAAGCTGAGCGCGCATCACCAGCCTCGGCTCGCCCGGCCCGAAGTATTCGGCTTCTTCCCGCTCGATCGCAAACCCCAGCCGTTGATACAGGCGGACTGCGCCGGCATTGGCCGGGTCGACGGTCAAGAGGGCGGAGCGGAAGCCTCGCCGGCGCAGCGAATCGAGTAGTGCACGGGTCAGCTGCTCACCGACGCCACGACCACGATGGCTGGCGCGTACCGCCAGCGACAACAGCCACGCCTCGTGGTCGTCCAGCGACGGGGCGCCGAGTGCGTAACCGGCAAAGCCGTTGGCGCAGTCATCGTCGATCAGCAGCCACTCGCCCCATAGGTCGAGCGCTTGGCGGAAGAGGAACGGCGGGTAGACCGCGTACTGGAACACGTCCTGTTCGATGGCGAAGACTTGGGGCAACTCGGCGATGGTAGGAGTACGGATCATGGCGTCGTGGGCAAGGTGGTGGCCGAACGGCGCACGACAAATACTCCAGGCGTGGCCGATGGCAAACGTCCGAGTATAACGTAGTGCAGCGGGCTGCCGGCGAAGTGGAAGGGAGCTTATCAGTGCAACGGCTGCTCGTGCTCAAGCAGCGCGATCACTTCCTTGACGCTCATCCCGGTGGACACGGTGGTGTGGTCAGCCAGGTAGATCGTGGTCTGTGGCGGGCCGCCGGGCGAGGGACTGCTCAGCTCGACCTTGGTGACCAGCGATGGATTCACATAGGCGGTGGTGCCTGGGATCGCGACAAATTTGACCATGATACGCTCCTTTATCGCCATGGATGCTTTCATGATAGGAGTTCAGCGGCCGTACCCGTGGCAAGGTGTACCGATCGGTGCGGATGAGGCGATCACTGGCCAGGGGGCTGGCGCAGGGGGCGTGGTTACTGCCGATGAGCAAGCACCCCATGTCGACCTCCGGTCTGAATGCCATATATCCTTGAAATGGCAGAGACTCATCGGGAAGGGGAGTGTCATGGATATCGGCGCCAGCCATTTGGAGACCGTCATCGCTTTTCGCCGTTGGTCGGCGCGGACTCTCTCGATCACCACGACCCGCCCCAGCGACTATGCGTTTCGCCCCGGTCACTACGCCCGCGTTAGCCTGCCATGCTTCGAGCGGCCCCTCTGGCGGCCGTACTCGATCGTGTCGTCCTCCGACCAGCCGCAACTGGAGTTCCTGTTTTCCATTATTCCGTCAGGCCGTTTGACCCCATTGCTCGGCGAACTCACCGTCGAGTCCGTCATCCTGATCGACCGTAATCCCATGGGCTTCTTTCTAGAGGAAAGCTTGAGCCCTGGCGAGGTGCTCTGGCTATTGGCAACCGGCACGGGAGTGGGGCCCTACATCTCGCTCTTGAGAGAGGGGGGCATCTTCGCCAAGTATCAACAGGTCATCTTGGTTTACAGCGTGCGAGCACGCGCCGAGTTGGCGTACGACGACGAGCTCAGGGCGCTGCAACAGCAGCTCGATGGCCGCTTCCATTATCTGCCTGTCATCACACGTGAACCCGGCACCGGCTATTTGTCCGAACGCATCCCGGCACTGATCGGCTCGGGGCGGCTGGCGAACGAATTGGGCATGACCCCGATCAATCCGGTGCGCGACAGGGTCATGGTGTGCGGCAACCCAGAATTCACCTCCGGTATGAGGGCGCTGCTGAACGAGCGCCAGTTTGCTCCGTGCCGGCGTGGACAGGCCGGGACCATGCTGTTCGAGAAATACTGGTAAAAAACGGACAGCCTTGTCCGGTCAGTATGCTCTGGCGCCGTACGTGAGGGCTGAGGGCCGCTAACAAAACGCTTCCTGTGTTATTGCGCTGCTTTGCCGTACGGTCTGTTTTGTTTGTGTTAGAGCGCTTGGCGGCGCTCATTGCATCAAGAAAATTTATGGAAATTCGCGCTTAATCTCATTATTCATAATAAAAAATGCCGCATAGACTGGTTTCAGCGACAAACAGCGCTGACCCCTACGTCGTGCAGCCTGCCTGTCGCCACAGAACCAAAGCCTATGAGGAGAAGCGCATGACCCGCTCCAGCGATGTCTATGGAGAGTTCTACCAGCGTGACCGCAGCGTGCACCCGCCTGCATACGCACCCGATTACAAGACCAGTGTGCTGCGTTCACCGAGCAATTCACTGATCTCGCTGCAAAATTCGCTGTCGGAGATCACCGGCCCGGTGTTCCGCCAGGACGAACTCGGCCCGCTCGACAATGACCTGATTCTCAACTACGCGAAGGATGGCCTGCCTATTGGCGAGCGCATCGTCGTACACGGTTTCGTCCGCGACGAGAACGGTCGACCGGTGAAGAACGCGTTGGTCGAAGTGTGGCAGGCGAACGCCGGCGGTCGTTATCGTCACAAGAAAGATCAGTACATCGCGCCGATCGATCCGAACTTCGGTGGCTGCGGCCGGGTGCTGACCGACGACAACGGCTATTACTTCTTCCGTACCATCAAGCCCGGCCCGTATCCGTGGCGCAACCGCGTGAACGACTGGCGGCCGGCACACATCCACTATTCGATTTCTGGCAACGGCTTCGCGCAGCGCCTGATCACCCAGATGTATTTCGAGGGCGACCCGCTGATCGCGACCTGCCCGATTGTCAAGTCGATCAACAACGAAGAAGCAGTGCGCGGGCTGATCGCTCCGCTCGACCGCAACGCCGCCATCCAGCTTGACAGCCTCGCTTATCGCTTCGACATCGTGCTGCGCGGCTCTCGCGCGACCTTGTTCGAGAACCACCTGCAGGGAGGCAAATAATGGTCAACCAGTTCAACTACCTGAAAGAAACCGCGTCGCAGACCGCCGGCCCCTACGTCCACATCGGCCTTGCGCCGCACCAGGCTGGCTTCGACATCTTCGAGAACAACTTCGGCAACGTGCTCGTCGGCCCGGGCACGAAGGGCGAGCGCATCCGCATCGAAGGCCGTGTAATCGACGGCTCGGGCACGCCGCTGCGCGACGTGCTGTTGGAGATCTGGCAGGCCAACGCCGCCGGCCGTTACAACCATCCGGCCGATAAGCAAGACAAGCCGCTCGACGACGATTTTCGCGGCTGGGGTCGTGCTTGCTCCAATTTCGAGACCGGCGTCTATAGCTTTGAGACAGTCAAGCCCGGTGCGGTAATGGGGCGCAACGGCCGGCTGATGGCGCCGCACGTCAATCTGTGGATCGTTGCGCGCGGCATCAATATTGGCCTGAACACGCGGATCTACTTCTCTGACGAGGTCGACGCAAACGCGAAGGACCCAGTGCTGAACCTCATCGAATGGGAGGTGCGCCGCAAGACGCTGATCGCCCAGCGTGAGGAACGGGGCGGCGAAGTGGTGTATCGCTTCGACGTGCACATCCAGGGCGATAACGAGACGGTGTTCTTCGATATCTGACCCACAGCGAATTCCTCTTACTCCCTCTCTGCATCTTGTGGAGGCCGCATCACGACCCTGTGGCCTCCTGTTTTTTCTCCGTCGCCTCTCTCTGCATGCGACAAAAATTCATCGGTATTGCAAAGACTGTAGCCATTTCATAACTTATGGCTATGCAAAAAAACCTCTTCCAGAGCCGAATCCGGTTACGTCATCTCCATTGCTTTGTCGCGGTCGCACAGGAGCAGAACCTGGGGCGCGCTGCGGCCAAGCTGACACTGAGCCAGCCGGCGGTATCGAAAACGCTGTCCGAACTAGAAGAGCTGGTCGGCGCACGGTTGCTGGAAAGGGGGAGACACGGCGCTACCTTGACTCCGCAGGGCGAGGTATTTCTCGTGCACGCGGTCGGCGTGCTCGAGGCACTCGGCGCGGCCGGCCGTGCGATCGGGCCAGAGGAGGCGCCAACGTTGGCGACGGTGTCGATTGGCACGCTGCCGACGGCGGCGCTCGATCTCTTGCCCAATGCGCTCGGCGCCTTTCGTGAGACCAATTCCAACACCCGGGTTGTGGTGCAGACCGCCGCCAACGCAATGCTGCTGGCCATGCTCAAGGCTGGAGAGGTCGACTTTGCGATAGGTCGCATGGCTGACCCCGAGCTGATGGTCGGCGTCAGCTTCGAGCTGTTGTTCGTCGAGCCGCTGGAGCTGGTCACCCGGCCCGGCCATCCCTTGGCTATCGATGGGGGGGCGTCGCTCGAGGCGGTACTCGACTATCCGCTGATCGTCTCGCCGCGCGGCACGGTGCCACGTCACAACACCGAGAGCTTCTTGCAGTCGCGAGGCCTCAGGCTGCCGGCCAACGTGGTCGAGATGCTGTCGGTATCGCTTGCGCGGCTGATGGTGCAGCGTTTCAACTATGTGTGGTGCGTGTCCTCCGGTGCGGTGCGAGACGACCTGGAGAAAGGCCTGCTTGCTAGGCTGGACTTGTCGACCGTCGGTACCGAGGAGCCGGTCGGCCTGCTCCGGCGCAGCGAAAGCACGCTTAGCGCGAGCGCCCTAGACCTGATAAGCCTCATTCGTAATGCTGCTACACCTCAGCGAGGCGGGTGAAGGGCAGGAGAGGGGGCTTCACGTTTCCTCGCTCTCTCGCAATCCAGGGTAGGTTTCGGTCGAAGGGTAACTGTCCGGCCTGGTCCGGGCCTTTGACAGACGGTCTTCAGGACCGTTTCGAAGGGGTACCACTCGGCCAAAGCGAATATCCATGCCATAGTAGTAGGTAAATGGTCGCTATCGATCCATTGTGGCAGCTCAAACGCATCTGAGTTTCATGGGCACAGCTGGGCCCCGAGCGGACAGGGCTCGGCAATGGCTTGGGTTAGGTGGAGTGGAGTTGTGTGTCCGCGCCGTTCTCCGCTACAGCGAAAATTGCACTTCGAATCGAAAACGGCAGCAAGTTACCCATCGTGCAGCTTTTGAGAGGACATCGGGAATGCCATTAAGTATGCCAAACGTGACCCTGACCCCTCCGAGGGCTGCACTGCCGATACCTATGGATTTATTTGAAATACTGAATGCGCTTTGCACGCCAGTATGGATTGTCTTGCCGGAAGCCCAAGAGATTCTCCTCGCCAACCGTGCTGCAATTGAGCTGACTGGCGACCTTACTGTTGAGGAAATGCGTCATGGAAGCCTTTCCGCTCATACTCATGAAGAACTGACTGCTTACACGCCTCTCATCTTGTCCAGAGAACAGGTTATTGAAATTTGGACCGTCAAACGCGGAGGCAATCGAGTCCCACTCTCTTGTCGCCTATCTTCACTCAGAATAGGCGGGCAACCAGACGCAATTCTGGTCGAAGGAGTCATATCAGGGGAACTCAAGGCACCTGTTCGGTCTAGAGAAGAGCCTAGCCTTACCCAAAACGGCAATGAGAGCCATTTCTATGAAATGCTCTTTAGGACGAATTCGGCGCCTATGCTGCTGATTGACCCAGCCAGCGAAGGACGAATCGTCGATGCCAACGAGGCAGCAACCCGTTTTTACGGCTATTCTCGGGCAGAGTTTTCCCAGAAGCACACGTGGGAAATTAACGCGATTGGGCGAGAGATTTTGCCTGTAATGCTGGAGATCGCCAAACTTCCTGGCGGCCATAAGCCTCTGAGTTTTGTGCATCGGTTAGCGGATGGAAGCCTGCGTGATGTACAGACCTACGCCGGGCCAGTGGAGCACGATGGCAAACGCCTGATGCTCTGCGTCATCCACGACATTACTGAGCAAAAGCGGCTCAAAACCGAGTTGGAGCGTGCCGCTCTACGGGATCCGCTAACTGGGTTGTGGAACCGGCGCCATCTCCTGTTGCTGCTTGAACAGGCGCGGGTGCAAAAGCAGCTGTATGACATCGATTACAGCTTGATCTTGCTGGATGCCGACCTTTTCAAGGTTATCAACGATCAGTATGGGCATTTTGTCGGAGACGAGGTCCTTGTCACACTCGCCAAGGCGTTCGAAGCTCGTGTTCGCGAAACAGATTCGATCTGCCGTTGGGGAGGGGAAGAGTTTGTCATTCTTCTTCCACACACGAGGTTAGAGAACGCCGTATATTTGGCCGAATGCCTGCGGAAAACTGTCGAGAAAATTCAAGTTCCCCACCTTCCCAAAGTGACAGTCAGCATAGGTGTCGCTCAGCATCAAGATGATGAAACGACAGAAAGCCTGATAATGAGGGTTGATGGTGCCCTCTACCAGGCAAAAGCATTAGGCCGAAATAGAGTCGTTTCCGCATAGACTTATAATTTATCAGTCCCGTGCATGTAGAGCCGCAAACAGAAGCTTACCGGTGCTGTTCGCTGCCTTGTCGTACTACCTGTACTGTTTGCGGTAGCGTGCCCAGCCGGAGCCGCTTCGCTGGGCTTTGTGAGCGGCTTTTAGCGTTGATGCGTTTGGGGCCTGTCGCATGATCGCGTTCCTCGATGTGGGCTACCGGGAGAACAAAGTGCGTGCAGCATGCGTCGTGGCGACCTCTTGGGAAGACCACGTTCCGCATGCCACCTTCGTCTGCGACGTCGATGATGTTCTTCCGTATGAGCCGGGGCACTTTTACCGGCGCGAGCTGCCTTGCCTGCTGGCCGTATTGAAGCGGGTCCCTATGCCGCTCTCAATCCTGGTGGTCGATGGCTACGTTTGGCTTTCACCGGAAGGAAGGCCTGGCTTGGGGGCGCATCTTTATGAGGCGATGGGCTGTCGCATTCCCGTCATTGGCATCGCGAAGACGGCTTTCGGAGCGGCCGCTGGGTCGGCGCTGGTTGAGCGGGTGTATCGTGGCCGATCGACGCGTCCTCTTTTTGTAACGAGTGTCGGCCTCGAAAGAAGCGTGGCGGCGGAGCTGGTCCGTCGCATGCCGGGCGACTACCGCATTCCGGAAATGCTGCAGAGGGTGGACAGGCTGACGCGCAGCCATGGGCCTTGCTTCCCGAGCGCCTAACCATTCACCGGTCACGGGCAGGACCAAGCCACTGCCTCAAGATGGATGAAGTCGGTGGTACGAAACAGCCAGATTGCGGCGCTGAGCGCCAAGCAAGAAGGATCTGGCCGTTCTTCCCGGCTCCATCGGCGCCTCCGCCCTATGCCGCGCCCGCCGCGTGTTCAACCGCGGGTGCCAGGGCCTGCCGGTCGGCGCGCAGCAATTCGGTTCGATAGCCGAACGTTTTCTTGTCTGTTTTCTTGACGCCTTGTACCTGCAGAATCTAAATTTGTTCGATAAAAGCAATTTTGTGCGATAAACGGACTTTGTAGTCCGCTCGCCTGTCTGAGAATCCGAGGCCAACATGTCTGACGCTGCCTTCTCCCAAGATAACCCAATGGGCACCGATGGCATCGAGTTCGTCGAGTTTGCCGCGCTGGATCCGGTCAAGCTTGGGCGGGATTTCGAGGCGATGGGCTTTGCCAAGGTCGCGAAGCACCGTTCAAAGAATGTCTTTCTCTACCGTCAGGGCGACATCAATTTCATCGTCAACGCTGAGCCGAACAGCTTTGCACAACAGTACGCTCGCAGTCGCGGTACGTCGCTGTGTGCGGTCGCGCTGCGCGTGCGGGACGCGACACTGGCCACGTGCCGCGCACGCGAGCTCGGCGCCTGGGAGGTGCAGACCGAGACCGGCGTGATGGAGTTGCGCATTCCGGCTTTCCAGGGCGTCGGCGGTTCGCTGATCTACCTCGTCGACCGCTACCGCGACCATTCGATCTACGACGTCGACTTCCTGCCGCTGGAGGCGCCGGCGGTGTGCGAAGCGGGTATTGAAGGCATCGCCGAGCTGGTGCAGGCGGTGAGCCCTGGCCGGGTCAAGGAATGGCTCGATTTCTATGTGCACCTGTTCGGCTTCCGCGAGCTTGCCGAGTCGGGGCCGCGATCGCATCGTGTAGTCAGCGCCTGCGGCAAGGTCCGCCTGCGTCTGGAGGAGGCTGGCGAAACGGAAGGGCTGCGCGTGGTGCGGCTTTGCGCCGGCGACCTTGACGCCTGTGCGGCGACATTGGCCGAACGAGGAGTGCGGCTGGGCGAGGTGCTACATTCCGATGCGAGTGCGCCACGTGTGCTGCACACGCTGCCAGAATCGGGCGGCATCAGTTTCGAATTGTGTTCCACACGCGACGAAGGCGCCGCCGACCATGGATAGAACCCGCTTTGCAATCGACACTGCCTCGCTGGCCGGTTCACTCTCCGAGAAACTGGGCGCCGCCGCCGATGCCGGTTTTACGCGCGTGGCGCTGCGCGCCAAGGATCTGGTCGGCGAGCAATCCGGCGGACTCGATGGGGCGGTTCAATGCCTACACGACAGCCGCCTCGCCGTCTGCGGTTTTGAGGCTCTGCGCGATTTCGAGGGCCTGGCTGGCCGCTTCCTCGACTACAAGATCGACATCGCCAAGTCTATGCTGCGGATGATGCAGCAGGCCGGCGCCGACCTGTTGCTGGTGTCGTCGTCGACATCGCCTCAGGCTAGCGGTGAACCGGAGGTGATCGCACAGCACCTGCGCCTGCTGGCTACGCTGGCGACGCCGCTCGGCATCCGCATAGGCTACGAGCCTTTGGCGTGGGGGCGGCATGTCAGTGACTACCAGGCTGCGTGGCGCGCGGTCAAACTAGCCGACCGCGAGAATGTCGGGCTGGTGCTTGATTCCTTCCACCTGTTTGCGCGTGGCCTGCCGCTCGATGACATGTACCGCATTCCGATGGACAAGCTGTTTCTGGTGCAGCTGTCGGACGCGATGTGCGACTACGTGCCGGCACTCGACGAGATGGTCGAGATCTCCCTGCACCACCGTTTCTTCCCCGGGGAGGGCGAGCACAGCGTCGCACTGCTCGAGATGGTTGGGCGGCTCGAGGCGGCCGGCTACCGAGGCGCGTACGCGTTCGAAGTCGCCAACGATGACTACCAGCAGTGCCCGCCGGCGCTGGTGGCGCGGCGCGCGGCGCAATCGGTCGACTGGCTGGTCGGCAAACTGACTGGGGGCGCATCGCACTGACGGGCGTACCCGGCTGAGGCATGAAGACGAATGCAGTGTTGCCACGCGCCGAATGGCGCGTGGCCTTGTTTTACCTTTTTTATGTACCAGTGGGTACAATATCGCTGCCATAGCGGTGGCGCAGGCATACCAAGGAGAAGAATCATGAAACGATGGCAGGCAGGCGTAGTCGCCGAAGGAGGACTGGCATGAGCGCTAAGGTACTGGTGCTGAACGGCCCCAATCTCAATATGCTCGGCACGCGTGAGCCGCAGGTCTACGGTGGCGAGACCTTGGCCGCCGTTGAGGCCGATTGTCGGAGCGTCGGCAAGGCGCTGGGCCTCGCGGTTGAATGCAAGCAGAGCAACTGGGAAGGCCAGCTGATCGACTGGATCCACGCGGCGCGCGGCGATTTCGACGCGATCGTGATCAATCCGGGCGGCCTGACCCACACCTCGGTGTCGCTGCGCGACGCGCTGAGCGCCTATGAAGGTCCGGTGATCGAGGTCCATATTTCCAATATCCACCGCCGAGAGGCGTTCCGCCATCACTCCTACGTGTCGGCGGTCTCCGTCGGCATGATCTGCGGCCTCGGCACCGAGGGCTATGGTCTCGCCATCCGCCGCCTCGCCACCCTGTTGAAGAAAGCTTGAGCATGAGCACGCAAAACGACAACACCCTCGTGGTAAAACCGGGCCGCACCTGGCTCGTCGGCTTGATCGGCGAGGGTATCCAGGCGTCGCGTTCGCCGTATCTGCACGAGCAGGAAGCTCGCGCGCAGGGGCTGCGCTACCTGTACCAGCTCGTCGACCTGAACGTGCTCGATCTCACGCCCGACGCATTGCCGCGCCTGCTCGACGCGCAGCAGCTGATGGGTTTCGCCGGTAGCAATGTCACCCACCCGTGCAAACAGGCGGTGATTCCCTTCCTCGACGAGCTGTCCGAGGATGCGGCCGCCATCGGCGCGGTCAACACCATTGTCTACAAGGACGGCAAGCGCATCGGCCACAACACCGACTGGTGGGGTTTTGCGGAGAGCTTCAAGCGTGGCCTACAGGACGTGGCGCGCCGCCGCGTGGTGCAGCTGGGTGCCGGTGGCGCCGGCGCGGCAGTGGCACACGCGGCGCTGACGCTCGGCGTCGAGCGTCTGGCGCTGGTCGACACCGACCCCAAACGCGCTGCCGCGTTGGCCGAGCGTCTATGCGCTCACTTCGGCGCCGGCCGCGCGGTGGTGGCGGGCGACCTGGCCGCCGAGATGGCCGAGGCCGACGGCCTGATCCACGCGACCCCGGTCGGCATGCTCGGTCATCCGGGTATGCCGCTGCCGGCTGAACTGCTGCGTCCCGAACTGTGGGTGGCCGAGGTGGTGTATTTCCCGCTCGAGACTGAGCTCCTGAAAACGGCGCGCGCGCTTGGCTGTCGCACGCTCAACGGCGGCGGTATGGCGGTGTTCCAGGCGGTGGGCGCGTTCCGGCTCTTCACCGGTATCGAGCCGGACGCCGATCGGATGCTGGCGCATTTCGCGGCGATGGGTGCCTGAGCGCTCGCCAAGATAAAAGCGGCCGGGAACGTCCTAATGCCGTTCACTTAAGGAAAAAGCACCGCCCACCAAGGTGGAAAAACGGTGCTTTTTTGTTACTTCCAAGCGTTCTTCGAAGCTAAAATCCGGACTGAACGGCTTAAGTGAACGGCATTACCGGGAACGTCCGCTTTTTTTACTTGGCCGTCAGGTAGGCGAGCACCGCGTTGACCGCGATGCGCCGGTGGCGCTCCCGATTGGCGTCCTCCGCCGGGTCGCGGCCGAACAGCACTGCGAAGGTGTGGCGGTTGGACACGGGAAAGAAGCACAGCGCGCTGATTAACAGGTGCAGATCGATTGCGTCGACATCGTCGCGGAACACGCCGGCGGCGCGGCCTCGTGCGAGCACTGCGTCGATTGCGTCGATCACGCTGCGGTTGTCATTGCGGATTCGACGCGATTTGGCGATGTGGCGCGCGTAATGGATGTTCTCGATGCTGACCAGTCGGTTGAATTCCGGATGCGTGCTTTGGTAGTCGAATGAGAGTTCGACCAGCCGGGCGACCGCATCAACCGGCGTCAGCGTCTCGATGTGCTGCTCCTGCTCGGCCTCGCGGATGTCGCCGTATACCTTTTCGAGCACTGCAACGTACAAGCCCACCTTGCTCTTGAAGTAGTAGACGACCATCCGCTTGCTGGTCTGCGCGCGCTCGGCGATGGCGTCGAGTCGTGCGCCACTTAGACCGGCGCGGGCAAATTCGTCGAGTGCAGCCTCCAGGATGCGGCGGCGCATGCCTTCCGGGTCGTTCTTGCGGCGGGTTGGGGTGGGAGAGGTCTCGGCAGAGCGGTCGGGTGTGGTATCCAATGTCGTACAGCGTCGGTAGGGAAAGGCTTATCTGAAGCCGATTCCGCCGCGGTGTCAATGACAGGTAGGGGCATTGGCCTGCCTGCCCTTCGATTACCGCTTGAAAAAAACTGGAACACAGTTCTAGAATTGAACAGTGTTTCGGTTTTTAAGGGGGTTAATCATGGCAGGCAGTCTTCTCGACCGCGCGTTCGGCATCCTCGAGCGCCTTTCTACCGAGTCCAGCGGGATGCCGTTGCAGGCGATCGCCGACCAGATGGACATTCCGAAGAGCGCAGCGCACCGGCTACTGGGTGAGCTCGCCAAGTTGCGCTACGTGCGCCAGGACAAGGACACCGGTCGCTATTTCCTGACCACGAGGCTGGTGTCGCTCGGTTTTCGCTTCCTCGCCGAGACGGGCATCGTCGACGTGTCGCAACCGATCCTCGATGAACTCGCGCGGCAGACGCGCGAGCTGGTGCGCCTGAGCGTGACCGACGGCGAGACGCTGACCTGGGTCGCGAAAGCGCAGGGTGCCCTGTCCGGATTGCGGTATGACCCGGACATGGGGCGCGAGACAGCGCTGTTCTGCTCGGCTTCGGGTTTTGCGTGGCTGTCGACATTGTCCGATGAGGACGCGCTGGCGCTGGTGATGAAGCAGGGCTTCGGCAAACTCAACGAGTACGGTCCGAACGCACCGCGCACCGTGCCGGCGCTGCTCGAACACCTGAAGCAAACGCGCGAACGCGGCTACAGCGTCGCCATCGACACCTATATGGAGGGCATGGCAGCGATGGCGACCCCGGTCCGCCACCCGGTGACTGGCCGCGTGCTAGGCGTTGTCAGTATCGCCGGCCCGACGCCACGCTTGTCCGAAGCCAAGCTCGCCTCATTCGCCGATGCGCTAATGGCAACCGCTGCCGAACTGTCCGAGGCCAGCCTTGGATCGGCCTATCTCGCCGACGTCTGGTTCCGTGGCGACGACGAGAAGGTCGAGAAGAGGGCAGCAAAATGAAACGCGAGATCGTCTGCGACGTACTCGTCGTCGGCTCCGGTGCCGCCGGCTTGTCAGCCGCCGTCACCGCGCGGCACGCTGGGCTCGACGTGATGGTCGCCGAGAAGGCGCCGGTGCTCGGCGGCACCACCGCCTGGTCGGGCGGCTGGCTGTGGATTCCGGGCAATGCGCCGGCGCGACGAGCTGGCGTCGAGGACTCGGTCGAGGCGGCGCGCGCCTACCTGCGCGACGAACTTGCCGATGCCTACGACGCCACGCTGGTCGACGCCTATCTGGAGCACGGCCCGCGCATGGTCGACTTCTTCGAGGCCCATACCGCGGTGCGTTTCGTGCCCGGCGTCGCCACGCCGGACTTCCATCCCGACTCGGCCGGCAGCACCGTCGGCCGCCCGGTGTGTGCCGCGCCGATCGACGGCAGGGAACTGGGGCGGCTGATCGATCTTTTGCGCCCGCCCTTGCGGGAGATCACGCTCGGCGGCATGCCGATCGCGGCCGGGGCCGACCTCAAGCACTTCATGAACGCGCGCCGCTCGCTTGCCTCGGCCTGGCATGTGGCGAAACGGCTGACGCGCCACGGCTTCGATACCCTCGTGCACGGCCGCAGCATGCATCTGGTGAACGGTAATGCGCTGGCGGCGCGACTGATCAAGTCGGCTGATACCCTCGGCGTGGCGCTCCGCGTTGCCTCGCCGGCACGCGAACTGATCCGCAACGCCAGCGGCCGCATTACCGGCGCGGTGCTCATGACACCGCAAGGCGCACAGACAGTGCGCGTGCGCCGTGGGGTCGTGCTCGCCTGCGGCGGTTTTCCGCACGATGTCGAGCGCCGGCGCGAACTGTTCCCGCTGGCGCCGACCGGCGCCGAACACTGGTCGGCCGCACCGCAGGAGAACAGCGGCGACGGCCTGAGGTTGGCCGAGGCGGTCGGCGCACGGGTGAAGGCCGACATTCCGAGCCCGGCCGCATGGATCCCGGTGTCGCGCGTGCCGCGCCCGGATGGCAGCCACGGTGTGTTCCCGCACCTGATCGACCGCGCCAAGCCCGGCGTGATCGCCGTGCTGAAAAACGGACGGCGCTTCGCCAACGAGTCCAACTCCTATCACGACGTCGGCCGCGCCTGGCTGGCCGCGTCGGCGGCGGCCGGGCTCAAGACGGTCGAGGCTTTCCTGCTGTGTGACCACAGGGCGATCCGCCGCTATGGCCTGGGCTTCGCCAAGCCGTTCCCGATTCCGCTCGGGCCCTATCTCAAGTCCGGCTATCTGGTCAGCGCGCCGAGCATCGCGGCGCTGGCCGAGCGGCTCGGCATCGAGGCAGCGGTGCTGTGCGCCACCATCGAGCGCTACAACCATGATGCCCGTCGTGGCGAGGACCCGGAATTCGGCCGTGGCAAAAGCGCCTTCAACCGCGTCAGCGGCGATGCGACTGTCGCGCCCAATCCCTGCGTCGCTCCCGTCGAGCACGGGCCGTTCTACGCCGTCCGCCTGTTGCCCGGCAGCCTCGGCACCTTCGCAGGTCTGCCTACCGACGCGTCCGCGCGCGTGCTCGGCGAGGGCCGCCGGCCGATTCCTGGCCTCTACGCGGTCGGCAACGACATGCACAGCGTGATGGGCGGCCACTACCCGAGCGGGGGCATCACGCTCGGCCCAGCGATGACCTTCGGCTACCTCGCCGGCCTGCATCTGGCCGGCACGCCGCCGGGCTGATCCGCCGCCCGGTCTCCCTTTTTCACCTTCGACCCGTCACCCCCGCTCCCGACCGATTCGGGCGCGCAGGCCCCCCTTTGGCCGTTGGGTCTTCATCCTGGAGTTAGCCATGCAACGTTATGAAGTCGTCACCCTTACCTTACCGATCGGCGCCACCGGTGCGGCGCTGCCGCGCATCAAGCAGTACCTGGACGAGACACCGTCGCGCGGCCGCTTCCTCGCCTGCTGGTATTCGGATATCGGCGCTCTCAACCAGATCATGGTGATTCGCGGCTACGAAAGCGCCGCCGTGCTGGCCGAGGAGCGCGAGGCGGCGCTGTTGGCCGGTAACCCGTTCGGCATCGGCGACCTAGTGACCGACATGGAAATCAACGACTACGCGCCGTTCCCCTTCTTGCCACCGGTCGAACCGGGCGAGAAGGGCCCGTTCTACGAAGTGCGCGTCTACGGTATCAAGCCCTCGGGCCTTGCGCCAACCATCGAAGCCTGGCGCGGCGCCGTGCCGGCGCGCACCGAGATCTCGCCCCTGACCATCGCGATGTATGCGGTCGACGGCAAGGCGCCGCGCTTCATGAACATCTGGCCCTACCCGTCGCTGGACGCGCGCAACAAGGCGCGCGCCGACGCGGTTGCCGCCGGCATCTGGCCGCCCAAGGGCGGCCCGGCCCACCTGACCGATTTGGCCTCGTCGATTTTCCTGCCGGCGTCGTTCTCGCCGCTTCGCTAAGGAGCCTGACCATGACCTCCCGAATCCTGTCGCTCGCCGCGCTGACCGTGCTGGAGCTCTCGCCGCCCGACATGGTCTCCTGCGCCGCCGAAGCCGGCTACAGCCACATCGGTCTGCGCCTGCTACCTGCCACGCCGACCGAACCGCAACACGACATCGTTGGCGACACGCCGCTGTTGCGCGAGACGCTCGCGCGCCTTGCCGACACCGGGGTTGCAGTGTCCGACATTGAGATCCTGCGTCTTAAGCCGGAGACGTGCGTCGCGGACTTCCTGCCGGTGCTGGAAACCGGCGCGCGGCTCGGCGCGCGCGACGTGCTGGTGGCCGGCAACGACGCCGATCCGGTGCGGCTGGCCGACAACTTCGCGCGCCTGTGCGAGCTGGGCGCGCCGCTGAACCTGGCGATGAACATCGAGCCGATGCCGTGGACCGAGGTGCGCAACCTCAAGGACGCCGCCGCACTGCTGGCCTCGGCCAACCGACCGGCCAACGCCGGCGTGCTGATCGACGCGATCCACTTCGACCGCGCCGGTTGCCGCATCGAGGAGATCGCCGAACTGCCGGAGGGCGTGCTGCGTTATGCGCAACTGTGCGACGCGCCGGCCGACAAGCCGCGCGATATCGACGAGCTGCTGCTGCAGGCGCGTGCCGAGCGGATGACACCGGGCGAGGGCGGACTCAAGTTGGCCGAGCTGTTGCGCGCGTTGCCGGCGACGTTGCCGCTGTCGATCGAGGTGCCACAGGCGGCGTTGGCCAGGACCGTCGGCGCCGTCGAGCGCGCGCGTCGTCTGCGTGAGGCGAGCGAGCGGCTGCTCGAGCGGGTGTTTGGCGCCTGAGGCCGGGCCCCGTCGCGAGTCAATCCCGCGGCGCCAGCGGCGCCGCGACAGAACGATGCGCCGCGCTGAGCGGCGTACGTCAAAGGAGAAGGGGATGTTGCTTGATCTGGGAAAGCTTTCGCCCGAGGGCGAGGTTTTCGACGTGGTGGTGGTCGGCGCAGGTGGCGCTGGCATGTCGGCGGCACTCTATGCGGCCATCGACGGCGCGCGGGTGCTGCTTGTCGAGCATAGCGAGTACGTGGGCGGCACGACCGCCTACTCGGGGGGGACGACCTGGGTTCCCGGCACCCATCACGCCGCGAGTGTGCCGGGCAACGATACGCTCGACACCGCCGAGGGCTTTCTGAACCGGGCGGTCGGAGAGCGCACGCCGGCGGCGCTGCGCCGCGCCTTCCTCGACAACGGCGCCGAAGCGATCGCCCGCATCGAGGCGAATTCTGACGTCAAATATCGCGCCTGTCCGACCCATCCGGACTACCTGACCGAGCTTGAGGGCTCGACGATGCGCGGCCGCGCACTCGAACCGGTGCCGTTCGATGGCCGCCTGTTAGGGCCGCTCTTTTCGCTGGTGCGCCCGCCGATCCCGGAGTTCACCGTGCTCAAGGGGATGATGGTCGACCGGGTCGACATCTTCCACCTGTTGCGCGCCACCCAGAGCTTCGCCTCGTTCCGTCACTGCGCGAAGATCCTGCTGTGCCACGTGTCGGACCGCCTGCGCTACCCGCGCGGCACCCGGCTGGTGATGGGCAACGCGCTGATCGGCCGCCTGTTGCTATCGCTGTCGCAGCGTAAGAACGCCTCGATGCTCTTGAACACCTCGGTCGAGGCGATCAGCCACGACGAGGCGGGCGTCACCGCGCTGACGCTGGTGCAGAACGGTACGCGCCGCACGGTCCGGGTCAAAGGCGGCGTCATTTTCGCCAGCGGCGGTTTCAACCGCCACCCGGCATTGCGCAAGGCACTGCTGCCTGGCGCCGACGAGGCCTGGTGTCCCGGCGCGCCCGGTCACACTGGCAAGGTGCACGAACTGGTGCGCCCGCTCGGCGCGCACTATGGCGAGGGCGCCCTCAGCAACGCGTTCTGGGCGCCGGTGTCGCGTCGCCAGCGCAAGGACGGCAGCTGGGCGGTGTTCCCGCACTTCGTGTTCGACCGCGCCAAGCCCGGCATGATCACCGTCAACCAGGCCGGCCACCGCTTCCTCAACGAAAGCACCTCCTACCACCTGTTCGGCGTCGCGATGCAGGAAGCCCACAAGGCATCGCCGTCCATTCCGGCCTATCTGATCGCCGATGCCGAGGCGATGCGCAAGTACGGCATGGGCATGGTCCGCCCTGGCGGCCGTGGGTTCGCACCCTTCCTCGCCGACGGCTATCTGACGCGCGCCGACACGCTCGACGAGCTGGCCGTCAAGCTCGGCATCGACGCGGCCGCTCTCAAGGACAGCGTGGCGCGTAACAACGCCTACGCCAAGACCGGCGTCGATCCGGACTTCGGCCGCGGCTCGACCGCCTATCAGCGCCACAACGGTGACGCAAGCTGGAACGGTCCTAATCCCAACCTCGGCCCGATCGAGCGCGCGCTGTTCTACGCCGTGCGTCTCTACCCAGGCGACATCGGGGCGGCCACCGGCCTTGTCACCGATACCGATGCTCGCGTGCTCAACACCCGTGGTGCCCCCATTGCAGGGCTCTATGCGGTCGGCAACGACATGCATTCCATCCTCGGCGGCGTCTACGCCGCACCTGGCATCACGCTGGGGCCCGGTCTGGTGTTCGGCTATATCGCTGCCCGCCATGCGGTGCAGCGTGCGGCAGCAGCGGGTAGGGGCGACGGGTACCTTCAGTCCGAGGCTTGCCGTCCGTCACGTCACATTGGCGTGACATCGCACGATGCAAAGGTCTGAGCAAAGTGCGTTCGATAGTCGAACAGAATTTCGATAATCGGCCTTGACGCTGCCGAGTACGCTGCCTACATTCCCGACATATGTACCAGCTGGTTCGTGATGGGGCCAGGGTAACCCGGCAGTGCCGGAAAGCGGCAAACAGAAAGAGATAGATGAAGATTACCGGCAATACCCAGGTGTTTTTCGTGATAGCCGACCCGATCGGCCAGGTGCGTGCGCCCGAGTTGTTCAATCGGGTGTTCGAGCTTCACGGCGTCGACGCGGTGGTGGTGCCGCTGCAGGTCGCTGCGGACGATTTCGAGCCAACGGTCCGCGCGTTGTTTCGTTCGCCCTCGACTGGTGGTGTGTTCCTGTCGATCCCGCACAAGCCGGCGGCACTGACGGTGGCCGACCGCTGTTCCGAGCTGGCTGAAGTGGCTGGCGCGGTCAACGCGCTGCGTCGAGGACGCGACGGCGCGATCGAGGGCGAGCTGTTCGACGGCCTCGGTTTTGTAAAGGCGCTCGACGATGCCCACATCGCCTATGCCGGTCGTCGCGTGTTGCTGATCGGTGCCGGCGGGGCCGCTTCGGCGGCCGCAGCGACGCTTGCCGCGCGAGGTACGAGTGAGATCGCGATTTTTGACCCTGTCGCCGACAAGGCCATGCAGCTGGCATCGCGTATCGTCTCGGCGTTTCGCATCGACGCCTATGCGGCGGCATCGAACGACCCGGCCGGCTACGACCTCGTCGTCAACGTGTCGCCGCTGGGCATGAAGACGGATGACCCGGTCCCATTCGACGTGGCCCGGCTCGACGATGGTGCGGCGGTATTCGACGTGCTCATGAAGAACCAGCCGACGCCGCTCGTACGCGCCGCGCGCGCCCGTGGTCTTACCGCCGAGCCGGGCTTCGAGATGCTGATCCAGCAGGCGCCGTTGTACCTGCGTTTCTTTGGCCTGGAGGCAGCGGCGTCGGGCATCGAGAACGACGCGTCAGCGCTCAGGGCGATGATCTACCCACCGGAGCTGCTCGACTCGCACCGGCTGTCCTGAAGTCAAAACAGAAAATTAAAGAAAAAAAGCAGGCCCAAGCCTGCATCACCCCTGTCCCAGAGGAGAAAACTGTGACTGCACCCCACGCTATTGACGTTCGCGCGTTGATTAACGACCGTCCGGTCGGGCTGTTCCAGAAACTGGTCGTCCTGCTCGGCTTTTGCATCATCGCGCTCGACGGTTTCGACGTCGCGATCATGGGCTTTATCGCTCCCCAGTTGAAGCACGACTGGGGCGTGACCAACCAGATGCTCGGCCCGGTGCTGAGTGCGGCGCTGGCGGGCCTTGCGGTCGGCGCCTTGTTCGCCGGCCCGCTGGCCGACCGCTTCGGTCGCAAGATGATTCTGGTCTGTAGTGTGTTCTTCTTCGGCGTGTGGACGCTGGCAACCGCCACGTCGACCGACGTGACCCACCTCGTCGCCTTCCGCTTCCTGACCGGCCTCGGCCTGGGCGCGGCGATGCCGAACGTCGGCACGCTGGTGTCTGAGTATGCGCCGGACAAGAACCGCTCTTTCCTCGTGACGGTGGTGTTCTGCGGCTTCACCTTCGGCGCGGCCGGTGGCGGCTTTCTGTCGGCCTGGATGATTCCGGCTTTCGGCTGGCACAGCGTGCTGGTGCTCGGCGGCATACTGCCGTTGATCGTGGCGCCGATCCTGTTTTTCAAACTGCCGGAATCGGTGCGCTTCCTCGTCGTCAAGCGCGCGCCGACCGAACGTATCCGCAAGATCGTCGACCGCCTCGCTCCGGGCGTGGCGACTACCGCTTCGACCTTCGAAATGTCGGCCGCCGCCAGCGCGACCAGCAACGAAAGCCCGGTCAAGATCGTGTTGTCCAAGCAATACAAGTTTGGCAGCCTGATGCTGTGGCTGGGCTACTTCACGGCGCTGTTCCTCGTCTATCTGCTCGGTAGCTGGCTGCCGACCCTGGTCAAGGAGGCCGGTTACAACGTGACCGACGCGGCGATCGTGACCGCGCTCTATCAGGCTGGCGGCACTATTGGTTCACTGTTTCTCGGCTGGTGCATGGACCGCGCCAACCCGCACCGCGTGCTGTCGACCACCTATCTGCTGGGTGGCGCACTGACTTTCGCGATTGGGCTGTCGGCGCATCATTTCGGCCTCCTGGGTGTGCTCGCCCTGGCCGTTGGCTTCTGCCTGAACGGCGCCAATACCGGCATGAATGCGCTGTCGGCCAGCTTTTACCCGACCGCGGCGCGCGCCACCGGTTCAAGCTGGATGCACGGCGTGGGTCGCTGGGGCGCGATGCTGAGTGCGTTCGCCGGCGCCCAGATGCTGGCGATGGGCTGGACCTTCTCGCAGGTGTTCGCCGCGCTGACCGTGCCGGCCGCCATCACCGCACTGGCGATCATCGCCAAGGGGATGCACGGCGCGCGAGCCATGCGTGTCGCTGCCAATAGCGGTCTCGCGGTAGAGGCGGGGCGGTCCTGACCCGACGCCGATAGCACCGCTCACAAAGTGAGGTGCTGCCAAGTTGTCGCGAAGCTAGAAAACCAATGCCGCGATCGTGCTCGCCGCACGGCCGTGGACGGTACGAGTCTTACGGCAAGGCAGTGTCACAACGCCATGAAGGTTTGGTTAGTGGCTCTTGCTGTTGGGAGTGTGATCCTGGTACATCCAGGCTTGGAGGGCGGGCGCTAAGCGTTCGCCCTGTTTTTTGGCGGAGGGATAAGCAACACGCTTCGCCATTGTTTCGCCCATCCATTCGGTCAACCCAGTTCGTCAAAATGCCCGATCCTTTTCGATATAACGAAGCGTCACCGCGCACTGTCGCCAGGCAGATCGTCTCCATCGTCTTCTTCAATTTCATCGGCTATCTGTCGGTCGGTGTCACGATCGCGGTGGTGCCTGTCTATGTGCATGCCGATCTGGGCTTCGGTTCGGTCGTGGCTGGCCTCGCCGTCAGCAGCCAGTACGTCGCCACCTTGCTGAGCCGCGCGTACGCCGGCCGTCTGTGCGATACGAGGGGGCCGAAGTTCTCGGTGCTTAACGGCCTGGTGCTGTGCACCGCGAGCGGATGGCTGCTTCTTGCTGCGGTGTTTGTCGGCAAGGCCGCGGTTCCCAGCCTCGTGCTCCTGGTCGTGGCACGGCTGCTGCTGGGGGCGGGCGAGAGTCTGGTGACAACCGGCACGATCACTTGGGCCATAGGTCGCGTTGGTGCGGCGCATACCGCCAAAGTCATCTCATGGAACGGTATCACCAGCTACGGGGCGATCGCCTTGGGCGCGCCGCTTGGCGTGGCGCTGGCAAGGCACTGGGGTTTCGCGTCGCTCGGCGTGTTTACGTTGGCCATATCGTTGGGGTCTTGGTTGCTGGCGCGTCGCATGGCTGCGGTGCCGACCGTGCATGGTGATCGTTTGCCATTCGGTGCGGTGTTCTGGCGCATGCTGCCATTCGGCCTGTGTCTGGCGCTGGGGTCGATCGGCTTTGGCGCGATCTCGACTTTCGTCACGTTGTTTTATGCCAGCCGGCACTGGCCGGATGCAGCGCTGGCGCTATCGTTGTTTGGCGGTGCTTTCGTGTTGTCGCGGCTCTTGTTCGTCGGCAGTATCGGGCACCTTGGCGGTTATCGGGTTGCCTTGCTGTCGTTTGCGGTGGAGGCGGTGGGGCTGGCACTGTTGTGGGGCGCCGTGGCGCCTTCGTGGGCATTTGCAGGGGCGGCGCTAACCGGCTTCGGCTTTGCGCTGGTATTCCCGGCGCTCGCGAGCGAGGCGGTGCGCCGCGTGCCGGACAGCAACCGCGGCACGGCGCTCGGCGCCTACGCGCTATTCCTCGACCTGTCGCTCGGGGTGACCGGGCCTGCCGCCGGCCTGATCGCTAACCGCTTCGGCTACGGTGCCGTCTATCTGGCGGCCGCGCTCGCAGCGCTCTGGGCGCTGGGCTTGTGTGGGCTGCTGCGCGCGCGGAGCGGTCGCGAGCTGGCGTCGGCCTGTGTATGACGTGGCCGATCTGACGTCGGATGAAAATGAAAAAGCCTTTTCCCGATCGGGAAAAGGCTTTTTTTCTGTGGGCAGCGTGGTGTCAGGCAATCAGCAGCGACAGTTCCTCGGCGGCTTCGCGCAGCACCGGCAGGAAGCGAGTCTCCATCTCGGCGACCGACACGCGCGCAGCCTGTACGCCGACGTTGATCGCGGCGACCACCTTGCCGCTTTGCGACAGGATCGGCACCGCGATCGACCGCAGCCCGATTTCCAGCTCCTGATCGATCACCGAATAGCCCTGGCTTTTTACCTTGGTGAGCTCGGCGGCGAGTTTCTCGCGTGTGATCAGCGTGTTCGGCGTGTATTGCACCAGCTTTACGCGGTCGAGATAGGCGGACAGCTCCTCCGCCGGCAGGCCGCTTAGCAACACTCGTCCCATCGATGTGGACGAGGCGGGCAGGCGGCTACCGATGTCGAGGTCGATCGTCATGATGCGCGAGGTCGATGCGCGTGCGATGTAGAGGATTTCGTCGCCGTCGAGGATGGCGATCGAACTCGACTCGTTCAACGCGTTGCTGACATGGCGCAGCACTGGCTGCGCGGCCTTCGCCAGCGGCGTCGACGCGAGATAGGCGTGGCCAAGCGACAAGATGCGCGGGCGCAGCGCGAAGTTGCGGCCGTCTTCGGCGGCGACGAAGCCGAGTTTTGCTAGCGTGTACAGGCACCGGCGCACCGCGGCACGCGGAATGCCGGTCTTCTGGCTGATCTGCGAGATCGACATCAGCCTGCGCTGTTGCGAGAACGCCTGGATCACTGCCAAGCCGCGCGCCAGCGAGGTCATGAAGTTGGGGTCACCGCTTTGCGAGGCGATGTCGTCGGCCGTCGAACCCTGGCTTTCGGTGGCGCTATCGTCCGCGTTCTGAAGTGCTTCTGCCATTAGTGGGTCATGTTGCATGACGTCGGGTTCCTGGTTGATGACGGCGGAAAGAATACCAGCTCGTTGTTGCATGGCAACAATCAGACATCGAGCCGCTCCGGTTTTCGTTGGGAACGGTCGCTGTCAGATAAGGATATTCGATTATCGCACACCTTTTCGATAATCGGCATTGTTGCATTATGTACCATCTGGCACATTTTGCGTTGGGTAGGTCAGGAAGCGCCGCTGCGACGACTGCCTATCCGTCCATCCGGCGCTACCCGAACGCGGACAAGTTTGGGGGCATGCCAGTGCGATGGGCTCGACACAAAAACATAACGAGAGAAATAGCTGGAGAAGCTCCATGAAACAGAGGTACTTATTTATCGCTTGCGCTGCCATCGGCCTGAGCTCGCTCACCTACGCGGACGACAGTGGCGTCATCATCTACGGTCGCATGCACGGCGACATCGAATCGACGAGGGCTGGCAAGACCGACATGCCGTCGACCGGCAAGGTGCAGAACGACACCTCACGCATCGGCTTCAAGGGTTACGAGGATCTGGGCAGCAACCTGAAGGCGGTTTGGCAGGTGGAGAGCGGCGTCGCCATCGATGACGGTTCGGCGGCGGCTTCCAGCCGGGGCTACTGGGGCACTCGTGAGACCTACGTCGGGCTGAGCCATGCCACGCTTGGCACGTTCAAGCTCGGCCATTTCCTGGTGGCAGCGGACGACCTGCACGACATCGCCGGCAACAACTTCCAATACTGGACCGGCATCTCGAATGACGCGACGCTGTGGCTGAACGGCGGCGACATTGCCACCGGTGGTTTCGATGCACGTTTGGGCAATTCGGTGAGCTACCAGACGCCGAACATCAACGGTTTCAGTTCGCGCATCCAGTATTCGCTGACCACTGGCTCCGGTAGCAAGGAGGCGATCTCGGGGGGCTCGTCCGTGATCTCGGCCAATGCGCGCTACGACAGCGGCCCGCTGCACCTTGGCTACGGCGTGCAACAGAACCGCGATATGCAGGTGACCTCGAGCGGTTTCTACCAGAGCGGACTCGCACAATTTCTGGCGGCGGGATACGGGTTTGGCCCGCTCTATCTGGCTGGCTTGTTCGAGCACGACAACCTGAACAATATCCAGAGCAGCGGCAAGGACCGCAGCCGCAACTATGGCAGCCTGCTGGCCAACTACACCATCGGCCGCAACATCTTCTCCCTTCAGTACGGCAAAGCCGGCTCATGGAGCGGCGACGCCGGTGTCGGCCACAGTGGCGCCTGGCTGGGCAGTGCTGCGTACAACTACAAGCTGAGCAATAGCACTCAGGTCTACGTCCTCTATACCCGTCTCAATAACGATATCAACGGCGCCTACGTGCTTGGCGGCAACCCGACGGCAAATGCCGTTCCGGCGATGCGCAACCAGCATTCGGTTGCGCTCGGCATGTGGAAGAACTTCTGAGCCAGTCGGGCCGGGGTCCGTACCCGGTACGGACCTCGAAGCGGAGAGGAGAGATGAGGTTGAAAGCAAGCATGAAACAGCGAATGGGGCTGTTGCTGCTGTTGTCGTTGCTGGGGCTGATCGTCATCGGTGCGGCGGCACTCAAGGTTGGCCGTGATGTCATGATCGAAGACCGCAAGCTCCAGCTCAAGCACCTGGTCGAGACGGCTGGCGGCGTCGTCGACCATTACGCGGCACAGGCGCGCATCGGTGCGCTGTCCGTAGCCGAGGCGCAGCGGCGCGCGGTGGCGGCAATCCAGGCGCTGCGTTTCAACGACGGTCACGATTACTACTTCGTGATGACGCTCGACGGCGTTCAGCTGGCGAACGGCGCCCATCCGGAGAACGTGGGCAAGACCCGGATCAACGATGTGGACGCGAATGGTGTGCATCAGACGGTCGAGATGCTCAAGACGGTGAACGCGAACGGGGAGGGCTGGGTGCGCTATGCGTATCCGAAATCGCCGGGCGGCGTGCCGTTGCCGAAGCTGGCGTATGTGAAGAAGATCGACGCCTGGTCCTGGGTCATCGGCGCTGGCGTCTATATGGACGAGGTCGACACGATGTTCCGCGATATGGGTACGACACTGCTTGCGTTGCTCGCGGTGCTGACTGCCGCGCTGATTGGTGTCGGCCTTTGGCTGGTGCGGTCGGTGATGCGCGATATCGGCGGTGAGCCCGCTTATGCGCGAGAGGCGGTGGTGGAGATCTCCGGCGGCAATCTGGGGGTCGATTTCGCCTGCCGTGACGAGGACAGCTTGCTCGGTGCGATCCGGCGCATGCAGCTGACGCTGCGGTCCACCATCGGCGACATGCGTCGCGGAGCCGACCAGCTCGGTGAGACGTCACAGGGGCTGGCTGGCGCATCGGGCGCGGTGCTCGATGGCTCGCGTCGACACAGCGAGGCGGCGGCGGGCATCGCCGCCGCAATCGAAGAGATGACGGCCTCGATCGACCAGCTCTCGGGCAACGCCGAGGCCGCACATGCGCTGGCTCGCGAGGCAGGTGACAGTGCCGAGGGCGGCCGGCGGGCAATCGCGGAGGTGGTCGACGAGGTCCATCGCGTCGCGGCCATCGTCGGTGACGCGTCGCACTCGCTCGAGGCGCTAGGCGCGCAGACACAGGCAATCCACGGCATCACCGATGTGATCCGCGATGTCGCCGAGCAGACCAATCTGCTGGCGTTGAACGCGGCGATCGAGGCGGCGCGTGCCGGCGAATCGGGCCGCGGTTTCGCGGTGGTTGCCGACGAGGTGCGCAAGCTGGCCGAACGCACTGCGGCGGCCACCGGCGAGATTCAGCAGCAGATTACCGCGATTCGCGTCAGCTCCGATACCGCAATCCGCGACATGGGCGCGGCGGTCGGTCGTGTCGGCACTGGTGTCGAGCGCGCTCGTGTGGCCGGCGAGGCGATAGCCGCGAGCGCCGATAGCGCGCGTCGCGTCACCGGCGTGGCCGGCGACATCGCTGCCGCGCTGAAGGAGCAGTCGGCGGCGAGCGCCGAGATGTCGCGCCATGTGGAGCAGATCGCCCATCTGTCGCAGCAAAACGCCGCGTCGGCGTCTGAGGCGGACGCGGCGGCGGCGAGACTCGATGCGTTTGCGCAGCAGTTGCGCGCAGCGGCGAACGCGTTCCGGCTTGAAGCGGTGACGATGGGTTGAGCGGACAGCGGGCTGTCTGAGCAGGACATGGCGGGGACATTTCGGCTGACCCCGCTGTTTTCAATCACTCGCAATGGGGGGCATGTCGTTCCGATTCTGGCCTACAACTCGAAAAAACAAAGATGACTGGGTGGACGCCGCCTAGGTCACAGTACATGGAGAAACTGAAATGCCCACAACACAACAAACCACCCACGCCGCGCCGGTCACGGACAGCACTGTCAGCGGCAAGATACGCAGTGCTTTCGCTATCGGCAAAGTCCGCTGGGGCATGCTGGCGCTGGTGTTCTTCGCCACGACGCTCAACTACATCGACCGCGCCGCGCTCGGCGTGCTGCAACCGGTGCTCGCGAAGGCGATGAGCTGGACGGCGCAGGACTACGCCAACATCAACTTCTGGTTCCAGGTCGGCTACGCGATCGGTTTCGCCGCACAGGGTCGCTATATCGACAAGGTCGGCGTCAAGCGTGCGTTCGCGATCGCGGTGTTGCTGTGGAGTATCGCGGCGGCATCGCATGGTCTCGCTGCGTCGGCTGTCGGCTTCATGGTGTGTCGTTTCTTCCTCGGCCTTGCCGAGGCGGCCAACTACCCGTCGTGCGTCAAGACCGCGCGCCTGTGGTTCCCGGCCGGCGAGCGCGCGATGGCGACCGGTATCTTTAACGCTGGCACCAACGTCGGCGCGATGCTGACGCCGTTGATGCTGCCGTTCATTCTGACCGTCTGGGGCTGGCAGGCGGCTTTCTACACCATCGGTGCGCTCGGCTTTGTGTGGCTGCTGTTTTGGCTGCGCAACTATTACAACCCGGAAGAGCACCCGCACGTCAGCCAGCAGGAGCGGGACTATGTGCAGCAGGGCGTCGAGCCAGCGCCAGTGAAGGTGCCGTATTCGCGGATACTGAAGATGCGCGGCACCTGGGCATTTGCACTCGCGTTCACCGTCACCGCACCGGTGTTCTGGTTCTACCTGTATTGGCTGCCGCCGTTTCTGAACCAGCAGTACCATCTGGGCATCAGCGTCACGCAAATGGGCCTGCCGTTGATGGTCATCTACTTCATGGCGGACGTCGGCAGCATCGGCGGTGGGGCGCTGTCGTCGTTGATGATCGGCCGTGGCATGGCTCCGGTGAAGGCCCGCCTGCTGTCGATGCTTATCTGTGCGATGTGCATCTCGTTTATCGTGTTTGCCGCCGGCGCGAGCAGCCTGTGGTTGGCGGTCGCCGCGATCTCGATCGCGATTGGAGCGCATCAGGCGTGGACGGCGAATATCTGGAGCCTGGTCATGGACTTTTCGCCTAAGGAAGTCGTCAGCTCGGTGTTCGGCTTCGGTGGCATGGTCGGCGCTGTCGGCGGGATGTTTATGACGCAGCTGGTCGGCTACGTGCTGACTGTGACGCACAACAATTACGCAGTGCTGTTCACGATGATTCCGTGCGCGTACTTCGTCGCACTGGCCTGGCTGTATTTCATGGCGCCTCGCCAGATCGAAGAGGCCCACTGAGCTTCAATCCACTGTCCGCGATGGAGGGTGACCGCCCGCGTGCCAATCCGGTGCGCGGGCTTTTTTTGTCGGGCGGAGGTCTCAGTCGTTAGTCACGCGTACCGGCCGCCTCGCCGCCGTCAAGGACGACAGACGGGCGACCTAAAGCGCTCGGGTCGTGCAGACACAAAAAAGCCACCGTGCACCACGGTGGCTTTTGTTTTGGCGGGAAGGGGGCTCAGTCGGACCAAGGCGCGTGACGCGACTGCTGGCGCGCGCGCGACTGTGCCTGCGCGGCGAGCCGCACCGCGACGTTGGCCGCGCCGTACTGCTCGTAGCCGTGGTGGCGTTCGATGATCTCGAAGAAGAATCGCTCTTCGAATGGCTCGGTATAGACGTGTAGCAGCTCGCCGCCGTTCGGGTCGCGATCGTACAAGATGTTGGCCTCGGCCAACCTTTCAATGAAGTCCGGATCGAGGTCGAAACGTGCAGCCAGGTCGTCGTAGTAGTTGCGCGGGATCTCCAGCAGTGGTAACCCTGCCTCGCGAGCCGCCGCTACCGCCGCGAAGATATCGCCGGTGGCGAACGCGACGTGCTGTAGGCCCGAGCCGCGGTAGGTCGACACCGAGCGCGCGATCGCGGTGTTGCGGTTCTCCGAGATGTTGAGCGGTACGCGGATGGCACCATCCGGGCTTCGCACGACACGGCTCTTCACCAAGCCGTAAGGGTCTGGCAGCACCCACTCGTGCTCGGTCGTGAAACCGTACACGGCACGGAAGAACAGGATCCAGGTGTCGAGCGTTTCGGCCGGCAGGCCGAGCGCAAAGTGGTCGATGCCGGTGAGCAGCGCCGCCTGTGGGCTCTTCGTTTCGACCGGGTCGAAGTCGCTGTCGTAGATCGTCCGGCCGTCCTCGCCCGGGTCGACTAGGTACTGCAGGCTGCCATCGGGTGCGCGTACCGCCGGGATCTGCCGCTCGTTCGGGCCGACGCGGCTTTCGAACGAGCGACTCTTGTACAGCTTGGCGCGCTCGAGTGCCGCGCGGCTGTCGTCGACGCGGAATGCTGCCGCACACAGCGACGGGCCGTGTGCGACGAAGAAGGCGTGCGCGAACGAGTCGGGCTCGGCATTCAGGATCAGGTTTACGCCGCCCTGGCTGTACAGGCTGACGTTCTTCGACTTGTGCGTGCCGGTATGGGCAAAGCCGAGCTTGTCGAACCAGCTCGCCAGACGTCGCGCGGCCGCATCGTCGACGGCGAATTCGAGGAATTCGACACCGTCGTAGCGCACCGGCGGCGGCGGGGCGAACAGCGTCTCGGCGACGCGCGCATCCTCGGCCTTGTTCGAGCTTTCCAGCGCCTTGCGGGTGGTTTCCTCGAGATAGAGCAGCGAGCGCAGGCCATCGGCGGCGGTGATCCGCGTCGGCGCGGCGCGGAAGCCGTCGTTGAAGATCTCGAGGCTCAACGGCCCCTTATAGCCGTTCTTCAGGATCGGGCCGAGGAAGGACGCGAGGTCGAACTCGCCTTGGCCCGGGAAGCAGCGGAAGTGGCGGCTCCATTCCATCACGTCCATTGCCATCAGCGGCGCGTCCGCCAGCTGCAGGAACACGATCTTGTCACCGGGGATTTCGGCCAAAGTCGACAGGTCGTCGTTGATAGACAGCGTGTGGAAGCTGTCGAGGATGATGCCGAGGTTCGGGTGGTCGACCGCCTTCACGATGTCCCACACATGGCGGTACGAGTTCACGTAACGGCCCCAGGCGAGCGCCTCGTAGCCGACCAGGATGTCGCGCTTTGCAGCGCGTTCGGCCAGCTTGGCGAAGTCGTCGGCGATCAAGGCATCGTCGCGGATCACGTCCGGTTGCACGCTGCTGCATACCAGGATGCGATCGGTACCTAGCTCCTGCATCAGGTCGAACTTGCGCTCGGCACGGTCGAGGTTGTGCTGCAGCTTGTCGCGCCGTCCGCCCTCGAAGTCGCGGAACGGCTGGAACAGCATGATCTTCAGCCCCAGATCGTCGCAGATGCGCTTTGCGTCGCGCGGTGAGCCGTCGAAGTAGAGCAGGTCGTTTTCGAAAATCTCCACGCCGTCGAAGCCGGCGGCGGCGATCGCCTCCAGCTTCTCGGGCAGGGTGCCGCTCAGCGATACCGTGGCGATTGAATGCTGCATGGTGGGTTCCTTGCTTGGGTCGTTGCATGTCGGCCGCCGGGTTCTGCCACGACGCATCGGCCAATCTCGTCGGTTTAGTCTCTTGATCGATAATCGAACCTGCGTTCAATAATCGACTGATCGTCAAACTATAAATAAATGTACCGACCAGTTCAATAGAAGATGGTCAGCCCGCGCTGGGCGGCATAGGGTGGCAAATCATGTTCGAATATCGAACAATATTTCGATTATCGCCCTTGACGAGGGTCGGCCCGAGTCCTAGATTTGTGTTCGAAAGATGAGCATGCGTGCGAATGTCGCACCGTTTATCTGGTGCGGGGAGTGACAGCTCCTCGGCGCGGGCAGGGCGGAGCGCCCGACCTGTGTTCGATAAATCCGGTTCGTCTGGCGCAAAGCCGATGGACAAGCAACAGGACCGCATCCCGACCGGGATGACGCGAGCGAGACCATGATTGATAAGACCGTTTCCTCCCTCGAGGAGGCTGTGGCCGGCATCTTTGACGGGGCCACTGTGATGATCGGCGGCTTCGGCACGGCGGGGCAGCCAGCCGAGCTGATCGACGCACTGATCGCGCAAGGCGCGCGCGACCTCACCATCGTCAACAACAACGCCGGCAACGGCGAGATCGGCCTGGCGGCGCTGCTGAAAGCACGCCGCGTGAAGAAGATCATCTGTTCGTTCCCGCGCCAGGCCGACTCGCAGGTGTTCGATGCGCTGTACCGTGCCGGCGAGATCGAGCTGGAGCTAGTGCCGCAGGGCAACCTCGCCGCGCGCATCCAGGCGGCCGGTGCTGGCCTGGGCGCGATCTTCACCCCGACCGGCTACGGCACGCTGCTCGCCGAAGGCAAGGAAACCCGCGAGATCGACGGCAAGCACTATGTGCTCGAGTACCCGATTAAGGCCGACTTCGCGCTGATCAAGGCGCTGAAGGGCGACCGCTGGGGCAACCTGGTGTACCGCAAGGCGGCGCGCAACTTCGGTCCGATCATGGCAACCGCGGCTGACGTCACCATCGCGCAGGTGTCCGAGATCGTGCCCTTGGGCGACCTGGACCCCGAAGTCATCGTGACCCCGGGCATCTTCGTGCAGCGCGTCGTCGCCATCGGCAATGCCGTGGCGCAAGCGGCATAAAGGAGTAGAGACATGAACAAACTGACCCGCGACCAGATGGCTGAACGCGTCGCCCGCGACATTCCCGAAGGCTCGTACGTGAACCTCGGCATCGGCCTGCCGACCAAGGTGGCCAATTACCTGCCGAAGGAACGCGAAATCTTCCTGCACAGCGAAAACGGCTTGCTCGGCATGGGCGAAGCGCCGGAGCCGGGCGAAGAGGATCCGGAACTGATTAACGCCGGCAAGGAGCCAGTGACGCTGCTCGAAGGCGGTAGCTTCTTCCACCACGGCGACTCGTTCGCGATGATGCGTGGCGGCCACCTCGACATCTGCGTGCTCGGCGCATTCCAGGTGTCGGCCACCGGCGACCTGGCCAACTGGCACACCGGCGCCCCGGGCGCGATCCCGGCGGTTGGCGGCGCGATGGACCTGGCAGTCGGCGCCAAGCAGGTATTCGTGATGATGGACCTGCTCACCAAGACCGGCGAGAGCAAGCTGGTCGACGCGTGCAGCTACCCGCTGACCGGCGTTGGCTGCGTCGACCGCATCTACACCGACGTGGCCGTCATCGACGTGACCCCGGATGGCCTGGTGGTGCGCGAACTGGTCGAAGGTAACAGCTTCGACGAACTGCAACGCATCGTCCCTGTTCCCCTCAAACTGGCCCCGCTGGCCGCCGCCGCATAAGGACAACCATGGAAAACGCATACATCTGCGACGCGATCCGCACCCCGTTTGGCCGCTACGGCGGCACCCTCGCGAGCATCCGCGCCGACGATCTGGGCGCCTTGCCGATCAAGGCCCTGATGGAACGCAACCCGGGCGTCGACTGGGCTGCGATTGACGACGTGATCTACGGTTGCGCCAACCAGGCCGGTGAAGACAACCGCAACGTGGCGCGCATGTCGAGCCTGCTCGCCGGGCTGCCGGTCGAGGTGCCGGGCAGCACCGTGAATCGCCTGTGCGGCTCCAGCCTCGACGCGATCGGCATCGCCGCGCGCGCGATCAAGAGCGGCGAGACCGGCCTGATGATCGCCGGCGGCGTCGAGAGCATGTCGCGCGCGCCGTTCGTGATGGGCAAGGCCGACTCCGCATTCAGTCGTAATATGAAGATCGAGGACACCACGATTGGCTGGCGTTTCATTAACCCGCTGATGAAGGCGCAGTACGGTGTCGACTCGATGCCGGAAACCGCCGAGAACGTCGCCACCGACTTCAACATTAGCCGCGCCGATCAGGACGCGTTCGCCCTGCGCAGCCAGCAGCGCACCGCCGCCGCGCAGGAAGCCGGAATCTTCGACGACGAGCTGATCCCGGTGACGATCCAGCAGAAGAAGGGCGACCCTATCCTCTTTACCAAGGATGAGCACCCGCGCGCGACCTCGCTCGAGGCGCTCGCCAAGCTGAAGGGCGTGGTGCGTCCGGATGGCACGGTGACCGCCGGCAACGCGTCGGGCGTGAACGACGGTGCGGCCGCGTTGCTCTTGGCGAATGAGGCAGCCGCCGGCCGTTATGGCCTGACGCCGCTGGCACGTGTCGTCGCGGTGGCGACGGCGGGCGTTGCGCCGCGCATCATGGGCTTTGGCCCGGCGCCGGCGATTCGAAAGGTGCTTGCCAAGGCCGGCCTGACGCTCGACCAGATCGACCTGATCGAGCTGAACGAAGCATTCGCCGCACAGGCACTGGCGGTGACGCGCGACATAGGCCTCGCTGACGACGACGCGCGCGTCAACCCGAACGGCGGCGCAATCGCACTTGGCCACCCGCTAGGCGCATCGGGTGCACGCCTCGTGACGACCGCGGCCTACCAGCTGGCGCGTACCGGTGGCCGCTACGCACTGTGTACTATGTGTATCGGGGTGGGGCAGGGCATCGCGCTGATCATCGAGCGCGTCTGACCCCCGAGACGCAACGATGCCGTCAGGCTCGGCCCAGTCCGGGCCTGGCGGCTTTTCCAAGGACAGCCATGAAACTTCTTGATCCGCTGTTCAGGGCGGGCGAGTGCCGAGCGGTCTTCTCTGATGCGGCTGCACTGCAGTGCATGCTCGACTTCGAGGCGGCACTGGCTCATGCCGAGGCGGCCGTCGGCGTGATCCCCTCCGATGCGGTCGATCCGATCGCGGCGGCCTGCCACGCCGAACTCTACGACCTCGACGCGATCGCGCACGACGCGGCACGCGCCGGCAACCTCGCGATTCCGATGGTCAAGCACCTGACCGCACGCGTGAAGGACACCGATGCGTCCGCCGCCCGTTACGTGCATTGGGGAGCGACCAGCCAGGATGCAATCGACACCGGCTTTGTGCTGCAACTCAAGCGAGCACTCTCCGTCGTCGAGGCCGACCTTCAGCGGCTGATCGTGGCGCTCGCCCGACGTACCGCCGAGCATCGCCACACTGTGATGGTCGGGCGTACCTGGATGCAGCACGCGCTGCCGACGACTCTCGGACTCAAACTCGCCGGTACGCTCGACGCGCTATTGCGCCACAGGCAGAGGCTGACGGAACTGACGCCGCGCGTGCTGGCGCTGCAGTTCGGCGGCGCCGCCGGCACGCTCGCGTCGCTCGGCGATGCCGGCATGTTGGTCGCTGAAAGATTGGCCGAGCAGCTGCAGCTGACGCTGCCCGCCACACCGTGGCACGGCCAGCGCGACCGCGTCGCCGAGGTAGCTGCCTGGTTCGGCAGCCTGACCGGCACGCTCGGCAAGCTCGCGCGTGATGTGTCCCTGCTGATGCAGACCGAGATTGGCGAGGTAGCCGAGCCCGCTGGTGCCGGGCGCGGCGGCTCGTCAACGATGCCTCACAAGCGCAACCCAGTCAGCTCGGCCGTGGTGCTGGCTGCCGCGCAACGCGTACCTGCGCTGGTCGGCACCGTGTTCTCGGCGATGGTGCAGGAGCACGAGCGCGGTCTCGGCGGCTGGCACGCCGAGTGGGAGGTGCTGCCCGAGCTGATCCAGCTGTCGGCCGGCGCCTTGTCGGTTAGTGCCGAACTCGTCGAAGGACTGGAGGTGCATCCCGACGCGATGCGGGCCAATCTCGACGTGACCGGTGGCCTGATCATGGCCGAGGCCGTCACGATGGCGCTGGGCGAGGCGCTGGGCCGGCTCGACGCGCACAAGCTCGTCGAGGAGAAATGCCGCCAGGCGCAGGCCGAAGGGCGCCACCTCAAGACGGTGCTGGCAGAGGAGCCTAAGATCACAATGCATTTGTCGACGGCAGAGCTCGAGCGCCTGCTCGATCCCGTCAATTACACCGGTGTGGCCGATACGCTGATCGGGCGTGTTTTGGCCGCCGCGGAAGGAGACTGAACCATGCCCATCCTCAAGCTCGACCCCTATCACATTCACTACGAGCTGGACGGCCCGGAAAATGCGCCAGTGCTGGTGCTGTCCAACTCGCTCGGCACCACCCTCGACATGTGGGCACCGCAGATCGACGCGTTGCGCTGGAAGTTTCGCGTGCTGCGCTACGACACGCGCGGCCATGGTGAGACCTCGGCGATTCCCGGCCCGTATCAGCTCGCCCAGTTGGGGCGCGACGTACTGACGCTGATGGATGCGCTCAACATCGAGCGGGCCCACTTCTGCGGCATCTCGATGGGTGGTCTGACCGGGCTGTGGCTGGGCGTGCATGCGCCAAAGCGGCTCAACAAGCTGATCGTCAGCAATACCGCCGCCCGTATCGGCACCGAGGAAGGTTGGCAGGACCGGGCGCATCTGGTGCGCAGCGCGGGCATCCCGGAGGTGGCCGACGGTGCCGCCAGCCGCTGGTTCACCCCCGGCTTCATCCAGCATCAGCCGGAGCGGGTGGAAATGCTGCTGCGCCAACTGCGAGGCAGCCCGGAAGCCGGCTACGCTGCTTGCTGCGATGCACTGGCCGTAGCCGATCTGCGCGACGAGATTTCGCGCATCGAGGTGCCGCTGCTGGTGATTGCCGGTAAGCACGACCCGGTGACCACCCCGGAAGACGCACGGTTCATCGTCGATCGCGTCAAGGGCGCGCGCTACGCGGAGCTGGAGGCATCGCACCTTTCCAACGTGGAAGCCAGTGCGGCCTTTACCGATGCAGCACTGAAGTTTTTGGTCGACTGACAGCACGGCCGGCCCGATTAAGGAAGACTCATGGACGAAAAACAACGCTACGACCAGGGACTGACGGTGCGTCGCGCGGTACTCGGCGATGCGCACGTCGACCATACGCTCACCAAACGCAACGACTTTAATGGCGAGTTCCAGGAATTCATCACGCGCTACGCCTGGGGAGAGATCTGGACACGCGATGGCCTGCCGCGCCATACGCGCAGCCTGATCACCATCGCGATGTTGATCGCGCTCAATCGCGAGGCTGAGTTGCGCATGCATCTGCGGGCTGCGTTCAACAACGGCGTGACGCGCGATGAGATCAAAGAAGTGCTGATGCAGTCGGGCATTTACTGTGGGCTGCCTGCTGCGAATGCCGCCTTCCATCTGGCCGAGGAAGTATTCGAACAGATGTAAAGACCGAACTGCCCAGCGTCCTCAAAACGACTGGGCAGCCTAGGGCTCGTTTTTACCAGCATAACTGCAACGGTCGAGCATGGCACTGCATGTTGTCTAGCTACCGTTCCGGCGAGGTGCCTTGCCTGATGCGCCATGGCAAGCAAAAGGGCAGGGCACCGCCGAACGGGTGGCTACATTTATTATTTAGTTAGTGCCCATTGCGGCCCTTGCCGTCATGACCTCCCTTGTCGTGGCCGCCGAAACCGCCACCGTGATCGCCTTTGCCACCATCATGGTCGCCCCGTCCGTGGTCGCCTTTGCCACCATCATGGTCGCCCCGTCCGTGGTCGCCTTTGCCACCATCATGGTCGCCCCGTCCGTGGTCGCCTTTGCCACCATCATGGTCGCCCCGTCCGTGGTCGCCTTTGCCACCATCATGGTCGCCCCGTCCGTGGTCGCCTTTGCCACCATCGTGGTCACCCCGTCCGTGGTCGCCTTTGCCACCATCATGGTCGCCATGATGATGACCGCCATTATCTCCTTTTCCGGGATCTCCGCCGTTGGGACCACCATTGTTCCCATTGTTGCTGGAGTCTGCTCCCCCACGGTGGTCACTGCTTCCGCCGCTTGGGCCGCTATCGTTGCCTTTGCTCGCGCTATTGGCGCTGGCGCCGCTGTTAGTGCCACTGGTCCCGCCGTTGGTGTTGCCTACGCTACCGTTTCCACGGTTTGACGCTGAGCTTAATCCATCTTTGGCGGAAGTTTCACATGAATGAACACCGGAGCCGATACTGCAGCCGTTTGAGGAGAATCTGGCGGTGTCGGAATTGGTAGAGAAAGACATGGCCTCTTCCGCATAAGCGGAACCGGCCAAAAGCATTATGATGAGTGCGGACAGAGTGCGGAGCTTCATGGCATTTCTCCCGTTATACAAAAAGTAATAAGGGACTCGGCCTCTATCTCCATTTTGATAAAGAGGCTCTTTTTGCCCATCCGGGGTCTATAATGCCCTCCAGCTTTTATCTATGCGGGTAGGGTATCTTTATTGTGCAAAAACCGTGCCTAATGAATTAAGCTCCGCTATATGGTTTGACTTTTGGTTTGAATAATGCGTTTTGCGTTGTGAAAATAACCATGAAAATCATGCAGATATGGTGTTTTTGTTAATGTGATGGAGTTGTTGGGACGCTTTGTTTCGACTTGTTTTCTGGCTTTGTATGGTCAAAAAATGGCGGGGTGGGATCATTGATATGGCATTATTTTGACCGGGCTTATGAAGTGTCTCAGGAGTGGTACAGATTATTTCGTTGCCGTGGCTGATGCTGTGCAGGCTGTCATATTTTTTGCTGTTTCATGACATTTAAAGTGAATGTGTCAGTATTGGGACAGCTCGCTGATTACAGGGAGAAAATATGAGCAAGTCCCATATAGGCTGTTTCAGAACTGATACATCAAATCCGGTCAAGCGTTGAATGGCGGATGGGTGGGGAGGGGGAGTCGTTTTTTAGGGCTGTTTGGCTGAGGCGCTATCTGCAGGAAGCCGGTATGTGGGCTCTGTGGAGGTTGCGATAAGAGTCGCTAACAAAAATCTTGCTGCAGCGTTGCACTGAGTTTTGTTAGCGGCTTTAAGAACCTGTTTACGATCTCGCGAACGAAGGGGCAGCCAAGGCGAAATGGTGCGAAAAAGCGGGCTGCAGCGGAAGGAGACGCCTGATAGCGGTGTGGTGGCTGCGGGTTGAGCAACAGCTCTCTTGTTTCTCCTCATTGCTCGGATAAGATAGGCCCCATTAAATCGCCACGCATGAAACCTTCGATGATCATTCTCAACCAACGACAACAGGAACTCTTGAGCTGGGTACAGCGTGACGGCCACGTCACCGTCGAAAAGCTCGCGGCGCATTTTGGCGTTACCTACCAGACCATACGTCGAGACATCAGCCTGCTGGCGGGCGAGAAGCTATTGCATCGGATGCATGGCGGGGCCAGCGTCCTGTCTAGCGTGGAAAACGTCGCTTACAACGAGCGCCAGGTGCTGTTCAGCACCGAGAAGCAGCGCATCGCCAAGCTGGTGGCCGAGCACATCCCGAACCACGCCTCGCTTTTCATCAATCTGGGCACGACCACCGAGGAAGTCGCCAAGGCGCTGCACAATCACCGCGGCCTGCATGTGATCACCAACAACCTCAATGTGGCGGCGATGATGTGCGACTACCCGGACTGTGAGGTGATCGTGGCGAGCGGCGTGATGCGGCCACGCGACCGGGGCATCATCGGCGAGGCGACCATCGAGTTTATCCGCAAGTTCAAGGTCGACTACGCAATCATCGGCATCTCCAGCATCGAGAACGACGGCACACTGCGTGATTTCGACCTACGCGAGGTACGCACCTCCGAGGCGATCATCCAGCAATCGCGCAATGTGTTCTTGGTCGCCGATCATTCCAAGTTCGGCCGCCCCGCGCTGGTGGAGCTGGGCCATCTGTCGAAGATCACCGCGCTGTTCACCGATAGGCCGGTGTCAGACGAGATGGCCGAGGTGATCGCCGAGGCGAAAACGGAGCTCTTCGTCGCCGACTGAGCACCCTCCAGGGCTCCACAGCTTATCCCCGAGCGGCCTTCTCCCGTGCAAGGCGGGCCGCTCGCAGACACCCCTCGCGTTCCGCCCGGAGAGGCGCTGCCATAGGCACGCGTGTTCACACGGTTCGACCCGCCTTTTGTTGGCTTTTCAGTCGTCCTTCCATCTTCTGCCGCTCACGCTGTCTCAGATTTCCCACCATGATGAAAGTGGATTTGCCCGTGCAATCAAGCGTTTGTCGGGAGCGTTAGACTGTTCTTGAATGTTGTTTTTGTGTTCTTTATATTTTTCTTTCATGTCGCAATTTACCGATATAGAATGCCGATGCGACATAAAACAACATTAATTTGTCATCGACGTCACCCTGGGACAGGGGTTTCGGGAGTCATCCCGGTTTTGGCCGCCGGATCGTGCGAGCACAGCGCGACCGGCGGGTTGATGTGCAAAGGAGAGCAGACCCATGCAACAACAGTACATCCTGGCGCTTGATCAGGGCACCACCAGCTCGCGCGCCATCCTGTTCGATCGGACGGGCCACATCGTCTCAATGGCGCAGAAGGAGTTCACCCAGATCTACCCGCAACCGGGCTGGGTGGAACATGACCCGCAGGAAATCTGGGCCGGGCAGGCCGGCGTAGCTGCCGAGGCGCTGGCCAAGGCCGGGCTGGGAAGCCCTGCCATTGCCGCCATCGGCATCACCAACCAGCGCGAGACCACCGTCGTCTGGGACCGCGAGACCGGCCAGCCCATCTATAACGCCATCGTTTGGCAGGACCGCCGTACCGCGGCATTCTGCGACGGGCTGAAGGAGCAAGGTCTGGGAGAGACGATTCGCGCCAAGACCGGCCTGCAGGTCGATGCCTATTTCTCCGGCAGCAAGGTCAACTGGATTCTCGACAACGTACCGGGTGCGCGTGCCAAGGCCGAACAGGGCCGGCTCGCCTTCGGTACGGTCGACTCGTGGCTGATCTGGAACTTCACCCACGGCGCGGTGCACGTCACCGATGTGTCCAACGCCTCGCGCACCATGCTGTTCAACATCCATACCCTGGGCTGGGACGACGAGCTGCTGGCGATGATGAACATTCCGCGCAGCATGCTCCCCGAGGTGCGCTCGTCTAGCGAAGTGTACGGCCATGTGCCGGAAACGATGTTCGGCGCACGTATCCCGATCGCCGGCATCGCTGGCGATCAGCAGGCGGCGCTGTTCGGCCAGCAGTGCATCGAGCCGGGAATGGTGAAGAACACCTACGGTACCGGCTGCTTCATGATGATGAACACCGGCACCACCCCGACCGTGTCACGCAACAACCTCCTGACCACCGTCGCCTGGCAGTTGGGCGACGAGGTGCATTACGCGCTGGAAGGCAGCATCTTCATCGGCGGCGCGGTGGTGAAGTGGCTGCGCGACGGGCTGAAGATCATCAACCACTCGCACGAGGTCAGCGCGCTGGCGCAGCAGGTGGCCGACAGTGGCGGCCTGTACCTGGTGCCGGCGTTCGCCGGCCTGGGCGCACCGCACTGGAACGCCGAGGCGCGCGGTTCGCTGTTTGGTGCCACGCTCGGTACCACGTCCGCGCATGTTGCCCGTGCCGCACTGGAGAGCATCGCCTACCAGACCATGGACGTGCTGCGCGCGATGGAAGCCGACGCCGGCATCGCCGTGCCGCAGCTGCGTGTCGACGGCGGCGCCACCGTCAATGAACTGCTGATGCAGTTCCAGGCCGACATCCTCGGTATCGACGTGATCCGCCCGAAGGTGATCGAGACCACTGCGCTCGGCGCCGCTTATCTCGCCGGCCTGGCGGTGGGCTACTGGTCGGGCCTCGACGACATCGCCGGTCAGTGGCAGCTCGACCAGCGCTTCCGTCCCGATGCGCAGCCCGAAACGGTCGAGCAGCGTGTCGCCGGCTGGCAGCGTGCAGTCAACGCCGCCGTCGCCTGGGCCGACGCTTAAGCGCCGTCACCATCCCTTCCCGTGTCGCCGCACCTTGCGCCAATTCGGTCGTGGGCGGCGACGCCGGGTCACCTCGCTGCGTTTTTGTCAGTGACTCCGAGTTCGTACTATTTAGTCGGGAACCCTATCCATGACTCCATTGATTGCCGAATTCATCGGCACGGCCCTGCTGGTGCTGCTGGGCAACGGCGTGGTCGCCAATGTCATCCTCAACAAGACGAAGGGCCAGAACGGCGGCCTGATCGTGATCGCCTTCGGCTGGGCGATGGCGGTGTTCGTCGCGGTGTTCTGTGTCGCCTCATACAGCGGCGCCCATCTCAACCCGGCGGTCACCGTGGCGCTGGCGGTGGCGGGCAAGTTCGCCTGGGCCAGTGTGCCGGGCTATGTAGCTGCCCAGATGGCTGGCGGCATGGCTGGCGCCTTCTTGGTCTGGCTGATGTATCGCCATCACTTCGAGACCACCGAGTGCGCCGACACCAAACTGGCGGTGTTCTGCACCGGTCCGGCGATCCGCAGCCTACCGGGTAACCTGGCGTCCGAGATCATCGCCACCTTTGTACTGGTGTTCGCGGTGTTGCACATGGTGTCGCCCAAAGTATCGCTCGGCGCGATCGACGCGCTGCCGGTCGGTCTGTTAGTGCTGGGCATTGGCGTGTCGCTAGGAGGCACCACCGGTTACGCGATGAGCCCGGCGCGGGATCTGGCGCCGCGGCTGATGCACGCGCTGCTGCCGATCAGCGGCAAGCGCGACAGCGACTGGGGCTACGCGTGGGTGCCGGTGGTCGGCTCGCTGACGGGGGGCGTGCTGGCGGCATTGCTGCACAGCAAGTTGCTGATGGCCTGACGTTGCCCGTCGCGTCCGTTTGGACGCGGCCCTTTCTGAGCCCGACGCGTTCGTGGCGGGCTTTTCTATTGGGGGGTGGGAATTGCTGTTGTTTTTGTCTGGTTACTGTTCGGGCTGGCTCGATCCAATGTCTGCTCTCTGGTAAATGCAACAAATAAAGAACAAAAATGATCATTAAAGCAACATTTTATGTTGCGTAAATGTTCGTTATCGCCTAGCATTCGATTAGGGCGACGGTTGCCGTTCGCCGCGATAACAGCAACGCTCGGCGTTTGGCCGAACGAATGAAAATGGGTTGAAGCCTCAGGGCGGGAGCAACAGGACGTGAACGGTCAGATCTACGATGTATTGGTAATCGGCGGCGGCATCAACGGGGCGGGCATCGCGCGCGATGCGGCGGGGCGGGGCCTGTCCGTGCTGCTGTGCGAGAAGGATGACCTGGCCCAGCACACCTCGTCGGCCAGCACCAAGCTGATCCACGGCGGCCTTCGCTACCTCGAGTATTACGAATTCGGTCTGGTACGCAAGGCGCTGCAGGAGCGCGAGGTGCTGCTGAAAGCCGCGCCGCACATCATCGGGCCGCTGCGCTTCGTGATGCCGCACGATGCGTCGCAGCGCCCGCAGTGGATGATTCGTGCCGGCCTGTTCCTGTACGATCATCTGGCCAAGCGCGAATTGCTGCCTGGTGCCGAGACGCTGAACCTCGAACGCCACCCGGCAGGCCTGCCGCTCAAGCCCGGCTTCAAGCGCGGCTTCGCCTACTCGGACGGCTGGGTGCAGGATGCGCGGCTGGTGGTGCTCAACGCCCAGGATGCCGCCGAACGCGGCGCGGTGGTGCTGACCCGTACCGAATGCGTGTTCGCGCAGCGCGAACGCGAGCTGTGGCGCTGCACCCTGCGCGAGGAGGGGGGCGCGACCCGTACCGTGCTAGCGCGTTCGGTGGTCAATGCGGCCGGTCCGTGGGTCGACACGCTGCTGAAGAACGTGATCGGCCGCAGCGCATCGAAGTCAGTGCGGCTGGTAAAGGGTAGCCACATCATCGTGCGCCGGCTGTTCGACCATTCGAACGCTTATATCTTCCAGAACCCCGACAAGCGCATCATCTTCGCGATCCCGTATGAAAACGACTTCACGCTGATCGGCACCACCGACGTCGAGTACCGAGGCGACCCGGCACAAGTGCGCATCGACGACGATGAAGTGCGCTATCTGTGCGAGATGAGCAACCGCTATTTCGCCAAGCAGATCGATCCCGAAGACGTGGTGTCGACGTTCTCGGGCGTGCGCCCGCTGCTCGACGACGAGTCGGCCAACGCTGCCAGTGTCACTCGCGACTACACGCTAGAACTCGATACCGTCGACGGCGCGCCGTTGCTGTCGGTGTTTGGCGGCAAAATCACTACCTATCGCAAATTGGCCGAACAGGCGGTCGACCAGCTCGCCAAGAGCCTGGGTGTGCATTCGCCGACCTGGACGGCCGCCGTGCCGCTACCCGGTGGCGATTTGGCCCAGCCCACTTTCGAGGCCTTCCTTGCCGATGCCCGCCAGCGCTACCCGTGGCTACCGCTGCCGCTCCTGACCCGTTATGCACGCAGCTATGGCAGCCGCATTGGCATCGTAATCGGCGAGGCGACCGACCTGGCCGGCCTGGGGGGGGAAATCCTGCCGGGGCTTTACGAGGCGGAAGTGCGTTACCTGATGGATGTCGAGTGGGCACGCAAGGCCGAAGACATCCTGTGGCGTCGAAGCAAGCTCAAGCTGCATCTTCCCGTCGGTGCCGAAGCCGTGCTGGATCGCTGGATGGCTGCGCGGTCGGCGTCCGCCCCGGTGGGCTCCTCTGCCGACCTGTTCGAACCGCGCAGTGCCTAGGCATTCCCAGAGGCAACCGGCGTTGTCGCGGGCTGCCAGTCTTAATCGCTGATTTCGATGTGTTGCCTGTCGCCGAAGATGAAAGCCCCATGTCCCTGACATGGGGCTTTGCATTCTTGAGGAGAGCTTGCTCAGTCCTCGCGGAGGAAGTAGGTGGTCTGATGCGAAACCTCGCCTCCCTCGTTGGAACTCTTGGAGGCATTGCTGAACAGTACGCCGCGTGCAACGAGCTCTGCGAGGGCGGCCGAGCAAAGCTTGATATCCTGCCCGGTTAGGGCTGCGGCGAACTTGGGGGACAGGCAGGTCACTTTGTCGCTGAGGAACATTTCTTCCAGTTGGTCGGCTAGCGTGCTCATGGGCATCTCATCGGTTAGGGCCGCTCACCAAACCCCGCATCGCGACTCTGCTGGTTGCGCCGTCACAGAAGGCGAGGCTTACCGGGACTGTGCGTCGCTTCAGTGCGGTAAGGCAATAATGCGGGATGGGGCGGCTGTGGAAACAATCCCGCAATGATCTCACACCCAGGCCCCAACAACCCTGCCGGTTAGGGCGGGGCCTCGTCGTATCCAGCGCCTGTCTGTGGCGATCGCCAGCAACGAGGCAGTCCGTGCGGATACACGCTTGGAGGGTGGATAAGTGTCGTTTAAAGCAGATCCAGGCTGATCGGGGTGGGAAAGGTCTCGAGTTGAGTCAGTAGGTCCATGAGCAGAGACAACCGTTCCTTGCCGAGATGACGCTCGATCTGTTCATCGCATTGCGTCGCTAAAGGAGAAATTTGAGCGGTAAGCTCCCTGCCATGGGGGAGAGGGAAATGATGAGACGGCGGCTGTCGATGCTGTCGCGTTGGTGGTGGATTAGCCCAGCTTTTTCCATTCGGACCCAAATGCCGGTCAAACTGGGCGACAGAACGAGCGGTTGCTCGCCAAGGTGAATGAGTTTCTGCGCGACTTTGCGAAGAGCCCGCAGAGGGCAGAGATCGAACGGAAATGGCAGGGCGTGGCGGGTTGAGCAGGAGGCTTGCCCAGAAGGTGCATGCCAAAAACATGGCAGTAGTCGGCTTGAAGCCGACCGCCGTTTTTTACTAATGCGTCGCCTTGTGCACTGCTACCTTGGTTGCCTGATAGCCCTTGTGCGCCGTGTTTGCTACGCCATGGGCGACTGTCTTGGCGGCATGAGCGGTACCGTGAGCCGCTTCCTTCGCGATCTCTCCAGTTTTCTTGGCGGCATGCACGGTTGCTTCCTTGGCGTCATGGGCTGCTTGGGCCACATCAGCCTTAGCCAGCGGACAAAGCGCCATGACAAATAGTGTGGTGAACAAGCGTTTATGGCATTTCACGAGAATTATTCCTGTTAGCAGCCTTCGACATACGAAACCGATTAGAGTGGCTTTAGCTCATTTGGTGCCATGATACCGAATGATTGGCTCCTGCCGGCGCATCGCCTTGTCGTTCGCTTACTGGCAGTGGAGGCCGAGTTCGAGTATGCGGCGCGCGGAGGCGCGAGCACGGTGTTTCCGTGGGGAAAGACGCTGGCACCCGGCGGCAAAGCTATGGCCAATACCTGGGAGGGCGCCTTTCCGTGGCGTGCACCGGCCTCTCGCAGAGACCCTCGTATTTAGAGCCGCTCACAAAAATCCTGCTGCAGACGTTACGTCTCCTTGCTGTGCTACCTGTACTGTCTGCGTCGGCGCGCCTTGCAGCAGACGTTGCACTGAATTTTGTTAGCGGCTCTTAAAAAGCAAGCGACATTACGGCTTGGTCGCTTGAGCAGCCAACACGCTGCGTTTTTCCACGAGAAAGTACATCAGCGCCCGTACCTTGCTCGTCATCTGCTCGCGCGACGGCACGTACAGGTAGAAGCCGGGAAATGGCCTGCACCAGGGCTGCAGCACGCGCACCAATTCGCCATCCTCCAGCTGGCGGCGCACTGCGAGCTCCATGTGCTGGGCCAGGCCGACGCCTTGGACGGCAGCGCGGATTATCCCTTCATCTGGAGGCGTTGCTGAACAGCACACCGCGAGCAACGAGCTTTCGAGGGCGGTCGAGCAAAGCTCGGCGTCCTGCCCGGTCAGGGTGGCGGCGAACTTGGAGGACAGGCAGGTCACATTGTCGCTGAGGAACATTTCTTCCAGTTGGTCGGCGAACGTACTCATGGGCATCTCAGCGGCATCGCCGCGTATATTGGACCAAAGGCAAATGTGGGTATGCCAAACCAGGGGGAGCTATATATTCTGGATGAGTGTGGGTTATCGAGCGTTCGCAGGTGATGCGCACCAGCAAATCAGGAAACACGTCATTACCCCCAGAAGCGATGATCCCTGACTGGCACGTTTGCCCCCTTGGTGAGTGCCCATCCCAGGGGGAGCACTGGGCACGAAGGCCGTGGCAGAAGATGATCAGATCGCGACGCATGCCGGGCTTTTCATTGTGAGCGGGGACGGAGGGTAGGGCAATGAGCCACGTCGAGACCGCTTTGGTCGTGTTTGCCTGTGTATTTGGCAGCGCGTTGTTTGGTTTGTATCTGCGCACCAAGTTGCCAGAGCACCACCTTAGCGATGAATCAATCAGTGCCGTAAAGCTGGCGGTCGGTCTGATAGCCACGATGGCTGCGTTAGTGCTTGGCCTGCTGGTTTCGTCGGCGAAAAACACATTCGATACCGTGAGCAATGAGGTCGTGCACAGTGCCGCCAGCATCATCTTCCTCGATCGCGTTCTTGCCAAATATGGTCCGGAAACGAAGGGGGTTCGTGATCTGTATAAGCAGAGGGTTGGCATGACGATCCAGATAATCGCTTCCGCCGAACCTGCACAGCTCGCAAAACTTCGCGGCCTCGAGGCACTTAGGCGGGCGGAAAGCCTTCAGCTCAAGCTGGAGGCCCTGTCGCCACGCAGCGAGGTGCAACGTCAATTGCAGGCAAGCGCCATCCAGATCATCGGTGAAGTGCTGAACGCACGCCAACTTGCGATGCTGCAAGCTTCGGGTTCGCCCCCCTTACCGTTGCTGATATCACTGGTGTTGTGGCTCGCCATTATCTTATGTGCATTTGGCCTGTCTGCACCTGCCAACGCGACAGTCATAGTTGCGTTGTTTCTGGGCGCACTATCCACGTCCGGCGCAATATTTCTGATCCTTGAGATGAACACGCCGCTCGATGGGGTGATTACGGTCTCGCTCGAGCCTTTACGCGAGGCTCTCACCATGCTGGGCCAGTAGCGGCGATTGGCCAAGCTGGCCAATCCTAATAAGCTGCCATAGAAGTGGCGCGGATTCCAAAGGCGGAAGTGGGGCGGGGGCAGCCGGTGAGCACCAGCAAAGAAGGCTTCCACTTTCTTCCCCCGCGAATGTCAGCTTCTCGCTTACTAGCAGCCGGTTTCACGATAGAGCCCCGCCAACAGCTTCGGCCGAGGCGCATCCGCTTGGGCAAGGTCAGTCATTGTAGCCTTCGAGCGAGTGACAGGGCATACATCGCTTTTAGCACGGCCCAATTCGACGGGCTTCGCGAATTCTGACATTGCCTTGTATCGCCACTTACTGTTGTGTGCCGCCTGCGGCCGCCTGCAGATGGCGCAAGATAGCCTGTCCGCCACTGACGATGTCTTCACCGATTGCCGTGGCTGCTTCCGCACCATCCTGCCGCTGAATGGCGGTGATGACCGGCGGGTGATAGTCGATCATGTCCATGCCGCCCTCGCCATACACTGCCGAGATCAAGGGCCCCATCTGCAGCCAGATGCGGTACAGGATGCCCTTTAGAAACGGCATGTCCGCTATCTCTACCAGTGCAAAATGAAACTGCTGATTGAGGTCGCAGCCGGCTTCGATATCCCCGGCCTTCATGGTTTGCCGGTTCATGGCCACGATGGTCTGCAGGCGGGCAATGTCCTCCGCCGTCGCCCGCCTGGCCGCTTCCTCTGCGGCCAATCCCTCCAATTTCACGCGAATCGCCCGAATTTCCAGGTAGCGCTCCAGCGTCATGAAGGGTACACGGATATCGCGGGCCGATTTCATGGTCAGTGCTTGCTCCTGCACCAAGCGCAGGATGGCATCGCGCACTGGGGTGACACTGGTACCCAGCTTGTCAGCCATGTCTCGGATCCTGAGCCGGTCACCCGGTTTGAGGCGGCCCTGTATCAGTGCTTCGCAGATCAGGCGATAAACCGTGCTTCCTAGATTGTCGTGTTCCAGTGTGGGTAGTTCGTATGTCATGGCGGCAAGTATGTCGCGGTTATCCGGGCTTGTGTCGGATTTGTGAGCAAGTCATTGCACGTCTTTCATGCAATAAATATGATGCATCATATACAAATCTAGCTGCCACCAGGTAGGATTTGTGAGGCGTAACTTCACCAGGGAGCGATAAGGCGATGGATAACAGCGAAAACAGTCGGCCCGAGCGCAAGCGTTACATGCTGCTTACCGGCGCTAGCCGGGGCATCGGGCATGCCACGGTGAAACTGTTCCAGGAGCATGGCTGGCACATCCTGACAGTTTCCCGGCAACCTTTTTCCGAGACCTGCCGCTGGCCGATGGCGCGTGAGAGCCATCTGCAGGCTGATCTTGCCGACCTCGATGGTCTCGACAGGCTGGTGGCCGAGGTCAGAAACCGGCTGCCAGATGGTGAGCTGCACGCGTTGGTCAACAATGCGGGCATTTCGCCCAAGGGGCCGGATGGGGCACGACTTGGCGTACTGGACAGCGATGCCGATACCTGGCTTCGGGTGTTGAACGTCAATCTCGTCTCGACGGCACTGCTGGCGCGTGCGCTGTTTCCCGAGCTGATGAAAGGGCAGGGCAGCATTGTCAATGTCACTTCGATTGCCGGCTCGCGCGTGCATCCGTTTGCCGGCGTGGCCTATGCCGCCTCCAAGGCCGGGTTGGCCGCGCTGACGCGGGAGCTTGCGCACGAGTTTGCGCCACATGGCATCCGTGCCAATGCCATTGCCCCGGGGGAAATCGACACGTCGATTCTTTCGCCGGATACCGCGCGCATCGTCGAACGGGATGTCCCTATGCATCGGCTAGGCACGCCCCAGGAAGTGGCCGAGGCGATTCATTTTCTCTGTTCCGGCCACTCTTCCTACATCAATGGGGCAGAAATTCACATCAATGGTGGTCAGCATGTCTGAAGTGCTGAGCAACCCGCTGTTTACGACAAGGGCAGAGGCAACAACGCAGGAGGAAGTTGCTTCGTTGCTGTGGACGTATTACCGCGTTCGCGGCCAGGCATCCACACGCAACAGCGAGCGCGACGAGAACTTCCACATCCGGGCCGAGGATGGCCGTGAGTATGTGTTGAAGCTCACCCATCCGGCGGAAAGCCGTGAGGTCACCGATTTTCAGACCCTGGCGCTGTTGCATGCTATCCGGCGTGATCCCTCGCTGCCCATTCCACAGGTGATTCCTCGGCTGGATGGCACGCCCTATGGCCCGGTGGCGATGGGCGATGGCAGCGAGCGCGTGCTGCGCCTGCTCAGCTATCTGCCTGGCCAACCGCTGCATCAGATCAATCGGAGCGAGGCGCAGCGCCGCCATCTGGGGGAAACGCTGGCGCTGCTGGATAGGGCGATGAGCGACTTTGCTCATCCTGCCGCCCACCACCATCTGTTGTGGGATATTCAGTACGCTGAGCAGCTGCAGTCGTTGCTGCTGCAGACGCCGCCCTGCGCCCAGCGCGATGTCCTGGCGAGCTGGCTGACGCACTTCGAGGCCGAGGTGCAGCCGAAGCTGGCCAGCTTGCGCCGGCAGGTGATCCACAACGATCTCAACCCCCATAACGTATTGGTAAACCCGCAGGATCAGGTCACCACTGTCGGCATCATCGATTTCGGGGACATGGTGCACGCGCCACTGATAGACGAGCTTGCCGTGGCGTGCTCCTACCAGCTGTCCACCAACCCTAACCCGCTGGACACCGCAGCGCCGATGATTGGCGCCTATCACGCGGTCAACCCGCTGATGTCGGAGGAGGTGGACCTGCTCTACGATCTCATCCTCACCCGGCTGTGCATGACCGTCACCATCACCGGCTGGCGGGCGATCAAGCATCCGGAGAACCGCGCCTACATCCTGCGCAATAACGGCCTGAGCTGGGATGGCATGCAGCGGTTGCTGGCCATCAGCCGCCGGCAGGCGGTGGCCTATCTGCGAGAGGTGTGCGGCATGAAAGGACAAGCATGAGCAGCAAAGATCAACGGATGGTGAACGCTTTCGATCCGGCGACGTCGAGCCAGCTGCCTGCACGCGAGCAGGTGCTGATCCAGCGCCGCCAGCAGTCACTCGGCAAGGCTTATCGCCTGTTCTATGAGCACCCGGTGCATGTGACGCGCGCCGAAGGCGTGTGGCTGTACGACCCGGACGGCAAGCCCTATCTCGACGTTTACAACAATGTGGCCTCGGTGGGACACAGCCATCCGCGTGTCGTGGAAGCCATCGCACGTCAGGCCGCCACGCTCAACACCCACACTCGCTACCTGAACGAAACCATTCTGGAGTACGCCGAACGGCTGCTGGCCACTTTCCCGGCTGCAATCAGCCAGGCCATGTTCACCTGTACCGGCAGCGAGGCCAACGACCTGGCGCTGCGCCTGGCCTGGAATGTCAGTGGTGGGCGCGGGGTCATCGTCAGCAACCATGCCTATCACGGTGTCACCCACAGCGTGGCCGAATGCTCGCCGGCCTTTGGCCCTAGCGTGCCACTTGGCCCACATGTGCGCACCGTGCCACCGCCCGATGGCTACCGCCATGGAGAAGAACCGGTGGGCGAGCGTTTTGTGCGCCACGTGCAGGCGGCCATCGAGGATTTGCAGCGCCACGGTATCCAGCCGGCCGCGCTACTGGTGGATACCCTGTTCACTAGCGATGGCGTGTTTGCCGACCCACCGGGCTATCTTGCCCGCGCGGCGGAAGCGATCCGCGCTGCCGGTGGCGTGTTCATCGCCGACGAGGTGCAGGCCGGGTTTGCCCGCTCCGGCGGCCACTACTGGGGCTTCCAGCGGCATGGGGTGGTGCCCGATATCGTTACCATGGGCAAGCCGATGGGCAATGGCCATCCGATCGCCGGCCTGGTGGCAAGGCCCGAGATTATCGATGCCTTCGGCAGCAAGGTGCGCTATTTCAACACCTTTGGTGGTAACCCGGTGTCCTGCGCTGCCGGCATGGCGGTGCTGGATGTTATCCACGACGAAGACCTGCAACAGAATGCACGCGATACCGGTGCTTATCTCAAGGCCGGTTTTGAGCGGTTGGCTGAAAAATACCCGCTGATCGGCGACGTGAGGGGCGTAGGCTTCTTTATCGGGGTGGAAATGGTGTCGGACCGGCAGCAGAAGACCCTGGCCAGCAACGAGACCAGCCGTATCGTCAACGCGCTGCGCGACAAACGCATCCTGATCAGCGCCACCGGCCCGGCCGGTAACGTCCTCAAGGTGCGGCCACAATTGGTGTTTGCCCAAGAGCACGCCGACATGCTGCTCGATGCCTTGGATAACATCCTGGCGACGCTCTAGTAGTGTTGTTTAGGGGAGGGGGTGGGGGCCAGCAGGGTAGCGTGCGGAGCCGCTCCCTGTTGCCAATACTTGGGAGGTTTACCCCGAAGCGTCTTGTTTACCGTATTCAGACCTAGGCCGGGCCGTTTCATCGCCGGCTGTTGAGCCGGCGATGTTGGCTTGGGAGGATCAGCCGAGTCTGAAGAAGCTCACGGATGCTTCGAGCCGTTTTGCGGTGGCCGCGAGATTTTGCGACGTCTCGGCGACCGAGTTGACGGCCGCTGTGTTTTCCTCGGACATCTGGGCAATTGCCTCTACATTCTGCGCCAGGCTCACCGATGCCGCCTTTTGCTCTTCAAGTGCGTTGGCGATCTCGCTGATGAGTTGAGAGACTTGGGTAGAGGCGTCCTGGACCGCTTGAATGGAGGATCGGGTTTCTTCCGACAGCGATACGACTTCGTTGACGACGGTAGTGTTGTGTTGCATGCCGGTCGCGGCATGGGTGGCGCCATTTTGGATGGATTGGATCATGCCACCAATTTCCTGAACCGAGCCGGTGGTCTTCTCTGCGAGCTTGCGCACTTCATCCGCCACAACCGCAAACCCTCGTCCCTGTTCACCCGCTCTGGCCGCTTCAATAGCGGCATTGAGCGCCAGCAGGTTGGTTTGGTCGGCAATGTCTTTGATCACCGTTGCCAGATCGCCAATCTGCAGCACGGACTGGGACAGGGTCCCGATTTCATCGGCGGACAGATCGATCGACTCGGCCACCGTCTTGGCCTGGTGGGTCGCCGAGTTGACGTTGCCCACGCTCGTCATCGCAAGATCCCCGGCTTCGCTGACTTTGGTGTTGACCTCCTGTGCTGAGACCGACACGCGGTCAATACTCACCGATAGTTGCTCGACGGCCGCAGACGACGACGTGGTGGCATTGGCTTGGGCTTCCGTCGCGATTGCGACTTGTTTCGCGGCAGTCGACAGGTGCGCTGCCGAGTCCGTAACGACGCCGGTGGTGGTAATGACCTCCCCGATCACTTGAGACAGCTTGCTCGCCATTTGATCCAAGGCCTTCAGCAGCCGACCCGTTTCATCCCGCGTATCTGCTTGGAGCTGGATCGACAGATTGCCTTGAGCGAGTTGATTGGCCGCGTCGACCGCACGGGTGAGCGGATGAGTAATGCTTTTCGAAATGAGGCGTCCCAGCACAAGGGCCAGGACAATGCCAATGGCACTGCTGATGAGCAGGATGGTACGGGCACGATGGGACGTGTCATGGGCCTCTTGTCCTGATTGTTGTGCCAGTTCGTCCTGACGCATCGCCAATTGCTTGACCAGCTCTTGGTAGTCCTGGGCCACTTTGGCGGTGTCGGTCAAGGCCTTCTGGGCCTCGCCGGTTTTGCCGGCCTCGCTCAACGCAATGATGTTATTTTGGATCTCGATATACGATTTCCGACTCGCTTGTATTTGTTCAAAGAGTTCTATGGCTTTGGGGTCGACGAGCGCGGGTTTGAGCTTGTTCCAGACATCGCCGATCACGGCTCTGGAGTCTTGGATTTTTTGCTTGGCACTGGCCTTTTCCTCTGGGGTAGAGGCGAGGGCCAAGTCACGCAAGGCAACGCGAATATCGCTGATGCTGGCCTGTCCTTGCTGAAGCAGCAGAATCTTGGGAAGGCGGTTGAAAATGACGATGTCCGCCTTGTCCTGCATGACAGTCATTCCTGAGACGCTGGCGCCCACAATGGCGAGCATCAGCACAATTAGCGCGCCAAGCAAAATGGCCAGCCGCGAGCCGACATTGAGATTTTTCAACATTAAGATGTCCCTATTTAGAGCAGTAATCTTTGCGTAATAATTGGTAATTAAAGCATTAGAAATGACTGGTGAATTTATTCTAATGTATTTGCAAGTAGCCTTGGGAAATGTGTTTGAAGTGAGGGCTGCTAACAAAATTCAGTGCAATGTCTGTGACAAGGCGCGTCGACGCAGACAGTACAAGTAGTAGGATTTTTGTTAGCGACTCCAATGAGGCTTCTCTGGCGCCGTGCGCACACCCAAACCTCGCTTGGAAACTTGTTCAAAGGCCGTAGGCAGACTGTCCTTGGGCAGGGCTAGATGCCGACCGTCCGGCTGTTGCACTTTGAAATTAACTAATTCGTTAATTAGTCTGAACCATGATCAAGCGTTCTGCTGCACCTCGCTCGCCGGGGCGCCCCGCTGCGGATCAGGCTCATCCGGACCTGCGCGAGCAGTTGCTCGACGCGGCGACCGCGCTGTTTGCCGACGAGGGCATCGCCGCGACCACGATGGGGAAGATCGCCGCGCAGGCCGGCGTGACGCCGGCGATGGTGCATTACTACTTCACCAACCGTGATCAACTGCTCGACGCGGTGGTCGACGAGCGCGTGATGCGCATCGTTGCCTATGTCTGGGGCGGCACGGTCGGGCAGGGGGAGGCCGACGCGCTTGAGTTGGTCATCGGCCTGGTCGAGCGGCTGATCGACAGCGCCGAGCACCAACCTTGGTTGCCGCCGCTGTGGGTGCGCGAGGTGCTGAACGAGGGAGGCTTGCTGCGCGAGCGGATGCTGTCGCGCCTGCCGTTCGACAGGTTGCAATGGCTGGCCGAACGGGTGGCGGTGGGTCAGCGTGCCGGCCAGATCAACCCGGCCATTGAACCGCGGCTGGTGTTCCTGTCGGTGCTGGGGCTGACATTGTTGCCGCTTGCCACGGCCCGAACCTGGCAGCGCGTGCCGCCATTGGCCGGCCTGGGGCGCGACGCGCTGCAACGCCATGTAGTCGCGCTGCTGATGTCGGGGCTGGCTGCCCGCTAGCTTTTACGGAGACTGCCGATGCGTTGTGTGGCTCTCTTACTCATCGCCTTGCTGGCCGGTTGCGGCGAGTCAACGCAGGCGACTTTCCAGGGCTATGTCGAGGGGGAGTTCGTTTACGTCGCGTCGTCGCAAGCGGGTCGGCTCGATAGCCTATTGGTGCAGCGCGGGCAGCAGGTGACGGCGAAGCTGCCACTGTTTGCGCTCGAGTCGGCTAACGAGGCGGCGGCACAGCAGCAGGCGCGGCGTCAGCTCGAGGCGGCCGAGGCGCAGTTGAAGGACCTGCAGACCGGCAAGCGTCCGCCCGAGCTCGACGTGATCCATGCGCAGCTGGCACAGGCGCAAGCACAGGCCCACAAGGCCGCACTACAGTTGGCACGCGACCGTGAGCAATACGCCGTAGGCGGCATCGCACGAGCGCAGCTTGACGATAGCCAGGCCAGCGCCGACTCGAGCGCCGCGCAGGTGCGCGAACTTCAGAGCCAGCTGATCGTCGGCAAGCTGCCCGGACGCGACGAGCAGCTGCGAGCCCAAGCCGCCCAGGTTGCTGCCGCGCGTGCTGCGCTGGCGCAGGCCGATTGGAAACTCGACCAGAAGGCGGTGATGGCGACCCGTTCCGGCAGGGTGTTCGACACAATGTATCGGCCCGGCGAATGGGTGCCGGCCGGCAGCCCGGTGGTCCGGCTGTTGCCGCCGGAAAACATCAAGCTGCGTTTCTTCGTGCCCGAGCCGGTGCTTGGCCGGCTGGCGGTCGGCCAGGCGGTGTCGGTGCGCTGCGACGGCTGCAAGGCGGCGCTGCCGGCCAAGATTACCTATGTCGCGACTGAAGCCGAGTACACGCCGCCGGTGATCTACAGCAACGAGAGCCGCGCCAAGCTGGTCTACCTGATCGAAGCGCACCCGGCGGTGGCCGATGCGCCGACGTTGCATCCTGGCCAGCCGGTGGAGGTAGCACTGCAATGAAGGACTCGGCCAATCTGTCGTACATGATCGACGTGCGCGGCCTCAACAAGCGCTTCGGCGACAAGCATGTGGTGCGCGATCTGAGCCTACAGGTCCAGCGCGGCGAAATCCTTGGCTTCCTCGGCCCGAACGGCAGCGGCAAGACCACGTCGATCCGGATGTTGTGCGGCCTGCTCACCCCCGACTCGGGCTCCGGCAGCTGTCTCGGCTACGATATCCTGAAACAGAGCGACCAGATCAAGCGCAACGTCGGTTACATGACGCAGAAGTTCTCGTATTGGGACGATCTGACCATCCGCGAGAACCTCGACTTCGTCGCGCGCCTGTATGAGATGCCCGACCGCAAGCGGGCGGTGGACGAGGCGCTGGAAGGGTTGAGGCTGACCTCGCGGGCCCAGCAGCTGACCGGCACATTGTCCGGTGGCTGGAAGCAACGCCTTGCGCTGGCCGCCTGCATGCTGCACAAGCCGCGATTGTTGCTGCTCGACGAGCCGACCGCCGGCGTCGACCCGGCCGCACGGCGCGACTTCTGGGAGGAGCTGCACGAGCTGGCCGCACAGGGCATCACCGTGCTGGTCAGCACCCACTACATGGACGAGGCCGAGCGCTGCCACAAGCTCGCCTATATTTCGTACGGCGCGCTGCTGGCACAAGGCACTGCCGCCGAGGTGATCGAAAGCCAGGGGTTGTCGACCTGGGCGATTCATGGCGACGCCGATCGGCTGGTCGAACTGTCGCGTCAACTGCGCGGCCAGCCTGGTGTCGACCTGACCGTGGCGTTCGGCTCGGCGCTGCATGTCAGCGGCCGCGACGGCGCCGCGCTCGAGCGTACACTACGAGCCGTCACTCAAGGGCAGGCGCTAAGGCTGGAAGCGGAGAGGACCGGTCTTGAGCATGTGTTCATCTTTCTGATGCGCGGCTCTGCCGACAACTTCGCCGATACCCTGGGAGCCGGACGATGAGCCGCAACGGGTTTTCGGTGGTGCGCTGGTGGAGCATCGTGCTAAAGGAGTTTCTGCAGCTTCGGCGCGACCGGGTCACTTTCGCGATGATCATCCTCATCCCGTTACTGGAACTGGCGCTGTTCGGCTTTGCGATCAATACCGACCCCAAGCACATGCCGACGGCGATCATCGCCGCCGACCAGAGCGAGTTCACCCGCAGTTATGTCGCAGCGCTGCGCAATTCGGACTATTTCACCATTGTCGGCGAGCTGCCCGACGAGGAGGCGGGTAGGGCGGCGCTGGCGCAGGGGCAGGTGCAGTTCGTCGTCGACATCCCGGTCGACTTCACCCGCCGGCTGCTGCGTGGCGAGAGGCCGGCGCTGTTGGTCGAGGCCGACGCGTCCGATCCGACTGCCACCGGCCTTGCGCTGGCGGCGGTGCAGCAGTTTGCCCAGTCGGTCGCCGACAAGGATCTGATTGGCCCACTCGCGGCTCTAGCGGGCGGCCAACCGGCTTTCGACGTGCAGGTGCACCGGCTTTACAACCCCGAGGGCATCACCCAGTACAACGTGGTACCCGGCCTAATGGGGGTGATTCTGACAATGACGATGGTGATGATGACGGGCCTCGCGATAACACGTGAGCACGAGCGCGGCACGATGGAGAACCTGCTCGCCACGCCGGTGCGCCCGCTGGAGGTGATCAGCGGCAAGATCATCCCCTACATCGCGATCGGCCTGGTGCAGGCGACCATCATTCTGGTGGCATCGCGCTATGTGTTCAATGTACCGTTCGCCGGCAGCGTGGCGGCAGTCTACCTCTCGGCACTACTGTTCATCGCCGCCAATCTGACGGTGGGCATCACGCTATCTTCACTGGCCCAGAACCAGCTGCAAGGTGTGCAGCTGACGTTCTTCTATTTCCTGCCCAACATCCTGTTGTCGGGCTTCATGTTCCCGTTTCAGGGCATGCCTGGCTGGGCGCGGGCGATCGGCAGCGCGTTGCCGCTGACCTATTTCAATCGGCTGATCCGCGGCATCCTGCTCAAGGGCAACGGTTGGGCCGACCTGTGGCCGAGCGTTTGGCCGTTGATATTGTTCACCGTGGTGGTGATGACGGTGGCGGTGAAGTGTTACCGTCGAACCTTGGACTGAAGGGCGAGGGAGCGATATGCGCGTGTCCATATTGCTGGTTTCCGTCGCACTCGCCGGTTGCGCGGCAGGCCCCGATTTTACGCCGCCGGCAGGCCCCGTGACCCATAGCTATTTGCCGGGTGGCCAGCCGGGCGAAACGGTCGCCGCGGGTGGTCCGGGCGGCGTGGCGCAGCACTTCGACACGGCGGCCGACGTGCCGGATCAATGGTGGACGCTGTTCCGCTCGCCGGCCCTCGACCGCCTGGTGCGTGTTGCGCTGGCCGACAGCCCGACGTTGGCCGAAGCGCGCGCCAAGCTCGTCCAGGCACAGCAGGATTACCTCGCCGAGGCCGGTGCGACGCGCTACCCGTCCATCGACGCCGGCTTCGGCGCCTCCCGCCAAAAGATAAACACTGCCGCATTCGGCATTCCCAACGCCCCCAATACCAGTCCGTTTAATCTGTTCAATGCCAGCGTCAACGTTGGCTACACGCTCGATTTGTTCGGTGCCAACCGCCGCGCGCTCGAAGGGCTGCTCGCATTGGTCGACTACCAGCGCTACGAGTTGGAAGCGGCCCGGCTGAGCCTTTCGGCCAACGTGGTGTCCGCCGCGATCCGCCGGGCGGCACTGCGGGAGGAGATCGTCGTCACCCAGTCGCTGTATACCGCGCAGCAGCAACAGTTCGATATCATGGCGGCGCGCTACCGCGCCGGTGGCATCGCCCGGCTCGATCTGCAGAACCAGCAGAGCCTGCTTGCACAAACCGCCGCGCAGCTGCCGCCGCTGCAGAAGCAGCTGGCGCTGGCCGACCACCAACTGGTGGTCTACCTCGGCAAGCCGCCGGCCGAGGTCGAGCTGCCCGAGCTCGACCTCGCCAGTCTGCAGCTGCCAGCCGAGCTACCGCTGACCCTGCCATCAAGCCTGGCGAGGCAGCGCCCCGACATCCGAGCTGCCGAGGCGCTATGGCACCAGGCAAGCGCAGACGTCGGCGTTGCTACCGCCAACCTCTATCCCAAGCTCACGCTCAGTGGCAGCTTCGGTTCGGAGCGTACCCGCTCTGGTGACGTCGGCAATGGTGTCAACGTCTGGAGCCTAGGGCTCAACCTGATGCAGCCGATCTTCCACGGTGGCGAGCTGCAGGCCAAACGCCGTTCGGCCCTGGCAGCGTACGACGCTTCGGCGGCTGCCTATCAGCAAGTGGTATTGCAGGGACTACAGCAGGTCGCCGACGCGCTCGGTGCGCTCGATCACGACGCGCGCACCCTGCAGGCCCGCGCCAACGCAGCCGATCAGGCCGACGCCAGTTACCGGATCAGCCAGCAGCAGTATCGTGCCGGTGGCATCAGTCAACTGGCGCTGCTCGATGCACAGCGCCAGCAATTGCAGACCCGGCTCGACCGGGTCCAGGCCGAAGCTGATCGCTATACCGACAGCACTGCGCTGCTGCAGGCGCTCGGTGGTGGCTGGTGGGGACGGTCGACGCCGCCGTAAGCGAAGGAGGCTCTAAAGCCCAGCCCCTGCCATCCTGCACGGGGGAGGGCTTTGCCGTTTTCGGACAAGGTGTCGATATGGTTAATGGTTAGAAGTCAGCCGTATTTCTTGACGACCGCCTCAATGGAACTGCCAGCCTTGACCAGATCCTCGAGCACCATCACCGGGTGGAACTCGATGTTGGTATGTAGCGCGAGGAACCAGGGCTCGGCAATCGCGGGCATTTGCGAGGCATCGGTCATCTCGAGGAACAGGAAGGCGGTTCGCTGGCCGTTGTCGTCGGTGAAATAGGCGGCTTCGGGTTTCAAGTCGTCAAGGATGGCCTGGATGGTTGAACCAAGCTTGCCGGTCTTGGCCAGGGCGTTGCCAGCGCCGACCGGGATGTTCACTTTGACTAGAAATCGCATAGATCACCTCCGTAAGAGACAACGGATGGGTACCGATCCAGCTGTCTTGGGAGCCATTGGCCCGAGGTGGGGGGCATGCTGCTCGTCGGCACTGCCGATACCCGGGCAGCCCGTTGCAGTGTTCTATAGCCAATCGTGAAGGGGTCGACAAGCTGGGTGGAAGCGACGGCGGTTAAACCAGTCGCGAGCGAGCTGGCTTGCGCTATCGGCCGCAAAGGCGTAAATGAAGCAGTCCGGAAAAACACAGGGAGCCACCATGACCGACCGAGCCGATGCCGTTAGTGCCGCCGCGCAAATTCTCGCGGCACGCCGCCTGCGAGGGGAGCAGGGCCCGCTCTTGCCGGACGCTTGCCGCCCGGGTGATCTCGACATGGCGCTGGCGATCCAGAAAGCCGTCACCGTTCGACTCGGCGCGGGCATTGCCGGCTGGAAGTGCGGGCTGCCGGCGCCCGATCGCCTCGTTGCCGCGCCGATCTATACCGATACCGTTTGTTTGGACAGCCCATGCTCCGTGTGGGCACGTGCAGGTAGGGTGCGGGTCGAGCCAGAGCTAGCCTTCGTTTTCGGGAGCGACCTGCCGCCACGTCAAGAGCCGTACACGCCGGCCGAGGTCGATGCGGCCATCGTCCGTACGCACCTGGCACTGGAGTTGATCGACAGCCGCTACGGCGATGCGGCCGGCGCCGGTTTCGCCGACATGCTCGCCGACAACCTGGTCAACCAGGGCCTGTATCTCGGTCCCGAAGTGGATGCGGAGCAGGCGAGGGAGGCGAGCGATATCGTGCTGCGGCTGGACTCTGCATCGCTGTCGCAGCACTACGAGGGCCGCCACCCCAATTGTCACCCACGTGCGCCGCTGTATTGGCTGGTCGAGTTTCTTCGCGGCCGCGGGCAAGGCATTGTCGCCGGCCAGGTCGTGATTACCGGGTCCTATGCGGGGGTGATCGAGTTGCCGGTGGCGGAGGAGGTGTCGATCCGCTTTGGCGAGCTGGGCACGCTGACGGTCAGCTTCTCGGCAAGGCAATAAAGCCGTCACGCGGGGGCGAACTGGCTATTGGCCATCGATTCGGGCAGCAAATAAAACGCCACCGCTAGGGTGGCGTCGCGTCGGCATGGGGCAGGCAGCGCCTTACTGGATCAAGCGAGCTTCGTCGCAGGCGGCAATTGCCGCCGGCACCGCGACGCAGAACAACTGCAGTGACTCCACGATCAACTCGGCGGACACGCCGCCCTCGAAGGGCAGATAGAAGTCGGCCGAAATCGCTTCCTCATCGACTAGGGCGAAGCGCGCGAAGATGTATTCGCGGTTCATACGGTTCAGCAATTCCAGTTTGTCGAGGCGCGGTGCGTTCTCGTCGATGCCATAGTAGGCGACGTAGCGAATCTGCCGGTTGGCTTCGTTCAGGTGGACGAAGGCTTTGAGTTCGCCCGGGTAGACGGCCAAATCACCGTCTTCGTCGAGTTCGGCGCGGATCGCCGCTTGCTGGAACAAGGCGCGCAGGCGCTCGAGCGTGATGTCGGCGTCGTGCAGGAGGGCAGCTTGAATCATGGAGTTCGTCGTCTCTAAAGGGGAGGGGATAGACCTGCGGCTGACGCTCAGCGGCAGATCTTGTCCTTGGCACAGGTCGTCAACAGCTGCATCAGGCGTTTCTTGCAGACCAGCTGATTGGCCTTCGCGTAATACAGCGCCGACTTGTCGGCCGAACCGCCGGTGGCGATGAGCTTCTGCTGCTTGGCGATCACCTGGCCGTCGTGGTCGATGCACTCTTTCTTCTGCTGGATTTCCCGGTCGAACCCGCGTTTCAGCGCCTGGCTCGTCAGGTTGTCCGGGTCGAAGCTGCCCTGATATTTCTTGATGAAGGCCGTGCCGTCCTCGGGGGTCTGGATTGCGTCAAAATCGGCCTGGTATTGGGCCTTCTTCGCCGCTTCGTCGTCTTGCTGCCGTTTCTTTTCGACCAGCTGTTGGCGGCGCTGCTCTTGGGCCCGGCGCTCGTCCTCGCGTTGCTTGGCGGCCAGGCTTTTCAGTCTGCTCAGCTGCGAAATCTGGTTCTCAGACAGCGGCTTGCCGCCCTGTACGTCGGCCAGCAGCCTCATCGAGGCTCGGTAGTCGCCGTCGGACATCTTGCCGGCCTGTCGGGAATGATCAAGCGTGGTGGCGATGCGCTGAGATTCATCAGCACTCAGCCTGGGGTAGCTGCTGCTGGAGTGGAATACGGTGGGAAGCGCGGTGCAGCCTGCCAGCAGCGCCACAACGATCAAATAACCAAATTTCATTGTTTGCTTATCTACATGCCTCATGGCTTGGCATCTTAGCGCAGCCCGGCACCAAAAGCAGGGAAATGTGGTTGGTCGAAAGGCTGTTTGGTGTAGGGGGCGAGGCTTTGGCATCGCCCTTCAATAATGTGAGCCGCTGACAAACCTTGTTACTGACGGTACCCGCCGAATGCCGGCCTGGGGTGATGGTGATCGGGGATGAGCGTCAGATCAGTGCCAGCGCCTTGCGGATCTGGTGCGCCACGCCGGCCTCGTCATGGTGGCCGGCCTCGGGCACCCTGGGCAGCAGGGCGGTCAGCCGGGGGTTGGCATTCGTCATCCGGAATGGATGGCCGACCACCTGCAGCATCTCGGCATCGTTCAGCCCGTCGCCGAAGGCGGCACACTGCGCAAGATCAATGCCTCGCCGCGCCAACAGGCTGGACAGCGCCTGGCCTTTGTTGATGCCGGCCGCCATCACTTCCAGATAGTCCGGTTGCGAATAGGTCACCGCCACCTGCTCACCAAGGCGCTGCCGGATGTTCGCCTCGATCTCGGCCAGCCGCGCGGGACGGCCGGTGTATAGCACCTTGGCCACACCTTCGCCGCTATGCTGCGACAGGTCCGCTTGCCGCTCTCCCAGCTCGGGCTCACCTTCTCTGAGTTCGTAACCCTCGTGCACGCAACTCAAGCGCCGGTCGTCCAGGTATAGGCTCATTAGTGAGCCGCGCGCCAACTCGGGCTGGATCAGCGTGCGGACATGGTCGGCGGCAAGGTTCTCGGCGAACAGCAAGGTGCCGTCGCTGTCATGCACCCGGGCGCCATTGGTGGTGATCAGGCTGATCGGCACGCCCAGATCGGCGGTCAGCCGTCGCACATCTCGGACATGGCGGCCGGTGGCGATGATCAGTTCGATGCCGCGTGTGGCGGCGGCACGCAGTGTCTCGGCGGTGAAGGTGGTGATGGTCTCTCCGGCATCCAGTAGGGTGCCGTCGAGGTCGGTGGCGATTGCTGCGTACATGAAGAATTCGTTATGGCAGGGTGGTCAGAAGTTGGCCGGCGTGTTGGCGCTGATGATCTCCGCCTCTTCCTGCCCGATGTTGCGGAACTTGTGCGGAAGGGTGCTCGGAAAGTAATAACCTTCACCGGCCGTCAACACACTGACATTGCCGTCGACGGTGAGTTCAATTGTGCCGCGCACCACCACACCGCATTCTTCGCCTTCCTTGTGGACGATCAATTCCTTGCCAGTGTCGGCGCCCGGCGCGTACAGCTCGCGCAGCATGCGCATCTGGCGTCGCGGCGCCGAGGCGCCGACCAAGAGCAGCTTCAGGCCGTCGCGGCCCAAGTCCGGTTGTTGTTCGGAGCGGAAGATGTAGGGGTCTTCCTGCGGCGGGTCGCCGAAGGTCAGAAATTCGGTCAGCGACATCGGGAAACCCTGCAGCAGCTTCAGCAAGGAGCTGATCGACGGGCTGACACGGTTCTGTTCAATGAGGGAAATGGTCGCGTTAGCCATCCCCGCCCGCTTGGCCAGCTCACGCTGCGACAGCGAGTAATGTTCGCGCACCTGCTTGACGCGGCTTCCAATGTCCATTTTGCAGGGGATCTCCGAGGGTTGACGACGCACCGAGTGCGGAAGCTGCTCATTTTTTTCGACGACTTCCGCATCAAGTCTCGCAGTATACTTGGCGCAGACGGGTCAATCGATGGCCGCTGTGCATTTTTTTTGACGATAGTTTACTGTCGAGAGACTGGCCAAGCCCAAAACGGAGCTGCTGAATTGCCCCCTCCCCACGCAGAAGGTGTTTTTGTCGGCAGAAATGCCTGGTGCAACGGTGCATCGGTTGCACAGACGGTGGCCCGATGCCGTCCGCTGTTTAGACGCTGGCCCGACTTGTTCCTCGCGCTGGTATTGCTATTTAGCCTGGTCAACGCGGCACAGGCTGTCACTTTGACACCCTCGGAGCGTGGCTGGCTCGACAGGCATGGTCCGCTGCGCGTCGGCGTGGTGCTGCAGGCTCCCTTGGCTCAGCTCGACACGCGGACCCACCGCTACTACGGTGCCGATGTCGAGATGATGGGGCTGCTGGCAGCGCAGCTGCACACTTCGCTCACTTGGCAGACCTATCCCGACCTCGCTGCGCTGACGGCCGCTGCCGATGCAGGCCAGGTCGACCTGGCTCCGGGCATGGTGCAGACCCCCGCCAGCCTGAAGCGTTGGCTGTTCTCCGACCCCTATCTGCGCATCCCCAGCAAGTTGGTGGGGCGTGAGGAGCAAGGCACTTCGGTCGAGCTCGACCAGCTGCCGCTTTACGAGCGCATCGCAGTGCGCAGCCCCAGCGCAGTGGCAAAGTTCCTGGCCGGCAATTACCCGGTGCTGCAGCGCGAGCCAGTCGCTTCTGAGCGCGCTGCGTTGCAGCAGCTGCTCGCCGACAAGGTCGACTACGCCGTGGTCGATGAAGCCCAGCTGAACCTGTTGATGCGCGAACCGGAGTTCGCCCGGTTGGTCGTGGTGGGGGAGACCGGTTACACCCGGCTGCTGCGGATCGCCACCCGACAGAACGAGCCGGAGCTGGCCCGCTTGGTCGACCGTGTCTTACTTGCCATCCCCGGCAGGCAGCTCAACCAGCTCTACGAGCGCTGGGTGTTGCCGGTCTATCCACATCTGACCGATACCCTCACTTTCTGGCGCCGACTGGCGCTGCTCTTGTGCCTGCTGACGCTGGCGGCGGTCGGGGCATGGCTCTGGAATGTGCGCCAGCGCCACTTCGTCGAGCAGCGGCTGGCGTTGGTCCGTCAGGACTTGGAGCGACGCGAGGCGGTGGAGGCCGCACTCAGGCTGACCCAGTTCTCTGTAGACCTGAGCACCGTCGGCATCCTGTGGGTGAACTGGGATAGCCGGGTGCGCTACGCCAACCAGGCTGCGCTGAGCATGCTCGGCTACCCGGCTGATCAGCTGGTCGGCCAGCTGTTGTCGCGCATCGAGCCCAATCTCGACATGGATCGCTGGATGGCGCTATGGAGCAAGGTGCGGTCCGAGAAGCTGGCGAGCTTCGAGACGTCCTGCCTGCGCGGCGATGGGCGCTGGCTGCCGGTGGATGCGTCGCTGAGCTTTCTGCGCTTTCGCGACAGTGAATATCTGGTGGTGTTTCTCACCGACGTCACCGAAAAACGCCAGGCGCACGCCGCGCTGGAAGAGAGCGAGGCGCGGTTGCAGGGCATCGCCGCCAATGTGCCGGGACTGGTGTTCCGTCTGGAGCGGAGTGCAGCCAATCAGTCGGCGCAGCTCGCCTTCCTCAGCGAGGCAAGCCAAGCGCTGGTCGGCTACGAGGCGGCCAGCCTACTGGCCGAGCCAGATGGCTTGCAGACGCTGGTGCATCCGGAGGATCTCCCCGTCTATCTCTCCAGTCGCGAAACCGCGTTGGCAAGCGATGCCAATTGGCATTGGCAGGGGCGCATCCTCACTCGGGACGGCGGGCTGCGCTGGGGCGATCTGAAGGCCAAGGCGCGCCGTTTCGACGACGGGCGCACCGTGTGGGACGGCATCCTGTGGGATATGACGGTCAACAAGGAAAACGAACTCAGGCTGGCCGAGTCGCGAGCGATGCTGCGCGACCTGTCTGCCCACTTGGAGTCGGTGCGTGAAGAGGAGAAGGCGCGCATCGCTCGTGAGGTACACGACGAGCTGGGCCAGGTGTTGACGGTGCTGAAGCTTGAGGTCTCGATGTGCGAACTCAGCTACGCCAAGCTTGATGTGGGCCTGGCCGAACGGCTGGAGAGCATGAAGAAGCTGATCGCACAGACGTTCTCCATCGTGCGCGACGTCGCCACCGCCCTGCGCCCACCGATTCTCGACGCCGGCATCGGCTCGGCGATCGAGTGGCAGGCACGCCGTTTCGAGTCGCGCACTCAGATACCGTGCCTGGTCGAGGTGCCGGAGCGGCCGATCCAGCTGTCCGACGCCAAGGCGATCGGGCTGTTCCGGGTGCTGCAAGAGGCGCTGACCAATGTGATGCGCCATGCCGAGGCGCACACCGTCGAGCTACGGCTGACAGTGGCCGAACAGCAGCTGCAGCTGGAGATCGCCGACGACGGCAAGGGCTTCGACGTAAATCCGGGACGGCCGCGCAGCTCCTACGGGCTGATCGGTATCCGCGAGCGGCTGTCGATGTTCGGCGGCCGGCTCGATATTCACAGTGCGCCGGGCGAGGGCTGCACGCTCGTCGTCACGGTGCCGCTAGACGAAGGAGAGGGGGAGAGATCATGGTGATACGGGTGGTTGTGGCGGAAGATCACACCATCGTGCGCGAGGGCATCAAGCAGCTGATCGGGCTGGCGAGCGACCTGACGGTGGCCGGCGAGGCCAACAACGGTGCCTGCGTGTTCGACGTGCTGCGGCGTACTGAATGCGACGTGCTGCTCTTGGACATCTCGATGCCGGGCTTGAGCGGGCTGGAGGTGATCCCGCGCATCCGTAGCTTGGACAAGCCGCCGGCCATCCTGGTGTTGTCGATGCATGATGAGGCGCAGATGGCTGCGCGGGCGCTGAAGGCCGGCGCAGCCGGCTACGCCACCAAGGACAGCGATCCGGCACTGCTGTTGACCGCGATCCGCAAGGTCGCCGCCGGCGGGCGCTACATCGACCCGGCGTTGGCCGACCGCATGGTGTTCGAAGTGGGACTGAGCGACTCTCGCCCCGCGCACGCGCTGCTGTCCGAGCGTGAATTCCAGGTGTTCGAGCGGCTGGTGCATGGCGCCAACGTGAACGAAATCGCCAACCAACTCTCGATCAGCGCCAAGACGGTCAGCACCCACAAGGTACGGCTGATGCAGAAGCTGGGTGCCCATTCGGTGGCGGAACTGGTGCGTTACGCGATTGAACACCAGTTGATGTGATCGCTTTATTCGACGACGAGGAGCGAGGCATGACTTCACACCTTCCGCTGCGCATCGACGCCGTGCGGCCCGCAGACCACACTGCCTGGCTCGTCTTGTGGCGTGCCTATCAGGTGTTCTATCAGGTCGACATCCCGGAATCGACCAGCGCCGTGACCTGGCAGCGGCTGCTCGACCCATCCGAGCCGGTTTACGGCGCGCTTGCCTGGCAGGGCGACGAAGCGGTCGGCCTGGTGCACTGGGTGTTCCATCGCACCAGCTGGAGCATTGGGGACGACTGCTATCTGCAGGACTTGTTTGTTCAGCCCGAGCAACGCGGTGGTGGCGTAGGGCGAGCGCTGATCGAGCATGTCTACGAACAGGCCGACGAGGCCGGCTGCGCGTCGGTGCATTGGCTGACGCACGAGACCAATCACACGGCCCAGCAGCTATACAACCGCATCGCCGAGCGCTCCGGGTTCATTCAGTATTGCCAGCCGCTCTAAGTGCTTGATCCGGGGGGGTTCGACCAACCTTGCTCGCTGGCCGAACCTCATCATCTCCTCCGCAAGAAATGATGGGGTCTTGTAGGAATCGCCCTACAAGCGCCTACCTGAAACGCTGACAGCAAAATCCGCCGGCTGCCGATGGGCACGTTATCGGGCGGTGCTTAACATGCCTGTCATGCCGCGTTCACACAGGTGCCATCATGTCTGAGTCCTCTTCCGAAGTACTGGTTCGCTTCCGTAATGTGCAGAAAAGTTACGACGGCGAAAACCTGATCGTTAAAGATCTGAACCTGGACATTCGCAAGGGCGAATTCCTCACCCTGCTTGGGCCATCCGGTTCCGGTAAGACCACCAGCTTGATGATGCTGGCCGGCTTCGAGACGCCGACTTCGGGCGTGATCGAGCTGGCAGGCCGCTCGATCAACAACGTGCCGCCGCACAAGCGCAACATCGGCATGGTGTTCCAGAACTACGCGCTGTTCCCGCACATGACCGTTGCCGAGAACCTGGCCTTCCCGCTGACGGTGCGCGGCATGACCAAGACCGACATCCAGGACCGGGTCAAGCGTGCGCTTGCCATGGTGCAACTGGACAAGCTCGCCGGCCGCTATCCGGGCCAGATGTCCGGCGGTCAGCAGCAGCGGGTGGCGCTGGCGCGGGCACTGGTGTTTGAGCCGCAGCTGGTGCTGATGGACGAACCGCTCGGCGCGCTCGACAAGCAGTTGCGCGAGCACATGCAGATGGAAATCAAGCATCTGCACCAGCGCCTGGGCGTCACCGTGGTGTACGTGACCCACGACCAGGGCGAGGCGCTGACCATGTCCAATCGGGTCGCTGTATTCCATCAGGGCGAGATCCAGCAGATCGACGCGCCGGCCACCCTCTACGAGCATCCGCGCAACACCTTCGTCGCCAACTTCATCGGCGAGAACAACCGGCTGGCGGGCCGTCTGGTCAGCCGCGACGGCGAGCGCTGCGTGGTGCAACTGGAACGCGGCGAGCAGGTACGCGCGCTGGCGGTCAACGTCGGTGAGCCGGGCAGCCCGGTGTCGCTGTCGGTGCGCCCGGAGCGGATCAGCCTGAACGGCTACAGCGAGCACTGTGATAACCGCTTCTCCGGCCGCGTGCAGGAATTCATCTATCTGGGCGACCACGTGCGGGTACGCCTGGAGGTGTGCGGCAAGTCGGACTTCTACGTGAAGCAGCCGATCGCCGAACTTGATCACAAGCTCTCGGTGGGCGACGTCGTGCCGCTGGGTTGGCAAGTGGAACACGTGCGTGCCCTCGACCCGATCGAGCAAGCCGCATAAGAGCAAGCACCACCCATCACTACAAAGTAGAAAGTAAGGAGAAGAGGATGTCCAAAAGCGTGAAACTGGCCGTTGCGGCCGCCGTGGGCCTGGCTTTCGTCGGTCAGGCTATGGCCAAAGACCTTACCGTGATCTCGTTCGGCGGCGCCAACAAGGATGCCCAGACCAAGGCCTTCTACGGCCCGTTCAAGAAGGCCAGCGGGATCAATGTCGTGGGTGGCGAGTACAACGGCGAAATGGCCAAGGTAAAGGCAATGGTCGACACCAAGAGTGTGTCCTGGGACGTGCTCGAGGTGGAATCGCCGGAGCTGGCGCGCGGCTGCGACGAAGGTCTGTTCGAAAAGCTCGACTACACCAAGATTGGCAACAAGGCCGACTTTGTGCCCGGCGCGGCACAGCAGTGTGGTGTTGGCATCTTCGTCTGGTCGACCGCCCTGGCGTACAACGCCGACAAGCTGAAGACTGCACCGACCAGCTGGAAGGATTTCTGGGATGTGAAGAAATTCCCGGGCAAGCGCGGCCTGCGCAAGGGTGCCAAGTACACGCTGGAAATCGCGCTGATGGCCGACGGCGTAGCACCGAAGGACGTCTACAAGGTGTTGGCTACCCCGGCCGGCGTCGATCGCGCGTTCAAGAAGCTCGACCAGCTCAAGCCGAACATCCAGTGGTGGGAAGCCGGCGCCCAGCCGCCGCAGTATTTGGCCTCGGGTGATGTGGTAATGAGCTCGGCCTATAACGGCCGCATCGCCACCGCGCAGAAGGACGGCAAGAACCTGAAGGTGGTCTGGAACGGCGGCATGTACGACTTCGACTCCTGGGCGATTCCGAAGGGCTCGCCGAACAAGGATGCAGCCTACAAGTTCATCGCCTTCGCCAGCAAGCCGGAGAACCAGAAGGTTTATTCACAGAACATCGCCTACGGACCGTCCAACAAGTTGGCCGTGCCGATGATCGACAAGAAGGTGATGGCCGAGCTGCCGACTGCGCCGCAGAACATGAAGGACGCGGTCAAGGTCGACGTCAACTTCTGGGCCGACTACGGCGAGAGCCTGGAGCAGCGCTTCAACGCTTGGGCATCCAAGTAATCGAGTAAGGCGGATTCCCCACCAGGGGCAGTCCGCCGGTTTTTAACTGTTGTTCGGCCAACCTCGATTGGCGGAGTGCCCCACGGGCATCCGCCCTCCGAGACCGGCCCGCCTTTTCTTACCCGGAGTCAAGCATGATGGCCTCGTCCGCACCCATGCCGGATCACCAGCTCACCACGCAGGACGGTGTGCCACTGAAGACCAAGCTGGCCCGTGCCGAGCGCATGAACAAGATGAAGTCGCTGGCGCTGGTGCTCCCGCTGGCCTTGTTCCTGCTGCTGACCTTTATCGTCCCGATCGGCTCGCTGCTGTTCCGCAGCGTCGACAACCCCGAGGTGGTCGCCTCGCTGCCGCATACGATCAAGGCGATTTCCAGCTGGGATGGCAAATCGCTGCCGCCCGAGCCGGTCTATCGCGCCTTTGCGGCCGACCTCGTTAAGGCGCACGAAGACCAGACGCTCGGCGATCTGGGCAAACGCCTGAACATGGAAGTCGCCGGCTACCGCAGCCTGCTTGGCAAAACCGCCCGGGCGCTGCCTTTTGATCCGGCGCCGGCCTCGTATAAGGATGCGCTCGTCAAGCTCGACGAACGCTGGGGCGACCCGGCCTATTGGCAGGCGATCCGCCGCAACTCCACGAACCATACGCCGTTCTACCTGCTCGCAGCACTCGACCATCGCATCGATGAGGTGGGCGAGGTCGCCAAGGCCACGCCGGACCAGGCGATCTACCTCGACGTGTTCGCGCGCACCTTCTGGATGAGTGCGATAGTGACGGTGATCTGTCTGCTACTCGCGTATCCGCTCGCCTATCTTCTGGCCAACCTGCCGACGCGCAAGAGCAATCTCTTGATGATCATGGTGCTGCTGCCGTTCTGGACCTCCGTCCTGGTGCGCGTCGCTGCCTGGATCGTACTGCTGCAGTCGGGCGGCCTGATCAACAGCGCGCTGATGGCGCTCGGCATCACCGACCACCCGCTGCAACTGGTGTTCAACCGCACCGGCGTCTACATCGCCATGGTGCACATCCTGATGCCGTTCATGATCCTGCCGATCTACAGCGTGATGAAGGGTATCTCGCCGACCTATCTGCGCGCTGCGGTGTCGCTGGGCAGCCATCCGTTCGGCGCATTCTGGAAAGTGTACTTCCCGCAGACTGTCGCCGGGGTCGGGGCAGGGGGCCTCTTGGTGTTCATCCTGTCGATCGGCTACTACATCACGCCGGCACTGCTGGGTAGCCCGAATGACCAGATGGTCAGCTACTTTGTCGCCTTCTACACCAACACCACCATCAACTGGGGCATGGCCACTGCACTGGGCGGCTTGTTGCTGGCGGCAACGCTGGTGCTCTACATGGTCTACAGCTGGCTGGTCGGCGCTAGCCGCCTGCGTCTGGGTTAAGCGGGAGAATCGCAATGCAGAATCCGTACATGTCACCAATCGAGAAGGCCTGGTTTTACCTGCACCGCACGCTGAGTGGCCTGACGTTGTTGTTTCTGGTGCTACCGGTGCTGGTGATCATTCCTTTGTCGTTCAACGAGAGCTCCTTCCTGGTCTACCCGCTCACCGGCTTCTCGATGCGCTGGTACCACGACTTCTTCACGTCGGCCGAATGGATGCGCTCGCTGAAGAACAGCCTGATCGTCGCCCCGTCCGCCACCGTGCTGGCCATGGTGTTCGGCACGCTGGCGGCGGTAGGGCTGACCCGCACCGAGTTCCGCGGCAAGGCGCTGCTGATGAGCTTGCTGATCTCGCCGATGGTGGTGCCGGTGGTAATCGTCGGTGTGGCCGGCTACCTGTTCTTCGCGCCGCTGGGCATGGACGCGAGCTACTTCACGCTGATCCTGATGCACGCGGCGCTGGGTGTGCCGTTCGTGGTGATCACCGTTACCGCCACGCTGCAGGGCTTCAACCATAACCTGGTCCGAGCAGCCGCGAGCCTGGGGGCTTCGCCGCTCCGCAGCTTCTTCAAGGTGACGCTGCCGCTGATCGCCCCAGGTGTGATCTCGGGTGCGCTGTTCGCGTTCGGCACTTCGTTCGACGAGGTGGTGGTGACCATCTTCATCGCCGGCCCCGAACAGGCTACCCTGCCGCGTGCGATGTTCAGCGGCATCCGCGAGAACCTGAGCCCGACCATCGCCGCAGCCGCGACGTTGCTGATCGCGTTCTCGGTCGTGATGCTGCTGACGTTGGAATGGCTGCGCGGCAGAGGTGAACGCTTGCGTACCTCGCCAGCAAAGGCGTAAGTAAACACGGGAGAACGGGCCGCCGGCAGCTGAGCGCTGTCGGCGGCCCGTTTGTTATTTCCTGGTGCCTCACGCTGTGGAGTCTTACTAACCTTTCAGCTTGTAGCGTCATTTTGACCAGCTTTACAACGTGTACAAAATCAGCATGTTACAAAACACTGGAAGTGACATTACTAGTGAAAACCTTAGTATATGGAGCAGGCTGCACAACAGCGCCGTGCTGGCGGCTCTAACATTAAGGGGGAGCATGAGGGATTCGCCCATGACTACACAGGAACTCTACGAGTTCATCGACCGGCACGACCATGCCGTACTGGCGTCGGTGACACCGCTCCATACCCCGGAAGCCGCGTTGGTGGGTATCGCAGTCACGCCCGAGCTGGAGCTGGTCTTCGATGCCAGCAAGAACTCGCGCAAATACCCGAACATCCGCCAGAACGACCAGGTAGCCCTTGTCATCGGTTGGGCAAACGAGACTACCGTGCAATACGAAGGCGAAGTGTGGGAGCCGTCCGCCGAAATGGTCGGGCGCTATAAGGACGTGTATTTCGCCAAATTTCCCAATGGCCGCAAGCGGGAGAGCTGGCCGGATATCGCCTATCTGGTCGTGACGCCCAGGTGGATACGCTACAGCGACTTCAACCACGACCCGGCGCAGATCGTCGAGCTAAGGCTGGGCAAGTAGGGCAACAATCGGAAATCGAGGCAACCACGCGGATGTGGTGTTCGACACCCCGAAGCCAGAGCAGTCGCACGAAAGAGAATGTGTTTGTGACCTGTAACAAGCCAGTAACAACGACCGGCTAGGATGCCGGCATCCACTCAGGATGACTCCCGCGGGGCTGAGTCTGATATGCCCTGCACCAGAATTGCCGCCCCGCGCTACTGCGCGGGGCTTTTCATTTGGCGTATCGTCGTGGTGCTCTTCGCAGAGCCAGAGCCCTCTGGGCGGTTCTGCCGCTGTATCAGAACTTCTTCACGCAGCCCGACACCACACCCCAGATCGCGAAGTCCTGCCCATAGCGCGGCACGATCACGGGGTAGGCAGGGTTCTCGGCATGCAGCGCGATTTGCCCGCTAGTGCGATGCAGGCGCCTCACGGTGAAGTCGCCATCCAGCGCCGCGACAACGATATCGCCGTGCACCGGGACGCGGCTGGTGTCAGTCACCAACAGGTCCCCCTCATAGAGGCCGGCTCCCACCATGGCATCGCCTTCGACCAGTACCATGAAGGTAGCCAAGCCATCTTCTACCAGGTAGGTATTCAGGTCGATTGGCGTGTAGGCATAGTCGCCCACCGGTGAAGGGGGGCCAGCGCGCACGCCCTCCGCGTAGAGGGGCACGCTGGCCGGCGTTGCATCGTCCGCTGGCAGCAGAATGCGGCCGGGAAAGCGTTCGGCCAACTCGGCCGGGCTAGGGGTATCGATGCCGGCTCTGGTTTTTCGCCGCATCGAGAGATCGATGACCACTCTTGCGTCGATTTCGGCAGGGTGAGTAAGGGCAGCGTTCCCATTGTCCCGACGGGGCGCATGATGGGTAGGCACGATTGTGGGGAGGGGGCGCTTGCTCATGGCGTTGCTCTCGTCGTTTTGTTATTTTTGATTATTGCATCTATTAATCTAAAAGACGAGCAGCGGTCGTGCGCAACATTCGCTAACACTTGCCAACAGACGTTAACAGTCGTTCTGCGTATGCTGGAATCGTCAAGAAACCCAAAAGGCAACCACCATGAAAGCTCGCTTACTTCTCCCCGCAATTCTTGTACTCGGCCTGAGCGGTCTTGCCAACGCAGGCGGTTCGACCCTGATCGGTGGCGCATTGGGCGGCGCAGCCGGTGCCGCCATCGGTGAATCGATCGGCGGGCGAGACGGCGCCATCCTGGGCAGTGCGCTGGGCGGTGGCGTGGGCGCCGCGATCGGCCACGACTACGGCCGCGAACAGGCTGCCGACTACGGATACCGCCCAGTCGGCTACTATCACGGCGATGACCATCGTCGCTGGGAAGAACGTCGCTGGCATGAACGCCGCTGGGATGAGCATCACTGGCATGATCGCCGTTGGGATGACCATCGCGAGCATGATCGTCGCTGGGATTGAGTGCAGCCATCAGACCATTCATGACGAACAGACACACGCCGCAGCCCGGTTGATCTCGGGTTGCGGCGCTTTTCGTCCGGTACTGTCCTACGATGCGCGTGAGGACGAGCCTGTGGAAGGCTTATTTCCGGCTGCCGGGCATTGGCTGGCAAGCGTGCAGCGGCTCATTCAGGGTGGGGGCCGCGCACCAGTAAAACCGGGACCTTGCAATGCCGGACCAAGTTCTCAGCTACGCTTCCTAACACTACTCGCTGAAGCCCGGTTCTTCCATGCGTTCCCAGTACGATGACATCCGCAGCCCATTCTTCCGCCGCTTTCAGGATCGCGGCAGGAACATCCGGATGGGATTGTTCGAATTGAAGCAATTGAGTATCGGCCGTCACGCCAGCCTCGGCCAATTTCAACCTTGTGCTCTCGAGAATGCTTTCTCCCGCCTCAACGGCCTGGATGTTCTCCTGCACTCCAAGCTCCTTCGATGGGCTGGTGGGGCGCTCCAGTGACTCCCGGGCAATCAACACGGAAGTCGGGGAAATTTCCACCGTGGAAGGTGTTCCGACTACGGTGACCACTCTGACCGTCGAGCCGTAACCCGCCAAATTGACTACCGACTGCTGAGCGTGTTCAGAAGTCGGGCTACCGTCAGTGGCAAACAAAATACGCGTGAACATCATCGGCCTCCTCTTGCACGCGAACCAGCACCAATCCCGCTTTTCGTTGTCGCGTACCTCCAGCATAGAAGACGGCATCGCTCATCGACTTGACTTGGCCCAAGCTTCGTCGACCGCTGACAGGTCTATTTTAAGAATCCTCTAAGCTTCGCTTCCCATCTTGAAAGTGTCGATATCTTTTAAGAAGGGGGCAACGATGAGGACCAAAGTGTTGCTTGCTGCGATGGTGTGTGCGGGGATCGTCGGTGGCGGAACGGTTGCGGCGCTCGACCGCTGGAGCGCGCTGCCCGCCGAGGCAGCCACTCTGCAAAGTCAGCCACAGCGGCCGGCATCCAGGAGGGGATGTTGTGGTGGCGATCAACGGCCAGCCGGAAACCTAGCCCGAGCAGCTGGCTAGCGTGGTCAAGCCTGGTGGCAGGACGGTCGCACTGCTGGAGTTGCGCGACGATATGCGCGTATTCATCCCGGAGCAAAGGCGCTTTGTCACGGGGTCCGTGTGGGAGTCGCAGTATTTCTTGGGGCGGGCTCATTCCCAAGGTGTCGCGCGAGAACACGAGAGAACAAGTCAGGCTGTGATGCCATTGCCATCACCCAAACAAAAACGGCCCACATTTATATAGGCCGTCTTTCATAATCGAAAATTTTACTGGATGACCGCCAGTTGGCGCTTCGGCAGCCAGTCGGCACCGCCGCGCGGCCAGGCTACGAGAACACCGCGGGACTTGTCGTAGGCAACCACGGTGCCATCAAATTTCTCAACATGGCCAAATGGCGCATAGTTCACGCGGAATCCAGGCTGAACGTGATCATTTTTGCTATGGAGGAGGGAGAGCAGGCTGGAGACGATGTATTTCATTTTTCAATCCAAAATGTTTGTTAATTTCTAAACCACTGTCGTAAGTGTAACGATGTGTTGTGCGTCGCAACATAAAAATTGCGACAATTTCGTTCGTATGTGAGTTTTCGGTGTTTATTTTGGAACATGTCATAGACATGCCGGCCCGCCGGGTAATGATGGGTCGCAGGACGGTATGGCGAGGGATGGGCCGGCGCGGATGAGGGTAAGCCCGGGGTGGATCGACGCTTGCTCAATGATGAGCAATGGGCTCGCATTGCTGACTTATTGCCCGGCAAACCCACTGACAAGGGCGACCGTGTCCCGGATAACCGCCTGTTCGTCGAGGCGGTTCTGTGGATTGCGCGCACCGGCTGCCCTTGGCGCGATCTGCCGCGAGAATTCGGCAACTGGCATTCAGCGTATGTCCGCTTCGCCGGCTGGGAAACCTATGGCGTGTGGTGGGTGGATGGCTGAAGCGCTGCATGGCGATGCAGGCCTGGAAGAGCTGCTCATCGACTCGACTGTCGTCCGGGCTCACCAGCACGTGTCCGGTTCCGGCGAATCTGGCCAGTTGTGCCGCTAGTCTCTCTTCAGTTGCGCTCTCTAGAGCTGGTCCTGGCCAGAGGAAGCATTAGTAGTACAGGGCTGAGCAGGGACCCGTAGGCGCGCTCTATCTAGGTGAGACGTGGCGCGATGATGTTGCTGCTGCCGTGACGCTCGGCAGCCTGCTTGCCGGGCAGGCAGGCGAAATCATGCAGTAACGTCGCATTTCGAAGCCCTGCGCCTTTCGACTACTTCTTGTAAGCATTCCACGAAACGTCGGGCAACTGGAGTGAGTAGCGCATCCTTGCGCATGATGACACTCATCTCCAGCGCCGGCAGCGGCTGTTCCAGCGGAATCTGCTGCAGCCCGAAACCGGCAATGCTCTCTGCCAGCAACCGCGAGAACGGCACCAGGGTATCCGTGCGAGCCGTCAGGCCCAGCGCGATGGCGAATGACGAGCACTGGATGATCCGGCGTGGCAGCGGCAGGCCTGCGTGTTCGAACATCGCCTCCATCACGCTGTGCTGGAATCCGCCCGCGGGGACGGTGCTTAACCATTGCGCTTCGGCCAAGTCGGCGAGCTGGCGTGCCCCGGACAGCGGGTGACCTGCACGCGCCATCACCACGAAATCCGTAGAGAACAAGGGCATGCTTGTCAGGTCGTCACCCAGCATGTCGGGCAGTACATGCGAGACGACAAAGTCTATCGAGCCATCACGCAGATGCTGGACCGCGAGCGGAAACTTGACCTCCAGAAACGCCAGTTCCGCGTCTGGGGCCTGCTGCTGGAAAAGCTCCAGAGCCTCGGGCAGCAGGGTCAATGAGATCGTCGAAGTTGCGCTGACGGTGACCTTGCCGCGCATTTCGCCTTTTATCTGGTCCAGCTCTTCGCGTGCGCGCCGCACGTCTTCAAGTATCTGGTGAGCACGCGTTTTCAGTGCGGTGCCGTACTCGGTGAGCTCGATGCCCTGCGCACTGCGAGTCATCAGGACGACCCCCAGCTCGCTTTCCAGTTCTTGCACCGAACGCGTGACGGCGGGCTGGGTCAGGTCGAGTTGCCGAGCGGCGGCCCGTAGGCTCTTTTCCTTGGCGACGGTCACGAACACCTGCAACTGCTGCAATTTCATGGGCATCTAGAGATAAATAAATATAATCACTATCAAAAAAATTACATCTTTTCAGCGCACTCGGCAATCTTTATCGTGGGCCCGAATGAGTGATGCGCCGCTCCGGCGACATCGCCAGCCACTCACTTCCCGTCCGCGGGAAGCACTCAGAGGAGCCCGCGATATGGACACCGCAAAACGCTATTGTGAAGTCGCCGACTTGGCCCGTTCGGCCGAGGAGCTGTGCACGCTACGCCACCACCTCCACCAACACCCCGAGCTGGCGTACGAGGAGCTCGAGACGGCCGCGTTGGTCGCGCAAAAGCTGGAACAGTGGGGCTATCAGGTCACCACCGGGGTCGGGCAAACCGGCGTGGTCGGCTCGCTAACCGTGGGCGAGGGGACGCGCAGCATCGGCATCCGTGCCGATATGGATGCTTTGCCGATCCACGAACAAACCGGCCTGCCGTATGCCAGCCGGCGTCACGGCAAGATGCATGCATGTGGCCACGATGGTCATACCACCATGCTGTTGGGGGCCGCTAAATACTTGGCCGAAACGCGTCATTTCTCCGGCACCGTGCATCTCTACTTTCAGCCGGCCGAGGAGCACGGCATCAAGAGCGGCGCACTGTCGATGATCAAGGACGGCCTGTTCGAACGCTTTCCATGCGATGCCGTGTTCGGGCTGCACAACCATCCGGGTGCGCCAGCGGGCAAGTTCCTGTTCCGCCGCGGGCCGCTCCAGGCTGCCGGCGATAACGTCTACATCACCATCAAGGGCAACGGTGGCCACGCGGCACGCCCCCACCTGACGGTCGACCCGGTGGTGGTGGCCTCAAGCATCGTGATGGGGCTGCAAACCATCGTGGCTCGCAATGTCGATCCGACGCAGCCGGCCGTGGTGACGGTCGGTGTGCTGCAGGCCGGCACCGCCAACAACGTCATTCCGGGCAACGCCCGACTCGAATTGAGCGTGCGCTCGTTCAGCCCCGAGATGCGCGCGCTGCTCAAAGAGCGCATCACCGGGCTGGTGCACCAACAGGCCGCCAGCTACGGCGCCGAGGCCGAAATCGACTACTGCATGGGCTACCCCGTGGTGATCAACAGCGACCGCGAAACCGCGTTTGCGGTCGAGGTGGCGAAAGAACTGGTGGGGGCCAACAATGTGGAGCCACATACCGACCTGCTGATGGGCAGCGAAGACTTCGCCTACCTGTTGCAGGCCCGCCCGGGCTGCTTTCTTCGCATCGGCAACGGCGACGGCGAGGACGGCTGCATGGTGCACAACCCCGCTTACGACTTTAACGACCGCAACCTGCCGATCGGCGCCGCCTATTGGGCGCGCCTCGTCGAGCGTTTTCTGGCGCAGCCCTAGAAGCGGTCATACCGATCACATCGAAATCTCGATGTGGCTCCAACGCCTGCCTGTACAGCGACAACAATACCCAGGTAGGCCCCTTCAATGCGTTGCTTTATCTGACTTGTCTACGGAGATTTACATGAAGAAGCTTGCCCTTTCTGCGGTTCTATTACTGGCCGCCAGTGGTGCTTATGCCAAGGAGTGGAGTGTTATTCGTTTCGGCGTCGATCCCAGTTACGCGCCGTTCGAGTCGAAAGCCCCCGACGGTAAGCTGGTGGGATTCGATATCGACATCGGCAACGCCATTTGTTCCCAGCTCAAGGCCAAATGCGAATGGGTGGAGAATGCTTGGGATGGCATCATCCCGGGGCTGAAGGCCAGGAAATTCGACGGCATTCTCTCTTCGATGAGCGTGACGGATAAGCGCCTGCAGCAGATCGCCTTCTCCAATAAGATCTACCATACCCCAACCCGCCTGGTGGCCAAGAAGGGCTCGGGCTTGCTGGCCACTAGCGAATCGCTCAGAGGCCGACGTGTTGGTGTCGAGCAGGGCTCGACCCAAGAGGCCTATGCAAAGACCAACTGGGAGCCTAAAGGCGTCTCCGTGGTGTCGTATCAGAACCAGGATCTGGTCTATCAGGATCTGCAGGCTGGGCGCTTGGACGCCGCCCTGCAGGATGCGGTGCAGGCGGACCTAAGCTTCCTGAAAACCAAGCCGGGTCGCGATTACGCCTTTGCCGGCGCGGTGCTGCAAGACACGAAAACGCTGGGGGTCGGCGCCGCCATCGGCCTGCGCAAGGACGATGTCGAGCTGAAGCAGGCGATCAACAACGCCCTGGCTGAAATCCACAAGAACGGCACCTACGACAAGATCCAGAAGAAGTATTTTTCTTTCGATATCAACGGCTGATTGTCAGCCAATACGTGAATATCGGGTTGCGTGAAGGGCGGTGAGTTGAAGAGTGGGCGGCCTCAATAACCAAGTGCAACAGGGTTAATGTTTCTCTGCTTGTCGCGATTCAATCACGGCATCCAGATGTTCGGCAAACACCTCGATCGGCATCTTGAATTTCAACACTGCACGTGGGCGTGTGTTCAGCCGGTGCGCGATAGCATCCAGCTCTTCCTGGCTGTGCACGGACAGGTCTGTCCCTTTGGGCAAATATTCCCGGATCAGGCCGTTGGCGTTCTCGTTGCTACCCCGCTGCCACGGGCTGTGTGGG
>NZ_JAUEDK010000015.1 GCF_030385785.1 Crenobacter oryzisoli
GTTTGTGATCGTCGATGGCCATCCGATCCACAAGGCGAAGCTGGTCAGGGACTATGTGGAGAGCTTGGAAGGCAAGCTCAACCTGTTCTACTTGCCGCCTTACTCGCCGCAACTGAATCCGGACGAGCAGGTCTGGGCGCACGTGAAGCGCCAGGTATCAAAGCGTCTGGTGCAAAACCATGAGGAAATGAAGCGGCTAGCAATCGGCGCCTTGCGTCGAATCCAAAAGCTACCCGGGCTGGTGAAATCGTTCTTCCGCCAGCCTGAGTGCCAATATGCCTGCCAGTGACAATACTTTTGCAAAGCTTAGTAACAGACAACACCCAATAAAAACGAAATGGCTACCACAAACACGATAAAGCCGGTCGGATGCTGTGCAGGGCGAAATATCAAACAACCTACTATCAGCGCCACGAGATAGACACCGAGAACAAGCCAGCCTTGCCAAGTGCTAGGCAACCCCCAGCCCCAGCCATAACGTTTTGCTGGAAACCAGTATTTTGGAGCACTCATATTGAATCTCCCGAATGGCTCATTGCTGCATCAGTGCAGCACTGTCCCCTAACGCCGGACATAATCGGCTTCCCACATGCCTGATGAAAAGATCAGGACTCACGGGGCGAAGCAGGCTATGGCGATGTGCACTACTGAACCAACGAGCGCAGCTGGTTCGGCGTGTGCGCCACAGGCTGTGGGGACTGCTGAAACCGAAGCACGCCAAGCTTCGAGATCGCTGGTGGCCTCGGAAAGGTCGGCGACGGCCGGGGCGCGACACGGACGAAATAGCGCTCGCCCGCCTCGGTCAGGCCGACGCTGCGCGTGGTACGGTTGAACAGCCTCACTCCGAGACGCGTTTCCAACGCCCGCACCGCCTGACTCACTGTAGGTACCTTCACTTCGAGCTGGGCTGCGGCCACGGTGAAACTGCGCTTTTGCGCCACCGTCACGAACGCCACGATGCCATCGAGTTGATCGAGCTTCATTGCAAAGTTTTTGCTTAATAACCTGAAAAGGTTATCAGCATTTTTCTCTGCAAATGCACCGCCTATTATGCAGTTGTCTTTCCACCAGTCTGGAGCACGCCATGTCCCTCGATCACTACTACATCCTGGGCCGCAGCGGCCTGCGCGTCAGCCGGCTCTCGTTCGGCGCGATGACCTTCGGCACCGAATGGGGCTGGGGCTCGGACAAGACTGCCGCGCAGCTCTTGTTCGACACCTACCTCGATGCCGGCGGCAACTTCATCGACACCGCCGACGTGTACACCGGCGGCACCAGCGAGACTTGGCTGGGCGAATTCGTCGCTGCCCGTCAGGCGCGTGACAGGGTGGTGCTGGCGAGCAAGTTCACCTTCAACCTCGGTCCCGGCCAGAATGCGAACGGCGGCGGCAACGGCCGCAAGAACATCCTGCATGCCGTCGACGCATCGCTCAAACGCCTGAACACCGACTACCTCGACCTCTACTACCTGCACGCGTGGGACATGATCACGCCGGTCGAGGAAGTGATGCGCACGCTCGACGACCTAGTACGCGCCGGCAAGGTCCGTTACATCGGTTTCTCTGACGTGCCGGCCTGGTACGCGGCGCGGGCGCAAACGTTGGCCGAATGGCGCGGCTGGGAGCCGCTGACCGCGCTACAGCTGCAGTATTCGTTGGCCGAGCGCAATCTCGAACACGAGTTCACGCGCCTCGCCACCGAGCTTGGCATCGGCGTCACCGCCTGGAGCCCGCTCGCCAGCGGCCTGCTGTCCGGCAAGTACCGGGTCGATGGTGCAGGCACAGGACGGCTCGAGGCGCTGAAGGACAGCCCGAACCCGGCGTTCCGCAAGTTCACCGAACGCAACTGGGCGATCGTCGCCGAGCTGGAACGGGTGGCGAACGAGGCCGGCCAGACAATGTCGGCGGTGGCGCTCAACTGGGTTGCCAACCGGCCGGGCGTGGGCAGCGTGATCGTCGGCGCGACGCGGCCGGATCAGCTGGAGGCGAATCTGAAGGCGCTAGATTTCACGCTGCCGCTGGAGTTGACCGCGCGGCTCGATGCCGTCAGCGCGCCGGAGATCCCGTTCCCGTATTACTTCTTCAGCAACGAGATGCAGGGGATGATGTACGGCGGCGCAAACGTGGGCGACAAGCCGGCAGGCTATACCGCACCGGTACTGGTCACTGGCAATGGTGCCGGGGTGGACTGATCTGCCTTCAACGCCGCCGAGGACGACGCGGCCAAGGGGAGTTGTCAGCGAGCACTGTCCGAGTGCCCGTATCGCCGGCGCGAGCTGTGCAGCCTCCCGTTGGCCGTGGCGTCCGCAGGGCAGCCCGCGGAGCGGGCCGGCATCGTCGGGATCTCTTTTCTTTGGGGCTTTTCTTTGACGAGACCGACAAGGTCACTAACCCAACCTCCTGTTCCCTACAAATTCCACGAATTTTCTCAATGCCCGCAGCTTCCGACACCACGCGAACTCAGCGGCCGGCCTTTGCGGGCACCCGTGGCGGCGTCCGCATCCTCGCTAGCATCGTCTGACACGACGTGTCCGAGCCTGGGCTTATTGCTGTCAGCGGCAGCAGCGCGGCCAGTGGTGGGGCAAGCAGCACCAACCCCAGAGCCGAGCCGCCACGCAGCAGCAGCACGCCAGTGTTGACGCCGACATCGGGCTTGGAGAACGAGCCCTTCACATACAGCGGCGAGCGCAACGACAACACGCGCAGCCCCTTCGCCTGCGGGTGCACCGTCAGATCCATCCGCTCGGTCGCGAGGTTGATCTGGCCGCTTATCGTGATCAGCGCGTCTTCGGTGTCGATCGCGAACAGCCGCGAATCGAGCCGGCCCTGGGTCGCGACGAAATCAGCCGCCGCGCAGTGGATCTTCACCGTCTTGTCGCCGAACAGCTTATACAACACGATGTTCGCGACATTGAGCCCCGCTTCTTCGAGCAGCGTCCCACTGATCGCCCCATTGTTCATCAGCAGCTTCACCTCACCGTTCGACGACCCCAACAGCGCCGCGATCGAATTACCGGTCGCCGACAACACGGCATCGCCCTGCAGTTCGCCGAAACTGCTCTGCATCACCGCGATGGTCGGAAACAGCTGCTTCAGCTTCACATGCCGCACGCTGAGATTCATCCGCCCGGCCATCGGCGTGCGGCGGCCGTCGAGCCGCAGCGTTGAATCGAGCTCCCCGCCCGCGACGCCGAAGCGCAGCGGATCGAGCGACAGCACGCCGTCCTTCAGCGTCAAATGGGTGGAGAGGTTCTGGAGCGGCAGGCTGGCCTGCCGGATGATTCGCTGGCCGGTGAAGCGCACGTCCGCGTCGATAGACGCCCAGCGCTCGGTCCGGAATCGCTCGACCGGCAGCTTCTTGCCGGCCGGCTGCGCCGTCGTGTCGCCGCGCTGCAGCTTGCTCGCCTTGGTATCGGCGCCGATCAGCGGTGCCAGGTCGACGAAGCGCAGCTGTTTCGACACGACGTCTCCGGTCAGCAACGGGCGCGGTTGCCGCGCGGCATAGGTCAGCGAACCGCTCAGATCGCTGCCGCCGACCCTGCCGGTAAAATTTTCGTACTTGAAGACGCTGCCGGACGAGCGCAGCTGGCCGGACAGGTGTCCGTCGGTCGCGTATGGCGGGGTTGCGGGCAGCGTCAGGCCGGTGAGCGGGTAAAGATGCGCCATGCTGACGCCGGACAGCCACAGGCGCAGATCGAGCGCGGCCAGATGCATCGGATAAGTCAACGTGCCGACCGCCACGATGCGCGTATCGCCGTAACGCAGATTGGCGTGGATCGGGAACGGCCGACTCGCGTCCTGCAGTGCCAGCAAGCCGCCGAGCTTGCCGTCGCCGTCCACCGCCGTGTCTTTGTAGCTGCCCTTCACGACCAGCCCGAGTGCGTAAGGCTGTGCACCCGCCGGTGCCGGATTGGCTCGCACCGCAGCGCCGGACGGCGTCGACCGTCCCGCCTGTTGCTTCAGCACCTCGGCGAACGGGATCGGCTTGCCGAGCGTATCGACGGTTGCCTGTAGATTCGCCTGTGCCAATTCATCGGCGTAAGCGATGTGGCCCTTCGCGAATGCGATGTCGTGCAGAGCGAGCGTCCAGCCTGTCGGCTTGGCCGATGGCGGCTTGAACGTCCAGTTGTTGCGGCCGTCTCGCAGCCGTTCGAAGTCGAGCGAGGGGTTCACCAGATTGATGACCGGGATCACGATCCGCTGCTCGGTCAGCGGCCACGCTTCGACCTCGAAGTCGACCTGGTCGAGCGTCGCGAAGTCCTTGCGTTTCGCCCAGTCCGGGTTGCCGATGACAATGCGGCTGGCCGAGAAACGCGGCCACGGCACCCAGGCGCGCCAGCCCGTTTCGCCGCTAGGGCACCGCCAGCTTATCTTCAGGTCGCCGTTGATCGCAAACGGGCGAGCGATCGCCTGCGACACCTTGTCGTCGACCCAGGGGCGCACGCGGTTCCAATCGAACGTGGCGAGAACGACGACGGCTACCGCGATCAGCACGGCCAACAGCGCAATCAGCGCAACGACGGTTCGCGTAATGATTCTGCCCGTTCGGCTGTGCACCCGAGTTACTCCCTAGTACCGCCTCCCTTCGCCTTCGTGCTATCCGCCACCGGGGCGTTGCTGAAAAACTGGCCGCGCGTCGAGTAGGTGTAACGAGCCTCCGCCTGCATCATGCCGATCAGCACCATCAAGCACAGCGGCGGCAGCAGGATCGCGACCATCAGCGCCAGCCGCTCCCAACGCATGTGCATGAACACGCCGATGATCAGCCCGGCCTTCATCAACATGAACGCGACGATCAGGAACCAGCGCAAGAAGCCCTGGATGTTGAAGTAGTCGACCAGGTAGGAAAACGTGCTCAGCACGAATAGCATCCCCCATACCTTCAGGTACAGGCTAATCGGGTGCTGCTGACCGCTGGCGTGGCCGCCGGGATGGGTGTGTTGTGCCGACATCTCGCTCACCTCACCACAGATAGAACAACGCAAAAATAAACACCCACACCAGATCAACAAAGTGCCAGTACAGGCCGGCAATCTCGACGATCTGGTAGTTGCCGCTCTTCTCGTAGCGGCCCTTCAGCACCCGGTACGCGACGGTCAGGAGGTAGATCACTCCGGCGGTGACATGCAGGCCGTGAAAGCCGGTGATCATGAAGAAGCTCGCGCCGAACTGCGCCGCCCCCAGCGAGCTGCCCCAAGGCCGCACCCCTTCGCCGAGGATCAGATGGGTCCATTCGAACGCCTGCAAGCTGACGAAGGTCGCTCCAAACGCAGCGGTGGCAAGCATCAGCGCAGCGGCCTTGGCCCGATCGCGCAGGTAGGCGAAGTGCACCGCCATCGCCATCGTGCCGCTGCTGCTGATCAGGATGAAGGTCATGATGGCGATCAACAGCAGCGGCACCGACACGCCACCGATCGACAGCGCAAACACTTCGCGCGGCTTGGGCCAGACTACGGTGGTGGAGATCCGCACCGTCATGTAGCCGATCAGGAAGCAGCTGAACACGAAGGTGTCGCTGACGAGGAAGATCCACATCATCGCCTTGCCCCACGACACCTTGAACGCCCGTTGGTCCGATGACCAGTCGGCGACGAAGCCCCGCCAGCCGGAGGGCAGGCCAGAAAGGTCCTGAGCGGTGGGTTGGGAGTGCTGCTCCATGTCCGTTCACCTCTTCATGCACTGCGGGTGACGAGTCGGCCGACCTTAACTAAGCAAACCGCCGCAGATCGACCTCGCCAGCGCTGGCGTCACCGTCCCCATCACCGTGAACAGCACCAGCCATACCGCGAACAGAAAGTGCCAGTAGCGGGCGCACAGCTGCACGTACCCGCCGGCCTGCTCACTGCCGCGCCTCAGTCGGGCCATGGTCAGCGCGAGGCCGATCAGGCCACCGAGCACGTGCAGGCCGTGCAGGCCGGTGAGCAGGTAGAAGAAGCTGTTGGCCGGATTGCCCGCGACCAGATAATGCTGCTCGGCCAGCTGCTGCCATGCCCAGAGCTGGCCGGCGACGAAAGCGGCGGCACAGGCGCCGCCCGCCAGCACGAACGCGCGCACCTCGCGCCACCTCCCGCGCTGCACGCACCGGTGAGCGATGAACAACGCGGTGCTGCTCGCAGCAAGCAGCACCGTGCTCAACCACAGCTGCCACGGCAGCGGCAGCGCGCGCCAGTCGGCAAACTGCATGCGCATCAGGTAGGCGAACAGCAGCAGCGTGAACAACATCGTCACCACCGCCAGGAACACCCACAGGCCCACCTTGCCGGGACGCGAACGACCGCTCTGGCTTCGAACTCCATCCATCGGGATTACCGTGCCCATCATCCTCGCTCCTACTCGCCTTCGCCCTCACCTTCCGGCGCCAGGTTCTGCGGCACGAAGTCCCGGGCTTCCCCGGGAACGCTGTATTCATAGGCCCAGCGGTACACCACCGGCAGCGTCTCCCCCCAGTTGCCGTGCACCGGTGGGGTGTCGGGTGTTTGCCATTCCAGCGTGGTTCCTCCCCACGGGTTGCTGCTAGCCGCCCGGCCCTTGAACACGCTCCACGCCAGGTTGAACACGAACAAGAACTGGGCAACGCCGACGATCAGCGCGACAACGGTGATGAACTCGTTCAGCACCTGCGCCGAAGGCGGGATGAACTGGTAGTTCTCATAGGCGTAGTAGCGCCTCGGCATACCGAGAAAGCCCAGGTAGTGCATCGGAAAATAGATCAGGTAGGTGCCGATGAAGGTAATCCAGAAATGCAGCTGGCCGAGCGTGTCGTTCAGCATCCGCCCGGTCACCTTGGGGAACCAGTGGTAGATGCCGCCGAACACCACCAGGATCGGCGCCACCCCCATCACCATGTGGAAGTGCGCCACCACGAAATAGGTATTGGACAGCGGGATGTCGACACTGACGTTGCCGAGGAACAGCCCGGTAAGGCCGCCGATCGCGAACATGCTGATAAAGCCGATCGCGAACAGCATCGGCACCGTCAGGTGTATGTTGCCGCGCCACAGCGTCAGCACCCAGTTGTAGACCTTGATCGCGGTCGGGATCGCGATGATCAGCGTGGTCGTTGCGAAGAAGAAACCGAAGTACGGGTTCATGCCGCTGACGAACATATGGTGCGCCCACACCACCACGCTTAACACGCCGATCGCCACGATCGCCCACACCATCAACCGATAGCCGAAGATGTTCTTGCGCGCATGGGTGCTGATCAGGTCGGACACGATACCGAAAGCCGGCAACGCGACGATGTACACCTCGGGGTGGCCGAAGAACCAGAACAAGTGCTGGAACAGCAAGGGGCTGCCGCCCTTGTAACCGAGCGCCTGCCCCAGCGACATCAGCGCGGGCATGAAGAAGCTGGTGCCGAGCGTCTTGTCGAGCAGCATCATTACCCCACTGACGAACAACGCCGGAAACGCCAACAGCGCCAGAATGGTCGCCATGAAGATGCCCCACACCGTCAGCGGCAACCGCATCAGTGTCATCCCCTCGGTGCGTGCCTGCAGCACCGTGGTCACATAGTTGAGCCCGCCCATCGTCGCCGCGACGATGAAGATCAGCAGCGACACCAGCATCAGGATGATGCCGGCGCCGTCGCCGGGTGTGCCGGGCAGGATCGCCTGTGGCGGGTACAGCGTCCAGCCGGCACCGGTCGGCCCCCCGGGCGTGAAGAAACTGGCGACCAGCACCAGCACCGCGAGCAGGTAAACCCAGTAGCTGAGCATGTTCAGGAACGGGAACACCATGTCGCGCGCACCGACCATCAGCGGGATCAGGTAGTTGCCGAAGCCGCCGAGGAACAAGGCGGTGAGCAGATAGATCACCATGATCATGCCGTGCATGGTGACGAACTGGTAATAGTGAGCGGGATCGATAAAGGGAACGAGGCCCGGAAAGCCCAGCTGCAGCCGCATCAGGTTGGACAATACAAGGCCGACCAGCCCGATCACGATCGCGGTGATTGTGTACTGGATCGAGATGACCTTGTGATCCTGACTCCAGACGTAACGGGTCCAGAAGCTTTGCGGCGGGTGATGCCCGTCGCCGTGGGAGTAAGCCATGTGGCCTCCTTGGTTTGCCGCGAAGCGACGCCTTGCTTGCCTCCCCCTGATGTCCGAAAGCGGCCCTGCGCCGCGACTTGCTGTTATTTTTGAGCCACGGCGTCCTTGCCTTTGCCCAATGATTCAATATACGCAACCAGCGCCGCCAGCTGCTGATCGCTCAGGTCGAACTTGGGCATGATGGGCGGATAGCCCTTGGGCACCTTGGCGGTCGGGTTGCGGATGAAATGATGCAGATAGGCCTCGTCGACCTTGGCCGTCGTCTCGTCGCTGAAGGTTTCCGTCTTGCCGTACAGACCCTTCCAGGTCGGGCCGACCCGGGCGCTGCCATCGGTGCTGTGGCAGGCGAAGCAGCCCTGCGACTGAGCGAGCATAGCCCCCTGCTTGACCAAGGCTTCTCCCCCCATCGTCTTCGCCGACGTGGTCATCGTCTGATGGAACGTCGGCTGGCTGGCGAACCAGCGCTGGAACGCGGCCTCGTCCTCCACCACAACCATGCCGCGCATATTGTAGTGACCGACCCCACACAGCTGCGCGCACAGGATTTCGAAGCGCCCGACCTTGGTCGGGGTGAACCAGAAATGCGTGACCATGCCCGGCACCAGGTTCATCCGGGCACGGAACGGCTGCACGTAAAAGTCGTGCAGTACGTCCTTGGATCGCAGCAACACCTTGACCGGCCGCCCCAATGGCAAGTGCACTTCATTGCCCTGTACCAGCACATCGTCCTGACCGCGAGGGTCGAGCGGATTCAGGCCGAACGGATTGCCCGCGTTGATGTGCTCGACGCCGGAGCTGCCCAGTTGGCCGTCCTTGCCGGGAAAGCGGAAGCTCCACTGCCACTGCTGGCCTACCACCTCCAGGACCAGCGCATTGTCTGGCGGGTTGATCAGCTTGGCATACACGAGCAGCCCAGGTGCCAGCATGGCGACAATGCCCACCGTGGTGATCCCGATCAGCCAGCTCTCCAGTTTCTTGTTCTCGGGCTGGTATGCAGCCCGCTGGCCGCTGTGATGGCGGTAGCGGATCACCGCGTAGGCCACGAACAGATTGATGATGATGAAGACAACCCCGGTGATCACGATGGTGATGGCGAGCGTGAAATCGATCTGACCCCAGTTCGACGCCAATGGGGTCAGCCACCACGGACTCATGACGTGGAATAGGACGGCGGCAACAACGATGAGAACCAGTGCGATTGCGAGTGCCATTTGCTCGACCCTGCGTGGCCACCTACCCTCCCCACCCCATCAGGGCGGCGGGTTGACATCACCGGTCAGAGAACAGGCCGGATCACGTTGGCGAGCAAATCGGCCGCATCCGCCCCCTCAAGCGGAGCGAGGGAAAGCGCCCTGCAACGACTCGCCAAACTGGTTTCAACTTAGCACATCGCGTGTCGCGGCCGGACCGCAGGACGCGGACAATGGCAGCGTAGACCGAACGGCTTGCACCCTCGGTGACAAGCGGATTCAGCACAGCGATGGGAGGCGGTCGCGGCCGCGTTCCCAACCGCCCGGCAGCCGGTTCGGTATGCCGGGAGGCGAAGTATATAAATAGTAGAAGTACCTCGCGTGGTGGCTAACACTGTTTCAATGGAATCCGGGAGGTGCAGCATGCGCAAACGGATCTACTACCTCATCCCCGAGCTCCTCAGCGCGCAGCGGATCATGAACGACCTGTTGCTCGCCAAGATCGAAGAAAAGCACATCCACTTTCTCGCCAAGGACGGCCTGGACCTGTCCACCCTGCACCGGGCGAACCTGCTGCAAGAATCCGATATCGTGCACGGCGCCGAGTTGGGCGCGGTAGTCGGCGGGGCCACCGGTTTGTTCGCGGGTCTGGTCGGCGCCTTCGTCGTGCTGTCCGACACGGGGTTGCCATGGGGCAGCGTGGTGCTGGCCACCGGCGTGGCCGGTGTGCTGTTTGGCGCTTGGTCGTCGAGCATGATCGGCAGTTCGGCCCCCAATACCCGGCTGAAGCCGTTCCGGCGTGCGATTGAACGTGGTCAGATCCTGCTGATGGTCGACGTACCACGCTGGCGCGTCGTCGAGATCGAGAAGCTGCTACAGCGCACCCATCCCGAGGCAGTGTTGGGCGGGGTCGAACCGTCGATCCTTGCATGGCCGTAACGTGACATTGCGGACACACCCTGGCCTCTCGTGCGCCAGCCAGCAGGTCAGGGCGTATTTGTCCGGCTGCCAGCATCGCATTCAGCCTCTTCTCTCTCTAGATCACCTGTGCAGCATGCTGCCCGCAAACGACAGGGTTCTTTGCGAAATTTAGGGGAGGTCGGTTTGGACTGTAGCTTTGTCGGTCTCGCCCGACCGGCGACTTCCTTTCTTTGCTTTGCCAAAGAAAGGAAGCAAAGAAAGGCGACCCCCGATGCGCTGACCTTCGGCTTCCCTCGCGCCTGCCAAGCGTCCGGGCGCCGCCGAACTCGCACCGCGCCAACGTCGCGGCGCTCGAACATGCGGCGGCTTAAAACCCGGCCGCTTGACGATCGCTCGGCAGCGCAAAAGGGGATGGGCAGGATCATTGCAGCAAAAGTGAATTCGGACGGTTAAAAAGCCGGCAGCCAATCTATGAGCCGAATGACACGCAGCTTTTCAAACCGGGCAATGTCGTGGGCATCACCTACGGTCACCGATTTCCCTTCGACGCCGCCGAGGACGGCGCGGCCAACGGGGGTAGTCGGCGAGCACTGTTCGAGTGCCGACGTAGTCGGCTCGAGTTGCGCAGCCGCCCGTTGGCCGTGGCGCCCGCAGGGAAGCCCGCAAAGCGGGCCGGCGTCGTGGGGTCACCTTTTCTTTGGCTCCTTTCTTTTGGTGAAGCAAAAGAAAGGACCTCGCCGGTCGGGCAAGACCGACAAAACCCCAGTTCGCAGAAACGCGCCCTTTGGTCGCCCAGCCCCGAATTCCCTAGATTCCATGCAGAACCAACAATATGCACAGGAAATGCAATTCGGTAGCATGGCGCCTCTGCCATCACCAGGCCCGCCGATCGGGCTCGAGGATATGCTTGCCAACATCACCCGCCTTTTCCCGCTCTGGGCCATTCTGCTGTCGACCGTCGCCTACTTCACCCCGGCCAGCTTCACCCCCGTCCTGCCACATACCGGTCTGATGCTGGCGGTGATCATGTTCGCGATGGGGCTGACGCTGACCCCGGCCGACTTCAAGCGCGTGCTCACCCGCCCCGGCCCGGTCGCCGCCGGCATCGTGCTGCACTATCTGGTGATGCCGCTGGCCGCCTGGCTGATCGCCAAGGCCTTCCAGCTGCCGCCGGAACTCACCACCGGCATGGTGCTGGTCGGTAGCGTCGCCAGCGGTACCGCATCGAATGTGATCATCTATCTCGCCCGCGGCGACGTGGCGCTGTCAGTGACGATCTCCTCGCTGTCGACGCTGGTCGGCGTCATCGCTACCCCTCTGCTCACCCGACTGTATGTCGACGCGGCCATCGCCGTCGACATGGTCGGCATGCTCACCGGCATCCTGCAGATCGTCATCCTGCCTATCGGCCTGGGCCTGTTGGCGTTCCGGCTGTTCTCGGCCCAGGTACGCCGCATCGAGCCGTGGCTGCCGCTGGTCTCGATGATTGCGATCGTCACGCTGATCGCGGCTATCGTCGCCGGCAGCCAGGCCCACATCGCCAGTGTCGGCCTGACGGTGATCGCAGCGGTGATCCTGCACAATGGGTTGGGGCTGTTGGGAGGTTACTGGGGCGGGCGACTGCTGGGCTTCGACGAATCGGTGTGCCGCACGCTGGCGATCGAGGTCGGCATGCAGAACTCCGGCCTCGCCGCCCAGCTCGGCAAGACCTATTTCACCGTACTGACCGCCCTGCCCGGCGCGCTGTTCTCGGTGTGGCACAACATCTCGGGCTCGCTGCTGGCCGGCTACTGGCAGGGCAAGCCTGCTGGGATTGCCGACAAGGGCACGGCGCTGGCCGAACCGGCCGAGCACTGAGTCGGGCTTAGCGCCGCTAAGAGCCTGTTTACGATCTGCTGCACTCGGGTGATCCTGCGTTGAAATGACGCTCAACATGCTTATCTACTCGATAAGTACACTCCGCTTTTTCGCGCCATTTCGCCTTGGCTGACCCTTCCTTCGCGAGATCGTAAACAGGCTCTAACAAAACTCAGCGAAGCGGCCTTGGCTAGGCATGCGGCCGCAGACAGTACAAGTAGTACGGCAAGGTCGCATAACAACACCAAGGGGTTTTGTTAGCGGCGCTCGCCTTCGCCGCGATACCAGCGCGGATAGAAACGCGCCACTATCGGGCCGGTGGTATCAAGCGCATGGCAGCCGTCGAGCTGGAAAGGCTTTCGGTCCTCCGGCATCGGCAGCTGGCCCACCAGGGTCTGGTAAGCCCCGGTGGCCACCGTGCCGATCAGCTCGGTGATGTGGGTACAGCCGCGCACCCCGCCAAACAGCTCGCGCACCTTCTTGGTAAAGCCCGGCGCGATGCGCAGGCCGATCAACTGGCGATAGACCGCAGTGATAGTGTCGCAGCTGTCCTGATAAGGCATCGCATCGGTGGCGGCACAGGCATCGCGGATGGTCAGCGTGGCGTCGACGGTCAGGCGCAGCCACATCTCGTGGATGGGCAGGCCGGCAGCACGCGGCCCCGAAGCCAGCTGTACCTCATGGTCCTTCACGTCGGTGAGGTGGCCTTCGATATCCCAGAGGCCGTCGTCGCGGCGATAGCCCTGGATACGGATGTGGCGGGTGTGAAGGCGTTCACGCGGAGCGGCGGGAGCGGGCAAAGGCATGGGGCGATCCTGTTTCGGCAAAAATGATCAACCCCGTTAGTATGTCGGTTTCTGCCGTGCGGCACCAGCACGGGTGCGGCGCGGTTTCAGTTGCACTGCACCTCAGCACCGACGCCGAAATCGTAATTGCGCATCACTTTGAACACCGCAGCGCGGAAGTCCTGCACCAGTTCCGAGCGCAGTCCATTGCTCGGACAGGCCACCACATAGTCGAGGCGCAGCTCCGTCTGGAACGGCCTTAGCACTACCCCGTGCGCCTGCCAGATACTGGCCGCGAACGGCTCGACGATCGACACGCCCAGGCCGTTCGCCACCATCGCATAGCGGGTGTGCGAGGTTTGGGTCTTCACCATGAAGCGCGGGCTAACCCCGGCATCGTGCAGGCTGCCCTGCTCCGCCGCGTAGGTCTGCGCCTTGTTGGGCAGCCAGCCAATCATCATCTCGCCCTGCAGATCTTCCGGCGTCACCACATCAAGCTCGGCCAAGCGGTGGTCGGCCGGCATGGCGCACAACTGGCGCGCGCTCAGCAAGGGCTCGACCTCGATGCCGGCAATAGGCGGAAAGGCCAGGCTCAGCGCCACGTCGGCCTTCAGGTCTTGCAAGGACACCATGATCTCCGGTACGGTGTTCGAGTCGACCTTGATCGGCGCGTCCGGGTGATGTTGGAAAAACTCCTTCAGGATCAACGGCAGCACCGAGCTGGCGATCACAGGCAGACAGGCCACCGTCAGCCCCTCTGCGGCTGACTCGCGGATGTTGGCCGCTTCCTGTTTCAGCCGTTCCAGCCCCAGGAAGTTCTCCTCCACGGCATTGAAGAAGCGCACGCCGGCCACTGTCGGCTCAAGCCGCCCCTTGTTACGGTTGAACAGGCGAAAGCCCAGGTCTTCTTCCAGATCGGCAATCAGACGGCTGATGGCCGGTTGGGTCACATGCATACGCCGCGCTGCACCAACGCTGGTACCGGCGATCATCAGGCAGCGAAACGCTTCTAGCTGGCGAAATCGGATCATGTCGGACCCCTGTACGGTAGAACCTCAACATATAACACGCCTCAACAAAAAATTAAAATTCGATAAGCAAATATTATAGTAACAACATGCACTATCACGGCGGTTTAGTAAGTCGTTTGCACCACTTCGCCGAAAATGCCTCCAGCCATGCTGTCGACACTTACACGATCTGCCTGCCACAAGCCACCTTCCCACTCCCTCTCCCCTGCCGGTTTCAAGTAGGCCCGCCCCTATAACAAAACCGCATTCCACATAAAATTTTGTGAGTAGATCGGCCCAAATCCTTCTGAAATACTCGCAGCCTGATTGTCGGGCGGTCCGAATGCGTCGTTCATAAGCCGCCAGCACCGCTCCGCCAATCACGACGACGACCCGATCGCGTCGACACAAATCAGCACTGGCCAAGGGGCGGCAGACCCCGCTCCAACCGGTGACGAGAAATAGAGGGAGATTCGCTTAAATGCACAACAAGACCACGCTGCACCTGCTCGCCGCTTCGCTGACCCTGGCCTTCGCCGGCAGCGCCTTCGCCGCCAAGGTTCCGGCCGGCGTCCAGCTCGACGCCAAGCAGGAACTGATCCGCAATAACGCTTCCGAAACCGAGACGCTCGACCCGGCACTGGCCGAGTCGGTCGGCGCCAACAACATCACCCGCGACCTGTTCGAAGGCCTCACCGCCACCAACAGCGACGGCGTGGTGGTACCGGGCGTGGCCGAGAAGTGGGAACAGAAAGACCCGACTACCTGGGTGTTCCACCTGCGTAAGAACGCGGTGTGGTCGAACGGCGACCCGGTGGTCGCCGGCGACTTCGTCTACGGCTGGCAGCGCTTCGTCGATCCGAAGACCGCTTCGCCGTACGCCTCGACCTACGGCATCTTCATCCTGAACGGCCAGGAAATCACCGAGGGCAAGAAGCCGGTGACCGCACTGGGCGTGAAGGCGATCGACAAGTACACGCTGGAAGTGAAGACCCCGTACCCGGTGGCGTTCATGCCGGACCTGGTGTCCAACCTGAACCTCGGCCCGGTCAACAAGGCCGTGGTCGACAAGTTCGGCAAGGACTGGACCAAGCCGGGCAAGATGGTCAGCAACGGCGCCTTCGTGCTGAAAGACTGGCAGGTCAACAGCAAGCTGATCATGGAAAAGAACCCGAAGTACTGGGACGTCAAGAACGTGCAGCTGACCCGCGTGACCTACCTGCCGGTCGAGGATGAGAACACCGACGTGAAGCTGTTCCAGTCCGGCCAGAACGACTGGGTGTACCAGCTGCCGTCCGGCACCTACTCCAAGTACAAGCAGGAATTCCCGAAAGAGATCAAGAACGCACCGATGCTCGGCCTGCGCTACTACTCGTTCAACAACAAGGACCCGTTGCTGAAGGACGTGCGCGTGCGCAAGGCGCTGACCATGGTGATCGACCGTGACGTACTGGCGCAGAAGGTCACCGCCGACGGCCAAATGCCGTCCTACGGCGTGGTCGTGCGCGGCGTCAAGGGCGCCGATGTGACCACCTACGAGTGGTCGAAGTGGCCGATGGCCAAGCGCGTCGAAGAGGCCAAGAAGCTGCTGGCCGACGCAGGCGTGAAGCCGGGCACCAAGATCCGCTTCGCGTATAACACCAGCGAATACCATAAGAAGATGGCGATCTTCGCCGCCTCCGAGTGGAAGACCAAGCTCGGTCTAGACACCCAGATGGAGAGCATGGAATTCAAGGTGCTGCTGAAGAAGCGTCACGACGGCGACTACCAGATCGCCCGCAACGGCTGGGTGGCCGACTACAACGACGCTACCACCTTCCTGACCCTGGTGCAGTGCGGTTCGACCCAGAACGACAACTTCAACTGCAACCAAAAGGCCGAAGCGCTGATCAAGCAGGGCAACGAAACCCAAGACGTGGCCAAGCGCAAGGCACTGCTGACCCAAGCGGCCAAGCTGGTGATGGACGACTACCCGATGCTGCCGCTGTTGCAATACACGCTGCCGCGTCTGGTGAAGCCGTATGTCGGTGGCTACTCGCTGAAGAACCCGATGGACCGGTATCGCAGCAAGGACCTGTACATCGTCAAGCGCTAAGCGTATGACCGTGTAGGCAGCGTTCTCCACCGTCGCGAGCGGCGGGCAGGCAGGGCGGATAGTGCTGCGACACCGAAGTGGGCATCAGGTCCATGAGGATGTCGAGCACTGCCCGGCACTGCCTTCCCTTGCAGCAGGTGGATGACGGTGCCGGGTCGGGGGCTACCCGCCCCCACTGAGATCCAGGCGCCCGCCGGCCCAGCCGGCGGCGTGCCCGAGTTTGACGTATTGTCGGTCCGTCGTGGTGTTCGCCTGCCCTCACGAGGGGATGGGCGGTGTCGGTGCGCCTGCACCTGCGCCTGCGACCCATGCGCGAGGCCGACCGGAGTTACTCCCATGTGGTCCTATACTTTCCGCCGCGTGCTGATGACCATCCCGACGCTGTTGCTGGTCGTCACTGTCTGCTACCTGATGCTGCACGCCACCCCTGGCGGCCCGTTCGATGGTGAACGCAAGCTGTCCGCCGCGGTGCTGGCCAACCTGCAAGCCAAGTACCATCTCGACCTGCCCCTGTGGCAGCAATATCTCTACTACCTGAAGAGCCTGCTTGAAGGCGATCTGGGCGCCTCGTTCCGTTACGCCGACTGGAGCGTCAACGATCTGGTGGCCAAAGCCCTGCCGGTGTCGCTGGCGATCGGTGGCGGCTCGCTGCTGATCTCGGTCGTGATCGGCGTCGGCCTCGGCATCCTCTCCGCACTGCGCCAGAACAGCCTGGTCGACTACCTGGTGATGCTGATCGGCAACATCGGTAGCGCCTTCCCCTCCTTCGTGATCGGCCCGGTGCTGATCATGGTGTTCGCCATCTGGTTCAAGTGGCTGCCGGCCGGCGGCTGGGACGACTTCAAGTTCGCCTACATGGTGCTGCCGATGGCCTTGCTGACCTTCATCAACATCTCGACGATCGGCCGGGTAATGCGCGGCAGCCTGATCGAGGTGCTGAACAGCAACTTCATCCGCACCGCCCGCGCCAAGGGCCTGGGGCTGTCCACCATAGTGTTCCGCCACGCCCTCAAGCCGGCGCTGATGCCGGTGGTGTCGGTGATCGGCCCGCTGGCGATCTCGTCGATCACCGCCGCGGTGGTGACCGAATCGGTGTTCTCGCTGCCGGGCATCGGCAAGCTGATCGTCAACGGCGCCAGCAACCGCGACTACACGCTGGTGCTCGGCCTGGTGGTGCTGGTGACCGTGGTCGCCGTGCTGCTCAACCTGCTGGTCGACCTCGCCTACGCGCTGCTCGATCCGAAGATCCGCTACTGAGGTGAGGCCCGATTATGTTCAAAGCTAAACAAAGCACCCTGGCCGACACCCTGTCGGCCAACCTCGCGGCCGCGCCGGTCGAGGGCCGCAGCCCGTGGCGCGACGCGCGCGAGCGTTTCCTGCGCAACAAGGCCGCCGTCGCCAGCCTGGTCATCCTGGTGCTGATCACGCTCGCCTGTGTGTTCGGCCCGATGTTCCTGCCGCACACCTACTCCGACACCGACTGGGACGCGATGAGCATGGCGCCGACCGCCCAGAGCTGGCACCTGTTCGGCACCGACGAGCTCGGCCGCGACCTGCTGGTGCGCTGCCTGATCGGCGGCCGCATCTCGCTGATGGTCGGCTTCCTGGCCACCCTGTCCTCGGTCACCGTCGGCATCGTCTGGGGCGCCACCGCCGGCTTCCTTGGCGGCAAGGTCGACACGGTGATGATGCGCCTGGTGGACATGATGTACGCGGTACCGTACCTGTTGATCGCCATCCTGATGGTGACCCTGCTTGGCCGCGAGTTCTATCTGGTGGTGCTGACCATCACCGTGTTCTCGTGGATGGACATGGCGCGCGTGGTGCGCGGCCAGACGCTGTCGATCAAGTCCAAGGAGTACATCGAGGCGGCGCGCGCCATCGGCGTGTCGACCAGCAGCATCATCTTCCGCCACGTGGTACCCAACCTGCTGGGCATCGTGGTGATCTACACCACCGTCACCGTGCCGGGCGTGATTCTCACCGAATCGGTGCTGTCCTTCCTGGGCCTGGGCGTGCAAGAGCCAATGACCAGCTGGGGCGTACTGATCCAGGACGGCACCGGCGTGATGGAGAGCACTCCGTGGATCCTGCTGTTCCCGGCCGGCCTGCTGTCGGTCACCCTGTATTGCGCCAACTATATCGGCGACGGCATGCGCGACGCGCTCGACCCGAAAGATCGTTGAGGAGACCCCGATGAGTCTGTTGAAAGTACGCAACCTCGGGGTCCAGTTCCAGACCAACGACGGTATCGTCAGCGCCGTGAACGGCGTCAATTTCGAACTGGAACGCGGCCAGACCCTCGGCATCGTCGGCGAATCCGGCTCCGGCAAGAGCCAGACCGTGCTGGCACTGATGGGGCTCCTGGCCAAGAACGGCCAGACCAACGGTGAAGCGCTGTACAAGGGCCAGAACCTCTTGTCCATGTCGGCAAAGGAGCTCAACGGCATCCGCGGTGACCGCCTGTCGATGATCTTCCAGGATCCGATGACCTCGCTGAACCCCTACCTGACGGTGGAGCGGCAGATGACCGAGGTGCTGGAGCTGCACAAGGGCATGACCCGCCGCGAGGCGAAGAAGCGCGCGATCGAACTCTTGGAAGCGGTGCGCATCCCCGAAGCGGCACGGCGCATCGATATGTACCCGCACGAGTTCTCGGGCGGCATGCGCCAGCGCGTGATGATCGCGATGGCCTTGTTGTGCGAACCGGAAGTGCTGATCGCCGACGAGCCGACCACCGCACTGGACGTGACGGTGCAGGCGCAGATCCTGCAACTGTTGAAGGACCTGCAGCGCGACTTCGGCACCGCCATCGTGATGATCACCCATGACCTCGGCGTGGTCGCCGGGCTGTGCGAGAAGGTGCTGGTGATGTACGGCGGCCGCGTGATGGAACAGGGCGACGCCGACAGCCTGTTCTACCGGGCCAGCCACCCCTACACCATCGGCCTGTTGGGTGCGCTGCCGCGCCTTGACCACGATGGCAGCGAACTGGTCAGCATCCCGGGCAATCCGCCGAACATGGCGCAACCGCCCAAGGGCTGCCCATTCGCCGAACGCTGCAGCCACGTAAGCAACCGCTGCGCCACCGAGCTGCCGCCGCTGATGCCGGCCGAACACGATGGCCGCGTGCTGCGCGCCTGCCACAAGTCTGCCCACGAACTGATCGACATCCGCGAGGTGGCCCATGCCTGATCACGCCCAACAACCGCTGCTGTCGGTTCGCAACGTCAAGGTGCACTTCCAGGTGAAGAACAGCAACGCCTGGCCCTGGACCCCGAAAAAAACCCTGAAGGCCGTCGACGGCGTCAGCTTCGACCTGTATCCGGGCGAGACGCTCGGCGTGGTCGGCGAATCCGGCTGCGGCAAGTCGACACTGTCCCGCGCCATCCTCAACCTGATCCCCGCCACCGGTGGCGAGATCGTCTGGATGGGCCGGGACCTGCGCAGGGGCAGCGACCAGGATTGGCTGCACGTCCGTAAAGACATCCAGATGATCTTCCAAGACCCGCTGGCGTCGCTCAACCCGCGCATGACCGTCGCACAGATCATCGGCGAGCCGCTACGCGTGCACCGTCCCGAACTGTCGGCCGACGAAGTAATGAAGCGCGTCAAGGCGATGATGGCCAAGGTCGGCCTGCGCGAGCAGATGATCAACCGCTACCCGCACGAGTTCTCGGGTGGTCAGTGCCAACGCATCGGCATCGCCCGCGCGCTGATCCTGGAGCCGAAGCTGATCATCTGCGACGAGCCGGTGTCGGCGTTGGACGTGTCGATCCAGGCGCAGATCATCAACCTGCTGAAAGCTTTGCAGCGCGAGATGGGCCTGGCGTTGATCTTCATCGCCCACGACCTGGCGGTGGTGAAGCACATCTCCGACCGCATCCTGGTGATGTATCTGGGCCGCGAGATGGAGCTGGCAGAGAAGCAGGCGCTGTATGCCCGCCCGAGCCATCCGTACACCCGCGCGCTCTTGTCGGCAATCCCGATCCCCGACCCGCGCCTGGAAAAGAACAAGCAGATCCAGATCCTGCAAGGCGACCTGCCCAGCCCGATCAACCCGCCGTCCGGCTGCGTGTTCCGCACCCGCTGCCCGCAGGCGCAGGAACGGTGCGCGCAGGAGGTGCCGGTACTGAAGTCATTGGGAGGTGGCACGCACAGCTCGTGCCTGCTGGCCCAAGCGTAAGGAATGAACATGTTGAACAAGCCAACAACGGAATTTACCGTCACCAGTGGCCGACCGGACAAGCAGCGTACCGACTGCGTGATTGTCGGCGTGTATGAATCGGGCAAACTGAGCATCGCGGCCTGCGCACTGAACCGCGACGGCGACGGCGCGCTCTCCGAGGCGGTGAAGCGCGGCAGCTTCGACGCCAAGCTCGGCAGCACCCTGCTCTTGCCCTATGTGCCGAAACTGCCGTGCAGCCGGGTGTTGCTGGTGGGCCTCGGCAAGGAGAAGGATTTCCACGGTGCCGAGTACACGAAGGCCTGCCAAGCCGCCGGCACCGCCCTCGCCGGACTCAAGGCCACCGAGGTGGTCGCCTATCTGCCCGAGCTCTATGTGCGCGAGCGCAGCCTCGACTGGAAGGTCGAACAGGCGGTGGTGGCGTTTGCCGAAGCGCTGTACCGCTTCGAGCCGTTCAAGCGCCGCAGCGAACCTGCCCCCGGCGTGGTGAAGATCGCGCTGGGCGTGCCGGGTCGACGCGAGCTAAAGGACGGAGAGACCGGCCTGGTGCGTGGCCGCGCCACTGCCGATGGCCTGGTGCTGACCCGCGACCTCGCGAACCTGCCGGGTAATGTCTGCACCCCGTCCTATCTTGCCGACGTGGCGCAGCAGTTAGCCGAAGGCACTGCTAGCCGCGTGGAGGTGCTGGACGAGACGCAGATCGCCGAGCTCAAGATGGGCTCCTTCCTGGCGGTGGCCCAAGGTTCGGTAGAGCCGCCTCGGCTGATCGTGCTGGAGCATCGCGGCGCGGCCAACTCCGATGAAGCACCAGTGGTGCTGGTCGGCAAGGGCATCACCTTCGACGCCGGCGGCATCTCACTGAAGCCGGCCGCCGACATGGACGCGATGAAGTACGACATGGCCGGCGCCGCCGCGCTGCTCGGAGTGTTCCGCGCGGTGCAGGCGCTGATGCTACCGCTGAACCTGGTGGTGGTTATCCCGACCTGCGAAAACCTGCCCTCGGGCCAGGCACTGCGCCCGGGCGATATCGTCACCACGATGTCCGGTCAGACCATCGAGGTGCTCAACACCGACGCCGAAGGGCGGCTCTTGCTGTGCGACGCGCTGACCTACGCGTTGCGCTTCAAGCCGGCGGTGCTGATCGACGTGGCGACGCTGACCGGCGCCTGCGTGGTGGCACTCGGCCATGTGGCCAGCGGCCTGTTCTGCAACAAGCAGTCGCTGGCACGCGAGCTGATCGCCGCGGGGGACGACAGCGGCGACCGCGTCTGGCCGATGCCGCTGTTCGACGACTACCAGAAGCAGCTCGACAGCCCGTTTGCGGATCTCGCCAACATCGGCGGCAAGGCGGCCGGCAGCATCACCGCTGCCTGCTTCCTGTCGCGCTTCGTCGGCGAGACCGACTGGGCGCACCTGGACATCGCCGGCACCGCCAGCCGCAAGGAAGGCGCCACCGGCCGGCCGGTACGCATGCTGCTGCAGTATCTGCAGCACCGCGTCGAGCGTCGCAATGGTGGCACCCCCTCCCCTGCTCCGGCTCAGGACAGCGCCGCGCTGCTGTGGGAAAATGCCGACCGCTGACCGGGACGCGCCGCCTTCTGCCTGAGAAATCGCGCGGCACGACCGCTTGTCATCCGAACGAGGCCCGATCATGATCGGGCCTTTTTTTATTCCGGTGCCCCCGGTGCACTTAGCGGGGCCTTCGGCCAACGTTTCACAGACGAGCGCAACCATGACCGCCTCCCCCGACTATCAAGCCATCCTAGAGACCATCGCTGCCAAAGTGCGCCCGCTCGCCGCGCAGGGCCGGGTCGCCGACTACATTCCGGAGCTGGCCAAGGTGCCGGCCGACAAGTTCGCGATGGCGGTGCATACGCTGGATGGTCGGCGCTTTGCAGTGGGCGACGCCGACGAGCGCTTCTCCATCCAGAGTATCTCCAAGCTGTTCACGCTACTCATGGCGCTGCGGATGAAGAAGGAAACCCTGTGGCAGCGAGTGGGCCGCGAGCCGTCGGGCAACCCGTTCAACTCACTGGTACAGCTGGAGCATGAGCAAGGCATCCCGCGCAACCCGTTCATCAATGCCGGCGCCCTGGTGATCACCGACGTGCTGTGCCGCCACTTCGTGCAGGCCGACCGCGCCGTGCTGGAATTTCTGCGGCGCTTGAGCGGTGCCACCGATCTCAACTTCGACTCGGCGGTGGCCGAATCTGAGGCCGAGCACGGCTATCGCAACGCGGCGATGGCCAACTTCATCAAGAGCTTTGGTAATCTCGACAGCCCGGTCGACACGGTGCTGCAAAGCTACTTCCGCCAGTGCGCAGTGCGGATGAGCTGCCAGGAGCTCGCCACCGCCGGACTGTTACTAGCCAACCACGGTACCGTACCCGCCAGCGGCGAGGCGCTGTTGACCCCGAGCGAGGCCAAACGGATCAACGCCATCCTGTTGACCTGCGGCACCTACGACGCAGCCGGCGACTTCGCCTTCCGGGTAGGCCTGCCAGCCAAGAGTGGCGTTGGCGGCGGCATCCTGGCAATCCTGCCGGGCGAACTCGCCGTCGCGGTGTGGTCACCGGCCCTCGACGAGAACGGCAACTCGCTGGCTGGCGCGATGGCGCTGGAGCACTTCACCACGCTGACCGGCCGTTCGGTGTTCTGAATATGTAACATGTCAATAAAATAATTACACCAAAAACAACAATCCATATGATTTATTAACTGAATTATAGGAAAACCTTATAAAATTCAGGGCCTCATCCATTACCAAACTGACCCCCATGCAGGATGGCTTTACAGCGGCGCCGACTCGCTTGAGCCGGCTGACCGCAGGCTCGGTCGCCACGCTGATGACCATTGCCGCCGCAGCGATCTTTCCGTATGCCAGCGCCCAGGCACCCAAGGTGCCTGTCCTGTTCCCGGTATTCGCCACCGCCCTGGCCGTCAACAACAGCATCATCGCCTACCTGATCACGTTGCAGTTTTACCTCACCCGTCGGACCACGGTCGGCCTGTTGGGTAGCGCGTTCGGCTATTCCGCGCTGATGGCGGCAATGCAGGTTGCCACTTCGCCCGGGGTGTTCAGCGAGGTGGGCTATCTGGGCAGCCGCAGCCATGTCGGCGTATGGATGTGGATCACCCGGCTCTGCGGCTTTCCGTTGCTGATCGTGCTGGCGATGCTGCTGCTCAAACTGTCGCCCAATCACACTGTCCCCAAGCGCCACCTGAACTGGGCGCTGGGCGGCTTTGTCTTCGGACCGGCCGTCGTCACGCTGGCACTGGACCGGTTCCTCTTCATTGAAGGCACCCGGCTACCGCTGTTGATCAGCCCGTCGGGCAGCTACGCTACGCTTGCCTACGGCGGGGTCGGCTTCATGATGGTAATGGCCTGGGTCGCCGCCCTCACCAGCATTCTGTGGGTGACACGACTGCGTCACAGCTTCTATGGCTGGCTGGCCCTGGGCAGCTACTCCTACATCCTGTATCTGCTGGTGAACTTCGCTGGCGCGGCACGCTTCACCGTCGGCTGGTACACCTCGCGCTTCTTCGAGTTGTCCGCCGCGGCAATCATCCTGGGCGCCCTGCTCTACGAGGTGCTGAAGATGCAGCAGCGGCTGCGATCCTCCTACCTGCATGCCTACGAAGAATCGATCCGCGACGGGCTGACCGGCTTGTTCTCGCGTCGCTATTTCGACACCGCGCTGAGCCGCGAAGTCGCTTCGCAGCGACGCCATGGCCGCCCGTTTTCACTCTTAATGGTGGACATTGATTTCTTCAAGCAATACAACGACCGCCACGGCCACCTGGCCGGTGACCGGTGCATCCGCAAGATTGCCCGCTGCCTGGCCAGCCAGCTGCGCGAAGGCGATGTAGTGGCCCGTTTCGGCGGGGAGGAGTTTGTCGCGATCCTGCCGAATACCGACGAGGACACGGCACTCAAGATCGCCGAGCGCTTCCGTTGTGCCGTCATGGCGCTACAGTTGGCCCGGGACCGCAATGACAAGGGGAATGTGACGGTGAGTGCAGGGCTCTACACCTGCCGTAGCGAAGCGGCAATGACACCGGAACAGATGCTCGCCCAAGCAGATGCCGCGCTTTACCGGGCCAAACATGCCGGCCGCAACCGGGTCTTCACCAGCCGTGCCGACATGGTTGTTGCATAAAAATGGCTAAAATTTTCCACTCTGTCAGCCCCGATGCCATGCTATCCGACAGGTGGGGTGGAATTCGCTGCAAGTACGACTTGCCCCCGCATTTTCTTCGTCTTTACACTAACGGGGGAGGACGGCCTGACCGCCCCGGTTCCGCCATGGGCTTGCCCGGCGCTGACCGAATGACCGAAGCCCGTCCGGACCCGAAAATGGCTCGGCCACATAGTCAATCCCGACAGATCAACTAGGCTGAAGCTAGCCACTTCAGCAATATGAATCCCATGCCCATAGACACTTCTTCCGGCAGTACCCCAGAACAACCGGTATCGGAACGCATTCGCGCACGGATCCAGGCTGCGGGGGCCCGCTTTCACGCCAATGACAATATCTCCGCCTTCGTGAAAGAAGGCGAGCTCGACCTGCTTCAGGAAGAGGTTCGCAGCAAGCTGCAAGGGGTGCTGGAAAGCCTGGTCATCGATACCGATAGCGACCACAACACCCAGGACACCGCGCGCCGCGTCGCCAAAATGTACATCCAGGAAGTGTTCCGAGGCCGTTACAAGCAGATCCCGCCGGTGACCGAGTTTCCGAACATCGAGCAGCTGAATGAGCTGATGATCGTCGGCCCGATCCGGGTGCGTAGCGCCTGCTCGCATCACCTGTGCCCGATCATTGGCAAGGTGTGGGTCGGCGTAATGCCGAACGAGCACTCCAACCTGATCGGCCTGTCGAAGTATGCCCGCCTGATCGAGTGGGTGATGAGCCGCCCGCAGATTCAGGAAGAGGCCGTGTCGCAAGTGGCCGACCTCTTGATGGAGCGTCTGCAGCCGGACGGCCTCGCCATCGTGATGGAAGCCGACCACTTCTGCATGCACTGGCGCGGCGTGAAGGACACCGAATCGAAGATGATCAACAGCGTGATGCGCGGCTCGTTCCTGCGCGACGCCAACCTGCGGCGCGAGTTCCTGGCGCTGATGAAATGACCTGAAGCGGGAGGTAGCATGCTGGTACGCTTGATATACGCCAGTCGGGCCTGCAAGCCCATCGGCCACGAGCTCATCGAAGAGATCATCGCTGCCTCGTCCCGTCACAACCTCGCCAACGGCATCACCGGCATGCTCGGCTTCAGCGGGGATGTGTTCGTACAGGTATTGGAAGGTGGGCGTGAACAGGTAAACCGCCTGTTCGCCACCCTGCAGCACGACCCGCGTCACACCGGTCTGACCCTGTTGCAGTATCAGGAGATCGACTCCCGCCATTACGCCAACTGGACCATGGCCAAGGTGCGACTCGACAAGGTCAACCTGTCGCTGCTGCTGAAATATTCGACCACCCCGGCGCTTGATCCGTTCACGGTCAGCGGCAGCGCTACCGCCGCGCTGCTCGAGGAGCTGGCCGCAGCCGGCGCCTGCGCAGCCCGCGAATAAGCCCTCTCTAGCCACCCAGCGCCCTGCCTAGCTGCCTGAGCCTCAGACGGTAGGGCAGCAGCTGCGCCAGCTTCATCCACAGGGTGAAACGGCGCGGAAAGTGAATCTCGAAACGGCCGCGCTCGATGCCGTGCAAAATCGCGGTGGCCGCCTGTTCCGGCGTCTGCAGCGCCGGCATGGCGAAGGCGTTCTTGGCGGTAAGCGGCGTCTTCACGAAGCCAGGGTTGATCAAGTACACTGCCAGGCCCTTGCCGTGTAGGTCGCAGTAGAGCAGCTCAGCCAGGTTGATCAGCGCCGCCTTGGTCGGCCCGTATACGGTGGCGCCGGGCAGACCGAGATAGCCGGCCACGCTGGCGATCACCGCGATACCGCCGCGGCCTTCGGCCAGCATGGCAGGCAGCACTGTTTCCACCCCGTAATAGACGCTCGCCAGGTTCACCTCCAGCATGCGCTTCACCTCGGCCGCCTGTAGCTCCCAGCTGCGTTGCGGTCGGTATTCGGCGGCACAGAACAGTATCAGGTCCAGCCCGCCCCAGTGCTGATGCACTGTGGCATACGCGTCGGACCAGGCAGCAAGATCAGCGGCATCCAGCGGCAGCACCAGCGCCATGGCCGAACCGGCTGCCACCTCATCCAGACGCTCGGCATGGCGGGCTGACAGGGCCACGCGCGCACCCTGCGCCAGCAGCGACTGCGCCAGCGCCCGGCCGATGCCGCTGGAGGCGCCGATGATCCAGACCCGGCAGCCCCGCCAGTCGTGGCGCGGAGGGTTGTAGGGAAGCAGCATGATCAATCTTTCTGCCGCTTGCGGAAGAACAGCGTCACATTGCCGAGCTCGAAGCCGAGCTTGCTCATGCGGGTGCGGTTGACCAGCGTGTCGGCATCGATCAGGTACATCCAGTCGTCCATCGCCACCTCGTACTCGCTGCCGTCCACCGGCAGGCGCAGCGTGTACTGCCAGTGCAACGCATTGCCGGCGCCCTCGCCGCGCGCCACGCCGACCACGTCGCCGGCGGTGCCCTGCCAGCGCCCATCAGGCTGCTTCACCAGGATCCAGACGCGCCGCTGCGTGCTGCCGTCGCTGTAACGGAAGCTCTCGTCGAGAATCAGCCGTCCGTCGTCCAGCCGACCTTTCACCACCACCCGGAAGCGCTTCACCACCTCGCCGCTGCGCTTCTGGAACATCCCCCAGGCGTCGGTAGTGCCAACAAAGTAGCTGGCCGGATCGAAGGCCGGCTGCTCGTTACGGTAGTGACTGACGTCAGGCGATACACAGGCTCCAAGCAGCATACTCACCCCAAGCAACACAGCAGAACGCTTCATGATCTCCTCCTGAAGGCGGCGGCTAAGATGCGGCAGCCACAGGCCTCTCCAGCCAGCCGCCCCGCAGGGTCACGAGCGCCAGCAGTTTGATCAGACAGGGCAGACCTGCATACACCAGCGCCAGAGCCAGGCCGGCTTCCCCGGCATGGCCGGGCCGGTACCCCAGCTGAGCGAGCAACGGCAGCGCCAAGCCGGACAGGGCCAATGCCAGCTTGCCGAGCAAGCTCCACAGACCGAAATAGCCGGCCGGTGCCTGCTCTGCCGGAATCAGCCGTGCCAGCAGCACCGGCGGCAATGCCAGGTCCGCCCCCAGCGCCAAGCCAGCCAACACGCACACGGCGAGGTAGGCCCATGCCTCGCCCGGCCCCAGCGTGACGGCCGAGGCGAAGGCGACCACCGCCGCCAGCATGCCCCAGCGCCAGGCGCTAGCCACGCCGAGCCAGCCCGCCAAGCGGGTCCAGGCCGGCAAGCCGGCCGCACCGGCCAGGAAATAGGCGGCCAGGAAGCCGCCGGCCCACTGAGGGGCGCCGATGCGATCGTCGATGAAGAACAGCGCCAGCGTCGCCGGAATCGACACCGACAGCGCATTGAGAAAATACGGCAGCAGCAGACGGCGAAACGCCGGATTGGCCAGTGGCGCGCGCCAGTTGGAGCGGGCCGGCTCGCCGCGCTCGCACCACACCGGCGCGGCGGCAAACAGCGCGGCCAGCGCCACGCCCAGCAGCAGAGCAAAACCCAGCACGAATCCGCCCAGGCCGCGTTCGGCCAAGGCTGCCGGCTGATGTAGCAGCCAGGCCGGCACCACGCTGGCGACCACCACACCGACCAGCCCCGCGCCTTCGCGCCACGCGGCGGCGGCGACCCGCTGGCGTTCGGCCAACCTAGCCCCCCAGGCGAGATAGGCGATGTTGAGCACACTGTGCGCCAGATAGCAGCCCGCCAGCATTAGCGCGAACCAGACCGCCAGTGCGGTCGCGCCGCCTAGCGGAGGCCGCCACAGCCCGTAGAAGGCCAGCGCGAGCAGCAGCGCCGCACCCCACAGCAGGCGGCGTAGCTGACCCCGCTGGTACAGCGCATCTATCAGCCGGCCCAGCCACGGATCCTGCACCGTGTCGAACAGCCGCGCGGCAAACAGCACCATGCCGGTCAGCCCCAGCGGCAGGCCGAGCCGCGCGGCGTAGAAGGTCGGCGCCTGCACGTACACCGGCAGGGCCACCATCGCCAGCGGCAAGCCAAGCAGGCCGTAGGCAAACAGTGCTTTCACGGCGCACCCCCGGTCAATTGCGCACGCAATCCGGTGTCGCGGGTATTGGGTGCCAGCCAGATGGCGAAAAAAGCCCGCGCGAACTCGGTGTCGCGCACCACCGCGAGCAAGCGGTCACGGCTGTAGAAGCGGCAACCCTGGCCCGGCAGGAACACGCCGACCAGCTGATCGCCCGGCTCCACGTCGATGAAAGCCAGCGTCATCAACTCGCGCCAGCGCGCCAGCTTGCCCTCGCTCAGCGCGTTGCCGAACAGCCGGCGCAGCTCGTCGATGCTGCTGTCGACGAAGCGTTCGCGGCTGATCGAGCGGTGGTAGGTCAGTTCCAGCGCGAACGGCGCATTGTGGTCGAAGGGCAGCCGGGTGCTCCACAGCCGCGCGGTGTAGATGTCGAAGCCCAGGTAGCGGAACTCGCCCTGGCCCACCAGGCGCGACCCCGGCACATCGCTGCCCCACAGGGTGTCGGCGCCTGCCGGCATGGCCAGGCTCAGCAGCGCAGCTAACAACAATGGTCTGAGCATGGCTTACTCCTTGCGCAGCAGGAACTGGCTCACTCCAGTGCGGCCGGCATCGAAGCCGACCTCGCAGTAGCAGAGGTAGAGCAGCCAGGTCCGTATGAAGGCTTCGTCGAAACCCAGCGCCCGCACTGCCTCGCGCTGCGCCTCGAAGGCGGCCCGCCAGCGCCGCAGCGTTTCGGCATAGTCGGTGCCGAAGTCGGCCCGGTCACGCAGCACTAGCCTTTGGCGGGAGGCGGCGGACTGGAAGCGTTCGCGGCTGGGGAGCATGCCGCCGGGGAAGATGAACTGCTGGATGAAGTCGCTGCCGTGCCGATAGCGCTCGAACAGCACCTCGTCTATGGTGATGCTCTGCACCAGCGCCTGGCCTCCTGGCCTCAGGCAGCGGCGCAGCGTCTTGAAGTAGCCCGGCCAGTAACGCTCGCCCACTGCCTCGAACATCTCGACCGACACGATGGCGTCGTATTCGCCGTGCAGGTCGCGGTAGTCACACAGAGTCAGCGTCGCCAGCGACTGGCCAGCCAGCCGGCGACTGGCGAAGGCCATCTGCGAGGGTGACAGCGTCACACCGTGCACCGCGATGCCCTGCCGGCAGGCCTGTTCGGCAAAGCCGCCCCAGCCGCAGCCGATCTCGAGCACACGCATGCCCGGCTGCAAACCCAGCACCTCAATGATGCGCTGATTCTTGGCCCGCTGCGCCGCCGTCAGACTCTGGCCGAAGTCGCCGCCGAACCAGGCGCAGGAGTAGCTCCAGCTTTCGTCGAGCCAAAGCCGGTAGAAGTCGTTGCCCAGATCGTAGTGAGCATGGATGTTGCGGCGGCTGCCCGCCCGGCTGTTCGTCCGCAACCAGTGCCGCAGCCAGTACCAGACGCCGGCCAGCACCCCGCCATGCAGCGCACGCCCCATCGCCGCCTCGTTCTGCAGCACCAGACTCAACAGCGCCACCAGGTCAGGGGTATCGAGCCAGCCATCGCGCCAGGCCTCCGCGAAGCCGATGTCGCCGCCGCGCAGGATCGCGGCACAAGCCCGCCAGTCGTAGAGCTGCAGCTCCGCCCGCACCGGGTGGTGCAGGTCGCCGAACAGCAGCCGGCTGCCGTCCGGCGCGATCAGGCGCAGGTGGCCGTGACGCAGTCGCCCAAGCAGACGGAGGAAAACGCGGGCTGCGGCCGGCGCCGCACCGGTTGGCCGGACAAGGGTGTGGGTGCTGGTCATGGCAGTACCTCCGGACCATGGCTGAGAGAGTGTTCCGGCGCGGCCGGCTTGCGGTGAAACGGCACGCGCTTGAGCCAGAGGCGCAGCGCCTGCCAGTGGATGCGCACGATCACCGCCAGCGCCTGCCACGGTTGGCCGAACAGGGCATTGCGCAGACTGGCCGGCGTCCACGGTTGCAGCCGCCCGCCAATCGAGGTGCGCAGCAGCAGTCCGGCCTCGTCTTCGTAGTCGATGCCGACAAAGCTTTTCCCGGGCCGGTCGACGAAGCGGAAGCGATAGCCGCCGACCACCTCGCAGAACGGCGACACGTGCAGTCGCTTGCGGCAGCCCAGTTTGGTGCCAGGCCCGATCGGCCCGCCGTCGGCGGTGCTGAGCAGGTAGCGGTGGTGTTCGCCGAAGGTGTTGTTGACCTCGGCCAGTACCGCGCGCAGCGTCCCGCCGGCATCGTGGCAGTACCAGAAGCTGACCGGGTTGAACACGTAGCCGAACAGGCGCGGAAAGGTCTGCAGCCACACTTCGCCGTCGGCCGGCAACCCGGCGTCGGACAGCACCCCGCGTATCCACGTCAGCAGATCGGAACCGTCGCGCGGGCCATAGTCGCGCAGCCGAAGCGACATCGGCCGGCGGCGGTCGATGCCGAACCAGCGATTCTCCAGACTGGCCAGTTCGGCCAGGTTGAGGCGCAGGCAGAACACCGGGTAGGTGAAGCGGTGCGCGACCGGGCGCAGGCGCGCGTGCATCACCCGTCCGATCAGCAGATAACCGGCCGCCATCTCAGCACCTCGCCCAATGCGGCGCCAGGCCGAAGTCATCGGCGACCCGCAGCGCCGATTTCAGCCCGTCCTCGTGGAAGCCGTAGCCGGTCCAGGCGCCGGCAAACCAGGTCCGTCGCCGTCCCTGCAGGCCCGGCAGACGCTGCTGAGCGGCGATGGCCGCCTGGTCGAACAGCGGATGGTGGTAGTCGAAGCGGGCGAGCTCCTGGCGAGGATCGGGCATCGTGAAGGGGTTGAGGGTCACGATCACTGGCCTGGCGAAGGGCAACGGCTGCAGCTTGTTGATCAGGTAGCTGACGCAGGTCGGCCGGGCGCCGTCGCGCTGCGCCCCGCCCAGATAGTTCCAGGCCGACCACACCTTGCGGCGGCGTGGCAGCAGATGCGGGTCGGTGTGCAGCACGGCCACGTTGGGCTGGTAGCGCACCGCGCCGAGCAGCGACATCTCGTCGGCGTCGGCATCGGCCAGCAGCCGCAGCGTCTCGGGCGCGTGGGTGGCCAGCACCACCGCGTCGTAGCGTTCGCGCCCGCCGGTGCCGAACACCTCCACGCCCTGCTCGTCGCGCCGCACCTGCCAGACCCGGTAATCCAGCTTCACCAGCGCCAACCGCGCGGCCAGCCGCTGCACGTAATTGCGCCCGCCTCCCAGCACGGTGCGCCACTGCGGCCGGTTGCGGATCTGCAGCAGGCCGTGGTTGAGACAGAAGCGCAGGAAGGTCTGGGCCGGGAAGCGCAGGATGTCGTTGGTGGCGCTCGACCAGATCGCCGCCGCCATCGGCAGCAAGTAGGCGTCCCGGAAGGCCGTGCCATAGCCGCCGCCGTCCAGCAGCTGCCCCAGTGTGACGCCACTGCGGCTCACCTCGGCCAGATGGCGTTCGGCAGCGGTATTGAAGCGCAGGATGTCGCGCAGCATGCCGAGAAAACGCGGCGACAGCAGGTGGCGGCGCTGCGCGAACAAGGTATCGAAGTCGGTGCCGGCCCACTCGCTGGCACCGTTGTCCAGCGACACGGCAAACGACATGTCACTGGGATAGACGTCCACGCCGAGCTCGGCGAACAGCGCAATCAGATTGGGATAGGTGCAATCGTTGAACACCAGAAAACCGGTGTCGACCGGGTGGGTCTGACCATCCAGCGTCACATCCACCGTGTTGGTATGGCCGCCCAGGTAGCGGTTGGCCTCGTACAGCGTCACTTCGTGACGGCGGCTCAGAAAGTAGGCACTGGCCAGCCCGGCGATACCCGCACCGATTACGGCGATACGTTGGCGGTGCTCCGTGCTCTGCTTCACGTCGACTCCTCGCTGACCCTGGGTGGATTTGCCGCTTGGCGGTGCTTTGGACGATGCTAAGATGAAGCGTAGAACTAGGTTGGAAAAAAATCTACCGATCAGTAAAAGGTGGTACCGATGAGTATCTTGAGCAAACTCAGCTTCAAGGATCAGGCTTTCCAGCTGCGCGAAAGCGCGGTGCTGGATGCCACCACCCGGCTTCTGGCCAGCAAGGGCTTCGATCTGATGACGATGGACGATGTCGCCAACGAGGTGGGCATCTCCAAGCCCAGCCTGTACAAGCACTTCAAGTCCAAGGAAGAGCTGGTCAGCGAGGTGATGATCCGCCTGCTCGATGCCACGCTCGACTACCTGGCCGCCCAGCCGGCCGAGCTGTCACCGCTGGACCGGCTGCGCGACCTGCTCGAATCAGCGATGCGGGTGCGGCTGGCCGGTGGCCTGCCCTTCCTGCCGTCCACCAGCCCGCAGGTGCGCGAGATGCTGACGCGCAACCTGCGCTATGTGCCGCGGGTGCTGAAGCTGAACAAGACGCTGGAGATGATCGTCGAAGAGGCCAAGCAGGCCGGCGAGCTGCGACGCGACCTGCCCAACGACGTGATCCTGTTCAGCTACTACGCGCGTAGCTGCGACCCGGCGGTGGAATACCTGCGCCTCTACGGCAAACTCGACGACGACGCCATCGTCGCCCACATGCTGAGCGTGTGTTTCGACGGGCTGGGCGGCCGGGCCGAGCTGGCGCGGAGCCAGCCGTGAGCCTCGATCCCTTGCTCGCGCCGTTCCTGAAGCGGCAACATGTGCTGGTACTGGATGGCGCGCTCGCCTCCGAGTTGGAACGGCGCGGTGCCGACTTGGCCGACCCGCTCTGGTCGGCGCGGTTGCTGATCGAGCAACCGGCGCTGATTCGTGACGTTCATCGCGACTATTTTCGCGCCGGTGCCGATGTGGCGACCAGCGCCAGCTATCAGGCGAGTTTCGCCGGCTTTGCCCGGCGAGGGCTGTCGGATGAAGAAGCCGAGGCGCTACTGCACTTGTCGGTGACGCTGGCCCGCGAGGCGCGCGACGACTTCTGGGCCGACCCGGCCAACCGGGAAGGCCGGTTGCGACCGCTGGTGGCGGCCTCGGTTGGCCCCTATGGGGCGACACTGGCCGACGGCTCGGAATACCGGGGCCATTACGGCCTGAGCGAAACAGCGCTGATGGATTTTCACCGCCCGCGCCTCGCTGCCCTTCTGGCGGCCGGACCAGATCTGCTGGCCTGTGAGACGCTGCCCTGCCCGAGCGAGGCACGCGCGCTGGCGCGGTTGTTGACCGAGGAATTTCCCGACGTCCGCGCCTGGCTGAGCTTCTCCTGCTGCGACGAACACCATGTCAGCGAAGGTCAGCCGCTGGCCGACTGTCTGGCCGAACTCGACGACTGCACTCAACTGATCGCGGTCGGCGTCAACTGCACCGCCCCCCGGCACATCCCGCCACTGCTACAGGACGCACGCCAGGCCACTCGCAAGCCGTTGCTGGTCTACCCCAACTCCGGCGAGGACTACGACACCGTGCACAAATGCTGGCACGGCACCCACGACGCTACCGCATTTGCCGACAACGCGCGCGGCTGGGCCGCAGCCGGAGCACGGTTGATCGGCGGTTGCTGCCGCACCGGCCCGACCGACATCCACGCCATCGCTGCCTGGGCAAGGGCCCCGCACCGGCTCGGGGCTTGACCGCTCTCAGTGCGGCGGCAGCGGCAGCCGGCTGGTCTGCTTGATCGCCTCCAGCGTCACCGTCGATTTCACGCTGCGCACCAGCGGCAGGCTCATCAGCTTGTTCATCACGAAGCGCGACAGCGACGGCAGGTCCGGCACCACGATGCGCAGCAGGTAATCGGCCTCGCCGGCTGCCGCATAGCAGTCCAGCACCTCGGGCAGCTCGGCAATTGCCTCGGCAAATTCGCGCAGCGAGCTTTCCATATGCTTTTCAAGGCTGACGTTGGCAAATGCCACCACCGACAGACCGAGCCGCTCGGCGCGCAGCGACACATGGTAGCCCTCGATCACGCCGGATTCCTCCAGCCGCTGAATACGCCGGCCGATCTGCGATGGTGACAGCGGCACTTCCTGCGACAGTTTCTGATGCGTGGCGCGCGCATCGCGCTGCAGCGCCTCCAGAATCAGACAATCGAAGCGATCCAAATCGACATTGCTCATTTCACGCACCAATACCCACTCTAATGCGGGAAGTATGCAAAATAGCGCAGCCACAGGCAAATTTTGCGGCCCTGCCGCGCGCGTGGCTGCGTACACTGATAGTTCCAACCCTAGCCGGATTTGTCGTGCCATGAACGCCCCCAGCGAGTTTGTCGCTCCCGATATCACCGCCCGCAAAAACACTGGCCTCGAGCATGCCGCCGACTTCACGCTGCCACAGCCGCTCGAACGCTACAGCGCCGAAGATCATGCCACCTGGGCAACGCTGTACCGTCGCCAGTGCGCCTTGCTGCCGGGCCGGGTCTGTGATGAATTCCTGGATGGCCTCGCCGCGCTCGATGTCGACGCCGACCGGGTGCCTAATTTCGAACGGCTCAACGAAAAGCTCGTCGCGGCGACCGGCTGGCGCCTGATCGCGGTGCCGGGACTGATTCCGGACGAGGTGTTCTTCGAGCACCTGGCCAACCGCCGCTTCCCGGTCACCTGGTGGATTCGCGAGCCGCATCAGCTCGACTACCTGCAGGAGCCGGACGTATTCCACGACCTGTTCGGCCATGTGCCGCTGCTGATGAACCCGGTGTTCGCCGACTACCTGCAGGCCTACGGCCAGGGCGGGATGAAAGCCAAGGCGCTCGGCGCGCTGCCGATGCTGGCTCGGCTCTACTGGTACACCGTCGAGTTCGGCCTGATCGTCACCCCGAACGGCCTTCGCATCTACGGCGCCGGCATCGTGTCGAGCCAGTCCGAGTCGGTGTATTGTCTGGAGAGCGCCAGCCCGAACCGGATCGGTTTCGATCTGGAGCGGATCATGCGTACCCGCTACCGCATCGACACCTTCCAGAAGAGTTACTTCGTGATCGACAGCTTCGCCCAGCTGTTCGATGCCACCGCGCCGGACTTCACGCCGATCTACACTGCCCTCAAATCACAGGAAACGATAGGCGCCGGCGACATCGTGCCCGAAGACAGGGTGCTGCAGGTGGGCGACCGCGAGGGATGGTCGGACAGTGCCGATGCCTGAGAGCCGATCCACCCTCTGTCCCTCTGGGCCGAAGCCATAAGAAAGCCCGGCTCAGCGCCGGGTTTCACCCCCTTGGTTTTCGCCCCTAGTGCGTGCTTTTCAACGCCGAGACCGCCGAAAACTCGTTGATCACCCGCACCACCTGGTTGGTGCTTTCACGAATCTTGCCGATCGCCTCGCCCGCATCGTTGGCCAGCACTACGCCCTGCTCGGCCTGCTTCAGCATCGATGTCATGCTGTCGATCGCGGTGTGGGTACCTTCGCGGATCTTGTCGATCATGCCGGCGATTTCGGTGGTCGAGCTGCTGGTGCGCTCGGCCAGCTTGCGCACCTCGTCGGCCACCACGGCGAAGCCCCGCCCCTGCTCGCCGGCTCGTGCCGCCTCTATCGCCGCGTTCAGCGCCAGCAGGTTGGTCTGGTCGGCAATATCGTGAATGGTGTTGACGATCGAAGTGATCTGGGATGACTGCGCGCCCAATTCCTCGATCATGCTCGCCGACTGACGCGCACTGTCGGCGATACGGCGCATCTCGGCGGCGGCCGTTTCGATCACCGACGCGCCCTGGGCCGAGATGGTCTCGGTGCTCTCCGAGATCTTGTACGCTTGCTTGGCATTTTCGACGTCCTTGTTGACGCTTATCACATGCGCGGAGATGTCCATGGCGAACTTCACCACCTTGTAAACCTTGCCGTCCTCGTTGAACACCGGGTTGTACGAGGCCTCGAGCCACAGGGGGCGGCCACTGCGATGCATCCGCTGAAACTGCCCGGACACGAACTCGCCACGGTTTAGCTTGTTCCAGAACTCGACGTACTCATGTGAACTGGCATAGCCAGGCTCACAGAACAGACGGTGATGCTTGCCCTGAATCTCACTCAGCGAGAAACCCACCGTGTTCAGGAAATTGTCGTTAGCAGTGATGACGGTGCCGTCGAGATTGAACTCGATCGTCGCCATGGCGCGGCTAATCGCATTGATCTTGCTGTGATGCTCGTGCGCCTCATGGACTGTCTTGGTCACGTCGGAGGCGAACTTGACGACCTTCACGACACGACCATCACGACCGATCACCGGATTGTAAGAGGCCTCCAGCCACAAGACATGGCCCGAACGATTCACGCGCTTGAACTCCCCCGCGACAAACTCGCCGCGTCCAAGCTTGGCCCAGAACTCGCCATAGGCTACCGAGCGGGTGTACTGCTCTTCGCAGAAGATCCGGTGATGCTTGCCCTGGACCTCCTGCAGCGTGTACCCCACCGTGTTCAGGAAGTTGTCGTTGGCAGTAAGAATAGTGCCATCCGGCTTGAACTCGATCACCGCCATCGAGCGGTTGATCGCAGCCAGCATCGCATCCTGCTCGACGATTCTGTCGGCCTGAACTGAAAGCTCGCGCTTTAGCTTGTTGTTGAACATTGGCGTATCCTTCTGACATTAACTGGTCTGACATGGCATGGTTTATTTATTTTTTAGCTACCCGCCTTGTTTTTTAAATCTAGTCGAACCGTTTGGAAACCTACACAAAAAAAGTAGATTAAATACCACTTTGACATTGGCTAATGTCTTAAAGACGCAACGCCATCATGGTGACGCTGTTGTTGCCACAAGGCTCTCGCCTGCCCTTGCCCACTCCCATCGTCTTGCCAATGAAAAGACCAAATCAATAATTGACTACGTAGACCCAGGGTAACGAGACTGCTGGCTTTATGTAGCCTAGCCTTATTCATCGAAGGTTCCCTAATACCAAACATCCCCATATTTTCTGATGTTATTAATTTTAAATGTCAATTAAATATCTTCATTTACATTGAAAAATGAAGCTATTAGCTGGAATGCCGCCCAGCCTGGCGGCAAACAAAAAAAACGGCTCCACCAAAACGGTAGGAGCCGCGCAAGGCCTGATGCACTGGATGGGATTCAGCGCCGGCGACGCGCCATCCACGCCTCCACGAGTGAGAACAGCACCGACACCAGCGCCGAGGTGAGCACCACCATCGTCGCCATCGCGGCGGCGGCGGCGGTGTTACCGGTATCGTCGATGGTGATGATCGCCACCGCCGACACGCTGCTGTCCGGCGAGTACAGGAAGATCAGCGCCGACACCGTGGTCATGCCGGCGATGAAGAAGTAGCGCGCCACGTCGACCAGCGCCGGCAGGCAGATCGGCAGCGTCACCCGACGCAGCGTCACCCAGAACGGCACCTTCAGCGAGGCGGCCACCGCCTCGAACTCGTTGTCGAGCTGCTTGAGCGCAGTCGCGGCGGTCAGGTGGGCGGTGGTGTAGTAGTGCGCCACCGTGCACACCACCATCAGCGCAAGGCTGCCGTACAGGCCGTTCAGCGGGTTGGCCGGGTGGTTGAAGAAGAACACGTAACCGAGCCCCAGCACCAGGCCCGGCACCGCCATCGGCAGCATCGCGAAGAAGCGCAGCACCTGGCGGCCGACGCCGGCCACCTTGAGCTTTTCCACCCAGTAGGCGCCCAGAAACACCAGCGGGGTGCCGAGCAGCGCGGTGGCGGTGGCCAGCTTCAGGCTGTTGAAGTACACCGCCCAGCCACCGTCGATCTGGCTGAAGTCGTAGTGATCCAGCGTCAGCTTGAGGTTGTACGGCCAGTAGCCAATGAACGAGGCGACGATGCCGACGCCGAGCAGCGCCAACAGCAGCACCGACACGCCCGACAGCAGGCCAAACGCCGCCACGTCGCGCAGCGGATCGCGGCCCGGGGTGTACTGCACCGCCCGCGCCGTGATCGCCGCCTGCTGGCGCCGCGCAGTGCGACGCTCCAGCACGAAGGCCAGCACCGCCGGCAACAGCAGCATCAGGCCGACCACCGCGCCACGTTCGAAGTTCTGCTGGCCGATCACCTGCTTGTACGCTTCCACTGCCAGCACGTTGTAGTTGCCGCCCACTACCTTGGGTACGCCGAAGTCGGTGATGACCAGAGTGAATACCACCAGGCCCGCCGACAGCAGGCCGTAGCGCGCGCCCGGCAAGGTGATGGTGAAGAACTGCCGCCAGGCACTGGCGCCCATGCTGCGCGCCGCCTCGAATAGCCGCGCATCGGCGCTGGCAAGCGCGGTCACCAGGATCAGCAGCGCGTGCGGGAAGGTGTAGAACAGCTCGCCGAGCACGATGCCCCAGAAGCCGTAGATGCTGCCGCCATCCAGCCAGCTTTTCAGCATGCCCTGGTTGCCAAACAGATAAACGATGGAAATCGCCGGCATCAGCGATGGGGCCAAGAGCGGCGTCAGCGCAATCTGGCGGAACACCGCGCGGCCGACCACCCGGCTGCGCATCAGCGCCCAGGCAAAGCCGAAAGCCAGCGGCAGCACGATGGTGGTCACCGTCAGCGACACCACGAAGCTGTTCAGCGTGGCCTGCATCAGGCCGGGCGAATCGAGCACCTCGCCGAAATGGCCAAAGCCGAGACGGCCGTCGCCCTGCAACAGCGCGCGGCCGAGGATGGCCAGCAGCGGCAGGCCCAACAGCAGCGCCAACAGCGCCACCCACAGCCACACCAGGCCTTGCGCCGTCCGGGTTTCGCCGTCGGCAGCCTGGCCTAACGCGCCCAGCCGCGCCAGTAGGGGGCGTCGTACCACGCTGCTCATGCGCGCTCCTCCGGATAGGCCACCAGCAGTTCGGCCGGCAGCTCGATCGGCACGATCTCGCCCGGCACCAGCGGTTGGCGGTTGAGCATGGACGGGCACACCTCCGCGATCAGCATCACCCCAGGCATGCCTTCGGGCAACAGCTGCAGGCGGGTCATCGCGCCGGCGAAGCTGACATCGGCGATGCGCGCCAGCAGCGTGTTCGGTGCCGCTTCCCAGCGCGGCTTGACCAGGATGTCCTCGGGGCGGACGAACAGGGTGCACGCCTCGCCGGCCGGCACGCCGGCCAGCTTCAGGGTGTGAGCCCCCACCGTCACGCTGTAGGCATCGGCGCGGCGTGCCGGCAGCCAGTTGGCCTCGCCGACAAACTCGGCGACGAAGCGGCTGGCCGGACGGCGGTAGATCTCGGCCGGCGTGCCGACCTGTTCGATGCGGCCGTTGTTCATCACCACCACCCGGTCGGCAATTGCCAGCGCCTCGGCCTGGTCGTGGGTCACCATCAAGGTGGTGACGCCGAGCTTCTTCTGCAAACGCTTCAGTTCGTCGCGCAGCTTGTCGCGCACCCGCGCATCCAGCGCCGACAAGGGCTCGTCGAGCAGCAAGAGGCCCGGCGAGGTGGCGAGCGCGCGCGCCAGCGCGACGCGCTGCTGCTGGCCGCCGGACAGCTGCGATGGGTATTTGTCCTCGCTGCCGGGCAGGCCGACCATGTCCAAGAGCTCGCGGACCCGCTCGCGATGACGGGCGCGCTCGCGGCGCGGGGTCAGACCGTAGGCGATGTTGTCGGCCACGGTCAGGTTGGGGAACAGCGCATAGCTCTGGAACACGATGCCATAATCGCGCTTGGCCGGTGGCAGCCGGGTGATGTCGCGATCCTGCAGGGTGATGCGGCCGTCGTCGGGCAGGTCGAGGCCCGCGATCTGGCGCAACAGCGTGGTCTTGCCACATCCGGACGGGCCGAGCAGGCAGACGAACTCGCCATGGCGCAGCGCCAGTGATACGCCGTCGAGGGCGGTGAACGCGCCGTAGCGACGGGTCAGCCCGTGCACGGCAAGATAGGGGGAAGCAGTGAGTATGGTATCGGCGGGTTTCATCGGGCTCTCCGGAAGCTCACCAAAGCCGGCCAGGCGGCCGGCTTCAGTCAACGTCCGCGTAACGGGACGATCAGGCAAGAGGAGCTCCCGTCAGCTCTTCGGTGCAGCCTTGCTTTCGTAACGCTTGCTCCACTCCTTCAGGATGGAATCGCGCTCCTGGGCGGCCCACGAGAAGTTGTTCTTCACCAGACGCTTGGAGTAGTCGGCCGGAATGAACGGGTTCTGCTTGGCCACGCCCGGCATGGCCAGCACGGCGTAGTTCTTGTCGTACTGCTCCATCGCCTCGCGGCTGGCTGCGAAGTCGGCCAGCTTCTTGGCGGCGTCCAGGTTCTTGGTGCCCTTCATGATGGCAGTGGCTTCCAGATCCCAGCCCAGGCCTTCTTTCGGGAAGATCAGGTCAATCGGGGCGCCCTTCTCTTTCAGCTGTGCGCCGCGGTATTCGAACGAGATGCCGATCGGGTACTCACCCGAAGCGGCCATGGTGCACGGCTTGGAGCCCGAGTGCAGGTACTGGGCGATGTTGCCGTGCAGGCGGTCCATGTAGTCCCAGCCCTTCTTCTCGCCGAACATCTGCAGCCAGGCCGATACGTCGAGGAAGCCGGTGCCGCTCGAAGCCGGGTGCGGCATCACGATCTGGCCCTTGTAGATCGGCTTGGTCAGGTCTTCCCAGCTGGTCGGCTTCGGCAGGCCCTTCTTGGCCGCTTCTACTGTGTTGAAACAGACGGTGGCAGCCCAAACGTCCATGCCCACCCACTTCGGCGGGTTAGCCGAGTCGCGGAAGTGCGGGGTGATCTGGCCCAGACCCTTCGGCGCGTACGGCTGCAGCATGTTCTGGTTCGCGAGCACCTGCAGGCTGGTGGCGGCCAGGCCCCACACCACATCGGCCTGCGGGTTGTTCTTCTCGGACAGCAGCTTGGCGGTGATCACGCCGGTCGATTCGCGCACCCAGCGGATCTTGATGTCCGGGTTGGCCTTGGCGAACGCTTCTTCATACGGCTTGATCTGGTCCGCTTCCAGGGCAGTGTAGACGGTCAGCGTGCTGGCGGCAGTGGCGCTCAGCGAAACGAGGGCCACGGCGGTCGCGGCGAACAGGGACTTGAGCTGCATGGTTACACTCCAAAAGGTTAGACGTATAGATGAATTTGTCTACGTAACTGCACACAACAAAGCTGAGTAACGCCGCTACCTTAAATCTCGCTCGTTACAGCCCAGTGACGGCATCGTGACAATTCGATTCGAATAAGCGTCGCCAATCCAATCTAGGGTGTGTCAGCGACTCTCCAACCCCGGCCGCGCCACCGACCTCTCAGTGCGGAACCGTTTCTCCGCGCAGCCAAGCAAGCAACGTCTCGCCCGCTTCCGCCAGCTCCCCATCATTCAGCAGCACCCGTGCATTCGTCGGCGGGCTGAATGCGCCGGCTTCGGCCAACCTCTGGTGTATCTGCTCCTCGCTTTCTCGACCGCGTGCTGCCAGCCGCTGCGCCAGCACCTCGGAACTGGCACCGATCCACAGCGGGATCAATCCGGGGAAGCGTCGCTCGGCTAAAGGCAGTGCAGAACGCGAGCCGTTCACCACCACATCCAGACCCCGCGCCAGCCACTGCTCCACCTCGATGCCGATACCGTAGGACAAGTCGTTGCGATGCCATGTCAGTACGAACAGGCCGGCTCGCTCGCGCAGGGCAAACTCGTCGGGGCGCAGCGCCACATGGTTCTCGCCGCCGGCATCGGCCGGTCGGGTGATATAGCGGTGTGCAAACAGCACGCACGCCTCGGCACCTAGCCGCTCGCGCGCGTAGTTGATCACCGAGTCCTTGCCGGCGCCGGACGGGCCGAGCACATACCAGAGACGTCCGCGTTTAGTGGTCATGGCGTTGCACCTCCCCGTCGAAGCCGATGTGGGCGACGCAGTGGAACGGCGCGCCAGGCGCCGGCTCGACGAACAGCGCGATCGCGTCGATCTCGGCAGTTAGCGCACCACCGGCGAAGTGTGTCTCCGCCAACGTGGCGAGCCGCTCGGCCTCGGCCGGGTCGGCCAACCGGTCGCTCAGCGTCAGGTGGAAGCGGTAATACTCGAACACGTAGGGATAGCCCCAGCGCGCCAGCAGCGCCCGCTCGCGTGCGGTCAGGCTGGCGGCCCGGCGCGCTTGGGCGGCGGCGTCCGGCAACTGGGCCAGTGGCGCAAGGCCGACCATGCAGGCGGCAGCCAGTTCGGCCAGGCTTGCGGTGCCGTCCGCAGGGCGCAGCGCCAGGAAGCCGGCCAAGGTCTCGATGCGCAGCGGTACGGTGAACGGCGCGAAGCGTTGCGCCAGTGCCTGCGTCGTGGCGATCAGTTCGGCCTCGCCGATCTCCGGCACCGGCGCGAATGGCGCCTTCAGCGTGGCATGCCAGCCGTAGCAGGCAGGCGCGGCGGTGAGCTGGCTAAAACGTTCGGCCGACAGGCTGTCCATGATCGGCCGAGCCACCGCCTGGCCGCTCACCGCATCGCGGCCAAGCCAAGCGGCGCCGCGCTCTGCCAAGTCACTGCCCGGACGCGGCGCGTAATAGAGCGCGTAGCGCATCACTCGCCCTCCTCTTCCATCACCAGCTGCACCAGGTCGCCGTTGAAACGGGTGACGCCGTACTGCACCGGGACGCCCTGGGCGTCGACGTTCAGCGACTTCACGTGCAGCACCGGGCGGTTCTTCGGCAGATGCAGGTAATCGACCGTCTCGGCATCGGGCAGCCGCGCGCTGACCTTGGTGAAGCGTCGGGTGTAGTCGGCTACGCCGAAGTGCGCCAGCGTGCGTGTCACCGAATGCAACTCGGCGTACACAGCCGGCAGCCCCGGGAAGCGCGCAGCTGGGAAGAACAAGGTCGCGGTGTCGACGATGCGACCGTCGACGCGGCTGACGGTCTTAATGCGGTACAGCTCGCTGCCCGGTGCCACGTCGAGCAGTTCGGCCAGCTCGGCGTTGGCCGGCACCGTGTCGCTCGCCATGAGCTCAATGTCGGAGCGCAGGTTCTGGCGCGCCATGTTCTGCGAGAAGCGAGTGCGCTTGCTGATCGCGTAGTCGATGGCGTTTTCCTGCACGAAGGTGCCGCGCCCCTGCTCGACGCGTAGCAGGCCGCGTTCGACCAGCGCCGACACCGCGCGGCGGATGGTGTGGCGGTTCACCGCGAAGCGTTCGGCCAGCTGCAGTTCGGTGGGGATGCGTTCGCCGGTCGGCATCGCGCCACTGGCGATGTCTTCTGCCAGGGCGCCTTCGATCTGGCGCCATACGGCGATGCCCGAGCCACGTTCGATCATGGAATCTCCTTCTTTATGGATGCGGTGCGAACGGCTTGCACCAAGCCTAGACGTCTAGGCTCGACATTGAACCGTCACAAATATTTCACCGGATTGTGCTGTTAAAACCGTGTTGCTGGCTATTATCATTCAGTCGTCTATACGTTTATATGAATTTTTTCTGAGAATCTGTTTACGATCTTGCGAACGAAGGGTCAGCCAAGGCGAAATGACGCGAAAACGCGGAGTGGACATGAAGTCCATGAGCAGTTTGAGCGGCATTTCAACGCAGGATCACCCGAGTGCAGCAGATCGTGAACAGGTTCGGATAACGACGCGACGGTAACCATGACCTCAATCACGATCCCGCAACGTCAGCACTGGATGCGCATCCTGGCGCTGACCCCGCCCGAGCGGCTGGCCGAGGCGCTGGCCCCGGCCCTGTCCGCCCATCCCGGACACCACTGGCTGCGCCGCCCCGAAACCGGCCTAGTCATGCTTCGCGGCCGCGCCGGCGGTACCGGCGCCCAGTTCAACCTCGGCGAGGCCAGCGTCACCCGTGCCTCGGTGTCGCTGGCGGGCCAGATCGGCCACGCTTGGGTACGCGGCTCCAACGCCCGCCACGCCGAACTGGCCGCGCTGGCCGACGCACTCTTGCAATGCCCGGCCCACCATGCCGACCTGATGGCCGGCGTGATCGCGCCGCTGGAGGCCGAGTTGGTCGAACGCCGCGCCACGGTCAGCCGCGCCGCCGCGGCGAGCAAGGTCGAGTTCTTTACGATGGTCCGGGGGGAATGATGTTACTGCCGCAATTTGACAAGCCGGTGCACGACGCCCAACGCACCTTCCGCATCGTCCTCTCCGCCTTGGCCGAACCGCTCGCGCCGCTTGCATTGCCGGTGCTGCCGCCAGCCCCACAGGGCCTGTTGCCCGGCACCGCCGCCGTGCTGCTGACCCTGCTCGACCAGGAAGTGAGCCTGTTTTCGGCCAACCTGCCCGCCGACACCAACGACTGGCTGCGCTTTCACACCGGCGTGCGCCTTGCCGACACCGTCGCCGACGGCGACTTCGTGTTGGTACGCGACGGCGAGACCGTGCCGCAGCTCGCCTCCCTCAAGGCCGGCGAGGCCGCCTACCCGGACCGCTCGGCGACCGTGATCATCGAGACCGCCCGCTTCGGCACCGACCAGGTCGAGGGCTGCGGCCCCGGTTTCGCCGCGCCGCGCCGCTTCGGCGCCAGCGCGCTCTCCGCCGCCTTCTGGGCCGACTGGTGGATCAACCACGCGCGCTTCCCGCTCGGCGTCGACCTGCTGCTGGTCAGCGCCGACGCGGTGGCCGGTCTGCCACGGACTACCCAAGTGACGGAGATCTAATCATGTATGTAGCCGTCAAAGGCGGGGAAACCGCCATCCTGAATTCCTACGAGCTGCTCGCCGCCGACCGCCGCGGCGATCAGGACACCCCCGAGCTGACCCTCGCCCAGATCAAGGGGCAGATGCGCCTGGCGCTGGCGCGGGTGATGCAGGAAGGCTCGCTGTACGACGAGGACCTGGCCGCGCTGGCGTTGAAACAGGCGTCCGGCGATGTGACCGAAGCGGTGTTCCTGCTGCGCGCCTTCCGCACCACGCTGCCGCGCCTGGGCTACAGCCTGCCGCTCGACACCGCCGCAATGCGGGTGCGCCGCCGCGTGTCCGGCACCTTCAAGGATGTGCCAGGCGGCCAGGTGCTCGGCCCGACCCCGGACTACACCCAGCGCCTGCTCGACTTCGGCCTGACCGGCAGCGACAGCGCGCCGAGCCCGACCTTGGCCGAACAGCCGCTGCCGGAGCGCCTGCCCTGCGTGCTCGACGTGCTGGGCAGCGAGGGGCTGATCGAGCCGGAACGCCCGGCCGACGGCGACCCGGCCCCGAAGGACCTGACCCGCGAGCCGCTGATGTTCCCGGCCGACCGCGCCACCCGCCTGCAGAACCTGGCGCGCGGCGACGAGGGCTACCTGCTCGGCCTCGCCTACTCCACCCAGCGCGGCTACGCCGAGAGCCACCCCTTCGCCGGCGAGATCCGCATGGGCGAAGTGGCGGTGACGGTGTGCCCGGAAGAGCTCGGTTTCGAGATCGAGATCGGCGAAGTGACGCTGACCGAATGCCAGATGATCAACCAGTTCGCCGGCAGCCGCACCGCGCCGCCACAGTTCACCCGCGGCTACGGCCTGTCGTTCGGCGAGGGCGAGCGCAAGGCGATGGCGATGGCGCTGGTCGACCGCAGCCTGCGCGCCGCCGAGCTGGGCGAAGACGTCCACGCCCCGGCGCAGCAGCAGGAATTCGTCCTGTACCACACCGACAACGTCGAAGCGTCCGGCTTCGTGCAGCACCTGAAACTGCCGCACTACGTGGACTTCCAGGCCGAACTGTCGCTGATCCGCACCCTGCGCAAGCAATTCGACGCCCAGCAAGGGGACGAGGCATGAACATCGAATACAACTACGGCTTCCTCGATGAAAACACCAAGCGCATGCTGCGCCGTGGCCTGCTCAAGGCGGTCGCCATCCCCGGCTACCAAGTACCGTTCGGCAGCCGTGAAATGCCGCTGCCCTACGGCTGGGGCACCGGGGGCATCCAGGTCACCGCCAGCATCATCGGCGAGGCCGACACCCTGAAAGTGATCGACCAGGGCGCCGACGACACCACCAACGCGGTCAACATCCGCCGCTTCTTCGGCCGCGTCGCCCAGGTGCAGACCACCGAGAAGACCGGCGAGGCGACGGTGATCCAGACCCGCCACCGCATCCCGGAAACCGCGCTGCAGGCCGGCCAGGTGGTGGTGTTCCAGGTGCCGGAACCGGAGCCGCTGCGCACGCTGGAGTCGAGCGAGGTGGAAACCCGCCAGCTGCACGCCCACCAGGAATACGGCCTGATGCACGTGAAGCTGTACGAGGACATCGCCCGCTACGGCCACATCGCCACCAGCTACGACTACCCGGTGATGGTGAACGGCCGATATCTCACCTCGCCGTCGCCGATCCCGAAGTTCGACAACCCGAAGCTGCACCAGAGCCCGGCGCTGCTGCTATTCGGCGCCGGCCGAGAGAAGCGCCTGTACGCGATCCCGCCCTATACCGACGTGGAAAGCCTGGCCTTCGACGACCACCCGTTCGACGTGCAGACCTGGGACAGCCACTGCGCGCTGTGCGGCTCGACCGAGTCCTACCTCGACGAAATCATCACCGACGACGCCGGCAGCCGGATGTTCGTCTGCTCCGACACCGATTACTGCGCCACGCACCAGCAGGAGGCGAAGCAATGACCCCGATTCTTTCCGTCCGTCAGGTCGCCAAACGCTACGGCCAACGTTACGGCTGCCGCGAAGTCAGCTTCGACCTCTACCCCGGCGAAGTGCTGTGCATCGTCGGCGAATCCGGCTCGGGCAAGTCGACGCTGCTGTCGACGCTGGCCGGCAAGCTGGCCGCCGACGAGGGCGAGGTCACCTTCCGTGACGTCAACGGCACCGAGCACGACCTGCTCACCTTGGCCGAAGCCGACCGCCGCCGCCTGGCGCGCACCGAATGGGGCTTCGTCACCCAGCACGCCCGCGACGGCCTGCGCATGAACGTGTCGGCCGGCGCCAACGTCAGCGAACGGCTGATGGCGCTGGGCCAGCGTCACTACGGCGAGCTGCGCGCCACCGCCGGCGAATGGCTGGAAAAGGTCGAGATCAGCGCCGAGCGCCTGGACGATCGCCCGAGCCAGTTCTCCGGCGGCATGCAGCAGCGCCTGCAGATCGCCCGCAACCTAGTGACCAAGCCACGCCTGGTGTTCATGGACGAGCCGACCGGCGGCCTCGACGTGTCGGTACAGGCGCGCTTCCTCGACCTGCTCCGACGACTGGTTCACGAGACCGGTATCGCTGTCATCATGGTGACGCACGATCTGGGCGTGGCGCGACTGCTGGCACACCGCACGCTGGTGATGCAGCAGGGCCGCGTGGTCGAGGCCGGGCTGACTGATCAGATTCTCGATGACCCGCAGCACCCGTATACGCAGCTGCTGGTCTCCTCGATCCTGCAAGCCTAATTCCAGTGCGCCTCCGATCCGATAGCCGCACAGCAAAGTGTGATCAGACATGCAGCGGCGGCCGCTCCTTGCCGTACGGCCTGTACTGTCTGCGTCGCGGCCACCTTGCTTTCGCGCTCTCGGGCCGGATGCTTGCTGGAATCGATGGTCAAGAAAACAGATTATTGGATTAGTGATGACGACCCTACTGATCGACGCTCAGAACGTGAGCAAGACTTTCGTGCTGCACCAGCAGGACGGCCTGGCGCTGCCGGTACTCGACGACGTGTCGCTGCAAGTCGCCGCCGGCGAGTGCGTGGCGCTGGTCGGCCCGTCCGGTGCCGGCAAGAGCACCTTTTTGAAGGCGCTGTACGCCAACTACCTGGTGCAGGCCGGCACCATCGGCATCTTCCACCGTGGAGCCTGGGTCAACATGGCCACCGCACTGCCGCACCAGATCGTCGAGGTGCGCCGCCACACCCTCGGCTACGTCAGCCAGTTCCTGCGGGTGATCCCGCGCGTGTCGGCGCTCGACATCGTCGCCGAGCCCTTGGTCGAATGGGGGGAAAGCCAGGAGGCCGCCCGCGTGGTCGCCGGCGAATGGCTGGCGCGCCTGAACATCTCCGAGCGGCTGTGGAGCCTGCCGCCGGCCACCTTCTCCGGCGGCGAGCAGCAGCGCGTCAACATCGCCCGTGGCATGATCGCCCCACGCCCTATCCTGCTGCTCGACGAGCCGACCGCCTCGCTCGACGCCGCCAACCGCGCGGTGGTGATTGCGCTGATGCAGGAAGCCAAGGCGCGCGGCGCCGCGCTGGTGGGCATCTTCCATGACGAAGCCACCCGCGACACCATCGCCGACCGACTGTTTACCGTGCCGCTGGCACGCCGACTCGACACCGCCAAGGAACTGACCGCATGAACCTGACCCTGACCAATGCCCGCATCGTGCTGCCGGACGGCGTGATCGAACGCGGCACCGTCACCGTCGAAAACGGCCTGATCGCCGACATCACCGACACCGTTTCGGCCAAGCCCGATGCCGTCGACTGCCAGGGTGGCGACCTGATCCCGGGCTTGGTCGAGATCCACACCGACAATCTGGAAAAGCACCTGATGCCGCGCAACGGCGTGCTGTGGCCGGTGCTGCCGGCGGTGATCACCCACGACGCGCAATGCGTGGCGGCCGGCATCACCACCGTATTCGACGCATTGGCAGTGGGCGACCTGGAGCAAGACAGCGTGCGCCTCGACACCTTGCACACCTCCTTCGAGGCGATCAACCGCGGCAACGAGGCCGGCGTGTTCCGCGCCGACCACCTGTTCCACCTGCGCTGCGAACTGGCCTACCCGGAACTGCTGCGCGAGCTGCAGCCGCTGATCGATCACCCGGCGGTGAAACTGATATCGGTGATGGACCACACCCCGGGCCAGCGCCAGTACCGCGACCTGGAGCAGTACAAGAAGTACTACGCCAAGAAGAAGGTCGCCTGGAGCGACGACACCTTCCTCGACGCGGTGGAAGACCGCCGCCAGCTGCAGGCCACCTACTCCGACCGCCACAAGCAGGCGGTGGTGGAACTGGCGCGCGCCCGCGGCATCGCACTGGCCAGCCACGACGATACCGAGATCGTCCACATCACCGAGGCGGTGAAGGACGGCGTGGCGATCTCGGAATTCCCGACCACGCTGGAAGCGGCCGACGCCGCCCGCCAGGCCGGCCTGTTGACCGTGATGGGCGCGCCCAACGTGGTACGCGGCGGTTCGCACTCCGGCAACGTGGCCGCGCTGGAGCTGGCCCGTGTCGGCCTGCTCGACATCCTGTCGTCCGACTACGTACCGGCCAGCCTGCTGCACGCCGCCTACCTGCTGGAACGCCAGGCCGGTTGGTCGCTCGATAAGGCGATCGCCACCGTCACCGCCAACCCAGCGCGTGCGGTGAAGCTGGACGATCGCGGCACCATCGCGCTGGGCCGCCGCGCTGACCTGGTACTGGTCAAGGGCAACGGCGAAGTGCCGCTGGTGCAACAGGTCTGGAAAACCGGCGTGCGGGTGTTCTGATGCAAGCGGCCGAACAGACCCTGACCGCAGTGCGCGGCCTGCTCGAAACCTACGGCCCGCGCCACTACGGCGAGGCGGTCACCCAGCTCGACCACGCAGTGCAAGGCGCGGTGCTGGCTCGCGAGGCCGGCGACGACGAGGAGATCATCCTCGCCGCCTTCCTGCACGATGTCGGCCACCTGCTGGAGCACGATGGGGTGGAGACCATGGGCGACTACGGCGTAATGGCGCACGACAAGCTCGGCGCCGACTGGCTGCGCGCGCACGGTTTCAGCGAGCGGGTGGCGCAATTGGTGGCGCTGCACGTGCCGGCCAAGCGCTACTTGTGCGCGATCGATGCGGGTTACTACGCCGAGCTGTCCGAGGCGAGCAAGATCACGCTGGGCTATCAGGGCGGGCCGATGAACGCGAACGAGGTCGCCGCCTTCGCCGCCCTGCCCGACTGCGAGGCAGCGCTGCGGGTGCGCCGGCTCGACGAGGCCGCCAAGGACGGCGGCTGGAGCCTTGCCGACGTGGAGTGGATCTGGCCGATGATGGCAGCGCATCTGGCCCGCTGAACCGCACTGTCGCCAACAGAAAGCCCAGGTGCGCTGCTGCGCACCTGGGCTTTGTTCTTCTCTACCCTAGCCGAAACGCGATCGTCCCCCGGCCGGCCCGACTTACAGCGCGAGCGAAGCGATAGCCACCTTGGCGATGCGGGCGTCCAGTTCCGGGGTCAGGCCGGAGATGCCCACCGCGCCAACCACCTGGCCGTCCACCAGCACCGGCACACCGCCTTCCAGCATGGCATGCAGCACCGGCGCCGACAGGAAGGCGGTGCGGCCACTATTGATCATGTCTTCGAAGGCCTTCGACTCGCGGCGGCCCAGCGCGGCGGAGCGTGCCTTCTCGGTGGCGATGTGGGCGGACAGCGGTGCGCAATTGTCCATGCGCGACAGGCCCAGCGGATGGCCGCCGTCATCGACCACGGCGACCGAGATGTTCCAGTTGTTGGCGGCGGCCTCGGCACGGGCAGCCTGCAGCAGTTGCTCGACTTCGACCAGGGTCAGCACAGCTTTGTGTTGCATGTCTCTATTCCTAATTGTGATGAATGATGACGGGTTCGCGCCCAGGACCGTTCGGCGCTCTTGTTGTTATGGCAGGCGGCGGTGCCCACCAGCGTGTGTCCTTGACCACCATAACCATTCACCGCAATTTCGGAAAGCATTTCCGAATAAACGATTGGATCCATTCCAACCAATACCGCCCTACCTCAACCTTGCAACGGCCCATCCTTTTCAGAACTAGCCAACTACCATCCAACCACCAATTTGGAATCGACCGCCAAAAACGCCAACAGCGACCCGAAGGTCGCTGTCTGTGAACAGGAGGATGAAAGACCGAACTGTCGACGTTGCGGCCGTATTGCTTCGGTCGGGAAGCTAGGCTACCAAGGTTCCGCGCAACGCTCGGCCAACTGGCGAGCGTCATCCAGATCGTTCAACCGGGCTCGGATACGTTGACGCTTTTGCAAATGAACCGGATCCAGTTTTGGCTTCACAAGGATATAGAGCATCTTGTCGCGGCTTTCCACAACGCGCTGCCCCCGGAAACGTGCCGACGTACCTTTCAAGATCATCATGCCGCCTGCCTCCCTAATGGGGTGGTAAGAACCTTCAAATCATCTTGAAATCAGCTTACTCGCCCCTTGTTACAGGGTATAGACCAAGGGGCGGCATTGTTTGATCCGAGGCGCCGACTGGCCCTACCTGAGCAGCCAACTGTCGTTTTTTTGTTCAAAACACTGCCCAAAGTCATACCAGCACTCGACATCGGCACAGCCATCACACTCTGTGGGTTTGTACAGGACACTGACGAGCCCGATTAATCATTCATAGCACGATAAAATAGAAACAAATACATCCAGCCCTCAGCCGACCTATTCCCTGACCCGTGCAGGGAGCCATGGCTGCAATCGATGCCGTCTGGCTAGCGGTCGCCCTGATGACGTTGCCTTGACGAGGCATGCTGCACAACGGCCCGGCCTGCCTCTTAGAGCCTGTTTACGATCTCGCGAACGAAGGGTCAGCCAAGGCGAAATGGCGCGAAAAAGCGGAGTGTACTTATCGAGTAGATAAGCATGTTGAGCGTCATTTCAACGCAGGATCACCCGAGTGCAGCAGATCGTAAACAGACTCTTACGGCTTGCCCAGCCGACACTGCGTCGTTACCGGCACGGCGAACGTTTTGCCGCCCTGCTGTCGGGATTGGCACTGCTACAGGTGTCCCTCTACCGGATCAATCTAGCCAAATGCGCCGAGCCCCAGTGACGCTTCGTCGTTGTGCGGCAGCGCGCTACAGGTGCTCTCACGGCCAAACCCCAGGGCTTTGTCGCGACCATCCTTCCACACCGCGCTGGACGTGCTGTTCTGCCTGGTGCTGCGGCACTGCCGGCTGGGCTGGCCATACCTGTTGCTCAATGCGCAGATAATCACCTCCACCCCGGAGATGGGCGGTCACTATCTGATCGATCCGCAGACCGAGGCGATGCTGCCGATGGCGCCGTTCTTCTCCCGCCACCAGACAGCCCCGAGCAAGCAGGCCGAACCGGCCGCAGGCGATGTGGGTTAGAGCCTCTACCCACTCCCAACGTTGCTACGCTGCCTTGCCATACAACTTGTACTGTCTATGGCAGCGTGCCTAGCCGGGCCGCCACGCTGGATTGTAGCTTTGCAGAAACTTCGCTTTGTCAGCGGCTCTTAGTCCCAGATGGGGCCCACGCCAGACAACCCCGCCCCACGAGAAACGCGCCGATTCGTCGTTGAACCGGGCCCCGTGCCCCATCGCGGCCTTCACGTTGCCACGCAAGATGAATACGAACTCATCGAGGTCGACCGGATTGTTAGTAGTGTCGACATACGGTCGCGCCTTGACGACGGCTTGCCCGACCGCATCGTGGGACATCCTCCCTCGCCGGTAGCGAGCCGGCCGAGCGAGGCCCGCTTGGCCTGAACCAGTTGGGTGAGCGCCATGAACGGTGGATTCGGCTCGCCAGCGGTGTAGCGCCGAAACGACAGTCTGCTGACTCCGACAAGCGGCGGATCAGCAACCTGCCCCGTTTTGGCCGACCGCTACAGGACACCTAGCACGACCCGAACACGTCGCACGCCGAGGAAGATGACAGAGGCAAAACAACCTCGGCCCTAACGCCCCTTGGCAGCCCAGCCGCCATCGCCAATAACGAAATTCGATCGTCAATCAACCGGAAAACATTTCATGACAATCCTGGCTCTGGGTCTGCTGCTGTTTCTTGGCGTGCACTCGATCCGCATCGTCGCCGATCCGTGGCGTGAAGCGCAGATCGCCAGCCTGGGCCGCAACGTCTGGCGCGGCGGCTTTTCTCTCCTCTCCGCCGTCGGGTTCGGGCTGATCATCTGGGGATTCGCTCTAGCGCGCGGCCAGGGGTCGCAACTGTGGCTGCCGCAGCCGTGGGCGCGCCACATCACCATCCTGCTGACATTGCCGGCCTTCGTGCTCTTGGTGGCAGCCGACCTGCGCGGCAGCCGGCTGCGCGCCGCAGTGCGACACCCGATGCTACTGGGCGTGCTGCTGTGGGCGCTGGCCCATCTGGCTTCCAACGGCAAACCCGCTGACCTGCTGCTGTTTGGCGGCTTCCTCGCGTGGGCGGCGGTTGACCTGTGGTCGGTGCGGCGACGCGACCGGCTGGCCGGCACGCCACCACCCGAGGTAAAGCCGGGGCGGGATTTCAAGGTGCTACTGGTCGGTGTTGCAGCTTGGCTGGTATTCGGCCTGTGGTTGCACGGCTGGCTGATTGGGGTGCGGCCGTTTGGCTGATCAGGACGATAAGCAGGCTCAACCGAAGCGCACCGCGTAGACCGGCGGCAGGTGCGTCGATAGGCATTGCCACTGATCGCCTCCGTTTTCGGACAGCCACAATCCACCGGTAGTTGACCCCATCGCCAGCCTCTGGCCGGTATCATCCACGGCCAGCCCATGCCGATACACCAGATCGTAGACAGGCGGGGGCGGCAGGCCGGCGTCCAGCGCATCGAAGCTCTGCCCGCCGTCGCGGGTACGGTGCACGATGAAGCGTCCGCCCACCGGAATGCGACACTCGTCCTTCACTGCCGGCACGAACCAGGCGGTATCGGGTTCGTGCGGATGCACTGCCACCGCGAAGCCGAAGCTGGAGGTCGGCGCCACCACGTCCTGCCACAGCGCACCACCGTCGGAGGAACGGAAAATGCCGTTGTGGTGCTGTACCCACAGCGCGTCGGGCTGGCCGACGCATTGCGCCAGCCGGTGCGGGTCCTGGATGTTGGGATCGTCGCGCCGTTCCGGCGGCATGTAGTCGGCGTGCATGCCAGTGCTGGTACAGGTCCAGCTCGCGCCATCGTCGCGGCTCTGCCAGACGCCGCCGCAGGACACCGCCACCGTGACATGGCGACTGTCGCGCGGGTCGACGCACACCGAGTGGATACCCGGGTAGTCGTAACCGCCACCGAACCAGCCAAGCCGCTCCGGCCTGTCCCACAGCGGCCGGTTCAACGACCAGCTGTCACCGCCGTCATCGGAGCAGAACAGCCCGCCGGGGATGGTACCGGCCCACAGGCGGCCAGGTTGGTCGGCGCCACCCGCCTCCAGCGACCAGAGCTGCTGCAGCGACCACGGTGCCACTGGCGGGTTGCCCGGCTCCGCTTCGGGCAGCGATTCCGGCTGCGGCGGGTAGACCGGCACCGCGCATTCGCTCCAATCGGCCTCGCCAGCGCGGCGACGCCATAGTTTCACGCCGAAATGGCCTAGGTTGAGCGCGGCATACAGCGTGCCGTCGCGCGGGTCGGTCAGCACCATGCTGACCGGTTCGCCGACAAACTCGGGAGGACTGAGCGACCATCCACTCTGAGCGGAGAGGGTGAACAGGCCCTTGCGAGTGGCGACGAGCAGGCGGTCACGCATACGACTCTCCTGGGATTGGGTGCAGCAACCGGAAACGATGCGGCCCCCGGCCGGGCTGGCGGGGCTGCGCAGTCAGCTCAACCGCCGGTCAGTGCCTGCACCACGTAGATCTCGCTACTTGGTGCAACCGGGTCGCTGAGCCGCTGCCGGTCGTGCACCGCCTTGCCGTCGACGAATACGCTCAGGTGGTGGCGCAGCCGGCCCTGATCGTCGAACAGATAGCCGCGCAGCTCCGGTTGCAGCGTCAGCACCGCCTCCAGCACTGCGGCGACGCTGGCGCCGGCCACTTCGCGCGCCGGGCTTTCAACATATCGCTGGATGGCGGGGGCAAACACGATATGGGCCATGGCGTTAGGGATGGTGCGACTCGGCCAGTGCGCTGGTCTTCGCAGCCATGATGAAATCGTTCTCGTGCAGCCCCTTGATCTTCTTGGTCTGCCACGACACGGTCGCCCATCCCCAGCCGAACGAGATGTCCGGGTGATGGCCCTGCGTCTCGGCCAGTTCGCCGACTGCCACCACAAAGTCGAACGCCTCGCGGAAGTTCTTGAACAGGAAGCTGCGCTCCAGCCGCTTGCCCGAGCCGGCCAACAGCCAGCCGGGGGCCTGAGCGAGCAGCGCTTCGGCTTCGTCCTTACCCAGCGGCGGGATGCCGCCCTGGCAGGGAGTACATTTCCTGCTTGTCAGATCGTCGCTCATTGCACCTCCTCCCCTTTTTGCGCGCGCGTCACGGTACGTTATAGTCCGCCCCCGCTCGCCTGGTGTTAATTAGAGTCGCTAATAAAACCCTCCCGGCGTTGTTACGCTGTCTTGTCATAGGACTTGTACTGCCTATGGCAGCGCCCCTAGCGGGAGCGCTACCCTGCGACTCTTAACCGTCCTCGCTAGGGGCGGTCAGCGGAATGCGCGTCTCGTACTTGGCGCAGTGCATCGCGAAGTTGCTCTTGAACTGGCGAACATTGTGGTCGCTGGTGAACAGCCGGCGGGTGAAGGCGTGGTAGGACTCCATCGAGGCGGCAACGACGATCAGCATGAAGTCGGCCTCGCCGGCGATCTCATAACAAGCAGTCACCTCCACCTCGGCCTGCATCAGCCGCTCGAACTGGCGCAGCAGCGCATCGTTCTGCACCGCCAGCTCCACCGAGACGAACACGGTCAGCGGCCGGCCCACCTTGGCGCGGTCGACCAGCACCACCTCCTTCAGCAGCACCCCGCTGGCGCGCAGCTGGGTGATGCGGCGCTGGCAGGTGGCCACCGACAGGTGCACCCGTTCTGCCAACTCACGCAATGGCACGCCGGCGTCCTGCTGCAGGGCGTCGAGGATCAGCCGGTCGTGGCGATCGAGGGTGATGGCGGGCATGGCGCACTCCTTGCGATGAATTTTTCATACTGTGCAAAATCTCGGTAAATTTTCCCATTTTTACCGACATTCACGGGAAAATGATTCAGCGCTTTTGCTTACACTAGCGTCTTTCCATTGCATTGTTCGGGAGTGGCCGTGTTAAAGGGCGTCGTTCTGTCGGTGGGGGCCTCGGCCCTGTTCGGGGGGATGTACTACTTCTCCACCCTGCTGGAGCCGCTGACTGGCGAGCAGATCTTCGGCTGGCGCCTACTGCTAACCCTGCCGTTTCTGACCGGGCTGCTGTACGCCAGCGGCGATACAGCCAAGCTGCGCGCGTTGTTCGGGCGGCTACGCCGCCAGCCGTCGCTGCTGCTGGCCCTGATCACCTCGTCGGCGCTGGTCGGGGTGCAGCTGTGGCTGTTCATGTGGGCACCGCTGCACGGGCGCGGTCTGCAGGTGTCACTGGGCTACTTCCTGCTGCCTCTGGTCATGGTGCTGGCCGGCCGGTGGGTATACCGCGACAAGCTGTCGCGCTGGCAGTGGCTAGCGGCCGGCTGCGCAACGGCCGGCGTCGCCAACGAGCTCTTGCGCATCGGTGGGCTGTCGTGGGAGACGCTACTGGTAGCGCTGGGCTATCCAGCCTATTTTATGTTGCGCCGCCACCTCGGCACCGACCACTTGGGCGGGCTGTGGCTGGATATGCTGATCCAGCTGCCTGTCGCGCTGCTGTTCATCGGCGCCGCCCCGTTCGCGCCGTTTGTCAGTCACCCCGCACTGTGGGGGCTGGTGCCGCTGTTGGGCGTAATCAGTGCCACCGCACTGGCCTGCTACATCTTCGCCAGTCGCCTCATCAGCTTCAGCCTGTTCGGCCTGCTCAGCTATGTGGAACCGGTACTGCTGGTGCTGGTGTCGCTGCTCTTGGGCGAGCGCATCGGCGCCAATGAGTGGCTGACCTACCTGCCGATCTGGACCGCGGTCGCGGTGCTGGTTCTGGAGGGCGCGTTGTACTTGAACAACCGCCGCGCCGCGCTGGCGGCGGCTTGAGCGAGCGGATCTGTTCGGCGGGACAGTATCGTCTATCTTGTAGGGTCGACGTCCTGGCAATCGCCCGACTCGCCCCCATGTCCAGCAGAACCGGGCCTTCGCCCGGTTCGACCCTACAGGAGCTCAACGCATGTCCCTCTCCATGTATCAAGCGTCCATCCCGGTACTGATCCGCGGCATCAACAACCTGTCGGCCATCCTCGCCAAGGCCGCCGCTCACGCTGACGAAAAGCAGATTGCCCACGAGGTGTTCCTCAACGCCCGGCTCGCCCCCGACATGTTTGCGCTGACCCGCCAGGTGCAGAGCGTGTCCGACATCGCCAAGGGCTGTGGCGCGCGGCTGGCCGGCGTCGAAGTGCCGAGCTTCGCCGACACCGAGGCCAGCTTCGCCGAACTGCAGGAGCGGCTGGCCAAGACGGTGACCTTCCTCGAGAGCCTGAGCCCGGCGCAGATCGATGGCAGCGAAGAGAAAGCGGTGGTGCTGACATTTCCCAGCCGTGAATTCCGCTTCACCGGCCAGACCTATCTATTTGGCTTCGTACTGCCGAACTTCTACTTCCACCTGACCACTGCCTACGACATCCTTCGCCACAACGGCGTACCGCTGGGCAAGCCAGACTACCTGGGCGCAAGCTGAGCCCGCACTGACGCAACGGGCGAGGTTGGCCAAACGTCCCGTTTGGTCAATCTCGCCCATCCGTTTCCTTCCCTACGCCTCGTGCCCCTCCTCCGCCACCGGTTCCGGCTTCACCCACACCGCCTGCACCACCCCGACGATCAGCAACCCGATGCCGGCCAGCGTCAGCGGCTGCGGCCACTCACCGCGCAGCAGGAAGGCATAGGCCAGCGCCGCCAGCGTCTCGAACACGATCAACTGCCCGACCAGCGCAGTGGGCAGACGCTGGCTGGCCTCGTTCCAGCACAGCGTGCCGAGCCAGGAGGCAAACAGACCGATCGCCGCCATCAGCCCAATGAACACCAGCGGGCGTGGACCGAACGGCATTGAGAACGGACTGCCGGTGACCTTCATCCCTGCCCATAGCAGCGCATAGCCAATGAGCGCCAAAGGCAGCGTCGCCACGCCCTGAGCGGTGGCCCAAGTGCGCGGGCTGCGGCCGGGGTGGTCGCGCAGCCAGTCGGCGTTGCGCAGCGGGTACCAAGTCCAGCACGCCACCGCCAACAGCGCCAGCAACGCGCCGCTGGCATAGCGCGCCAGGTCGGCATTGGGGTCGTTGCGCAGCGCGGCCAGCTCCACCTGGTTGACGCAGGCGATGCCGACGGCGATCAAGAGCAGCGACGGCGCCAGCCGCGCCCATGGCAGCCGGCCGTCGCGGTGTGCACTGCGCAGGTTGGCGCAGATGGCGATCACCACCGGCAGCGTGCCGATGATCATCGTCGGCAGCGGACCGCCGGCGCGCTGGATGGCACTGGCGAGGCACAGGTAATAGATCAGGTTGCCAATCAGGGCGAGCTTGAGCGCCTCCAGCCAGTCGGCGCGGCTCAACTGGCGCAGCGCGGCGCGGTCGAGCCAGGCGAGCGGCAGCGCGATCAATCCAAAGGCCAAATACCGCCCCACCGACTGCAACGCCGCCGGATACTCGGGCAGCAGCAAGGGGCCGACGAACACCAGCCCCCACATCAGGCCGGCGGCCAGTGCGTACAGGGCACCAGTCCACATTGCGAATTCCTCCATCGAGGCGGCCAGTCTAGGCGGCGCGGCGGTGGCGGTCTTGTACCAGATTGCGGCGGAGCCTTGGCCAACCTTGCCCGGCGGGATGCGCGCTAGCGGCGCACCTGACGCTGGTAGCGCGCCGGGGTCACACCATAGCGGCGCACGAAGGCGCGGGTCAGGTGGGCCTGGTCGGCCAGCCCGGCCTCAGCGGCCACCTGAACCGGCGGCAGGCCCGTCGCCAGCAGCCGCTTGGCTTCGTAGAGACGCAGCGCCATCAGCATCTGCTGCGGCGTGGCATGGTACTGCGCCTGGAAACGGCGCAGGAAATGGAAGGGGCTGAGCCCGGCCACGGCGGCCAGTTCGTCCAGCGTCAGCCGCCGCGACAGATGGGCGCGCAGGTAGTCGATCACCGGGGCAAAGCGCAACGCGCCCCCGACCGGCGCCGGGCGCGGCACCCGGGCATGATGGCGAAATTCGGCCAACAGCGCGTAGAGCAGGCTGTCGAAGGCCAGCGGCTCCTCGGCCTGCCACAGCGCATCGAGCAGACCGGTGACGCGCCGGGCGCTGGCGGCGTCCACCTGCACCGCGTCGCCGAACCACCAGCCCGGCTCGCCACTGACCCTCGCCACCACCTCGGGGTCGAGGTAGACCATGCGATAGCGCCAGCCTCCCTCGGTTTCGGCACGGCCGGTGTGCAGCTCGTCCGGGTTCATCAGCACCACCGAGCCGGGCGGCGCCAGATGCTCCGCGCCGGCATAGCGGAAACGCTCCACCCCGCTTTCGATCGCGCCGAGGCCGAAGGCTTCGTGCGTATGCGGCTCGAAGGCGTGGCGAACGATGTGGGCGCGGTACAGCTCGACGCCCGGCCGCTGCAGCGAGCGGCGAAACTCGGCGCGGTCCTCTGGAAATTCGAACAGGGCGGGCACGCCCGGCATCAGCGGCAAGCCCGCGCCGTCGCGCACCGGCGGCGCACTGGACATGACAGGCCTCGCAAGGTGGATAAGCAAGGCGATTGTGCCGCTCGCCAGGCGCGCCGTCACCTGGCGATGGCTCAAGCCTCTAGCTCGGGATAGTGGCGGAACACGTCCTCCTCGCTGAATGGCAAGCGCCGGGGTGAGGCCAGATAAGCCGCCAGCCCCGGCAGCGCCCCCACCCGGTCGTACAGCGACAGCAGATTGGGCCAGGTCGGTTCGCGCCGCGCCATGGTGCGCGGAAACGCATAGCGCAGCCCGGCGATCACCTGGAACATCGACAGGTCGGCATAAGACAGCCGCGCGCCGACCAGGCAGCCGGCGCCGCGCGGATTGGCATCGATCACCCCCTCGAAGTAGTCGAGAAACTTCGGCAGCCGCAGCGCCAGGAAGTCGGCCGCACGGCTCTTCGCTTCGCGCTTCTGCTCCTCGTAGTAGCGGCTGCTGGCGATGGGGTGGTGGGTGTCGTGGATCTCGCCGACCAGGTCAGCGATGGTTAGCTGCAGCTGGTGCAGCCACAGCCGCTCCGGCTCCCCGCGCGGGGCTAGGCCCAGACGAGGACCGAGAAAGAGCAGGATGTTGGCAGTCTGGCCGATCAGCTGCTCACCCACACGCAGGAACGGCGGCGCGAACGGCGGGCGGGCTGCGCCCGCACCGTCCAGCAGCCGCAAGATCGCCGCCTCACCGCCGCCATCCTCCTCGGGCAGCCGCGCTACATCGACATAATCGGTGCCGGTAGCCTCGAAGGCCAGCCGGACGAATTCGCCGCGCCCCTGGATGGTGGGCCAGTAATAGAGTTCGTAGCGCATCTGTGTCCTTTCCCTAACCAGCTGACCCAGTATGGACCAGGCGATGCGGCCCGACTGGTGTGTAGCGGTCACATCCAACGATGCTGAATGACTTTCAACCTCAGAACCTGCTTACGATCGGCCGTGCAGCTACACCTAGGCTATGCGGCAAAACCGGGCTGTCACATCGAGTGTCTAATTACCTGTCCAGTCGTACCCGATGACCTCGTCGCCACACGCCTTGGTCGCAGTGCTTTACTGATCCTGTTTCACCGCGACAAGAGGCTCCCTCTGGAGAACGCCATGTCGTCACGTACCACATTCCTGAGCCGCCTGATCGGGCTCTACTGCCTGCTGATTTCGCTCGCGATGTTCGCCCACAAGCAAACCATGGTGGCGGCTGTGACTGCGCTGGCTCACGATCCGCTACAGCTATACATGGTCGGTGTGATCGTGACACCGATCGGGCTGGCGATGGTCCTCGGCCACAATGTCTGGTCCGGCGGCGCGCGCCCCGTGCTCGTCACCCTCATCGGCTGGGGAACGCTGATCAAGGGCCTGATCTACCTGTTCATCCCGCAGACCGCGGCGCCGGCGTTCTTTCTCGGCGGACTGCAATACGCATCACTCTTTTACCTCTACGCCACCGTGACACTGCTACTGGGGCTGTACCTGAGCATCGGCGCCGGTCGAGAACATGGTGCATCCTAACCCCTGCGCACCGGCCCCCACGAGCGACAGATGACCCAGCGTCATCCATGCGCTGAGCAATCGTCCTTTGTCAGCCGCATGTCGCCCCGCTACAGTGCCGGCAGGCCGCAACGCAGCCACCACAACGATAAGGAGCCGTGATGATTGCAGGAATGTCGCTCGCCGACTGGCGCGCCCGCTACCCCTTGATCGAGACGCTGATGGCGCTCGAGGAGACCAGCTGGTTCAACCCCGCCATCGCCCCGACCGCCGAGGCACTGGCCGATGTCGGCCTGACCGCCGCCGATGTGGCCGACGCAAGCGACCGACTGGCACGCTTCGCCCCCTATATCGCCCGCGTCTTCCCCGAGACCCGCGCCGCCGGCGGGCTGATCGAGTCGCCGCTGGTGCCGGCACCGCGCCTGCAGCAGGCGCTGGCCGAACGCAGCGGCCTGACGCTGCCCGGCTCGCTGTGGCTGAAGCTCGACAGCCACCTGCCGATCTCGGGCTCGATCAAAGCGCGCGGCGGCATCTACGAGGTGCTCAAGCATGCCGAGGACCTGGCATTGCAACATGGGCTGCTGACGCTTGACGACGACTATGCCCTGCTCGATGGCGAGGCGGCACGGGCGCTGTTCGGCCAACATCGCATCGCGGTCGGCTCGACCGGCAACCTGGGCCTGTCGATCGGCATCATGAGCGCCCGCCTTGGGTTTCAGACCACGGTGCACATGTCGGCGGATGCCCGTCAGTGGAAGAAGGACCTGCTGCGCGCGCACGGCGTCACCGTGGTCGAATACGAGGCCGATTACAGCGTCGCCGTCACCGAGGGGCGACGCCTTGCCGAGGCCGACCCGCACTGCCATTTCGTCGACGACGAAAACTCTACCAGCCTGTTTCTCGGCTACGCGGTAGCGGCAGAGCGGTTGAAGCGACAGCTCGCGGCGGCGGGGGTGACGGTTGACGCCGAACATCCGCTGTTCGTCTACCTGCCCTGCGGCGTCGGCGGCGGCCCCGGCGGCGTGGCGTTCGGCCTGAAGCTCGCGTTCGGCGACACGGTGCACTGCCTGTTCGCCGAGCCGACCCATTCGCCCTGCATGCTGCTAGGCGTCTACACCGGCCAACACGACGCAGTGTCGGTGCAGGATTTCGGCATCGACAACCGCACCGCCGCCGACGGCCTGGCGGTCGGTCGCCCATCCGGCTTCGTCGGCCGCGCGATGCAGCGACTGATCGATGGTTATTACACGGTGAGCGACGAGGAGCTGTTCCGGCTCTTGGCGCTGCTCGAGCACAGCGAGGGCCTGCGCCTCGAACCATCGGCGCTGGCAGGCGTGCCCGGCATGGCACGGGTACTGACTGAGCAGCAGGGTTACCGGGAACGACTGGCGCTGAGCGATACCCGACTGGCGCAGGCGACCCATCTGGTGTGGGCCACCGGCGGCAGCATGGTGCCAGAGACGGAAATGGACGGCTACCTGGCGCACGGCCGACAGCTGTTGCAGGGCGAGGCGCACTAGGCCGAGCCATCGCCCCGCCCTCTATAATGGCGCCATGCTGAACCTTCCCCCGCGGCTGGGTGCCCGGCTCGACAGCACCCAGTTCGCCAACCTCCACACCTTCCTCGCCGCTGCGCGGCACCTGAGCTTCACGCGCGCGGCCGAGGAGCTATGCCTGACGCCCAGTGCGGTCAGCCACCGCATCGGCAGGCTGGAACGCGCACTGGAGCAGCGGCTGTTCATCCGGCTGACACGCAAAGTGCAGCTGACCGAGGCCGGCGAGCGCATCTTCCAGATCCTGCAGGGCGCCATGGACGAACTGACCGAGGCACTGCAACCCGGTTCGGTCAACGAGGTCGCCGGCCCGCTCGCAGTGTACGTGCGCCCCTCGCTGGCGCAGGGCTGGCTGGTGCCGCAGCTGGCCGACTTCACCGAGCGCTACCCTGCGGTCACGCTGGACATCCGGGTCGGCAACGAGCAAGTCGACTTCCGCACTCAGCGTATCGACCTTGCGCTGTACTACGCCGACGGCAACTTCCCGGGCCTTGCCAGCACCCGGCTGATGGACGAGAAGATCGCCCCGGTCTGCAGCCCGGACTACGCCCGGCGCCATGCGCTGATCGGCCGGCCGGACAACCTGCGCCACTGCACACTGCTGCACGACTCGCTGGCATGGCACAACGCCGCCCACGATGCCGAATGGACGCTGTGGGCCCGCCATCACGGCGTCGCCACGGCGCTGCCCGAGCGCGGCCTCAGCTTTGACCGCTCCGACCTTTGCGTACTGGCGGCGCAGAACCACGCCGGTATCGCCATCGGCCGGCAGCGTCTGGTTCAGGCACAGCTCGACCGCGGCGAGTTGATGCTGCCCTTCGGTCCGTTTACCCTGTCCGGTCACTATGCCTACTACCTGGTGCACCCGTCCAAGGACGCGCTGCCGAAGCGGCTGCAGCTGTTCATCGACTGGCTGCACGAATGCGCCATGGCCGTTTAGGCTGTCGTTCCTTCATTGCCTGGAGCTTCCTGCATGCACGACATCACCCTCGCCACCGGCGCCGACATCGACGGACTGGCCGCGCTGTTGCAAGCCAACACCGCCGCGCAAGGCGGCCTGCTGACCGGCGAGTTTCCGCGGGAGCAGGTAGCGCGCTGGGTGAACGGCGACATGCCGGTGTTGGTCGCGCATCGCGACGACCGGGTGGTCGGCGCCTTGTTCAGCGGCCCCAAGGACGACCCGACCGCGCCGCCGCCGGTGCACGCGATGTGGACAGCCTGGCCGGGCGGGCCCGATGCCTATGTGTACGGCCCGGTGTGCATCGCCGAAAGCGAGCGCGGCAGCGGCCTGTTGGCGCAGCTCTACGCGGCGCTGCGCGAGCGGCTGCCGGGGCGCGAGGCGGTGCTGTTCATCCGCTACGACAACCCGGCGTCGCTGCGCGCGCACCAGCGGCTCGGGATGGGAGAGGTGGCGAGCTTCACGCTCGACGGCCTCGAGTTCGCGGTGTTCAGCGACCGGCCGGGCTGAACTGCCGGCAATGGTTTACGCTGGTCGCGGCGTCCCTCGCCCACCCAGATCTCACAAAGGAGTCCCATGTCCGCTACCGAATCCACTTCCCCGTGGCGCTTGCTGTTGATCGGCGCCGGCGACGTCGCCCGCGAACTGGCCGAACTGGCACCGCGCCTCGGCTTCGCCGTCAGCCTCTGCGAACCACGCGCCGAACGCCGAGTTGCCTGGCCCGCCCCGGCCGAGCCCTGGCTGGATCACGACCCGATCGAGGCGTTGCGCCAGTTCGTCCCGGACATTTACAGCGCGGTGGTGGCGCTGGCGCACGTCCCGGCGATCGACGACGCCGCGCTGATCGGCGCGCTGCCGTCGCCGGCCTTCTACGTCGGCGCGATCGGCTCGCGCGCCAATGCCGAAGCGCGCCTCGCCAGGCTGTCCGACGCTGGCATCAGCGAGACTGACTGCCTGCGCCTGAAGGCGCCGATCGGCCTGCCAATAGGCAGCCGCAGCCCGGCCGAGATCGCCATCGCCATCCTGGCCGAATTGATCGACGAACGCCGCCGCCAGCATGCCGCCACAACGGGGCCGCTGTGCGTCGCAGCGGTGAGCTGACCTCCGCACCGACCTGCTCTGTTTGACGAGAAGCTGCGGGCAAGCGATCCGGAGGTATTTTGGGGGCTGCGCTGCTTCAAAGACTTTGACTGCTTAATGTAGCTCGCCAATCTGATTTGCCACTGAGCCACCGAGACGAATCCCCGCAAGCGACTCCGATTCGACAGGCGGGCGGCCAGCGATAGTGCGTCGGACCATGCATGAGCACAGCGAGTGGATCTCCACCCCGCGGCAGCCCCTACAATGCAGAATAAGTGTAAGCAACGTCTCGTTGCTAAATTATAAAAAAAAATGGGGCGCATTAAGCGCCCCAGACCTAACCCCACGGAAAGAAACAAAAACAGCATAAACAACATCAGCAAAAGGGGGAAATTCAAACTTTACTCATGAACCATTAACAAGAACTTTGCTATTGATATGAGTCCCTAGTTGACCAGCACTTACTTGGTCTCTTCATATAAAAGTCGCTTTTAGCGAAAGCAGTTGTCAGCAGGCCATACGATAAGAAACATCATAATAAACCCATCGGGAAACATAGCTTAGATCAAGATAAACATGCTTCGGACAATTAGGCAGGTAAGCTATAGCCCACCATTTAAGTCTGTAATTTCACCAGCCCGATTCATGCCGACCATAATAGCCACATCTTTATTGGTTAACCCCCCCCTATTTGGGTGGGGAGAGTAGATCCTAGCTATACATGCGGCTCATTACAGTTGTGATGTTTGAGACCATCGACCAGGATAGCGCCACGATCCCTAAGCCGAATCGAAAGCCGGAATCCGGCCATCATTCAAACCTAGCCCATGCGCCAGCATGTAATCGAGCTTGGATGGTGTTAGTTGCGCAATGGCTTGCCGGTTTCCAGCATATGGGCTATCCGCTGCTGGGTCGCCTCGGTCTTTAGGAGCGCGAGGAACTGCTGGCGCTCAATGATCAACAGCGCCTCCTCATCGAGCACAGTACCCGGCTCGACCTCTCCGCCACACAGCGCCAGCGCAGCCGCTCGGCCAACATGGTAGTCGTGTTCGGAGATGCGGCCCTCCTCCTTCAGCTTGCCCAGCGTCCGCTCCAGCGCCTCGACGCCCGTGCGGCCCGCCACGCGCACGCCACGCGGACTGAGCCCGGCATGATGACCGGCTTCCGCCATCGCACGGGCGCGGCGGATCGCCACATAAAGCAGCTCGTGCGGGTTCAGGATCACGTCGTCGCCGGGCTGGACGTAGCCCATGTCGCGCGCTTGCAGCGCGCTGGTCGCAACCTTGGCCGAGGCGAGGTTCATGAATACCGCCTGCACGAAGTCTAGCGGCTCGCCCACGCTCGCCTGCTTCGCCAGCCGGTCGGCGCGCAACGCCAGCTCCTTGCAGCCGCCGCCCGCCGGAATCAGGCCGACACCGCTTTCAACCAGGCCGATACGGGTTTCCAGCGCCACCACGCGATGCATCGTGTGCATCATGAACTCGGCACCGCCTCCCAGCGCCATGCCCTGCACCGCTGCGACGGTCGGGATCTGCGCATATTTGAGCGCCATCGACGTCTTCTGGAACTTGGCGAGCATGTTCTCCAGCCAGTTGTAATCGCCGGCACTGCACGCCGCGGCGAACTGCTTAAGGTTGGCGCCGACCGAGAACGGCGGCTGGTGCCATATCACCAGCGCGCCGTGGCTGCGCTCGGCACGCGCCAGCGCTTCGAGCACGCCATCGAGCACCTCGTCGCCGATCGCATGCATCTTGGACTTGAACGACAGGATCGCCACGGAGCGGTCGAGCGGGTGCTGCCACAGGCGCACGCCTTCGTTTTCCCACAGCGTTTCGCCCATGTCCGGCACAGCCTCGCCGAGCACGGTTTCCGGATAGAGTTGGCGCTGGTAGACCGGCAGGGCCGAGCGGCCTAGGTAGGTCTTCGACCCGGCCGACCAGGAGCCCTGCGGCGTGTGCACGCCATCCAGGTCAAACACCCAGGCCGGCAGTGGTTCGCTCGCCATGGTCAGGCCGGCGGCGATGTCCTCCTGGATGGCCGTCGCGATGGTTTTCCAGCCGGCTGCCTGCCAAGTCTCGAACGGACCTTGCGACCAGCCAAAGCCCCAGCGCATAGCGAAGTCGATATCGCGCGCGCTATCGGCGATCGATTCGAGGTGCACCGCGCAGTAGTGGAACACGTCGCGGAAGATGCTCCACAAGAGCTGCGCCTGCGGATGCTCGCACGCGCGCAGCTTGGCGAAACGCTCGGCCGGGCTCTTGTCGGCGAGGATGGCCTCCACTTCCGGCGCGAGCTTTGCGGCCGAAGGACGGTATTCTCGGCTGACAGGGTCGAGCACCTGGATTTCCTTGCCAACCTTCTTGAACACGCCGCCGCCACTCTTCTGGCCCAGGGAACCTGCGGCGATGAGGTCGTTCATCCAGTCGGGCGAACGGTAGTGGGCGTGCCACGGATCGTCGGCCAGATGGTCCTTCATGGTGTTGACGACATGCATCAGCGTGTCGAGGCCGACCACGTCGGCGGTGCGGTAAGTGGCGCTGCGCGGACGACCGATGCGCGGGCCGGTCAACGCGTCGGTCTCGTCGAAGCCGAGGCCGAGCCGCTCGGTATGGTGCATCACCGCCAGGATAGAGAACACGCCGACGCGGTTGGCGATGAAGTTGGGGGTGTCCTTGGCGCGGACGATGCTCTTGCCCAGGCGCGTGGTGAACCAGGACTCCAGCGTGTCCAGCATGGCAGGATCGCTGGCCTCGGTCGGGATCAGCTCGACCAGAGCCATGTAGCGCGGCGGGTTGAAGAAGTGGATGCCACAGAAGTTGGCGCGGCGCTCGACCGGCAGGCCCTCGGCGAGGCGATTGATCGACAGGCCGGAAGTGTTGGACGCGACGATCGCATGCTCGGCGAGATGCGGAGCGATCTTGCGATAGAGGTCGTCCTTCCATTCGATCTTCTCGGCGATCGCCTCGATCACCAGGTCACACTCGCCCAGCAGCGGCAGGTGCTCATCGTAGTTGGCGGCATCGACATACTGCAGTCGGTCGGCGCTGGCAGCCGGTGCCGGCTCCAGCTTCTTGAGCCCATCGAGCGCCTTCTGCACGACGCCGTTCTTGTCACCTTCGCGGGCCGGCAGGTCAAACAGCACGACCGGCACATCGGCGTTGGCCAGATGGGTCGCGATCTGCGCGCCCATGACACCGGCGCCGAGAACGGCGGCACGGCGGATAATCAGTTTACCGTTTTGCATGATGCTCTCCTGTCAGAGGCGGTGGCTTCGCACATGGCGGCCCGCGCCCAACAATGAATTGCCAAACTGAAACCGCCCGCCCGGTAAACGGGTCAGGCGGTGCTGGGATAGCGTGTTACATGTTCGGATAATTGGGCCCGCCGCCACCTTCCGGCGTCACCCAGTTGATGTTCTGGGTCGGGTCCTTGATGTCACAGGTCTTGCAGTGCACACAGTTCTGCGCATTGATCTGCAGCCGCGGTGCCTCCACCTCGCCGACGATCTCGTACACCCCCGCCGGACAGTAGCGCGTCTCCGGCGCCCCATAACGCGCCAGATTCACCTCTATTGGCACCCCTTTGTCCTTCAGCCTCAGGTGCGCCGGCTGGTCCTCACTGTGGTTGGTGTTCGACAGGAACACCGACGACAGCCGGTCGAAGCTGAGCTTGCCATCCGGTTTAGGGTAGACGATCTTGGCGCACATTGACGCGTCCTCCAGCGTCTCGTGGTCTGCGTGCTTGTGGCGCAAAGTCCATGGCGCGCGGCCACGGAACAGGAAGGTGTCGAGCGCGCCGTAGATCATCGCTGGCCACAGGCCCCAGCGGAACGACGGACGGATGTTCCGCACTCGCCACAGCTCGTCATACAGCCAGCTCTGCTTGAAGCGGATCGGATAGCTCACCGCCTCGCGGCCGTCGCCATCAGACATTAGCAGTTCGAACACTGCCTCGGCCGCCAGCGAGCCGGACTTGATCGCAGCATGACTGCCCTTGATCTTCGGCACATTGAGGAAACCGGCGGTGTCGCCGATCAGCACGCCGCCTAGGAAGGTCAGCTTGGGCAGGCTCTGGATGCCGCCCTCGCTCAAGGCGCGCGCACCGTAGGAGATGCGGCGGCCGCCTTCCAGCGTCTTCTTGATCGCCGGGTGGGTCTTGAAGCGCTGGAACTCCTCGAACGGCGACAGCCACGGGTTCTGGTAATCCAGACCGACCACGAAGCCGACTACCACCTGGTTGTTCTCGAGGTGGTACATGAACGAGCCGCCATAGGTGGCAGTGTCCACCGGCCAACCCACCGTGTGGGTGATGCGGCCGGCGCTGTGCTGCTCGGCCGGCACTTCCCACAACTCCTTGATGCCGATGCCGTAGGTCTGTGGGTCGCTGTCCTTGCGCAACTCGAAGCGTTCGAACAGCGTCTTGGTCAGCGAACCGCGGCAGCCTTCGGCGAAGATGGTCTGCTTCGCCCACAGCTCCATGCCCGGCTCGCCTTCCTTCTCGCCGTGCTTGCCAGTGCCAACGTTGCCGGTGGCCACGCCCTTGACCGCGCCGGTCTCGTCGTACAGCACCTCGGCGGCGGCGAAGCCCGGATAGATCTCGACGCCAAGCGCCTCGGCCTGCTCGGCCAGCCAGCGGCACAGGTTGCCGAGGCTGATGATGTAGTTGCCGTGGTTGCGCATCTGGGGAGGCGTCGGCAGCTTGATCGACTCGGTCTCGGTCAGGTACAAGAAGTGGTCATCGACCGCCGGCGTGTTGAGCGGCGCGCCCTTTTCCTTCCAGTCTGGAATCAGCTCTGTGAGCGCCTTCGGCTCGAACACCGCCCCCGACAGGATGTGGGCACCGATCTCGGAGCTCTTCTCCAGCAGACAGACCGACAGCTCGCGGCCGGCGCCGTTGGCCAGCTGCTTGAGGCGGATCGCGCTGGCCAGCCCGGACGGGCCGCCACCGACGATCACCACGTCATACTCCATGTAGTCGCGCACGCTCATACCGACCTCAGAAAGCCGACTCGTCCAGCGCCAGCGTCGCCTGGCCGCCATGCAGAGCGGCGTGGGCGTGGGCCTGTGCACGCGGCAGCACGTGGGTGGCGTAGAACTGGGCGCTGACGATCTTTGCCTGGTGGAAGGCGACGTCGTCACCAGCATCCAGACGCGCCTTGGCGATGCAGGCGGCACGGGCCATCTGCCAGCCGCCGCACACGATGCCCAGTTGCATCAGGTAGGGCACGGCACCGGAGAAAGCGAGCGGCATGTCGTTGGCGGCGGTCGCGATCAGATGGCTGGCGGTAGCCTCCAGCACGCGCAGCGCTTCTTCAAGGCCGGCGGCGATCTGGCGGAACGCCTCGCCCTCGAGTTCGGCGACACGGGCGACATCGGCACGGATTTCTTCGATCAGCGCCTGCAGCGTCTTTCCCTCTTCGCGCACAGTCTTGCGACCGAGCAGGTCGTTGGCCTGGATGCCAGTGGTGCCTTCGTAGATGGTGATGATGCGGGCGTCGCGCATGTGCTGGGCAGCACCGGTCTCCTCGATGAAGCCCATACCTCCGTGCACCTGCACGCCAAGCGAAGTCACTTCCTGTGCGGTCTCGGTGCTCCAGCCCTTGACCACAGGGGTCAGCAGGTCGACACGAGCCTGATAGTAGGCTCGCTGCACCGGATCAGGATGACGCGCGGCCTGATCCATGTAGGCAGCAGTCACGTAGGCGAGCGCACGCATCGCCTCGGTCTGCGACTTCATCAGCATCAACATACGGCGCACGTCCGGGTGCTTGATGATCGCACCGGCAGCGCGCTGACCGATCGCCTTGCCCTGCACGCGGTCGCGGGCGTAGTCGCGGGCCTGCTGGTAAGCGCGCTCGGAGATTGCCACGCCCTCAAGGCCAACGCCGAGGCGGGCGTGGTTCATCATGGTGAACATGTATTCGAGGCCGCGGTTCGGCTCACCGACCAGATAGCCGATCGCACCGTCCTTCTCGCCGAACGCCAGCACGGCGGTCGGGCTACCGTGGATGCCCATTTTGTGTTCAAGCGACACGCACTGTACGTCATTGCGCAGGCCAAGCGAGCCATCGGCGTTGACCAGGTACTTCGGCACGACGAACAGCGAGATGCCCTTTACACCCTCCGGCGCATCCGGCAGGCGCGCGAGGACGAGGTGCACGATATTGTCGGTCATATCGTGCTCGCCCCAGGTGATAAAGATCTTGTTGCCGCTGATGCGGTAGTGGTCGCCTTCCGGCACAGCCTTGGTGCGAACAGCGGCGAGGTCGGAACCGGCCTGCGGCTCGGTCAGGTTCATGGTGCCGGTCCATTCGCCGGTGGCCAGCTTGGACAGGTACACCGCCTTCAGCTCGTCGCTCCCGTGGTGCTCCAGCGCCTCGAGCGCCCCTTGGGTCAGCATCGGACACAGCGCGAAGGACAGGTTGGCCGAGTTCCACATCTCGGTGACCGGCTTGGCCAGAAGCTGCGGCAGCCCCTGCCCGCCGTGGTCGATCTCGCTGGCGACGGCGCCCCAGCCGCCATCCACGAACTGGCGGTACGCGTCGGCAAAGCCGGTCGGCGGCACCACCTTGCCGTCGATCAGGCGGCTGCCTTCGCGATCGCCGATCACGTTCAGGGGGGCGATCACCTCCCCGGCAAAACGGCCCGCTTCTTCTAGAATCGCCTCGGCGAGGTCGGCGCTGGCCTCCTCGTAGCCCGGCAACGTGCCGACGGCGTCGAGGCCGGCCAGCTCGTTCATCACAAACAGCATGTCTCGAACGGGTGCGGTGTAGTTGCTCATTTTCTGTTTCCTTATACGGTTATTGGGCCAGCGCGGCGGTCAACTGCGGAACGGCTTCGAACAGATCGGCGACCAGGCCGTAGTCAGCAACCTGGAAGATCGGTGCGTCCGGATCCTTGTTGATGGCGACGACGATCTTGGAGTCCTTCATACCCGCCAGATGCTGAATAGCGCCGGAGATGCCGACTGCGAGGTAAAGCTGCGGCGCGACGACCTTGCCGGTCTGGCCGACCTGGAAATCGTTCGGAACGTAGCCGGCGTCCACGGCGGCGCGCGAAGCGCCGAGGGCGGCATTGAGACGGTCGGCCAGCGGTTCGAGCAGCGCGCGGTACTGTTCGCCGTTGCCGAGGCCTCGACCACCGGACACGACGATCTTGGCGTTGCCCAGTTCCGGGCGAGCCGACTGGGTCAGCTCTCGGCCGACCACGCGCACCTTCGACACATCTGGCGAGGCGGAGAGCGGCTCGACACTCGCACTGCCACCCATTTCGGCGGCGGCGAATGCGGTGGCACGCACCGTAACCACCTTGACCGGATCATCACTCTCGATGGTCGCCAGCGCGTTGCCGGCGTAGATCGGGCGCACGAAGCGGTTGGGCGCCTCGACGGCCGTGATTTCCGACACCTGGGCGACGTCCAGCCGGGCGGCGACGCGAGGCATCACGTTCTTGCCGAAGGACGATGCCGGGGCGAATAGGTGGCTGTAGCTGGCCGAGACGGACAGGATCAGCGCAGCGAGGTTTTCGGCAGTCTGATCGGCGTAATGGGCAGCATCGCAATGCAGCACCTTGCGCACGCCACGGATCTGGGCGGCCTGGCGCGCAACCTCGGCACACTGGGCACCGGCAATGAGAAGGTCGACGTCCTGGCCGACCAGGGAAGCGGCCGTGACGGTATTGAGCGTGGCGGCTTTCAGCTGCTGGTTGTCATGTTCTGCGACGACAAGGATAGCCATGATTTCAACTCCTCAAATGACTTTGGCTTCGTTACGGAGCATGCCGACCAGCTCCGCGACATCCGAAACGAGCTTGCCGGCCTGACGGACGGACGGCTCATCCACGCTCACTACCTTCAGGCGCGGTGCGATGTCCACGTCCAGCTCGGCGGGCGAAACAGTCGCCAGCGGCTTTTTCTTGGCCTTCATAATGTTCGGCAGGGAGGCATAGCGCGGTTCGTTCAGACGCAGGTCGGTGCTGATCACTGCGGGCAGCGGCATAGCGAGCGTTTCCAGGCCGCCGTCGATCTCGCGAGTCACCGTGGCTTCGCCACCAGCGATCTGAACGCGCGAGGCGAACGTGGCCTGCGGCCAGTCGAGCAAGGCAGCGAGCATCTGGCCGACTTGGTTGGCATCGTCGTCGATGGCCTGCTTGCCGCAGATCACCAGCTGCGGCTGTTCTTTCGCTACGATGGCCTGCAAGAGCTTGGCCACCGCCAGGGGCTGCGTTGCGGTGTCGGCTTCAACGTGGATCGCTGCATCGGCACCGACTGCCATGGCAGCGCGCAGCGTCTCCTGGCAACCGGTATCGCCGATCGAGACGGCGACCACCTCGCTGGCGATGCCGGCTTCCTTCAGACGCACGGCTTCTTCCACCGCAATTTCGTCGAACGGGTTCATCGACAGCTTGAGGTTGGCGGTTTCCACCCCGCTACCATCGCTTTTCACCCGGATTTTCACGTTGGCATCCACCACACGTTTGACAGGGACCAAGATTTTCATAACGCAACTCCTGACTTCTTTTGCCCCTCGGGGCACGGTTTTTCCGGCCGAACCACCCTCCAGGCAGAAATCCGGCGCGCACTTCACCTTGCCGGCGGCACGGACGTTTGAAACGTCCAGTGCCGGCCAGAAACGTGAAGGCAGGAAATAGAGAACTACGAAGGAAACGGGGCTAGCGATACTGGGTTCGCAGAGCCAGCTTGTTGAGCTTGCCAACGCTGGTCTTGGCGAGCTCCTCGACGAAGACAACGCGTTCCGGGACGGCGTATTTGGAAATCAGCCCCTGCTCGGCAAACGCCAGCATATGGGCGCGCAGCTCTTCCACCGAGAACTTGCCGACGAACTCCGGGCGAACCACCACCAAGGCGAGCGGCCGCTCGCCCCACTTGTCGTCGGGCACGCCGATCACTGCCGTCTCGGCCACCGCCGGATGACGGCAGATCAGCTCCTCGACTTCGATCGAGGACACCCATTCGCCGCCGGTCTTGATCACATCCTTGATGCGATCAGTGATCTGCAGATAACCACGAGGATCAATGTGACCGATGTCCTGGGTATGCAGCCAACCACCACTCCACAGCTGCTCGGAGGCATCGGAATTGTTGAGGTAGCCCATCGTGGTCCACGGCGCGCGTACCACTACCTCGCCGACAGTCTTCCCATCCCGCGGACAGGTGTCCATCTTCGCATCGACGGTTCGCAGGTCGACCAGCGAGACAGGGCGGCCGGCGCACAGACGGGTGGCGACCTCGTCGTCTTCACCCAGATCCTCAGTGCTCAACTGCGCCAACGCCACAACCGGACAGGTCTCGGACATGCCATAGCCGGCAAACACGTCAATACCGCGCTCCAGCGCCGCCTTGGCCAGGGCGGAGGTCAACGCAGAGCCGCCGATGATCATCTTGAGACCGGACAGGTCGACGTTGTGGCTGTCCGGAGCAACCAGCAGCATGTTCAGGATCGTCGGCACGCTGTGGGTGAACGACACCTTTTCCTTGTCGATCAGCTTGAGGATTGCCTCGGGCTGGTAGCGGCCCGGGTACACCTGCTTGATACCGGCTAGCGTGGCGATGTACGGCAGACCCCAGGCGTGCACATGGAACATCGGGGTCAACGGCATATAGACGTCGTCACGATGGAGTCGGCCTTGCTTAAAGGACAATGCCAGCGTGTTGGACACCGAGAGCGTGTGCAGGACGAGCTGACGATGGCTGAAATACACCCCCTTGGGCAGACCCGTAGTGCCGGTGGTGTAGAACGTGGTCGCGCGAGTGTTTTCGTCAAAATCCGGGAAGTCGAACACGTCCGGACAGGCGTCGAGCAGGCTTTCGTACTCGCCGGTAAAGCCTTCAGGCAGCGACATGTCCTCGTCGGACAGCAGCACGAAGGTCTTGACCGTGGTCAGCTTCGGCTTGATTTCCTCCAGCACCGGCAGGAAGTCGCGGTTGACGAGCAACACGTCGGCCTCGGCATGGTTGAGGGTATAGAGAATCTGGTCCGGCGACAGTCGCACGTTCACCATCTGCAGTACCGCGCCAAGCATCGGCACGGAGAAGAAACACTCCAGATACCGATGACTATCCCAGTCCATCACCGCCACGGTGCTGCCGCCCTGCACGCCCAAACGGGTTAAGGTGTGGCCGAGACGGTTGATACGGCGGGCAAACTCCCTATAAGTATGGCGACGCTTGTCGGCGTAGACGATTTCCTGGTCCGGCGCCACGGCCAGCGGCGTATGCAGCAGCTGCTTGATCAACAACGGATAGGTATACGCGGAATCGGTAACGGGGATGGTGTTGGCTTGCATAAGTACCATGCCTCCTGGCGGTACGTAGTTCTTGAACGAATGGCGGTTTTCCATCGTTGGCATGGCGGAACATTCCACTGCCGTAACCGCCGGCTTGCTAATCCGGACGGTATTCCGATGCCTACGCCACCCTAACACTCGTCATTGCTTATAAATGACTGAAGCAATCACTTTAATGTCGTCTTGAGAGGGATTCTAAATAGCCCCCCTCTTTGCTCGCTTGCAATAAACGCCGAATTATTTGCATAATCGGCCAAAATTTTTCGCTTCACCGAGAAGAGCTATGGCGCCGATTTCCTCCACCACGGTTTCAATCGTACTCGTCCATCAGCTTTTCCGTCGGCTCGACATCGCCACGGAACGAAAAGATGCCCTGATCCAGAAAGTCGGCATCCCCCCCGCTTTATTGGCAGAAAATGCCGCACGGGTGACCACAGAGCAGTTTTCCGACCTGTATCGCCTGCTTGCTAGAGAAACCGACGACGAATTGCTTGGCATGTTTTCGCGCCCCGCGCGTGGCGGTACGCTCAAATACCTGTGCCTGAGCATGCTGCAGTCGAAAAACCTCCGGACGGCGCTTTACAGCTTCGGCCGTTTTTTCCGCCTGATCCTCGACGATTTCACCTTTGTCGTATCGCGCCAGGACAACCTGGTCTACATCGCGCTCGAGCCGACTTCGCCCGATCATCCGATCTCACCGTTCGCACAGGGCATGATGCTAAAGCTCGTCCACGGCGTCATTTCCTGGCTGGCCGCCCGGAAAATCCCGCTGGCCCGAGTCGATTTCACATACCATCGCCCAGCCAGCGTGTCCGAATACGTTTATCTTTATCCTGGCCCGGCTTATTTCGAACAGCCTCGCGCGGCCCTGTATTTCGAATCCGACCAGCTTGAAGCGCCCATCCGGCAGGACAAGGGGTCATTGCGTGCTTTTCTGGATCGCGCCCCGGCTGACTGGTTATTCGTTTCTTTCGCCGAACGGATAATCAGCCACCGCGTCCGCGAATATCTGGCCACCCGATTGCTGCAACCCTGCAGCATCGATGACGTCGCGCACGGCCTACATATTTCGGTCCGCACCCTCTCGCGCCGTTTACGGGAGGAAGACACCACATTCCAGGCGGTCAAGGACGAATTGCGCCGCGATATCGCCGTCCAGATGCTGATCAAAACCGATCTACCCATTTCGGTGATCGGCACAGAAGTCGGTTTTCACGACTCGACTACTTTTCACCGGGCATTCAAAACCTGGACAGGCGGCACGCCCAAATCCTATCGTGGCCATCACGAATGATTTTTCCGTCGCAGGTTTATCTGGCCACCCCATGAAAAAGGGATCACACCGCAACAGGAACGGCGTGATCCCCTTTCAATGAAGATGCGCTATTACGCTCGTTCGAAGATGGCAGCAATACCCTGACCGCCACCGATGCACATCGTGGTCAACGCGTAGCGGCCGGCGATTCGGTTCAATTCGTAGATCGCCTTGGTCGCAATGATCGCGCCGGTCGCACCGACCGGGTGGCCGAGCGAAATGCCGGAGCCGTTGGGGTTGACCTTGGCCGGGTCGAATTCCAATTCTTTGGCCACCGCACAGGCCTGGGCAGCAAAGGCTTCGTTGGATTCGATCACGTCCAGATCACCCACCGTCAGGCCGGCCCGCTTGAGTGCGATGCGACTGGCCGGTACCGGGCCAATGCCCATGTACTCAGGTTCAACGCCGGCGTGGCCCCACGACACCAGGCGGGCCAACGGCTTCAGGCCATGTGCTTCGACATAGTCGCCGCTCGCCAGTACCAGAGCGCCGGCGCCGTCGTTCAGACCGGAGGCGTTGCCCGGGGTCACCGAACCGTCCTTCTGGAACACCGGCTTCATCTTGGCCAACTGCTCGAGTGTCGCGTCGGTGCGGACATGCTCGTCGGTGTCAAACAGCACCACGCCCTTGCGGGTGGCGATCTCGACCGGCACGATCTGTTCCTTGAAACGCCCCTCGGCGATAGCGCGCGCCGCGCGCTGGTGGCTTTCCAGCGCCAGCGCGTCCTGCATTTCGCGGGTGATACCGTAGCGGGCCGCGACGTTCTCGGCGGTCACGCCCATGTGAATCTTCTGCCACGGGTCGTGCAGAATGCCGAGCATATAGTCGATCATCTGCGCGTCGCCCATGCGGTTACCCCAGCGCGCACCGGTGGCGAGATAGGGACCACGGCTCATCGACTCGGCACCGCCGCCGACCGCCACTTCAGCGTCTCCGACGAGGATGGACTGGGCGGCCAGCAACACGGCCTGCAGGCCGGATCCACAGAGACGGTTAACGTTGAACGCCGGGGTTTCCTTCGGGATGCCGGCGTCGATCGCCACCACGCGCGACAGATAGGCATCGCGAGTATCAGTCGGGATGATGTTGCCCATCACCACATGGCCGACGGCCGCGGGGTCAACCGCTGCACGCTCCAGCGCCGCACGCAAGGCAGTGGTGCCCAGCTGGGTCGGGGCTACATCCTTGAGCGAACCGCCGAACGTGCCGATGGCGGTACGCGCGGCACCGACAACGAAAATTTCCTTTTGCTTCATGGGAACTCCTTCTCGCCCAGCAGGTTCGCTGCTGCGGTATGGCGCTTTGGGTTGTTTGACTGGGTAAATACTAGTGCGGGCGCGTGGAACCACACCCCCCATGTCGTAGGGGGGAAAGAGGGGGACGCTCCCCTCCCCGTTCGAACCTACATGTTCGAGACCAGACTCATCATCCGGGCCATCGCTACGTGTCGCGTGGAATGGATTCTAGGAAACTGCCCGAAGGTGGTGCTTGCAAGTGACGCCGATTTGCTTGCATAGCCGGCCAACTTATTACGCAAATGGAATAGGCCGCGCAACAGGGGATACGTCGACTGCCGGAATCGCACGACTGGCAAACGTCCCAGTGTCGACTCTCAGGCCCCAGGGCTGCACTCGGGCAGTGCCTCCAGTGTCGACGTGCAAGCCGCACGCCGCGAAGCAGCAGCTCGCCTTGCCGCCCCCGATCAGTCAGACGAGTGTAGGCCCACAAACCGAACATGCAGCACGAGACCCTCCACCCGTATCGACACAGCCAGGAGCTGACGCGCTACGCCTTCCGCTATCCTCTGGCGCAGGACCGGCAAGGCATGGGGCAATTCGCCCGACGGCAGTGCATGATGGTGGACTTTCTGGTTCACTGGATTGCCGCCAGGCAACGCAGCTCAATGCAAAACAGGCCCCGCGACCTGGAGCCTGTTTATGTCTATGTTTCTGGTTCCGACCCCAACAATACTCTGGAAGAGGCGCAAAGGATGGGCATTACGTTTAATGCTTCCGCGTCCTCACATCCGAGCGGTGGCGAACCTGCTCCACTGGCACGTCTTGCCAACGATCAGACCCGCTGGCATGAGGCAGGACAGCGCCCGCCCGAGCCCCTCCAACGGATCAAAATCAACCACGCAATCGTGAGGGCAACCTGAACTGACTGACGATGCAACTGATATCCTTTGCCACTTCATTCAATCGGGTGGCGGACGACGCGGTGGAGATCGCCGCGGCGCTATTCTCGTCGATCATTTGCGCCACTTGTTCGATATTGGCGGCAATCTGCAAGCTGGTCGTATTTTGCTCGATGACAGCTGTCGAAATCGAGGCAACCGACTCGTGCACGACATTGGCACCCTGCAATATACCTTCGATAGCAGACCCCGCCTGCTCGGCCAACTCATAGCCCCGCATCACACGATTGACGGCGGCTTGCATGCTTTCCACTGACACGTTCGCCCCATGTTGAATCTGTTCAATCATGCCAGCAATCTCTTTCGTTGCAGTGGTAGTTCTATCTGCCAGCTTGCGCACTTCATCGGCAACTACCGCGAAGCCACGCCCAGTCTCCCCTGCTCTTGCCGCCTCGATTGCCGCATTCAGCGCCAATAAATTAGTCTGATCAGCGACATCGCGAATCACGTCCACGACAGTGGAGATAGCATTGGCGTGACCATTCAACTCACTGATCGCAGTTTCCGTGCCCTTCACCGTTTCGGCAATGGTCTGCATCTCGCTGACCGTGGCCCGTATCACCTCCCCGCCCTCCTTGGAGAGTTGGGCCGATTTTTTTGCAGACACCGCCGAGTCGCCAGCTGCATCCTTGGAGATACTGATACTGGCACTGAGCTCTTCAATGGCGGCAGCAACCGATGCGGTCGCCTCACTTTGAAGACCAGAACTGTTTGCCACCTGATCCGACGCCGCTGCTAATGCGCCGGCAGCGTCGGCCAATTTCCCGGCATCGCCCTGCATGCTGAACAAAGTGTGGCGAAGAGCGTCTTGCATTCTCTTCAGCGCAGACAGCATTTGGCCGGTTTCATTGTGATCATTCGCGCCATCGATATCCTGGGTCAGATCGCGATCGGCGATACGATCTGCCACTGCAACGGCTTGATTGATGGGGGCAAGAATACTACGAACCAGCATGATCGCCAGCACCACGGCCAACAGCAAGGACACTCCCACCCCCACCATCACGCCGACTCGTGCACGGGCGCCCCTGGCAGTGACAGTGTCACGGCTCTTGTGAGCTTGGTCTTTATTGAACGCCACCAGCTCATCAAGGGTGGTGCCTACTTTGCTTGCTGCTTCCTCACCTTTGCCCAGCAACAAAGCTTGAGCTGCCGCCACGTTTGACTCTTTAAGTAGCGATATAGCCTGGGCTGATGTACCAAGCCACAGATCGATATTCTGCTTCAAGACCGGATAATCGCGATTTTCGAGCGGAGTGTCGACATACTGCGCATATTCAGCAATATTATTCTTGAGACGCTTCAATGCATCATTTCTTAAGGCCAAGGCGTGCTCGCGCGATTGCGCATCGTTTGCAATCGTGGCATGCAGGGTATGCTGTTGAACCTCAAAAATATTGGCCCGAATTCGCTGGATTCGGAGTGCAGATGGCATCGTGTTATCAACCACATCCAGCGAAACATCGCTCAATGCCCCAATAGCTCTTAACGATCCAAAACCAAGCAGGACCATCAGCGACAGCATGATGCCAAAGCCGATGGTAAGACGGACGGATATCCTGAGCGCGCTGAACCACTGCATGGAAGCCCCTTGAGACATAAAAGTGGTCGCCGGCCACAATCCCATGAGCATGGCTAGTGACGTTATCGAACCGATTTGTTTTTGAATTATGCTTAATCCATTAATACCATTGATAACACTAGCTAACCCCACTCAATTGGAGGGGTAACGGCCGGGAGAGCAGTAAGCCCCAGACAATTAACGGCCAGTGACGTTGTTTTTCTCAAAAGGATCTAGACGACCAGCACATGATGATTGAGCACGCGTTTAACAAATAATTCAGGTGATGGAGTTTTCTGCTTACTGAGCAGTCGGTCAGTGAACTCGCCGCCACTAGCGGGCAGCAGGGTGTAATCCTTGACGGTGCCGCTGTCACAATGCCTTGAGAAAGCACTGGGCGCAGTGCCGCTATTTGGGCAAGCATCTAGCGTGAGCCGCGATCGATGGGCACAAACAGGTATTGGTGGTGGCCTTCGTCCAGCCTCTGCAGCAGGTACCTCACATCGAGGCACACAAAACCGGGCGCGTAGCCCTTTGAAAATCTTAGGCGGTACGGAGCCCCGACCTCCAGATCAAGCAGATGGACCGCGCCATGACAGCGCAAGCAGCGATCCAATGATCCAAGACCCGGCATCCAAAATGGCTACTTACACGTAACCGGGTGCAGCCAGGCCGCTGTCGCAGTCAAAATCATGACGGTCAAGGTTCTACATTTTTTCGATCGAAGGTGAATGTCGAACTGCTGGCATTGCGATCAGTACCATAGGGTACCCCCCCCAATAGTTAGGCGAATCGAAAATTCACTTATGAGGGGGCGTCACACCGCGCGGGTGTCCAACCCTGCATTACCGGGGACTCTATGGCTCAGAGTCCCCAGCAGGATGATTCCCTACGAATGCCGAGTTAACCTCGGCGGTACAACGCCTCAAATCACTTCGCCCGGCACGCGCACCCATCCCTCCATCAGCACGCGCGCGCTGCGGCTCATCACCGCGCGGGTCACCGTCCACTGGCCATCGACCTGCTGCGCCTCCGCGCCGACGCGCAAGGTGCCGGACGGGTGGCCGAAACGCACCGCCTGGCGTTCGCCGCCGCCGGCCGCGAGGTTGACCAGCGTGCCGGGAACGGCGGCGGCGGTGCCGATCGCGACTGCGGCGGTGCCCATCATCGCGTGGTGCAGCTTGCCCATCGACAGCGCGCGCACCAAGAGGTCGATCTCCTCCGCCTTGATCTGCTTGCCGCTGGAGGCGGTGTAGTCGGCCGGCGGCGCCACGAAGGCGATCTTCGGCGTGTGCTGGCGGGTGGCGGCCTCTTCCGGGGTTTTGATCAGCCCCATGCGCAGCGCGCCTGCGACGCGGATGGCCTCGAACTTCGCCAGCGCGGCCGGATCGGTATTGATCGCCTCGCGCAGCTCGGTGCCGGTGTAGCCGATGTCGGCCGCGTTGACGAACACGGTCGGGATGCCGGCGGCGATCATCGTCGCCTTCAGCGTGCCGACACCCGGCACCTCCAGGTCGTCGATCAGCTTGCCGGTGGGGAACATGGCGCCGCCGTCTTCGCCGTCATCGGACGGGTCGAGGAATTCCAGCACGATCTCCGCCGCCGGGAAGGTCACGCCGTCCAGCTCGAAATCGCCGGTTTCCTGAACCTGGCCGTTGGCCACCGGTACGTGGGCGATGATGGTCTTGCCGATATTGGCCTGCCAGATGCGCACCACGCACACGCCGTTGTCCGGAATGCGCGCCGGGTCGACCAGGCCGGCGTGAATGGCGAAGGCGCCGGCGGCGGTCGACAGGTTGCCGCAGTTGCCGCTCCAGTCGACGAAGGCCTTGTCGATCGACACCTGGCCGTACAGGTAGTCGACGTCGTGGTCGGGCCGCGCGCTCCTGGAAAGGATCACGCACTTGCTGGTGCTGGAGGTGGCGCCGCCCATGCCGTCGATGTGGGCGGAGTACGGATCGGGGCTGCCGATCACGCGCATGAACAGCGCATCGCGCGCCGCGCCGGGCACCTGGCAGCGCTCCGGCAGGTCCTGCAGGCGAAAGAACACGCCCTTGCTGGTGCCGCCGCGGATATAGGTGGCGGGAATCTTGATCTGGGGTTGGTGAGCCATGCTATTGCTTTCATGCCAAAGCCGGTCGGGACGTTTCCGTGCCGACCGGCGTGTCGTGAGATCAGTCGGGTCAGGCCACCTGGCTCGACTCGAGGAAGTCCTGCGCGAAGCGCTGCAGCACGCCGCCGGCTTCGTAGATCGACACCTCTTCGTCCGAATCCAGACGGCAGGTCACCGGCACTTCCAGGCTGACGCCGTTCTTGCGCGTAATCACCAGCGTCAGCGTGGCGCGCGGGGTACGTTGGCCGAGCACGTCGTAGGTCTCGGTGCCGTCCAGCGCCAGCGTTTTGCGGTTCTCACCCGGCTTGAACTCCAGCGGCAGCACGCCCATGCCGATCAGGTTGGTGCGGTGGATGCGCTCGAAGCCCTCGGCGACGATCGCTTCCACGCCGGCGAGGCGCACGCCCTTGGCGGCCCAGTCGCGCGAGGAACCCTGGCCGTAGTCGGCGCCGGCGACGATGATCAGCGGCTGCTTGCGCGCCATATAGGTCTCGATCGCTTCCCACATGCGCATCACCTTGCCCTCCGGCTCGACACGCGCCAGCGAACCCTGCTTCACCGTGCCATCCTCGTTCAACACCATTTCGTTGAACAGTTTCGGGTTGGCGAAGGTGGCGCGCTGCGCGGTCAGGTGGTCGCCGCGGTGGGTGGCGTAGGAGTTGAAGTCCTCCTCCGGCAGGCCCATTTTGGCCAGGTACTCGCCGGCCGCCGAATTCAGCAGGATGGCGTTGGACGGCGACAGGTGGTCGGTGGTGATGTTGTCCGGCAGCAGCGCCAGCGGGCGCATGCCCTTCAGCGTGCGCTCGCCGGCAAGCGCGCCTTCCCAGTACGGCGGGCGGCGGATGTAGGTGCTCATCGGGCGCCAGTCGTACAGCGGACTGACCTTTTCGCCGCTGTCGGCTCGGACGGCGAACATCGGCTCGTACACCTGGCGGAACTGCTCGGGCTTGACCGCCTGCTTGAGCACGGCGTCGATTTCCTCGTCGCTCGGCCAGATGTCCTTCAGGCGGATGTCCTTGCCGTCGACCACACCCAGCACGTCCTGTTCGATGTCGAAGCGCACCGTGCCGGCGATCGCGTAGGCGACCACCAGCGGCGGCGAGGCCAGGAAGGCCTGCTTGGCGTACGGGTGGATGCGGCCGTCGAAATTGCGGTTGCCGGACAGCACGGCGGTGGCGTACAGGTCGCGCTCGATGATCTCCTGCTGGATGGCCGGATCGAGCGCGCCGGACATGCCGTTACAGGTGGTGCAGGCAAAGGCGACGATGCCGAAGCCGAGCGCTTCCAGGTCCTCGAGCAGGCCGGCCTCTTTCAGGTACAGCTCGACCACCTTCGAGCCCGGCGCCAGCGAACTCTTCACCCATGGTTTGCGGGTCAGCCCCAGCTTATGGGCGTTGCGCGCCAGCAGGCCGGCGGCGATCACGTTGCGCGGGTTGGAGGTGTTGGTGCAGCTGGTGATGGCGGCGATGATCACCGCGCCATCCGGCAGCAGGCCGTCGGCTTCCTGGGCGCGGGCCTGGTCGAGGTCCACGGCGATGCCGCGTTCGGCCAGCGCCGAGGTCGGCAGGCGCTTGTGCGGGTTGGACGGGCCGGCCATGTTGCGCACCACGCTCGACAGGTCGAACGTCAGCACGCGTTCGTATTCGGCGTGCTTGAGGCTGTCGGCCCACAGCCCGGCGGCCTTGGCGTAGGTTTCCACCAGCTTCACCTGCTCGTCGGTGCGGCCGGTCAGCTTCAGGTAGTCGATCGTCTGGCCGTCGATGGCGAACATCGCCGCGGTGGCGCCGTATTCCGGGGCCATGTTGGAGATGGTGGCGCGGTCGCCGATGGTCAGGCTGGCGGCGCCGGCGCCGTAGAACTCCAGGTAGGCGCCCACCACGCGCTCCTTGCGCAGGAACTCGGTCAGCGCCAGCACCACGTCGGTGGCGGTGATGCCGGGCTGGCGCTGGCCGGTCAGCTCAACGCCGACGATGTCCGGCAGACGCATCCACGAGGCGCGGCCGAGCATCACGTTCTCGGCTTCCAGCCCACCCACGCCGACGGCGATCACGCCGAGCGCGTCGACGTGCGGGGTGTGCGAGTCGGTGCCGACGCAGGTGTCCGGGTAGGCCACGCCGTGGTCGGCGTGGATCACCGGCGACATCTTCTCCAGGTTGATCTGGTGCATGATGCCGTTGCCGGCCGGGATCACGTCGACATTGTCGAAGGCGGTCTTGGTCCACTCGATGAAGTGGAAGCGGTCCTCATTGCGACGGTCCTCGATGTCACGGTTTTTCTGGAAGGCGTCGGGGTCGAAGCCGCCGCACTCCACCGCCAGCGAGTGGTCGACGATCAGTTGCACCGGCACCACCGGGTTCACCTGGGCCGCATCGCCCCCTTGGGCGGCGATGGCGTCGCGCAGGCCGGCCAAGTCCACCAGTGCGGTCTGGCCGAGGATGTCGTGGCACACCACGCGTGCCGGGAACCACGGGAAGTCACGTTCGCGCTTGCGCTCGATCAGCTGTTTCAGCGAGTCGGTCAGGATGGCCGGATCGCAGCGGCGCACCAGGTTTTCGGCCAGCACGCGCGAGGTATAAGGCAGGGTGTCGTAGGCGCCGGGCTGGATCGCCTCGACCGCCGCGCGGGCGTCGAAGTAGTCCAGTGGGGTGCCCGGCAGGGCGGTACGGTAGGCAGTGTTCATGGCGTGGAGCCCAAAGAGAGAATCGAGGGGGGCTAAAGGCAGAAGAGCGGCCTGCGCCGCTCTTCCGTCATGATCAACGCTGGTCGATCGGCACGAAGGTCAGGTCTTCCGGCCCGACGTAGTTGGCCGACGGGCGGATGATCTTGCCGTCCTGGCGCTGCTCGATCACGTGCGCGCTCCAGCCGGAGGTGCGCGAGATCACGAACAGCGGGGTGAACATGGCGGTCGGCACGCCCATCATGTGGTAGCTGACCGCGCTGAACCAGTCGAGGTTCGGGAACATCTTCTTCACGTCCCCCATCACGCTTTCCAGGCGCTCGGCGATGTCGAACATCTTGGTGTCCCCCACCGCTTCGGACAGCTGGCGCGCCACTTCCTTGATCACCTTGTTGCGCGGGTCGGCGATGGTGTACACCGGGTGGCCGAAGCCGATCACCACTTCCTTGCGCTCGACGCGGGCGCGGATGTCCACTTCCGCCTCATCCGGGTTTTCGTAGCGCTGCTGGATCTCGAACGCCACTTCGTTGGCGCCGCCGTGCTTCGGCCCGCGCAGCGCGCCGATGGCGCCAGTGATGCTCGAGTACATGTCCGAGCCGGTGCCGGCGATGACGCGGCCAGTAAAGGTCGACGCGTTGAACTCGTGCTCGGCGTACAGGATCAGCGAGGTGTGCATCGCCCGCACCCACAACTCGCTCGGCTTCTGACCGTGCAAGAGGTGCAGGAAGTGGCCGCCGATCGAGTCGTCGTCGGTTTCCACCTCGATGCGCTTGCCGTTGTGGCTGAAGTGGTACCAGTACAGCAGCATCGAGCCGAACGAGGCCATCAGCCGGTCGGCGATGTCGCGCGCGCCGGCGATGTTGTGGTCGTCCTTCTCCGGCAGGGTACAACCGAGCGCCGACACGCCGGTGCGCATCACGTCCATCGGGTGCGCCGAGGCCGGCAGCGCTTCCAGCACCGCCTTCACCGACGCCGGCAGGCCGCGCAGCGCCTTGAGCTTCTGCTTGTAGCCGGCCAGTTCCGCCGGGTTCGGCAGCTTGCCGTGCACCAGCAGGTAGGCCACTTCTTCGAATTCACAACGCTCGGCGATGTCGAGAATGTCGTAGCCGCGGTAGTGCAGGTCGTTGCCGGTGCGGCCCACGGTGCACAGCGCGGTGTTGCCGGCGGCGACGCCGGACAGGGCAACCGACTTCTTCGGTTTGCTGACGAGGGTAGCTTCGCTCATCTGGGGTTTCTCCTTAATGCAGACTCGATCTGAATGGCTGGATCGGGGGCTTACTTGTTCTTGCCGTCGGCAAACAGCGCGTCGAGCTTCTGTTCGTAGGCGTGGTAGCCCAGATGCTCGTACAGCTCGGCACGGGTCTGCATGGTGTCGACCACATTCGCTTGGGAACCGTCGCGGCGGATCGCCTGGTAGACGTTCAGCGCCGCCTGGCTCATCGCGCGGAACGCCGACAGCGGGTAGAGCACCATGCCGACGTTGGACGACGCCAGCTCCTCGGTGGTGAACAGCGGGGTGGCGCCGAACTCGGTGATGTTGGCCAGGATCGGCACCTTCACCGCCTCGGCGAAGCGGCGGTACATCGCCAGATCGGTCATCGCCTCGGGGAAGATCATGTCGGCGCCGGCCTCGACGCACGCCACCGCGCGCTCGATCGCCGCGTCCAGCCCCTCGACCGCCAGCGCGTCGGTGCGCGCCATGATCACGAAGCGGTCGTCGCGACGCGCATCCACCGCCGCCTTGACGCGGTCGACCATCTCGGCCTGCGGCACGATCGCCTTGTTCGGGCGGTGACCGCAGCGCTTGGCCTGCACCTGGTCCTCGATGTGCACCGCGGCGGCGCCGGCTTTTTCGACGGCGCGGACGGTACGGGCGATGTTGAACGCGCCGCCCCAGCCGGTGTCGATGTCGACCAGCAGCGGCAGTTCGGTCACGTCGGTGATGCGGCGGATGTCGATCAGCACGTCTTCCGGCTGGGTGATGCCCAGGTCGGGGATGCCGTTGGAGGCGGCTGCGACGCCGCCGCCGGACAGGTAGAGGGCCTTGAAGCCGCTGTGTTCGGCGAGCA
>NZ_JAUEDK010000016.1 GCF_030385785.1 Crenobacter oryzisoli
ACTCGAACTTGAACTGCTGCGGCGTATTGTCTTTCACCGCCTTGGCCAGCCAGCTCATCTCATCGGCCGTCACCTTCGGTGGACGCCCCGGGATCGGCTTGGCCAGCAGGGCGTTTTGGCCGCCATTGGCAAAGTCTGCTAACCAGCGAAACACCGTGCGCGGGTTGACACCGTAGGCGGCTGCTACGCTTTGCACCGATTGGCCCTCTCGAATCGCCTTGACGGCTTGCTGGCGCATGACCTGGAGGGTGTGGTGGTCAATCCCGCGGGCGTCAGAGTTTCGTTTGCATTTCATGAAGAAAATTATCACATGAAATGGCATTACTTTCTAAAAGGTTAGTAAGCATCGTTTCTTCCTCTTAGGATTGCGGCTGCAGTAGCACCCGCTCGCTTGCGCCGCCCAGCACCGCACGGTAGGCGTCAAGCGCGCGTGCCAGCGGGTAGAGGTTGGATTCCAGTACTGGGAACGGTCGTAGCGTGCCGGCTGCAAAGCAAGGAGCCAAGATATCGAGAATGCGTGCACAGGCCGTGGCGTCCAAAGCCAGCGAATCCACGCCGACATAGGTGTGCTGGCCGCGGTAGAACGCAAAAATGTCGAACGGTACGCTGCGCTCCAGCGTCGAGATGAATATCTGGCGTGCACCTAGTGCCATAGCTGCGTTGGCGGAGGCGAAGTAGGGGCTGCAGACTGTGTTGTAGACGATGTCTGCGCCGTGCCCACCGGTTTCGTCGCGTACCACCTCGGCAACATCGTCGCGCGATGCATCGATGATGCGCACCGGCCCGTTGGTGTGGCCGCGGTACGGCTCGTTTTTGCGCACGATACCGAACACGCGGGCTCCCATCTGGGTGGCCAGCTGGATGGTGGCCTGGCCGACTTTGCCGTTGGCACCACCGACCAGTACGACATCACCAGGCTGAGGGAGGCCCGCGCGGCGCAGACCTTCGAACGCGGTGATGAACGGAACCCTGACGCCGCCGGCTTCGGAGAGTGTTATTCCGGCTGGTGTTTCCCGCACCTGTTCGGCATTGAGCAAGAGCAGCTCGGCATGGCTGCCGTCCCGCCGGATGCCGAGCTCGCCGCCTGAGCCCCACACTTCCTTGCCTATCCACTCGGTCGGGCCATCCAATACCACGCCGGCCCAGTCGCGCCCCGGTGTGCGCGGCCACACCGCATGCGGCATCAGACCGAGGGCGGCCTTCACATCGCTTGGGTTGACTCCGGGGCAATCATCATGACACGCTGGATATCTGGAACGCCGGCCTGTCGTGGGCGGTCGGTAAAGGACTGAGTGTGCGAGGCCAGGTGTCGTTGTCACGTCAGCGGGCCAATATCCCGCTCTATGGCTACCGGCGAGCTGACACTAGCGTGACGCTGAGCTATGCATTTGGCGGCTGAGCTATAGGCTTCCCCCTGTTCTGGCAAAAACAAGAAGGGGAACGGTGCCAAGCAGCAAGGTAGAGGAGGTGCGTACCTCGCGAACAGGTTCTAAGCGCGGACTCTGAAGTCATCCTAACTGGACGCTTTGTGGCGATCCTTGAGCTACAACAGAGGATGACAATCAGGGGGAGCCTGCCATGCACATTCACAATTTGTTCGCCCATATGGAAGCTCATACCGGGCAGGAGCAACTTGATACGCTGCTGAGCCGTCCCGGTCTCAAGATCGAGCGGATTGTCTCGACTGGTCAGGCCAGCCCGCCCGGCTTCTGGTACGAACAGGAGCAGGGCGAGTGGCTGGTGCTATTGGCTGGGGAGGCCAAATTGGTGTTCGAAGACGAAGCTTCGCCCCGCGACCTGCTTCCGGGCGATTTCGTCGACATTCCTCCCAAGTGCCGACACCGGGTCGAATGGACGGATCCGGAAGTGGCAACGGTCTGGCTGGCGGTGTACTACGAGTGATTTTCGCTGGCGATGCCACCGCCTTGACCCACTTCCATGGGCTGGCCAGCCACCCTGGAAGCTTGCTCGCAGTTTGGTCTGCGCCGCGAAGAGCAGGCAAGCAGCGCGGCTAACAGAACTCGGCCAGCGTTCATTTTCGTCGAGCATCCGCGGGCAGAAAGGGGCGGGCTGTCGGGGTGGGCATGACCCTCTATACAATGGTACGAACCACGCCGCCATCGACACGCAGTGCGGCACCGTTGGTGGCGGAAGCTTCCCGAGAGCAGACGTAGACCACCATATTGGCCACTTCCTCGACGGTTGCCAGTCGGCGTAGCAGCGAGGTGGGGCGGTGCATCGCAACGAAGTCCCGTTCCACCTGTTCCTGCGACCGCTCCTGGAATTCTGCCATCGAGGCAAAGAAGCTAGCGACCCCATCCGAACGGGTGGGGCCCGGCAAAACGGCGTTCACCGTGACGCCGGAGCCCACGGTCAGCTCGGCCAGGCCGCGTGACACGCCCAGCAGCGCGGTCTTGCTGACGCCGTAATGGATCATCTCCGCCGGGATATGCACGCCCGATTCGCTCGAAATGAAGACGATGCGCCCCCAGTCCGCCTGCAGCATCAGCGGCAGGTAGTGGCGAGACAGCCGAATACCGCTCATCACATTGACATCAAACATGCGTTGCCAGTGCTCGTCGGTGGTTTCCGTGAAGGCCCGCTGTTCGTAGAAACCGGCGTTGTTCACCAGGATGTCCACGTGAGGGTGGGCGTCGATGATGAGGCGAGCGCCGTCTGCGGTTGTCAGGTCGGCTGCAATGTTGGAGATGGTTACGGTAGGAAAAGCTTCGGCCAGCGTCGACTGGGCTTGTGCGAGCTTTTGCAGATTGCGACCGTGCAAAACAACGTCAGCCCCACACTCCGCCAAGCCTTTGGCAATGGCAAGACCGATGCCCGCCGATGAGCCGGTAATCAGCGCTTTTTTTCCTGTGAGATCGATACGCATGTCATCCCTCCCTCCATGGAAGCTTAGTCGGGACTATTTCGTTTGTTGAGGCTTTGCTGCCTGCCAGCTCTGGAGCGCCATATTCAGTGACAGGACATTGATGCGCGGTTCGCCGAACACGCCGAAGGTCCGGCCAACGGTGTGGGTGGCAATCAGCGCCTGCACCTGTTCAAGCGGTAGGGCACGCGCGGCGGCGACGCGCGGCGCCTGCATGAGCGCGTTGGCCGGGCTGATGTCCGGGTCGAGGCCGGAGGCGGAACTGGTCAGCATGTCGGCCGGCAGGGTCTGGATGCCTGGCAGGTCCTTCAGTAGCGCCTTGCGGTCGGTGAACAGCCGGTCGTGCAATGCCTGGCTGGTCGGCCCCAGGTTGGAGCCGTTGGAGCTCGCGGCGTTGTACGGGGCCGGTATCGTCTTGCTCGGGTCCTTAGGGTCGGTGTCGGTGGTAGCCGATGGGCGGCCGTGGAACCAGCCGGCCCCCACCCAGTTCTGGCCCACTTGGGCCGCACCGAGCGGTGCACCGCCCGGACCGGCGATCAGGCTGCCGTTGGCCTGACGCGGAAACGCCAGTTGGGCGATGCCGGTCACCGCCAGCGGGTAGGCCAGGCCGAACAGCAGCCAGGTCGCCAAGGTCAGCCGCACCGCGCTATTGAGCATGGTATTCATCGCGTCCTCCTACATCACCAGGGCGAGGCCCAGGTCGATCAGCTTGATGCCGATGAACGGGGCGATCAGGCCGCCTACGCCGTACAGCATCAGATTGCGGTAGAACATCACCTCGGCGCTCTTGGGCTGGAAGCGCACTCCGCGCAGCGCCAGCGGGATCAACAGCGGGATGATCAGCGCGTTGAAGATCAGCGCCGACAGGATCGCGCTTTGCGGCGTGGCCAGGCCCATCACGTTCAGCGCATTCAGGCCCGGCAGGGCGGTGATGAACAGCGCCGGCAAGATGGCGAAGTACTTGGCTACGTCGTTGGCGATCGAGAAGGTGGTCAGCGCACCGCGGGTGATCAGCATCTGCTTGCCGATGGCGACCAGGTCGAGCAACTTGGTCGGATCGGAGTCGAGGTCGATCAGGTTGGCCGCTTCCTTGGCCGGCATGGTACCGGTATACATCGCTAGCCCCACGTCGGCCTGCGCCAGCGCCGGTGCGTCGTTGGTGCCGTCGCCGGTCATCGCCACCAGGCGGCCTTGTGCTTGTTCTCTGCGGATCAGCGTGAGCTTTTCTTCCGGCCGTGCTTCGGCGACTACCTCGTCGAGCCCCGCCTCGGCGGCGATCACGGTGGCGGTGACCGGGTTGTCGCCGGTCACCATCACGGTGCGGATGCCCATGGTGCGCAATTGCTCCATCCGATCGCGGATGCCGGTCTTCAGCACGTCGGACAGCATGATCACCCCGAGGATGTCGCCGTTTTCCGCTACCGCCAGCGGCGTTGCACCCTGGCGCGCGACTTGTTCGGTGAGTGCGGTCAGGTCCGGTGGTACGGGGCGGCTATAGTGTTCGGTGACGTAGCGGCTGACTGAATCGACAGCACCCTTGCGGATCACCCGGCCGTCCGGCAGGTCGGAGCCGCTCATCCGGGTTTCGGCCGAGAACTCGGTGCCGACCGCCTTGTCCTGGCCGACTACCGGGCGGGCTCCTTCGTTCAGCGCGTATGTTGCGGTCGAGCGACCTTCCGGCGTGTTGTCGAACAACGAGGCGAGATACGCCGCCTGGGTTAGCCGCGCCGCACTGCAGCCTGCCACTGGCAAGAGCGCGGTCGCCATGCGGTTGCCGACGGTGATGGTGCCGGTCTTGTCGAGAATCAGCGTATGCACATCGCCGGCGGCCTCGACCGCCTTGCCCGACGTTGCCAGCATATTGAAGCGCATGGTGCGGTCGATGCCGGCAATGCCGATCGCTGACAACAGCGCACCGATGGTGGTCGGGATCAACGCCACGATCAGCGCCACCAAGTCGGCGACATTGATCTGCGCCTTCAGGTAGCTGGCTACCGGCGCCATTGCCGCGGCTACGATCACGAAGATCAGCGTCAGTACCGACAACAGCACGGTCAGTGCGATTTCGTTCGGTGTTTTTTGGCGCTGTGCACTTTCCACCAACCGGATCATCCGGTCGAGGAAACTATCACCGGGTGAGGCGGTGACCCGGATCAACAGGCTGTCCGAGATCACCTTGGTGCCGCCGGTGACGCTGGAGGCGACATCGGAGCCGGCCTCCTTGATCACCGGGGCCGATTCGCCGGTGATCACCGACTCGTCGACATAGGCGATGCCGTCGATCACCTCGCCATCCATCGGAATCAGCTCGTCGCGCTCTACCCGCACCAGGTCGCCCTTGTTCAGCGCGGATGCCGAGACGGTTTCCTCTCTACCGTCCGCGACGATGCGCCGGGCGTGCAGCTCGGTGGAAGTGTGGCGCAGCGAGGCGGCCTTGGCCTTGCCGCGACCTTCGGCCAATGCTTCGGCAAAGTTGGCGAACCAGACGGTGATCACCAGGATTGCAGTGACCACACCGTTATACAGGTGGCTGGCGTGCGAGGGGCCGAACAGGGTCGGAGAAACGGTCAGCGCCGCGGTAACCAGCGCGCCTAGCCACACGACGAACATCACCGGGTTGCGCACCTGCTGGCGCGGGTCGAACTTGATCAGCGAGTCGACCAGCGCCTGCTTGAGCAGGGGAGAACCGTAGCCGGCCGCGACGAGGTGGCTTGCCGGGGGCACGAGCGGTGCTTGTGGTGATAGCGGATGAGCAGTAGGTCTGTTCATGACAGCATTACCTATGGCTAGAACAGATGGTGGGTCGCCATCGCGAAGTATTCGGCGATCGGCCCCAGCACCAGTGCAGGCAGGAAGGTCAGCGCGCCGACGATCAGGATGGTGGCAAACCACCAGACGCCGAACAGCGGTGTATCGGTGCGCAGCGTGCCGACGCTCGGCGGAAGTGTCGGCTTGGCGGCCAGCGAGCCGGCCACCGCCATCAGGAAGATGATCGGCGGGTAACGGCCCAGCAGAATCACAAGCGCGATCGCCAGGTTGTACCAGGGGGTGTTGGCGTTAAGCCCCGCGAAGGCCGAGCCGTTGTTGGCGGCGGCCGAGCTGAACGCGTACAGCACTTCCGAATAGCCGTGCATCGCCGCGTTATTGAGCGAGGACAGGCCATAGGGCACGACCATCGACCAGGCCGACGGCGCTAGGATCACCAGCGGGTGGATTAGCAGTGCCAGGGACACCAGCACGATCTCGGGTTTCTCGATCTTCTTGCCCATGAATTCCGGTGTTCGGCCAACCATCAGCCCGGCGACGAACACGCCGATCAAACCGTAGACCAGGAAGCCGAGGAAACCTACCCCCTTACCGCCAAACACGCACTGCAGCATCATCTGGATCATCAGCGGCATGCCGCCCTGCGGCGTGAAGCTGTCGTGCATCGCATTGACGCTGCCGGTAGTGAACGCCGTGGTATAGGCCGCATAGAGCGCGCTCTGCGCGATGCCAAAGCGCACCTCCTTGCCTTCCATATTGCCGCCTGGCTGCAGCGGCCCGGCCTGCAGGCTGACGCCCGCCTGGTGCAGCAGTGGCGTGCCGGCCTGTTCAGGAAGCACCGTCATCGCGAGAAAGCCCAGCAGCAGCACGCCCATCACGCCGTAGATCACCCAGGCTTGGCGGGCGTTACCGATCATCCGTCCGAACATCACCACCAGCGCGGCGGGCAGGCTGGACATCAGCATCAGCAAAGCGAGGTTGGTCAGCGGTGTCGGGTTCTGCAGCGGGTGGGCGGCGTTGACGTTGAAGAAGCCACCGCCGTTGGTGCCGAGGTTCTCGATCGACTCCTGCGCGGCCACCGGGCCGAGACTGATCGTCTGGTGGGCGCCCTGCAGTGTGTTGACCGCGACGTTGGCGTCGAGCGTCTGCGGCACACCCTGCCAGATCAGGAACAGTGCGAACAGCAGCGCGCCCGGTAGCAGCACTCGGGTGCTGAAACGGATCAGGTCGCGGTAGAAGTTGCCGAGGTCGGCGCCTCCGTCCTTCACGATCAGCGCGCGGATGAATGCGATCGCTACCACGAAACCGGTGGCCGCCGACGTGAACATCGGGAAGGTGATTGCCGCCATCTGGCTGAAGTTCGACAGCGTCGATTCGCCCCCGTAGCTCTGCCAGTTGGTGTTAGTGATGAAGCTGATCGCAGTATTGAACGCCTGCATCGGCTCCATCCCAGCCAGTTTCAGCGGGTTGAGCGGCAGGCGATTCTGAAAGATCAGCACTAGATAGATCAACACCGCCATCGCGAGGTTGGCGGCGAGCATGTGCAGGGTGTAGCGCTGCCAGTTCATCGGCCGGCTGCATGCATCGCGCCCGACGAGCCGGTACAGCAGCCCGTCGAGCGGGTCGAACAGTGGGTCGAGCAGCGTGCGCTGCCCGGTCATTACCCTAGCCAGGTAACGGCCGAGCACCAGGCTCAGCAGCAAGGTCGCCAGCAGGGTCAATCCAATTTGCAGCCAGAACGGAGACATCGCGATCACTCCTTAGCAGAGGGCGTCGATGACAGAGGCTCAAAACTTCTCGGGGTGAATGACGGCGTAGAACAGATAGGCCACCACCCCGACGAGCAGAGCCAACAGCAGGTCGATAGCCATGGATTCATCTCCTTCCTCTACCCAGCCCATCCAGGTCGATAGGGCTCAACCAAGATCGGCCGGGCCCGTGCCTTCGAGGGTTTCGCGGGAGGCAGGCCGTTCGATCAGGCGGCTGGTGTAGCGGGTCAGCAGACCGAGCAGCAAGTAAGCCCCGATCATGAGTAGCAGCAGTGCAATAGTGAGCAGCATGGTAATCTCCTTCCCTGGGGGTAGGCATGCGGCCTAAGCCCGAGGGATATTGCTCAGGAACCTTTCCTGGTCACTTTCAGTGAAGACCGCCACGGATTAAGTCTGCATAAATTTGGAGTGCTGCAGCGTAAAAAAGCTGTAAATGGATGGTGGCGGGAAATAAGGGGGATAAAGCTGAAGGATAGCGGCGAATCTAATTGCCGCTCTTGGGGCCTGCTGTGTGTCGAGAGATTGAGGTGAAAGTAAAAGGGGGGAGGTGAAGGTTTTTAAGAGCCGCTAACAAAGCTCAGCTAAGCGGCCATGGCTAGGCGTGCGGCCGCAGACAGTACAAGTAGTACGGCAAGGCTGCATAACAACGCCAAGGGGGTTTTGTCAGAGGCTCTTAATTGACCGCTGAGACGATACCGAAACTGAAGCGGATCCAGTCCTTTCAATTTACTTCAATCAAGTATCTACCTGCATAAGGTTGAAGATAAAGGCGGAAACCCCACGACGAGTCGGGTCAGTTTAATGAAAAAGCGACGGGTTGCCCCGTCGCTTTCAAGTTGTAAGCTCGTGATTCTAAACCGCGCGTTGGGCAGTCAGGTTCTTGCGGAAGAACAAACCATACGCAACCGAGAGTGCGAGCAGAAACGGCAGGCCGAAAACCAGCGTCATCCGGAACGCCTCGGTGAACGCGGTGGTGATAAGGATGGCCAGCATCAGGAGACCACCTGCTAGCGTCGTAACTGGGAAATACTTCATCCGGAACGACAGTGGTGCTCCACCTTGCCGGTCGTGGTGACGGCGGAAGAAGTAGTGGGTGACGAAGATCATCAGCCAGGTGAAGATGGCGCCGAACATCGAGATCGCCATCATCAGCGTGAACGACTGGTCCGGATAGAGCACGTTCAGCACGGTGGCGAGCGCGATGCCGCCGGTGGACATCAGCAGCGCGTTCAGTGGAATGCCGCGGCGGTTCAGGCGCCCCATGCTGGCAGGGGCATGGCCCGCGCGGGACAGGCTGAACATCATGCGGGTGGTGATGTAGAGCTGGCTGTTCATCGCCGACAGTGCCGCGATCAGCACGATGAAGTTGATCACTCCGGCCGCACCTGGGATGCCCAGCACCTGCATTACCTTCACGAATGGGCTGCCGCTTTGCCCGGCCTCGCTCCACGGCACGATCGCCAGGATCAGTGCCAGCGTCACCAGATAGAAGATCGCCAGGCGCAGCATCGTGGCGCGAAACGCCTGCTTTACCGCTTTTTCCGGATCGTCCGCCTCGCCGGCCGCCACCGCGATCATTTCGACGCTCAGATAGCTGAAGATCGACACGATCACCGCCACCCACATGCCCGAGATGCCGTGCGGGAAGAAGCCCTGGTGCGCCCAGTAGTGCTGGACGCCGTATTGCGGCGAGCCGGAGCCGAACACCACATAAGCACCCAGTACGATGAAGGCGACGATGGCCAGTACCTTGATCGTCGAAAACCAGTACTCAACAGTGCCGAACGCCTTCACGCTTGCGGCGTTCACCGCGATAAGCACGGCCGAGAACAATGCGATCCATAGCCAAGACGGCACAGTGGGAAACCAGAACTTCATGTAGACCGCCACTGCCGTTACCTCGGTGCCGACCGCCAGCACGATGCAGGCCCAGTAGGCATAGCGTACCAGGAAGCCCGCCAGTGGGCCGATGTAGTACTCGGCAAAGGCGCCGAACGACCCCGAGGTGAAGTGGGCCACTGTCATTTCGGCCAGGCAGCCCATTAGCAACAGGGTAATCAGACCGCCGATCGCATAACTGATCAGCACGCTGGGGCCGGCAAAGTTGATGGCGAAGCTGCTACCCAGAAACAGGCCGGTGCCGATTGCGCCGCCGATGGCGATCATGCTCATCTGGCCGGCACTCAGGCGGCGATGCAGGCCCTGTTCGCGCTGGGCGATTTCGTCGAATCCTCTCGATTGACTCATCTGTCTCTCCTTTGTAATAGAGTTGTTTTTCTAGTGATCAGGGTGGCTCAGGTCACCGAAGTGCGTTGCTTGAACTCGGGCTTGTCCCAGCTGCGGGTGTCCAGAATGTCCTTCAGCGTGTCCACTGCATCCCAGACGTCGGCGTAGCCGAGATAGAGCGGGGTAATGCCGAAGCGCAGCACTTCCGGCTCGCGGTAGTCGCCGATCACGCCGCGCGCGATCAGCGCCTGCATCACCGCGAAACCCTCTGGGTGACGGAAGCTCGCATGACTGCCGCGCTGGTCATGATCACGCGGGGTGATCAGCGTCAGTGGGTGGTCCTTGCAGCGGGTCTCAACCAGCTCGATGAACAGGTCGGTTAGCGCTAGCGACTTGGTGCGCACCGCTTCCATGTCGGCCTCGAGCGCCACGTCCAGGCCGCATTCGATCAGCGACATCGACACGATCGGCTGGGTGCCGCACAGGAAGCGGCGGATACCGTTGGCCGGTTCATAGGCAACAGCCATGTCGAACGGCCGCTGGTGGCCCCACCAGCCTGACAGCGGCTGCCAGAAGCGGTCTTGGTGACGGGGCGGCACCCAGATGAAGGCTGGCGAGCCCGGGCCGCCATTCAGGTACTTGTAGGTGCAGCCCACCGCGAAGTCGGCTTGGGCGGCGTTCAGGTCCACCGGTACTGCGCCGGCGGCATGCGCCAGGTCCCAGATGGTCAGCGCGCCATACTGGTGGGCCAGGGCGGTAACGGAGGCCATGTCGTACATGGCACCGGTACGGTAGTTGACGTGTGAGAGCAGCAGCACTGCAACATCCTCGTCGAGCGCAGCCTCCAGCGGCGTTTCGTCGTCGATCAGTCGCAGCTCGTAGCCCTGCTGCAGGAAGTCGATCATCCCTTGGATCATGTAGAGGTCGGTCGGAAAGTTGTCGCGTTCCGACACAATCACCCGACGCTGCGGGCGGGCCTGCTGCTGGATGCGTAGCGCGGCGGCCAGTGCCTTGAACAGGTTGAGCGAGGTGGTGTCGGTGATCACTACTTCGTCTTCATTGGCGCCGATCAGCCGGCCGAGCTTGTTGCCCAGTCGCGCCGGTAGGGCGAACCAGTCGGCGGTGTTCCAGCTTCGAATCAGCCCGACGCCCCATTCCTGTTCGATCACCTCGGCGCTGCGGACCCGGGCGCTCTTGGGCATTACACCTAGCGAGTTGCCGTCTAGGTAGATCACGCCGTCGGGCAATTCGAAACGCTGTTTCAGCGGGGCCAATGGGTCCTGCAAGTCGGCTTGCAGACAGTCTTCTCGGGTCAACACGGTGTTCTCCTTTGTGTTGTCAGTGGTCAGTTCAGGGGCCGCAGCACAGCACGCACTGGGCTGGCATCGACGCCCATCAGCTTGAGCGGCAGGGCGATCAGCTCGTAGTCGCCCTCGGGCACTTCGTCGAGCAGCAGGTTCTCCAGGATGGCCATGCCGTGGCGCGCCACCGCATGGTGGGCCTCCAGCGTCTTGCTGTTCACCGGGTCGAGCGATGCGGTGTCGGTGCCGATCAGGCAAACGCCGCGTTCGCCGAGCCAGTCGACTACCTCGGGGGCGACTGCCATGAAACCGTCGTCCCAGTGCCCCAGAGGGAAGCGCTGATAGCTGCGGATCAGCACACGCGGTGGTAAGGGGGCGTCCCCCAGGCGCATCTGTAGTATTTCGCGGGTGAGAAGCGGTCCGGTGTCTTGGCAGTGCAGCACACGGCAGGGACCAAGATAGGGCGCCAGATCGACCTCGCCGATACCGACTCCGTCGGGCCGGTAGTGCAGAGGTGCATCGGCATGCGCACCGGTATGGGTAGACAGACTCAGCCGCGACACATTGACCGGGCAGGCGCCGGACAAACTCCAGGTTCGGAAGACGCCGAACGGCGTGTCGCCGGGCCAGACCGGCATGTCGGGACACAGCGGTGGGGTGATGTCGTACAGCATCTGTGAGGCTCCTGAGCGTGCTGGAAACTGAAACTATCCTAGCACCGCCCTCTCTCGCCAAAATTGCAAGTTTGGCTTGGCGAAATGCGATTTTTCGCAGAATATTCAACTTATCGTGTGAATTTGATTGGATTCTGCAAATGCAGGTCGATGCGATCGATTGGCGCATACTTGCCGCGCTGCAACACAATGGCCGACTGAGTAATCAGGACCTGGCTGACAAGGTGGCGCTGTCCCCGTCTGCCTGCCTGCGCCGGGTGCGCGCACTGGAGGAAAACGGGCTGATCCGCGGCTACCGAGCCGAACTGGACGCGCTGAAGCTGGGTTTTGAGCTGGAGGCGGTGGTGCATGTCACGCTGGACCGCTCGCGCGAGGACTGGCACGAGCGCTTCCAGGCACAGATCGACGAGTTTGACGAAGTGACGGCAGCCTATGTGGTGAGCGGCCCGACCAACTATATCCTGCACGTGCGCACCCACAACCTGACGGCGTTTTCCACCTTCGTCGTGGAAAAGCTGAACAAGATTCCCGGCATGCGGGACATCTGTTCCTACATCGTGATGAGGAAGATCAAGGATCGGATCGGGTTGTTACCGATCGCGCAGGAGCACTGAGGCAGGGGGAAGGAAAGGCAAGCCGCTCGGCCAACCTTGTACAGATGACAAAGCGCTGCCCAGGGCAGCGCTTTGCTTTTCATGTCTATCAAGGGTTGGCCGAACGTGTTCGGCCAACCCTTGGGCTTACCGACTCACGCGTTGGCGCGGGCCCGCTCGACTTCGGTGACCGGGGCGCCGGCCTGCTCGCCGTACAGGCGGAAGTCGAAGTCGATCGAGGCGAACGGCTTGGTCAGCTCCTTCTTTGCCAGCTCAGCCGGGGCGGCCACGTGATTCACTGCCGGCACCAGTCCCTCGCGGCTGGCGAAGGCGAAGTCGTCCCACAAATACGGATCGCCGTCGATGTTGATCTGCGTGGTCAGCTTGCGGTGGCTTTCGGCCGACACGAAGAAGTGGATGTGTGCCGGACGGTTGCCGTGGCGGCCCAGCAGATCGAGCAGGCGCTGGGTGGAGCCGTTCGGCGGACAGGCGTAGCCCATCGGCACGATGCTGCGGAACTGGTAGCGGCCGTTGGCGTCGGTGATGATGGAGCGGCGCAGGTTGAAGGCGGACTGGCTCTTGTCGAAGAACGAGTAGTTGCCCATCAGGTTGGCGTGCCATACCTCGACCTTGGCGTTCGGCAGCGGCTTGCCGTCTGCGCCGTATACGGTGCCCTGCATGAACAGCACCTCTCCCTTGTCCGCTTCGGTGCCGTCGTCGAGGCGGGCGAAGCCCACGCTCTCCGGCGCACCAGCCACGTAGAGCGGGCCTTCGATGGTGCGCGGGGTGCCGCCGGTTAGACCGGCCTTGGCCTCGGCCTCGTCCTGACGGATGTCGATGAAGCGTTCCAGGCCGATGCCCGGGGCAATCAGGCCCAGCTCGTGGTTGGCGCCGGCTTCGGCGAGGTATTCCAGGCCCTTCCAGATTTCGCTCGGCGTGAGGTCGAGGTCCTCGATGGCCTTGAACAGATCGCTCACCAAGCGGACGGTGATTTGTTGAACGCGCGCGTTTACCGGGCCGGTGGCGGTGTCAACGATGAAGCTCTTTACCAGAGCGTCGATTTCAGCATGGGTCATGTCTCTACTCCTTCTCTCTTGTAGTAAGGCGCCGCGTTGTCTTTTGGATCGGCAGCGGCTGGCGCGTGGACTGCGGGTGGGTGAACGAGTACTTCAGCGATCGTCGTCGCGGATCGAAGACGGGTGGCGGCACAGGGGCAGCACCTCGATCTTCATGTACGGAAACAGGGGCAGGGTGGAGACGAGCGTGTGCAGCTCGTCCACGCTCTCGACATCGAAGATGCTGATGTTCGAGTACTGCCCGCCGATGCGCCACAGGTGGCGCCACTTGCCCTGTTGCTGCAGCTCCTGGGAGCGGGCCTTCTCGACAGCCTTCAGTTCGGCGGCCTCTCCGGCCGACAGGGACGGTGGCAGCTGCACATCCATTCGTATGTGAAACAGCATGGGGTTGCTCCTTTCATTGGCTTGGTTGAAAGCCGCCAAGAAAACCCAGCGAAGCGGTTCTGCTCGTCGCGCGGCCGCAGACGGTACGAGTCGGTACGGCAAGAGCGCGCAACAACGCCGGTAGGGTTTTATTGGTGGCGCTAGCGGCGCATCCTGGCGAGCTTGTCGTGGTCGATCTCAATGCCCAGGCCCGGCCCGGTTGGCACCTGCAGCATGAAGTCGCGATACTCGAGCGGTGTGCTCAGGATCTCCTCGGTCAACAGCAGTGGGCCGAATAACTCGGTGCCGAAAGTGAGGTCCGCGAAAGTGGAAAACACATGGGCAGAGGCGGCAGTGCCGACCGCGCCTTCCAGCATCGTTCCGCCGTAGAGGCCGATGCCGGCCAACTGGGCGATGGCGGCCACCTGCTGGGACGGCACCAGTCCGCCCGACTGGGCGATCTTCACCGCGAACACGTCGGCGCCATTCTCCTTGGCGAACTCGAAGGCGCTGAGCGGGCCGTGTAGCGCCTCGTCGGCCATGATCGGCACGGCGAAGCGGGCGGCGAGGCGGGCGAGGCCCGACCGGTTCTCGGCGCGGATCGGCTGCTCGATCAGGTCGATGCCGCCGGCCTCCAGCGCGGCGATGCCGTTGGCCGCATCGAGCTCGCTCCAGGCCTGATTCACGTCGACGCGCACGCTGGCGGCGTCGCCGAGCGCTTTCTTGATCGCCAGCACGTGGGCGACGTCGTCGGCCACCGGGCGCAGGCCGATCTTCAGCTTGAAGATGCGGTGACGGCGCAGCTCGAGCATCTGCTCGGCCTCGGCGATGTCCTTCTGAGTGTCGCCGCTCGCCAGCGTCCAAGCCACCGGCAGCGCATCGCGCAGCCGGCCGCCCAGCAGTTCCGACAGTGGAATGTTCAGCCGGCGCGCCTGCGCATCGAGCAGTGCGGTCTCCAGGGCGCACTTGGCGAAACGGTTGCCCTGGATAGTCTTGCGCACCTTGGCCATCACCGCCGCCACGTTGCGCGCATCCATGCCGATCATCAGCGGCGCGATGTGGGTGTCGATGTTGACCTTGACGCTCTCCGGGCTTTCCTCGCCGTAGTTGAGGCCGCCGATGGTGGTGGCTTCGCCCCAGCCTTCGATGCCGTCCTCGCACAGCACTCTTATCAGTACCAAGGTCTGGGTGTTCATCGTGGCGACTGACAGCTTGTGCGGGCGGATGGTTGGCACGTCCACCAGGAGGGTTTCGATGAATCTGATCATGGCGCTTCGGCGTCCTTGCTGAGGGTTGCGGCACCAGACCGCGCGTTGTTGCGCGGGACCGGCGGAGAGTGGCTGACTCGATCCGACCAGCGGGGCCTGTCGATGGAAGCGATTGAATACCTGTCTCCGTTGCCGGGCTATCCGGCTACTTGGGATTTGCTATCCACTTTTTTCGGCGGCAGCGTGAGGGGGCGGATGGATTAGGCAGCTCCCTCTAAGGAGGCTCAATCGGACACAGGTGGAGGAAGGAGGGCAAAGCCACATCGGCCGAACGGGAAAGCTTCTCGGACAAGGGGGCCAAAAAAACGGATAACGATTGCCAAGTAGTCGGATAGCTCACGGTTCACTTCCGGTATTCAATCGCCACAGACCTTCGCTCCATCGCGAAGACGTCACAAGGCAGGAGGAGAAACTATCGTGAGCACGACAAAAACCAATATCGAATGGCAGGAGTTCATCGGCGGCTGTCTGGACTTTCGTCCGGCGGAGGGCGTCTATCGCATCGCCCGCGAGATGTTCACCGAGCCTGAACTGTTCGAGCTGGAGATGGAATTCATCTTCGAGAAGAACTGGATCTACGCTTGTCATGACAGCGAGATTCCCAATCCGCACGACTTCATGACCATGCGCGCCGGCCGCATGCCGATGATCATCAGCCGCGATGGTAACGGCGAGCTGAACGCCATGATCAACGCCTGCCAGCACCGAGGTGCCACGCTCACTCGCATGAGCAAGGGCAACCAATCCACCTTCACCTGTCCGTTCCATGCTTGGTGCTACAAGAGCGATGGCCGTCTGGTGAAGGTGAAGGCACCGGGCGAATACTGCGAAGACTTCGACAAGTCCACGCGGGGCCTGAAGAAAGCGCGCATCGCCAGCTACAAGGGCTTCGTGTTCATTAGCCTTGACGTGAACGGCACCGACACACTGGAAGACTACCTGGGCGATGCGCGCGTCTTCTTCGACATGATGGTGGCGCAGTCGCCCACCGGCGAACTGGAAGTGTTACAGGGCAAATCCACCTACACCTTCGACGGCAACTGGAAGCTGCAAAACGAAAACGGGCTGGACGGCTACCACGTGAGCACCGTGCACTACAACTACGTGGCCACGGTGAAGCACCGCCAGGAAGCTAATGTGCAGAAGGGCAGCGCCGGCAGCGGCACGCTCGACTACAGCAAGCTCGGCGCCGGCGATGCCGAAACCGACGACGGCTGGTTCTCGTTCAAGAACGGCCACAGTGTGCTGTTCAGCGACATGCCCAACCCGGCGGTACGCCCCGGCTACGCCAGCGTGATGCCGCGCCTGGTGGAAGAGCATGGTCCGGCCAAGGCCGAGTGGATGATGCACCGGCTGCGCAACCTTAACATCTACCCGAGCCTGTTCTTCATGGACCAGATCAGCTCGCAGCTGCGCATCGTGCGCCCGGTGGCCTGGAACAAGACCGAGATCATCAGCCAGTGCATCGGTGTGAAGGGCGAATCAGACCAGGACCGCGAAAACCGTATCCGCCAGTTCGAGGACTTCTTCAACGTGTCCGGCATGGGCACGCCAGACGACTTGGTGGAATTCCGCGAGCAACAGCGCGGTTTCCAGGCGCGACTGGAGCGCTGGAGCGATATTTCACGTGGCTACCACAAGTGGGTGGAAGGCGCGACGCCAAACAGCGAGCTGCTCGGCATCCAGCCGGCGATGACCGGCACCGAGCTGACCCACGAAGGTTTGTACGTCAACCAGCACGGTGCCTGGCGCGATGCGCTGCTCAAGGGCCTGCAACATGCCAACGGCAACAAGGAGGACTGAGCCATGAGCCAGCTGCAACATTCCGTCGAACAGTTTCTCTATCGCAAGGCCGAACTCTGTGATGTGCAGGACTGGGATGCCTACCTCGACCTGTTCGACGAGGATAGCGAATTCCACGTACCGCAATGGGACTCCGAGCATGAGTACACCACCGACCCCAAGCGCGGCATGTCGCTGATCTATTACCGCAACCGCTCGGGCCTGGAGGACCGCGTGTTCCGCCTGCGCACCGGCAAGTCGGCCGCGTCCACGCCGCTGCCGCGCACCATGCACCAGATCAGTAACGTGCGCATTGCGCAGCTAACGGATGGTCAATTGCAGGTCAAGGCCAATTGGGCAACCTTTTACAGTCGTCATGGTGAGTCGGAGCACTTCTATGGTTGGGTCACCTACCATCTGCGCAGCGACAACGACGACTGGAAAATCACCAGGAAGCACGTCCTGCTGTTGAACGACCGCATCAACGCGGTACTGGACTTCTACCATCTGTAAGCGGGAGGCTATCATGAGCCACAAAGTCGCCTTCAGTTTTGCCGATGGCAAGACGCTGTTTTTCGATGTCCGCGCCAACGAGCTGCTGCTCGACGCGGCGCTGCGCAACGGGGTGAAGATCCCGCTCGACTGCCGCGAGGGTGTGTGCGGCACCTGTCAGGGCCGCTGCGAGTCGGGCAGCTACAGCCAGGATTATGTCGACGAGGAAACCCTGTCGGCCGACGACCTGGCTCAGCGCAAGATTCTGTCCTGTCAGACGCGCGTGCAGTCGGATGCCTCGTTCTATTTCGACTTCGATTCGAGCCTGTGCCACGCTGGCGGTACAACCCTGGTGTCGGCCAAGGTCACCGACGTGCAGCAGGTGTCCGAGACCACCGCCATCCTGCATCTGGACGCCAGTTCGAGTGCGAAGCGTCTGGATTTCCTGCCTGGACAGTATGCGCGGCTTCAGGTGCCGGACACCCAGACGTGGCGGTCGTACTCGTTCGCCAATCGACCGAACGACGGCAACCAGCTGCAGTTCCTGATCCGCTTGCTGCCGGATGGCGCGATGAGCAACTACATCCGCGAACGTTGCGAACCTGGTCACACGATCGAATTCGAAGCGCCGCTTGGCGCGTTCTACCTGCGTCAGGTCGAGCGTCCGTTGATAATGGTCGCAGGCGGTACTGGGCTGTCGGCTTTCCTCGGCATGCTCGACGAGTTGGCAGAGCGGGGCGGCTGCGGTCAGCCGGTGCAGTTGTACTACGGCGTGACCAATGTGCGCGATTTGTGCGAACTGGAGCGCCTGGCGGGCTATGCCGAACGGATCGCGGATTTCCGCTACGAGATCGTCGTGATGAACCCAGTGCCGGAGTGGGATGGTAAGACAGGCCTCATTCCCGAGCACTTCGATCGCAGCCTGCTGGAGGCCCAACCCTTCGACATGTACCTGTGCGGACCGCCGCCGATGGTCGAGGCCATCAAGCAATGGTTGGCTGAACAGCGCATCGAAGGCTTTCGCCTGTATTACGAAAAGTTCAGCGACAGCAATACGAGCCGCTGATCCCAGCCATTTCACAGCCCTGTCACGGGCGCGATGGTGTCGCCGACTGGCTTGCCTAGCAAGGCCAGTCGGGTTTTCTATGCTGCCACGGGGGATGAAGATCGCCATGAGTGGACCGATGCAAACACAAGCGGGCAACGATCATCGAGGCATCAGCGCGCAACGCCACGACCTGGACGGTGCGCGCGACTGGATGGCCGCCATCTGCGGCCCGCACGGGCTGGAGGTGCAGTCGCCACAGCAGCTGCAATTTCAGCATTCGGGCAATGTGCTGCGCTCCATGGCGACTACGGTCGGCTACGTCGAATACGGCACCGATGTCACCATCGTGGTGCGCGACGAGGCGCCGCTCAACTGCTACAGCGTCAGCCTGCCGCTGGTCGGCCAGCAGGAGTTGACCGTCCAGGGGCAGCGGCTGTTGTCTGATCAGGACAAGGGGTTGATCCTGTCACCGCTTGACTCACAGGCGCTGACCATCGCCGGCGATTGTCGCAAGATCATCGTCGCCATTCCGCGACCGGCGCTGCGCCAGGTGCTGGAGGGCCTGCTGCAGCGGCCGTTGGATGTGCCATTGGTGTTTCAGCCTGACATGGATGCTGCCACTGGCGATCAGGCGGGCTGGTGGCGCATGGTCAAGTTCCTGCTCGGCGAGCTGGAGCGCACCGGCCATTTGTTCGGCAGCCCGTTCATGGCGAGCGATCTCGAGCATCTCCTGCTCAAGGGGCTGCTGCTCTCCCAGCCGCACAATTACTCGGCCGAGCTCGCCAATATCCTTAGCCCCGCCTATCCGCATTACCTGCTGCGTGCCCGACAATACATTCACGACAATGCCCGCGAGGACCTCTGTCTCGAAGACATCGAACGAGAGGCCGGGGTTACGCGCTTCAAGCTGTTCGAAGCATTCAAGCGTTACTTCGGGTTGTCGCCGATGGCCTATCTGAAGAAATACCGGCTCGAAGCGGTAAGGCGCGAGCTGTTGGCCGACCAATCGGAGCGCAATATTTCCACTATCGCAATGAGCTGGGGGTTCACCCACCTGGGGCGCTTCTCGTCGGACTACAAAAAACTGTTCGACGAGATGCCATCACAGACCCTGAGCCGCGTCGCCCGGCGTTAGAGCCGCTAACAAAACCCCTTGGCGTTGTTGTGCTGCCTTGCCGTACTACTTGTACTGCCTGCGGCAGCACGCCTAGCCAAGGCCGCTTCACTGAGTTTTGTTAGCGACTCTTAGTGCTCTGAGCCTGTCCAAACGGTTGATGCCTCCATCCGGGCGGTCACCGGCGATTTCGCGTTGCCGGTGTGGCCGGGATTGAGGTGGCGTTGCACACCTACACCAACAGTGTCAGCGTGTCGAACAGCTGCTGATCCTCCTTCTTCGCCGAGCGTGCATGGCGGCGAATCACCTGCAGCAGACAATCGATAAAACACTGTGCCGCGCTACTGAGCGTGCTGTTGCGACGCGAGACGATGCTCAACTGGCGCGGCGTGAAGGCTTCGGCCAAGGTCACGGTCTGCAGGCGGCTGAGAAAGGCCGGCGCCATGCTCAGAATGGCCGGGGCCCATGTGCACATCTCGGCCCGCTCGATCAGGATCTCCAGCATCGCCAGTGAATGTGCCCGTACGATACGCCGCTCCTCGATACGGGCACCATGTCGCCAGAACAGCTCGTGCATCAGGGCATCGTGGCCATCCGGCGCATAGTTCAAGGCCCAGTTCTGGTCGAGCAGGTCATGGATAGAACGACAGTCCTGGCGTGCATGGCCGCGCCGCATCATCACCGCAGTCTGGTAGTCGAACAGTGCTTCGCTGGTGAACTCCGCCGAGGTTGGCGAGGGCTGTAACTGCCCGATGGCAAAGTCCATGCTGCCATCTCGGAGCAGGGGTTGCGCCACGGCCATCAGGCTTTCGAACAACTCCAGCTGCACTTCAGGCATACGCTGGCGAAACAGCAGCACCACCTCGGGCAGGAAGGTCAGCATGATCCACGGCGTCACGCCGACGCTGAGGCGGCCTGCGCTTTGCCCCTTCAAACGAGCCAATTCACCTTGTGCCTGTTCGAGCTGGTTGAGCACCAGCCGTGCGTGCAGTAGCAGTGCCTTGCCGTACTCGGTGAAGCTCAGCCCGCTGGGCGCACGGATCAATAGGGGTACTTGCTGCTCAAGTTCCAGTTCGCGTAGCGCCCGGGTCACCGCTGCCTGCGAAATCCCGAGCATGCGGGCTGCGCCTCGTATGCTGCCCGACTCGGCGCTCGCCACCAGTGCCTGCAATTGGTGCAATTTCATCGTTAACCCACCCGACAACTAATGGTTGTCATCATAACGAAACAGCGTCTTCCTGGCCCATAGCCTGCTCACTAAGATCAACCGAAATACCCGCTGCCGGCCCACACAGGAAGCGGTAATCATCGACTGATTTTCGTAAGGATTTCCCATGAACGCCGATTTTGTCTTGCCCGGCATCTCGCTTATCGAAGAAGAGATGATCGCACTACGCCGACGCATCCATGCCCATCCCGAACTCGGTTACCAGGAAACGGTTACCAGCGAGCTGGTGTCGGAATGCCTGAACGCCTGGGGCTATCAGGTCACCCGCGGCCTGGGCGGGACCGGCGTCGTCGGGACGCTGAAAAATGGCGACGGCCCGGCGCTGGGCCTGCGCGCCGACATGGACGCGCTGCCGATTCAGGAAGAAACCGGGCTGCCGCATGCCAGCCATATCGCGGGAGTCATGCACGCCTGTGGTCACGATGGTCATACCGCAATGTTGCTCGCGGCGGCCCGCCACCTGGCCGATACCCGCCATTTCCACGGCACGCTGCATGTGATTTTCCAGCCTGCCGAAGAAGGGCTGGGTGGGGCGCGCAAAATGCTCGAAGACGGCTTGCTGGAGCGTTTCCCGTGCGATGCCATCTTCGCCATGCACAACCTGCCGGGCTACCCGGCCGGCAGTTTCGGCTTTATCAGCGGCCCGTGCATGGCTTCGGCCGACACCGTCACCATCCGCGTGCTGGGCAACGGCGGGCACGGCGCCATGCCACACAAGGCTGTCGATCCTATCGTGGTCGCGTCGTCGATTGTGGTGGCACTGCAAAGCATCGTGGCGCGCAATGTCGATCCGCAGGAAGTCGCCGTCATTACGGTCGGCTCCCTGCATGCTGGGTCGGTCGACAACGTGATCCCCTCGACCGCTGAAATGGTCTTGAGCGTGCGCGCGATGACGCCCGCGACACGCGACTTGCTGGAACAGCGGATCACCGAGCTGGTACACGCCCAGGCAGCGAGCTTCGGCGCCCGCGTCGAAATCGACTATCACCGCCTGTATCCCCCGTTGATCAATCATCCCGCCGAGACGGAGCTGGCCCGTCAGGTGGCGCTCGACTGGGTCGGCGCAGAGGGCATCAACGACATGCGGCCGATCACGGCCAGCGAGGATTTCGCCTTCATGCTGGAGCAATGCCCCGGCAGCTATCTGACGATCGGCAATGGCGACGGGGAGGGGGGCTGCATGGTGCACAACCCAGGCTACGATTTCAACGACCGTTGTCTCGCGGTCGGGGCGAGCTACTGGGTCAAGCTGACCGAGCGATTTTTGGCACAGGAGCGCAGTCACGCGAACGTGCAATAAGCAGCGAGAACATCAACGTCGCCCGTGACGAAATGATCAATCGCCCATCAAAGCAAAGAGGAGAGAACGTGATGCACAAGAAAATGATGAGCCTGGCACTGGCATTGCTGACCGCATCGGGCCTGGTCGCCGCCGCAGACTGGTCGGGCAAGGTGATACGCCTTGGTATCGACCCGACCTACCCGCCGTTTGAATACAAGACCCCGGACGGCAAGTTTGCCGGCTTCGGCGTCGATATTGCCGAGGCGCTCTGCCAGCAGATGCATGCCAGGTGCGTGTGGGTGGAAAATAGCTGGGACGGCATGATCCCCGCGTTGCAGGCCAAGAAGATCGACGCGATCGCCTCTTCGATGCTGATCACGCCAAAGCGGCTGGAGCAGATCGCATTCAGCAACAAGATTTCCAACTCGCCATCCCGCCTGGTGACCAAGCGCGGCGTCACTCTGCAGCCCACGGTGGCCTCGCTGAAGGGCAAACGCATCGGCGTGGAACAAGGCTCGACCCAGGAAGCCTACGCCAAAGCAATGTGGGCGCCGGCCGGTATCGATGTCGTCTCCTACCAAAATCAGGACCTGGTCTACAACGACCTCGTGTCGGGGCGGCTGGATGCCTCGCTGCAATCCACCATCCAGGCCGATGGCGGCTTTCTGAAGAAACCCATTGGCAAGGGCTTCGCCTTCGTCGGAGCGGCTCTCGATGATCCAAAGTTCTTTGGCGTCGGCGACGGCATTGGTCTGCGCAAGGAGGATGTTGCCCTGCGCGAAGACATCAACAAAGCAATCGCCACCATCCGTGCCAATGGCACTTACAAGCGGATCAACAACAAGTACTTCGACTTCGATATCTACGGCAGCAAGTAAGCGAATAGAGCAGAGGGTCACCTGCACTGGCGAGCAGCCTGGGCAGAGAGGATCGGCTATTCAGATTTGCTCAATCAGAGGTTGATTCAAAGCCCGGTAAATACCGGGCTTTTTCTTTTTGTCATCCCATTTCGATACCTGTTGGGAAGGGCTCGGGCCGTTGAAACGTGGATGAGTCGCAGAATTGCCGGAAACGAGTCATTTTTGTCTATACAAGACAACGTGGACAAGACGTTCGTTAACCTTCTGTGAGGGTGCCTAGGCGCGCATCCGTGGGTTGCGATGTGAGATCCGCCCTTTGTAATCATTGCCGAATGTCATTTTATTTATAATAATAAATGCATTTATCATCAAATGAAGTTGATTTATGCACTGATTTCAAAGAAATTTCAGCTGCTACGTCTAGGGCGATGTTCGATATCTTTCCAAATGCCATGCGGGACTCCTGACGTTGCAACGCAGCAGAAAAACGCATTGCAGTTTTCTGGATCTTGCCGTACTTTGTCTATACAACAAAACGGTCATCCATGTCATGGCCACTACGATTGAGATCCAGCCGCAAGGCAGTGATGGCTCCTGAGGGAGTCCATGCTTTTTGACGGCCTCAAGGTACGTGCCACTCAGTGTATCCAAAGGAGAACTTATGAAGAAGCTTGCCATTTCGGCCGCGATTGCTCTGGTTTCAACTGGTGTGTTTGCCAAAGACTTCTCTGTCATCCGTTTCGGAACCGACCCGACTTATGCGCCGTTTGAGTCGAAGGCTCCAGACGGCAAGCTGGTCGGCTTCGACATTGATCTCGGCAATGCGATCTGCGCCAAGCTTCATGCGAAGTGTGTCTGGGTGGAAACGGCCTTTGATGGCATGATCCCGGCGCTTAAAGCCAAGAAGTTCGATGGTGTGCTGTCCTCGATGAACATCACCGAGAAGCGCGAGAAGGAAATCGCTTTTTCCGACAAGCTATACAACGCCCCGAGCCGTTTGGTGGTCAAGAAGGGGACCAATCTGCTGCCGACCGTTGCTTCGCTCAAAGGAAAACGCGTTGGTGTTGCGCAGGGCACGATTCATGAGTACTACGCCCGGGCCCATTGGGAACCGAATGGCGTGACCATTGTGACGTATCCTAACCAGGATCAGGTGTATCTGGACCTGCAGTCCGGCCGCTTGGACGGCAGCTTGCAGCACGCAATAGAGGCCGACGTGGGTTTCTTGAAAACCGCGCGCGGTCATGACTTTACCTTCTCCGGGCCTGCACTGAACGACCCGAAAACCCTGGGTACCGGTTCAGCCGTCGGCCTGCGCAAGGAAGACAACGAATTGCGCGAGGCCATCAACAAGGCGATTGATGGCATCATCAAGGACGGCACCTACAAAAAGATCGAGCAGAAGTATTTCGCCTTCGATATGTACAACTAATCGCCGACAGTCAAACTGTTGGTGACGTCAATTGCTATTGGCCGATGACATCGTCGGCCAATAGTCTTCTTTCTTCTCATCGGCTTTGGCCTGGCCGTTTAGGTCAAGTATCTTCCCCGACGACACCCGTTCAGCGATTGCAGTCCCTCGCTGTCACCGGGCTGCGCTATTCCAGTGAATCTCCCCGCATGCTATAGACACGCACAGAATCCCTTCATGGGGCGCAGTGCCCGTCTAGCGGATTGCTATTGAGCGGGCCTTTTCTCTTCGAGCTGGGACGGCTCTGAACAGGTCCAATGTTGTTTCTACGAAGGAGCATGCATGGAAACAAGATGGCTGGAAGACTTTCTGGTCTTGGCGGAAACGGGCAGCTTTACCCGCTCCGCGCAAGCCCGCCATCTGACTCAGCCCGCATTTTCACGTCGAATCAAGGCCTTGGAAAGTTGGGTGGGTACAGAGTTGATCGACCGCACCGCTTACCCAACAACGCTGACCCCGGCGGGGGCCGTGTTTCGTGAGCAGGCAATCGTGATGCTCAACCAGATTCAAGCGACGCGTGCCTTGTTGCAAGGGATGAAACCGCTTCCGGAAGAGACGCTGGAGTTTGCCGTGCCGCACACGCTGTCGTTCTCGTTCTTTCCGAAGTGGCTCACTGAGCTGGAGGAATCGTTCGGCCCGCTGGCATGCCGGCTGCAGGCGAGTAATGTGCATGATGCACTGCTGGCCTTGGTGGAGGGCGGCACAGAGCTCTTGATGTGCTATCACCACCCTAAGAAGCCGATCGAGCTGGAAGAAAGTCGCTATGAGGGGCTACGGCTGGGTGTCGAACGACTCCGCCCCTACAGCCGCTGCAACCGTGAGCGTCAGCCCCGTTTTACCCTGCCGGGCAGCCAGGCGCAGCCCGTGCCTTTTCTCGGTTACGCCGCGAACGCTTACTTCAGACTGATGACTGAGCTGATTCTCGACAATGCCCCAGAGCCTTGTCACCTAAAGCTGCGCTACGAAACCGACATGGCAGAAGGCCTGAAAAACATGGTGCTGGAGGGGCATGGCGTCGCCTTTCTGCCGCAAAGCGCAGTATCGCGCGAGGTACGCAACGGGCAATTGGCGCCAGCAGCGGACGCCCGCTGGGGAGTCGACATGGAAATCCGTCTCTATCGCAGCCGCAAGCCAAGCCGCCCGGCAGTCGAGGAGTTTTGGACCTTCCTGAAGAGCCGATACTCGCCGATATGAGGCGGGTTAGGCCGGGCATGTCCAGCCGGCAGGCTGCGCTGGCCCGGCAAGATTATGCAAAAAATGCATGACCCAATTGACATTCAGAATTGGTCAGAGACGTTCCAGCGCCCCTACAGTGCAGCTCAATCAGGACCCCTTCTGAAAAGGCGAATACGTAATGAGCACTCGAATTGAGCACGACTTGCTGGGCGACCGTGATGTACCGGCCGAAGTCTATTGGGGCGTGCACACGCTGCGCGCGATCGAGAATTTCCCGATCACCGGACAGGCCATCTCCAGTTACACCGAGTTGATCAATGCGCTGGCTGCGATCAAGCAGGCCGCGGCCCTTTCCAACAACGCCCTGGGGCTGCTGGACGACCGTCGCACTCAGGCGATCGTTGCCGCTTGCGAAGAGCTCCGCGCAGGGAAGCTCCACGAGCAATTCGTGGTCGACGTGATCCAGGGGGGCGCCGGCACTTCGACCAATATGAATGCCAACGAGGTGATCGCCAACCGCGCGCTCGAGCTGCTGGGCCACAACAAGGGCGAATACCAGCACCTGCACCCGAACGAGCACGTCAACATGGGCCAGTCCACCAATGACGTCTATCCGACAGCGCTGCGAATCGCAACCTGGAGCGGCGCACAGCAGTTGCTGCAGGCGATGAGTGTCTTGCGTCAGGCATTTGCCGATAAGGCCGAAGAGTTCAAGGACATCCTCAAGATGGGGCGTACCCAGCTTCAGGATGCAGTGCCAATGACGCTCGGCCAGGAGTTCATGACCTATGCCGTGATGATGGGGGAGGATGAGCTGCGGCTGAACGAGGCGAGTGCGCTGATGCTGGAGATCAACCTGGGCGCTACCGCCATCGGCACCGGCATCAATGCGCATCCGGACTATGCTCCGCTGGTGTGCAAGCAGCTTTCGGCCATTACCGGTATTGATCTGATCACTGCGCCGAACCTGATCGAAGCGACCCAGGATTGCGGTGCCTTCGTGCAGCTGTCCGGTGTGCTCAAACGCGTTGCGGTCAAGCTGTCCAAGACGTGTAACGACCTGCGCTTGCTCTCCAGCGGCCCTCGCGCCGGGTTTGGCGAGATCAACCTGCCGGCACGCCAGGCTGGTTCGTCGATCATGCCGGGCAAGGTCAACCCGGTGATCCCGGAAGTGGTGACCCAGGTTGCATACGAGGTGATTGGCAACGATCTGACGGTGACGATGGCTGCCGAAGCCGGTCAACTGCAGCTGAACGCGTTCGAGCCGGTGATCGCCTACAGCCTGTACCGCAGCGTGCGGCACCTGATCAATGCCTGCCACACGCTGACCGAGCACTGCGTAAAGGGGATTACCGCCAACCGCGACCATCTTCGCGCTTTGGTCGCAAACTCGATCGGTCTGGTCACCGCCCTCAACCCGTACATCGGTTATGCGGCGGCTACCGATGTCGCTGCTGAGGCCCACGCTACCGGCGGCGGTGTTTACGACATCGTTCTGGCGCGAGGCTTGCTCACCCGGGAGCAGCTGGACGCTGTGCTCAAGCCGGAGGCACTGACCCAGCCGCGCTTGGAGCCGCTGGTGGCATCGGCGAACGATAAAGCGTAAGCGTACCAAAGGGCCGGTTCGAGGCCGGGAAGACGCTAGCTAAGCAATGAGCCTCGCAATGAGGCTCATTGCATTTCAGTGGACGGTTCACCTCTCGATTGCTGCGGCAACTTGCCCATATCCAGGCCGTCGGCTCATCAAAGTGGCTGTCGCCATCGAAATGGCACGTGTTCCCAGCGATTTAGAACAGTGCCTTTGCCCGACCGACCCGTTGTCGGGGCGCGGCTACATGGTCAACGACGCGATGACGGAACACCGCATCAAGTAGGCGTTACTTCTTCAGGTAAAACGTTGGGTAGCGGGCAAGCGGCGACATGGCCATACCGTCGGTTAGATTGGTCGTTTCCCTATCAGGTCGCCGATGTTGATTTCCCATCAGACAAGCACATGGCGTGTCTCCGAAAAAAACTGGTGGATCTGCTGCTCTATTCTCGGATCGATCATCACCTCGGGTCGCTTGCCATTCGGGCAGGCCAGCCGTGGCGTCGTTCCGAACAGGCGGCAGATCAGCGGGCGTTCTGCGTAGACTTGACACCCCTTGGCGCCGAGATGCGGGCAGCTCAGATTGGCCAGAGCCGCTTCATGCTCCTCCTCGCTCTTGACCGGTAGCCTCGCCATCTCCTCGGTGGAGGTGGTCACCGGCCCACAGCAGTCGTGACAGCCGGGTTGGCATTCGAACGATGGAATGCGTTCTCGGAAGAACCGGATTTTTTGACTGGTTGGCGTCATTGCTTGTCTTCCTCAATGTGAGTGCCCCTTCATGTTTACTGACACTCGAACATCTCGGTAGATGAGTCAGGAGCCAATGGGGGTTCAGCGAGGCTGGTTCAGTCGATATTGATTGAGTGATCAATGGTAGATGACTATTATATGGCCTGAGCGCTTGCTCATTTTAACTACAGGACAGTTACGCAATGGCAACAGGTACCGTGAAGTGGTTCAACGATGCAAAAGGTTTTGGCTTCATCACCCCGGATGACGGCGGCGAAGACCTGTTCGCGCACTTCTCCGCTATCAACTCTAGTGGTTTCAAGTCGCTGCAGGAAGGCCAGAAGGTGAGCTTCGACGTGACCACCGGTCCGAAAGGCAAACAAGCCTCGAACATTCAGGTCCTGTAATCAAGACCGAGTGGATCTTAAAAAACCCGGCGAGTGCCGGGTTTTTGTTTCCCTGCTATGTTCGAGCTTAGGCCGAGGCACTGGACTGTCCCTAGAGCCGTAGACACACCCGACCCTCACGCAGAGGCTCGCTCAAAGGCTCGCTCAAAGGCCTCGGGACTGACGCCGCCCAGGTGACTGCTTCTCGTCTTGGCCAAGTTTGCCCTTGCCGACTAGTTGTGTGATCTCAATCTGTACGCCAACGATCGACTTCAGCAAGGTATCAATGTAGTCCCTCGGCGCGTCGGTCATTTTCCAGGGCACTGGCTGCGATGCCTCTTGAGTTCTGGTCAGGTGGGCAACGATGCCACGCAAGAAGTGCTCGTCTTCATAAAAGCAAATATGCCCATGGGCATGGACGACCATGTAGTTTCAGGTCGGTGCCTGTCGATGCGTCTCATGCTTGCTTGGATACCAGCTTGGGGAGATATAGGCATCTCCCGCCCGGAATACCACAAGCACCACGTCATCGTTCGAAACGTCCTGTCATATGGGGTTGGCGCGTGCAACATGAGCGCGTAGCACGCCTAACTCACCTTCATTTGCCACAAGCTCGAACGGAAGATGATTGGCATCCAAGCCATTCTTCCCGCTCCTTCGGGGAGGAGTGGACATAAAAAAAGAGGCTCGGTCGTGGACCGTGCCTCCTTTAACTTGTCCGAAACTTTCAATAACTTAGAACCCTACAGCTACAAAAGCTATTCCTTTGGCGTAAAGCTCAGCGCCAACGAATTGATGCAATAACGCTCGCCAGTCGGCTCCGGGCCATCCGGGAACACATGGCCGAGGTGGGCGTCGCAGCGGGCACAGCGGACCTCAACGCGGACCATGCCGTGGCTGGTGTCGCGCAGGCGGACGATGCTGCCTGGCACCGCTTCTTCCCAGAAGCTTGGCCAGCCGCAGCCGGCGTCGAACTTGGTGCCGGACTCAAACAGAAGGGCGTCGCAGCAGATGCAGTGGTACTGGCCTTCTTCGTTGCGGTAGTAATGCTCGCCGCTGAACGGGCGCTCGGTGCCGGCCTGACGGGTGACGCGGTATTGCTCGGGGGTGAGCTGTTCCTGCCATTCGGCATCGCTCTTGCGCACGGTATCGCTCATGGTGGTTTCCTGGTATCGGTCAGATTTCATCGAGGGCTTGCGGCAGGTGGCGGTCGTCTGCCCAGTCGTCCAGTTGCCATGTTTGGCCGTCGTGCGAGATCCAGTTGAGCGCGGCATTGGGGATGGTGAAGTCGCGCGGACTGTCGAGCGTCTTGCCGGTGGCCAGTCTTCGTATGACATCGAGCACGCCGCCATGAGTGACCACGATGACCTGTCTGCCTGCGTGGCGCTCCAGCATATGACCGAGAAAACGCCGCAATCGTTCGGCCAAGGTGGATAGTGTTTCGCCGCCCCCCAGGTCGCTGTCGAGGGCGCGCTGCTGCATGGCCAGTTGCAGGGCCGGGTGCTGTTCGGCGGCCTGATCCGGGGTCAGACCTTGCAGTTGGCCGAAGTGGCGCTCGCGTAGCGATGGCGTCAGTTGCACGGCCAGAGCCAGCCGTTCGGCGATCGGCTGGGCGGTATCACGGGTGCGCTCCAGATCGCTGCTGTAAAGGGCGGCAAACGGAGCTGTACCGGCGAGATCGGCCAGCCGTGCGGCCACCCGCTGGGCCTGCTGGCGGCCGAGCACATTCAAAGGGGTATCGAGCTGGCCTTGCAGGCGGCGCTCGCGGTTCCAGCTGGTTTCGCCGTGGCGAACCAGGCAGAGACGGGTGGGGGCTAGGGAGCTCATGGGCCGATCATAGCAGGCCAGAGCCGGATGTCGGCAACGGTAAAAGAAACTCTTTTTAGAGCACCAGCGCCCGGCTCAGCCCCAACCACAAGCCGAGCGGCACGAATAGCAGGCTCACCAGATTGCCGACCAACACGATGGACGCCATCTTGTCGGGCTCCTGCACATAGCGTTCGGCCATCAGGAAGTTGAGCACCGCCGGCGGCAGCGCGCCAAACAGGAATACCAAGGCCATCTGATTGCTGTCTAGCCGCAGCAACGGCGTCAATACCGCAGCGGCGATCAGTCCGGTGAGTGGGCAGACCGCCCCGGCGAGCAGGCTTCGACCCCAGCCACCCCAGTGCACGTCGACCATCCTTACCCCCAGTGCAAACAGCATTAGAGGGATCGACACGTCGCCGAGCATCTTCACCGGTAGCAGCAGCCAGTCGGGCAGGTGGAGGCCGGCCAAGCCGCAGGCGAAACCCGCCAGCGTTGCCAGCACGATGGGGTTGCGGGCGAGCTCCTTCAGGCTGGCGCGTTGGCCGAAAATCACCGCGCCGAGGGTGAAGTGCAGCAGGTTGGACACAACGAACAGCACGACGAAGCCGTTGAAGCCGCCGTGCCCGAACGCCAGCAGCGCTAGAGGCAGGCCCATATTGCCGCAGTTATTGAACATCGACGGCGGCAGCAGTGTGCGGGGCGAGTAGCCGAGCAGCCGTGCTGCCGGCCATGCCAGAAGGCCGGACAGCAGCACGATGCCGAGCGCGGCGGGCAGCATCTTCCACTGTTCGGCGAGATGGAAATCCTTGGCGGCCAGCACCGAGAACAGCAGGAGCGGGACGCAGACGTCCATATTGAGTTTGTTGGCGGCGCTCATGTCGGGGCGGTGGCGCCGGGCGTATAGCCAGCCGGTCAGCACGATCAGCAGGACTGGCAGGATGATGAAGAGGATGCGTTCGAACATGGTGAGTGGCCGGGCGCTACATCGCGACCGGGATGGGCTGAGTTTAAAGGATACCGACGCCGGACAGCTCGCGCGCCAGGTTGGCCGCAGCGTTGTCGGTCATGCTGCCGACGAGATCCAGCACCTTCATGTAGGCGCTGTAGAGCGTGTCGCCGGCATCGATGGGGGTATCGGCCAGCAAGCCCAGCGCCAGTTTCTGGCGCGAGGTCAGCTCTTCCTGCGCGGTGACACGCATATGCACCGCCGGAACCAGGATATCGAGCAGGGTGCCCAGGCAGGGGAAGGAGGCAATCTCGGTGATCAGCTTGCTGCGGTGGTTGTAGATCCGCTGGCTGGCGATGCGCTTGGCTTCGAGCAGCGTGTCGCGCAGCTGGGGCTCGCACACGTCGATCAGGTCCTTGCCTTGGAATGCACCGGCCAGCAACGCCGGCTGGTGCAGCATAAATTTCTCCGCCACCTCGCTGACGCAGCGACCAATGGCGACACCGCGGATGGTAGCGCATTTCTGGCGGGTGCTGTGATTGGCCCAAGCGCGTTCCACCTCGCCCAGCGACGAGAACAGGCTTTCGAACTCGCGTACGTCAAGGATGCCGATCTCTACCGCGTCTTCCAGGTCGAGGATGGCATAGCAGATGTCGTCGGCTGCTTCCATCAGATAGGACAGCGGGTGGCGGCACCACTGGTTGTCGGCGCGGCGCAGCAGGCCGAGCTCGGCCGCAACCGCTTCGAAGTAGGGGCGTTCGGCCTGGTAGATGTTGAACTTGTCGCGCTCGTACGCCGGCTGTGCGTCCGAGGTCCACGGGTATTTGATCAGCGCGCCGATCGCCGCAGCGGTCAGCCGCATGCCCCCTTCGCCAGCGTACATCTCGAGCGAGGCGACCATACGCAGGCCGTGGGCGTTGCCCTCATAGGTGGTGACATCGCGTGCCTGCTGCGGGGTCAGGTCATACAGGAACGGCGAATGGGCCGGGTCGCGGAACCATTCGCGCAGCGCGTCCTCGCCGGTATGGCCGAACGGCGGGTTACCGATGTCGTGGGCGAGGCAGGCCACCTGCACCACCGCGCCGATGTCGAACGGCGTGTAACCATCCGGCAGAAAGCCACCGTGTTCCAGCATCACACCCACCCGGTTGCCCAGGCTGCGGCCGACACTGGCCACTTCCACGCTGTGGGTGAGGCGGTTGTGCGTGTGATCGTGCTGGGCCAGCGGGTGTACTTGGGTCTTGCGGCCCAGGCGGCGGAAGGCGGTGGAGAACACCACGCGGTCGTGGTCGATGTGAAAGTCGCTGCGCAGGCCTGGGGCGCCTTCGTTGGTGGCCGGTGTACTGGTAGGCCGAACCACGCCGGCGACGGTCTTGAAGCGTTTGCTGGATAGCAGCGCGGGCCAGTTCATCACGGTGGGAGTCGGGCTCATCGGACGGTGTGGTGTGGTCGCAGATGACCCATCATACCAGCTTGGTGGTGCTTAAAAACGAACAGGGGCTGGCATTACTGCCAGCCCCTGTGGGGAACGACTCTGGGTCGCTTAGCGGGTTTGATGGCCGATTATGCCACCGACGGCAGCCCCACCGAGGGTGCCGAGTGAGTCACCATTGGTTAGCACCGAGCCGAGTACCGCGCCGGCGCCAGCACCGATCGCGGTGTTGCGCTGGCGCTGGTTCATGTCGGCACAGCCGGTGACCATGGCGGCCAGTGCCGCGCCGAGCATGATAGTTTTCAACATCTGTTTCATTACGGAGCCTCTGCGTTTATCGCAACTTGATAATCGGAGTTTATCGCAGGGGGCATGCAAGACTGTTAAATGGCCCGGATAAAGTGTTAAGAAGTTTTATGCGTGATTACTTCTGCTCCGGTGCAGCCGGCTGTTCATCCGGCGGGTCGGCCGGAGCCGGGGCGTTGAGCCAGCGGCCGATCAAGCGGTAGGCAACGGCGAGCAGGGTCGGGCCGATGAACAGGCCGATCAGCCCCATGCTGAGCAGACCGCCGATCACGCCAAGGAAAATCAGCGACAGCGGTAACCGGGCGCCGTGACTGATCAGGTAGGGCTTGAGGAAGTTGTCGATCGAGTTGACCAGCAGCAGCCCCCACAGGCCGAGGAAAACCGCCATGCCGGTCTGTCCCTTGAACGCCAGCCAGGCGACTATGGGTGCCCATACGATCAAGGTCGGCAATTGGGCTATCGCCACCAGGAAACACAGGAAACCGATCAGCATCACGCCGGACACGCCGGTGATCGCCACGCCGATCACGGTCAACAGTGCCTGAGCGAGCGCGGTACCGACTACGCCGGTGGTGACGCCGCGCACTGTGCGCGCGACCAGCTCCGGCAGGTCGTCGTGCATGTGGCCGCCAAGTTTGGCTATCATCCGGCCGAAACCGCTCCAGAGCGTATCCCCGGCGACCAGAAACAGGCCGGCGATCACCATGGCGAGCATGATCTCGACCAGGCCCTTGCCCATCTGGGCGCCTTGCGCGAGCAGCCAGCTGCCGACGTCGTCGAGCATGGGCTTGAAATGCTCCAGGAGGCCGGGGAGGTCGGTCTGCGCGGTCTGCCAAAGTTGGATGGCCTGGTCGCCAACCAGCGGGATACCGGCTAGCCAGCTTGGCGGGCTGGGGATCTTGAAACTGCCGAGGCCGCCGCTGATCACGCTTTTCGATGGGACAAAATCGGCGATCGACACCGCCATGAAGGTCAAGGGAACGACAAAGGCGATGGCCAGTAACAGGATGATGAGTAGTGCTGCCAGTTTGGAGCGGTTGCCCAGCTTGCCGCGCAGCCAATTGTAGGCCGGCCATGCCGAAATGGCGATGATGCCGGCCCAGAGCAGCGCGCCCAGAAAGGGCTGCAATACCTTGAAGCAGGCGAATGCCAAAAGCAGGACCAGTACCGCGCGTACCAGGCTTTCCAGCGAAAGCCGCTGTTGTGACCACTTGGGGGCTTGCATCCCGACTCCGGAGGCTGTCATAGAAATGCCGCATTCTAGCTTGGCTCGAATAAATTTCGGATATTAGGGCACCATTGCGCGCTTTTTTCGTCTACAACAGCAGCAGTCAGACAAAGGAGAGAGTCCATGGTAACGGCAGTGATCGGTGCGGGCCTCGCCGGTTTGACGGTGGCCCGGGAACTGGCTGCGGCCGGGCAGTCGGTGCGCGTTTTCGAACGCAATCGCGGTTTCGGTGGCCGACTGGCAACGCGTCGGACTGAAACGGCGGCGTTTGATCACGGTGCTCAGTATTTCACCGTGCGTAGCGATGCGTTTCGCGACACGGTGGCTGGTTGGCGTGAAGCCGGACTGGTACTGCCCTGGAATGCCCGCTTTGTCGAAATCGGCGCCGAAGGCATCTGCCCCGCTCGCGATGTGGTGCGCTATGTGGCGGTGCCGTCGATGAGTTGTCTCGGTCATACCTTGGCCGAAGGACTGCATGTAATGACGCAAAGCCGTGTGGTGGCGTTGATGCCTACCGGGGATAGCTGGCGGATTACGCTGGAAAACGGCGAAACCTATCCAGCCAGCTCATTGGTGCTGGCCGTGCCTGCCCCGCAAGCAGTGACCCTGCTCAACAGCGTGCATCGCTTCGCGACCTTGCTTGGTAAGGTGCAGTACGCTCCATGTTGGAGCGTGATGCTGGAGGCCGAAGAGGGGTTGGACAGTGGTTGGGACGCTGCTTTCGTCTGCGATGGCAACCCGTTGTCGTGGCTGGCGAACAACCACTCGAAACCAGGGCGCAATGGCGTACCGGCCTGGGTGGCCCATGCGAGCGCCGCTTGGTCTGAGGCACATCGCAGTCATGCGCAGGACTGGGTAGCACAGACATTGATGCGGGCGGCCGACGAGCTGCTTGGCGGCACGCCGCTGACACTGTCAAGTGTCCACCGGTGGTTGTATGCACGAGTCACTCATCCGATGGGAGAGCCGTATCTGTGGGATTCGACCTTGCGCTTAGGGGTGTGCGGCGACGGTATGTTGGGAGCGCGGGTCGAAGCGGCGTTCCTGAGCGGACGCCAGTTGGCAGAACGGATCCTGCAGGGATAGCGTGCAGCCCTGACCGAATCGCCGACTCGGCCAGGCTGGCAAAGGCAATGGGGTCAGGCAAGCGGTTTTCGGGCTACGACCTGCAATACCGCCGCCATGCCGGTGTGAAGCCGGCCTTCCTGAACGATGCGTTGTACCTCGGCAAAGTGCAGCAACTCCAAGCCCTCCAATTCTGCGAATATGGCGTCCGGCTCCAACAGTAGATCGATGTCCTTCGGGCCGCCGCTGCCAAAGGCCAGCTGGCGCGGCGTGTAGCCTTCCATCAGCAGCATCCCACCCGGTACCAGGCCGGCAACCGCCTCGCGCAGCACCCGGGCACGCAATTCGGCCGGCAGATGGCAGAACACCGACACGATGCCGTGCCATATTCCCGGCGCGATCTTGTACTGGTTCAGGTCGGCATGCAGCGTCTTCACCGAGACCGCACGACGTTCGGCCAACTTGCTGACCTTGATCAGGCCTGCCGTGGCGGCATCGAGTGCGGTGACGGTAAAGCCTTGCTCGGCGAGATAGACCGCGTTGCGGCCTTCGCCTTCGCCGAGGCTTAGGACGGCGCCGCCAGCCGGTAGCTTGTGAGAATGCTGGCGCAGAAAGTCGTTGGGGTCGGTGCCGTAGACGTAGTCGCTGGCGGAGAATTTGGGGTTCCAGAACAGGGCGGCGTCGCTCATGGTGCAGCTTCCAGACAGGACAGTTTTGCGCAGACTAGCACGCCTCATCGATGAGGGGCGAGCGGAAACCGATGTAATGACGGCCCCAAAGGGGCCGTGATCGAGTGGAGTGAGAGCTATATAGGCTTGCACCGTTAAATCGCTCAACCCTGGTTATTCTGGATCGTGGTCAACACATCCTTTGGTTTGAACAGCGGCTCGCCAGGGCTTGCGTAGGTGGTGAGCTTGCCTTTCTCCCAGAGACCCACTTCGAGCTTCTGATTCTCGGTATCGATCAGCAGGTAGGCTGCGTCCTTGCCACCATGGTGTTTGCGATTGCCCAGCACGTAGAGGATGCGCTCGCGTTGCAGTGGCCCCGAGACCTCCATGTTCTTCTTAAAGGTAGCGAACTTGTCGCCGAGCAGCGCCTTAAGATCAGGCGTAATCGCGCTGTTGTCGTACAGTTTGATGTCGTTCGGATATTTGCCGATTTCGGTCTGCAGCAGAGCCCATTGGCCGGCCTTCTGGGTCGCCTTGGCAATGCCTTTCAGCGAATCGACGGCTCCGCCGATCGCCGGGCTGGACGCCGCCAGCGCGTCGAGTTTTTGCTTGGCTTTGGAGGCGGCGGTGCTGGCCTCTTTTTTGATGTCGGCGAGCGGGGTACTGGCAGCTTGTAGCGCTTTGTGAGTCTCGCCGATGGCAGAGGAGGCCGCTTCCTGGACTTTGGCGGTGTCCTGTTTGCCGCAGGCGGTCAGTGCGGTGGCGGAGGCCAGCATGACGAGCAGCAGTGGGATAGTTCGGATCATCGGAGGTCCTGGGTTTCGAGCGGATAGTTAAGAAGACTAGAACTTGTGCGATAGGTTCGCCAGAGCTTCTACAGAAAGGAAACGTGTCGTCACAAAACGTCATGGGCCAGGATGTACGACTTGGTAGGCCGGCACAGGGTAGAATGGTCGATTAATCAAGGAACCCGCCATGAAAAGAACCGACCTGGAAAAGAACAAAGGCCTCAAGATCAATGGCCAGATGAAGAACAAAGCCGTTCCGGCACGATTTGGCCAGGACGCGGGCTCGGTGCTCGATAAGCGCGAACAGCGCAAACTCGACCAGGCGCTGGGCCTGATGCCATTCGCCGTTAAGCTCAACAGCGAACTGGTCGGCCAGCTGCAGGCTCTGGCGACCGAGCGTCAGATCAGCATGAACGACCTGGTCGCCGAGCTGATCAAGAAAGGTCTGGCCAGCTAATCTCGGCAGTTGCCGGTAATGAAGCGGCCGGCCGTGGCAAGGAGCAATCCCTGCCGCGGCCGGCCGTTGTCATTGGCGCGTCAGAAACCGCCTGCGCCCTGCGGCACGTCATCGATTAACTGTTAGCTAGGGCCGGAACAGTGCCCACGGCCTGCGGCTTGGATGGGAGATAGCTGTGCAGATTGCCGAGTTGCCGCCGATGTTCACCGGCCGGTTCTTGTCATAGCTGCGGCGGTTGCATGGAGCTTGAAGCCGGGGCGCGACACTAGGCGTGCAACACAGAACCCCGGGCTTCCTCGGCCGATGAAGAGCCCGGGGTTGTAGGGCTTATGCCGCGACGGCGCGGGGGCGGGCCACTTCCGCGGCCGGGGCATCGGCCTTGTCGGGGTGCAGAGTGAAGTTGAACTCGATTAACGAGAAGGGCTTGTTCACCCCCAGAGCTTGCATCGCCTGCGTATCAGTGACTTTGGCTACTGCGGGCACCAGACCTTCGCGGGTGGCGAAGGCGAAGTCGTCCCACAGGTACGGGTCGCCGTCGATGTTGATCTGGGTGGTCAGCTTGCGATGGCCCTCGGCAGACACGAAGAAGTGGATGTGCGCCGGGCGGGTGCCGTGGCGATCCAGCATTTTCAGCAGGCGGTCGGTGGCGCCGCCCGCGGTACGCTATAGCCGACCGGCATGATGCTGCGGAAGCGGTAGCGCCCTTCGGCGTCGGTGACGATGGTGCGGCGCAGATTGAAGGCACTTTGCGCGCTGTCGAAATAGGAGTAGTTGCCGAGCGAATTGGCATGCCATACCTCCACCTGGGCGTTGGCGAGCGGCTTGCCGCCCACGGTCAGCGCCTGGCCCTGCATCAGCAACACTTCGCCGTCGTCGCTGCCATCGTCTAGGCGGCGCCTCGCCGTGACAGACCGGGGCACCGGCCACATAGAGCGGACCTTCGATGGTTCGTGGCGTGCCCCCTTCGATGCCTGCTTTGGCTTTAGCTTCGTCCATGCGCAGGTCAAGTGCCTGTCTCGTCACTGGAGTTCACGGGATGTGGGTCCGTGCCGAGCTACAGCGAGCGGAACAGCGGGCTGCGCGTGCCCTGGCTAGCGTCAGCGGCCGACAGGAACTTCTCGGTGAAAATGTCCTTCTCGAACAGCCGCCCTTGCATCAGCGTGGCGATGCACGCCTCGATCATCGGTGGCGGTTCGCACAGGTAGGCGCGCCAACCGCGGAAGTCGTGGTTGTAGTGGCGTGCCGCCAGTTCGTGTACGTAGCCGCGATCTCCGCTCCAGCCCGAGTCGTCAGCCTCGCCCGATAGCACCGGCAGGTAGTGGAAGTTGGCGTGGCGTTCGGCCAGGCTTTTGAATTCGGCGCGGTAGTAGAGCTCGCCTCCGTTGCGTGTGCCCTGGATCAGCGTGATCGGGCGGGAGTCGCCGGACTCGAGCAGGTCGAGGATCATCGAGCGTGGGTTCGACAGCCCGGAGCCGCCAGCCATGAACAGCAGCGGGCGCGGGTCGCTCTTGCGTACGAAGAAGCGCCCGAGCGGGCCTGGCAACCGTACCTCTTCGCTAACCGCTAGCTGTCCGTGGATGTAGCTGGTGACCTTGCCGATCGGCACGTGGCGGATATTGAGCTCGATCTCGCCGGCCGACGGCGCTGACGCAATCGAGAACGCGCGCGGCGTAGTCTCGTCGCCGATCCACAGGTTGACTGACGTACTGGCCGGGCTGGAAACGCAGCGGTTTGGCACTGTTGATGGCAAGGAACCCCCCTTGATGGTCGGCGGCAGGTCCTCGATGCGGCTGACGCTGGCGGTAAAGTCCATCAACGGCAGGTATTGCGCGTCCGGGGCCGGCTCGATGTCGGCCTCGATCGTCATATCGGACATCATCGTCGCGCAGCAGGCCAGGCATTTGCCCTCGTCGCGCTCGAAGTCCATCAGCGAAAACGGCGAGGCCTCGCCATGCTCCAGGTCGCCGTCCAGCGTCTGCACCTTGCAGATGCCGCACAGGCCGTGGCCGCAGGCGTGCGGCAGCCACACGCCATTGCGCAGGCAGGCGGCGAGCAGGGTCTGATCCTCTTCGACATCGATGGTCTGCCCCAGGGGCTCGATGGTCAGGCGGTGATCGCTCGTCCTTTGTTGTTTGTCCGTTTTCATCTTCTCGCCCCGTTGCTGGTGTCCGTCTAGCTTGTGCACAGCGATATTGCGTGCTGTCACTGGGCAATAAGCATCAACCGTACCAAGGCGAGGAGAGATGAAAGAACAGAGCTGGTGTGGATGGGCGTAGGGCGGGCGTCGGCATCATGAGATGAAATGGTGAAATTCGCTTGCGCAATTCACCAAATGATCAATTGCTGCACCCGTGCCGAGTTACGGCTTAAACAGCGATGCCGTCGCCACCGGGTTGGAGGGGAAGTAGGCGTGCAGATAGCTCGCGACGATGCTGCCGTGCCGATAGACCGCTTCACCTTGCCCACTGCCGCTGGCCCTCTGTGCATGGGCAATGGGGGCGAGCGGGGTGGTGGTGGTGGTGTAGTGGAAAGTATGGCCGCGTAGCGTCTGGCCGCCTAGTGTCACCGATTGCAACCCCAACCCGGCAAGGCGTCGCCCCAATGTGGCGTGGCCTGGCAGTAGGCCAAGCATCTGGCCACTCTGGCCAAGCTTGTCGGTCAGCTTGTCGAGCAGGTAAAGCATGCCGCCGCACTCGGCATAGAGCGACTTGCCGGCCGCGACGTGAGCACGTAGCGAATCGCGGGTGCGAACGTTGGTCGAAAGGGCGGCAAGGTGCAGCTCCGGGTAGCCGCCTGGCAGGTAGACCGCGTCGGCGGGCGGCAACTCCTCGTCGGCCAGCGGCGAGAAGAATGCGAGCTCGGCGCCGAGTTCGGTCAATAGCTGCAGGTTGGCCGGATAGAGGAAGGAGAACGCCTTGTCGTGGGCGATGGCGATGCGCACGCCGGCCAAGAGCGGTGGCAGCACTTCGGTCGAGGCCGGCCGAAAAGCGATAGGTGGTGGCAACTCGGTAAGCGCTGTCGTGGCAATCCGCGCGGCGGCCTGCTGCAGGCGTAGCTCCAGATCGTCGATCTCCTGCGCCGGCACCAGCCCCAAGTGGCGCTCAGGTAGCGTCATCGCGTCGTCGCGCATTACCGTACCCAGGCAGCGCAATGTGGGCGGTAGCGCTTCGAGCAGCATTTCGGCATGGCGGGCGCTGGCGACGCGATTGGCCAATACACCGTGGAACGGTAGGCTGGGGCGGAAGCTGGCGAGACCGTGTGCGATGGCCGCGAAGGTCTGCGCCATGCCGGTCGTGTCGATCACGGGCAGCACCGGCACGCCGAAGGTTTCGGCGAGGTCGGCGCTCGAGGGCGTGCCGTCGAACAGCCCCATGCTGCCCTCGATCAGGATCAGGTCGGCACCGCCGGCCGCGTCGTACAGCCGGCGGCGGCAGTCGGTCTCACCGGTCATCCACAGGTCGAGCGAATAGACCGGGTTGCCCGATGCTTTCTCCAGAATGTAGGGGTCGAGATAGTCCGGTCCAGTCTTGAACACGCGAACGACGCGGCCTTGGTCGCGGTGGTAGCGCGCGAGGCCGGCGGTCAGCGTGGTCTTGCCTTGATGCGAGGCTGGCGCGGTGAGGAACAGCGCCGGGCAGCGGCGGACGGCGTCGGCGACCATCTCAGTACTCGACGCCCTGTTGCGCCTTGATGCCCTGCTCTCGGTAGGGGTGCTTGACGAGGCGCATCTCGGTGACGAGGTCGGCCGCCTCGAGCAGCGCCTCGGGCGCGTGGCGGCCGGTGACGACCACGTGCAGGTCGGGCGAACGGGCCGCGAATACCGCAAGCACCTCGGCTAGCGGCAGGTACTCGTACTTCAGCACGATGTTCAGTTCGTCGAGGATCACCATGTCGTACTCGTCACTTTCGATCATGCGGCGCGCTTCGTCCCAGCCACGGCGGGCGGTCGCGACGTCGGCGTCGCGGTCCTGCGTGTTCCAGGTGTAGCCTTCGCCCATCGTCAGGAAGTCGCAGTTGTCGAAACCACCCAACAGGTCGCGCTCGGCGGTGTGCAGCGCGCCCTTGATGAACTGCACGACGCCGAGGCGCATACCGTGGCCCACCACGCGCAGGCCCATGCCGAACGCGGCCGAACTCTTGCCCTTGCCGGTGCCAGTGTTGACGATCAACAGGCCCTTTTCCTTGGTGGCGGCGGCCTTTTTCTTCTCGAAGCCGGCCTTGCGCCGCTCGGTCATGCGCTGGTGCGATTCGTGGTCGGTTTTCATGACAATTCCTTGGTTAATGCCAGATCGTGCCGGTCAGCTCTCTTAGCTGCTCCACGAGGCGAGGCCGGCTAGGGTGGTAGCCGATGAAGACGAGCTGCGCCTGCTTTGCCGACGCGGTCTCATCGACGCGCGCTTCGACCCGATTGCGCACCGCCTGGATCAGCAGCCGCCCGCCCTCGGTGGGCGCGAAACCCTTCACGCGCAGGATCGGTTCGCTGCGGGCCAGCGCCGCGACGGCATCGCGCAGCGTGTCGGGGTGCTGTGTTTCCTTGCTGCGGATCATGAACGACTGCCAGCCCGGGTCCTGCTCGTGGAAATGCTTGTGGGTGGCGAGGCCGTGGCTGTGCGCGCCGAGCCCGCTGTGGCTGTGGCCGTCCAAGAGGACCTGGTTGGCGAGCGGGCGCATGGCCAGCCCTGGCATCGTCGCCATCGGGCCGTAGTGGCGGTGTGCGGTGTTGGCTGGCTCGTGCAGGTGTAGGCCCAGCGTCAGCCGGGTGTCGAGTTTCGCGTCGTAGGCCAGCTCGATGAAGCGGATCGACGGCGCGAGCTCGCGCACGCGGGCTTCGGCCGATAGCAGTGCGTCGTCGTCAAGGCCATCGATCTTGTTTAGCACCACGATGTCGGCGTTGGCCAGCTGCAGTTCGAACAGCTCGGCGACCGAGGCGTCGACGGCTCGCTCATCGCTCGAAGCTTGGCCGAAGCCACCGTCCAACAGCAGCGGGGTGTCGACCACCGCCAGCGTCGCGTCGAGCACGAAATACGGCGCCAGCGCCTCGCCCTGCAGCTGTTCCATCACCGCCGACGGCAGCGCCAGGCCCGAGGTCTCGATCAGCACGTGGTCGATCACGCTGCGGCGCTGCCACAGCGCCTGCATCGTCGGCAGGAAGTCCGCGTCGTCGTCGTAGGCGACCAGTCCATTGGACAGGTCGTGGATCTCGGCGCCACCGCCTTCGCCGCGCAACAGCGCGCCGTCGATCGATACCTCGCCGAACTCGTTGACCAGGATCGCCAGCCGGCGCTGCTTGCTGTCACGAATCAGGTTCGACAGCAGCGTGGTCTTGCCGGCGCCGAGGAAGCCGGTGACGACGGTGACCGGGATGCGCGGCGCGCTCATGCCGGCAGCTCCGCGAGGGTCGTCAGCACGCCGGCGAAATCGGACGCCACGGCCGGGTAGTCGACGCGGGGGCGGTCGACCACGATAAGCGGGATGCCGAGCGCGGCGGCGGCATTCGCCTTGGCCCGGTAGCCGCCGGCATCGCCCGAGTCCTTGGTTACCACGCAGTCGATGGCCCAGTCGCGCCACAAGGTCTCGTTGGCGGCCTGCGAGAACGGCCCTTGCATGGCGACGAGGTGGGCGCGCGGGATGCCGGCGTCGATGGCGCGCTGCAGGTGCTGCGGGTCCGGCGCCAGGCGCACGAACCACTGGCGTTCGGCCGCGCCGTCGGCCTTGGCGAAGCGCACCAGGTCCTTGCTGCCGGTGGCGAGGAAGACATGTTGGCCGAGGCGCATCGCGAGCTTTGCGGCGTCGTCCATCGTCGCGGCATGGTGGACGTGGTCGGCCTGGGCGGCGTCGACGCTGCTCGGGCGCTCGTAGCGCTGGTAGGGCAGCGACAGCTCGTCGGCCAGCGCAATCAGCTGCTGCGACATGTCGGTGGCGAACGGGTGGGTCGCGTCGACGATGGCGCGTGCGCCGGTTTCGCGCAGCAGCTCGCGGCGACGCTCGACGCCGAGCCGGCCGGCGACGGTGGTCAGGCCCGGGCAGTTTTGGGCCACCAGCTCAGCGCCGTAGTCGGTGGCGCTCGATACGACGACTTGGTGGCCGGCCGCGGCGATCTCGCGCGAGAGCGCGTTGCCGTCGCTGGTGCCGGAGAACACCCATACCGCGCCGTCGGGCAGCGCGTCGGCCTTTACCGTGTCCGGCGTATCATCCCAGTTGCCGTAGCCGCGCGGCGAGTAGATCCAGTTGCGCTTTCGCTTGGTGAAACGGTTGCCGATGACGAGGCTGGTCAGCATGTTGAAACGGCGGGTGCGCAGTTCGGCCAACGTGACCACCTCGACCGTCTGGCCCTCGCGGTAGGCATTGTGCACGATGCCGCACAGCGTCTCGGGGCGCTTGTGCTCCAGCATGATGTCGAGAATGCGGTATACGCCTTCCTGGCGCTGGCGGCTCTGTACGTTGTAGAACACCGCGGCGAGGTCGGCCTCGGCGATGTGGCGGGCGCGCTTCTCGATCCACTCCCAGGGGCACAGCAGGTCGGACAGGCTCAGCGTGGCGAAGTCGTGCGACAGCGGTGCGCCGAGCAGCGAGGCGCAGGCGTTGGCCGAGGTGATGCCGGGGATCAGTTGTACGTCGAAACTGTCGGTCTCCAGCATGTCCTCGTAGGCGAGCGTGGCCATCGCGTAGATGCCGATGTCGCCGCTGGAGATCAGCGCTACCGTCTTGCCAGCGCGCGCTTCTTCCAGCGCGAGGCGGGCGCGCTCGCGCTCCTGCGTCAGCGGCAAGGTGCGGATGTCCTTGCCGGCGATCCAGGGCTGAATCCAGGTCAGGTAGAGGTCGTAGGACACGATCACCTCGCTTGCGGCGAGGGCGTCCTTCACCATCGGCGGGATCAGCTCGGCGGTGCCGGGGCCGACGGAGACCAGGTAGAGTTTGCCGTTCATCAATGCTTTCCGTATGTCTGTTCGGTCATGGCGCCGTGGCGTCATGCGGGTAATCGGTAGGGCGGTCTTCGACCACGGCGACGGTGACGCCGTCCAGCGCGGTCTTGGGCACGATCAGCCGGCCGCGCGGGCTGGCGATCAGCGCACAGGGCTCGCACACGCCGGCGACGCCGACGTTCTGCTGCACCCAGTCGGATGGCTCGCCCGTCCAACCGCGCGCGGCGACGTCGGCCCGGGCGATCACGCGCAAGGGCAGGCCGTGGCGTTCGCAGAAAGCAAGCAGGCCGATCTCGTCGGCCTTGAGGTCGATGGTCGCGACCTCCCGCACCTCGGCCAGGGTTCGATCGCCCAGCGCGGCTTTCACCGCGCGTTCGATGTCGTCCACCGGCTTGCCGCGTCGACAGCCGAGGCCGAGCGTCAGCGGTTTCATCGCCTCGGTGGCAGTGGTGACGGCCGGGATCGCACCGGTGAGCCGCGCGACCTCGTAGGCGAGCGCGTTGGCGCCGCCCTCGTGGCCGGACAGCAGTGGGATGGCGAAGCGCGCTGCCTCGTCGAGCACCACCAGCGCCGGGTCGGTGTACTTGCTCGCCGGCAGGCCGTCGAGGTAGCGCACCGCGATACCGCTCGCCATCACCACCACCCAGCGGCAGTGCTGATGGAACGCGCGGCGGAACTGTTCGCGCGGGCTGTCGCCGGGTGTCAGCCACGGCCGGTACAGCGTGGCGCCCAGCGCCTCGGCCAAGCTTTGGCCGAGCGGCAGGGCGTCTTCGCGCACCAGCCAGACGGCGGTCTCGTTCACGCGCCGTTCTCCACAGTCTTCTTGCGCTTGCTTGGGCGCGGCGTCTTGCGGTCGGTGCCGTCGCGGAAAATGTGGGTGAAGCCGGCCGCGTACAGGCTCGACTCCACGCCGCCTTCGCGCGACAGCGCGTGGCCGACCAGCAGCAAGGTCGTCAGCAGCCAGTCCTTCTGCTTCACCTCGCTCATCAGCTTGGAGAGTGTACTGCGGTGGATCGCCTGGTCGGGCCAGCTGGCGCGACGCACCAGCGCCACCGGCGTGTCGGCCGGGTAGTGCAGCAGCAGGTCGGCGATGGTCTGTTTCAGCCGCTGGCCGGACAGGAAGATGCACATCGTCGCCTGGTGTTCGGCGAAGCGCGCGATCGACTCCAGCTCCGGCACCGCCGAGGCGCGGCCGGACACGCGGGTCAGGATGATCGATTGCGACACCGCAGGGCGGGTCAGCTCGCTGCCAAGCGCGGCGGCGGCGGCGGTGAACGAGGACACGCCAGGGACGATCTCGTACTCGATGTCGAGCGCTTCGAGCCGGCGCATCTGCTCGGCGGTGGCGCCGTAGATGGCCGGGTCGCCCGAATGCAGCCGCACCACATCCTTGTCCTCCGCTTGGGCGCGGCGGTACAGCGCCTCCTGCTCGTCGAGCGACAGCTCGGCGGTGTCGAAGATTTCGGCGTCGGCGCGGCAGTGCTGCAGCATCTCGGCCGGCACCAGCGAGCCGGCGTACAGAACCATAGTCACGGCGCCCAAGAGGCGGCTGCCGCGCAGCGTGATCAGGTCGGCGGCGCCGGGGCCGGCGCCGATGAAATAGACTCTCATGGGTGACGTTGCTCCCGGGCGGTTTTGCGGATCAGCATGGTGGCGAGGTAGCCGCTGGCGTCGGCGGTGAGCTGGCTCACGTCGTCGCACAGCACTTCGCCGGGCAGGCCGATACGGCGCGCGAACGCGCAGTGGCGGGCGATGCCCATCTCGGCCAGCAGCCCGAGCACGTCCGGCAGCCGTGCGCCGATCTTCATCAGCACCACGATGTCGTGGCCCTCGATGTCGGCGCGCAACTCGGCCATATCGTCCGGGCAGGGCAGGATCAGGATGCGTTCCTTGCCTTCGCCCAACGGCCAGGACAGCGCCGACGCGGTGGCGGCGAAGCTGGTCACGCCGGGGAAGGTGGTATGGGCGAGATCCGGCAGCTTGTCGCGTAGCGCGGCGAGCAGGTAGCCGTAAGTCGAATAGGTCATCGAGTCGCCGATGGTCAGGTAGGCGACGTTGCGCCCCGCCGACAGCTCGGCGGCGACCGCTTCGGCCAGCTCGCCGTAGTGGCTCGACAGCACACTGCGGTCCGGGTCCATCTGGAACTCGATCTCGCGGAATTTCTCGTCGGGAATGGCGAGGCCGGCCAGGCACTGCCGCGCGACAGAGACCTCGCTGCCACGGGCTCGCGGCAGGTAGATCAGGTCGGTGCGCTGCAGCGCTTCCAGCGCCGCGACCGGGATCAGCCCGGCAGGGCCCGGCCCGACGCCGACGCCGGTGAAGTGTCCGAGACTCATGCCGCTTCTCCGGTTGTTGCACTGGTGGCTTCGCCGAGCGGGGTGCCGTCCATGCTGAACAGGCGCACCGCCACGCGGTCGACGCTCGGCACCTTGGGCGCCATCAGAACGGCGACGCGGCGCTCGATTTCCATCCAGTAGCCGCGCGCGTCGGCCTGGGGTTTCATGATTTGCACTACGTTTTCCACGGTATTGGCTTTCTCAATCTGGTCGACGAGGTTGGCAGCAAAGCCCATCTCGGCGGCCACAGCGGCGACCGATCCCATCGCCATGCCGCTCTTGCTGGAGTGGGTGTCCCACACGCCGTCGAGCAGCTTGGCGATCTTGCCGGGGTGACCCAGCACCCACAGCGTGCCCAGCCGCGCCTGTTGTTCTTCCAGCGTCGCCTGCGCGTAGTCGAGCGACACGCCGACGAAGTTGGCGATCTGCACTACTTCCTTCTTTTCCAGGTGCAGCGTGTCGGCGGCGTAGCCACGACCGATCTTGCCCGGGGTGAAGGCGATGGCCTTGGGCCTGTGGCCCAGCGCCACGCGGATGTAAACCTCGATCGACGCCATCCACGCCGCCAGCGACATCGGCTCGACGATGCCGCTGGTGCCGAGGATCGAGATGCCGCCGACGATGCCGAGCATCGGGTTGAAGGTACGCTTGGCGATCTTGTCGCCGTCGACGCAGCCGATGGCTAGATCGAAGCCGGGGTTGGCTCCACCAGCCAGCACCTCGTCGACCGCCCACTGCATCATCTGACGCGGCACCGGGTTGATCGCTGGCTCTCCGGGCGGGATGCGCAGGCCCGGCTGGGTGACCATGCCGACGCCGGGCGCGGCGATGAAGCGCAGCGCGCCGCTACCGTTCACCGACACCTCGGCGAAGATCGTCGCGCCGTCGGTGTTGTCCGGGTCGTCGCCGCTGTACTTCAGCACCTCGGCGCGTACCACGCCGCTTTCCAACCGCTCGACCTTTTCCACCGGCACCACCAGGTAGTAGTCCGGATCGGGCAGGCTCACCTCCACCTCGTTGACCGTTTCGCCCGTCACCAGCAGCGTCAGCGCCGCCTTCACCGCCGCGGTGGCGCAGCTGCCGGTGGTGCGGCCGCGGCGCAGACCGTTTGGGGCCGGCGTGGCGAGGTCGTAGGGGCGACGGACTGACTCGCTCATCGCGCTGCTTGCTGTTCCTGGTTTTCGCGGTATACGCGGTCGATCGCGGCGATCATCATCGCGTTGACCGCCGAGGCCGCCCACGGCGAGCCGCCGCGCGTGCCGCGGTTGGTGATGCGCGGCACCTGCATCAGGCGGGCCAGCTCTTCCTTGCACTCGCGCGTGCCGACGAAGCCGACCGGCAGGCCGACCACCAGCTGCGGGCGCCAGCCGTGCTCGCGCACCAGCCGTACCACCTCCATGATCGCAGTCGGCGCGTCGCCGATCGCCACCACCACGTCGTTGCCGAACTTCTGCCAGGCGCGGCGGATGCCGGCGGCCGAGCGGGTGATGCCGTGCGTTTCGGCCAGCAGGTGGGTTTCCTTGTCGTGCACGCCGCACCAGGTCTCCACGCCCAGCTGATCGAGCACCGCGCGCTTCAGACCGGTCTGCACCATGGTGACGTCGGCGACGATGCGGCGGCAGCGCAGCAGCGCGCGAATGCCGGTCTCGACCGCCCCCGGCGAGAAGACCAGGTCGTCGACGATGTCGAAGTCGCCGCTGGTATGCACCAGGCGCTTCAACACGATCTGGTGGTCGGTCGGCACGTCGGACCAGTCGCGTCCCTCGTCGATGATGCGCATGCTCTCGGCTTCGATCGGGTGCGGCACGTAGGGCGGCCAGACATCGAGCGGCGCCGGCGCGGCGTCGCTGCGGCCGAGCAGCCCGCGCACCAGGCCGTGGTGGCCCTGCTGCGGCGTGCCGACCTGTTCTTCGAAGCCGACGATTTGTACCCGGTACTTGCACAGCGCGCAGTTCATCGCGGCGCGGCCCTCGACGCCTTCCTGCGCGCGTTCCAGGAACACGTCGGCGACGTGCGGGTGCACGCCCAGGTAAGGCGCCGGCAGCACCTCGATTTCCGGGTGGCGCGCGGCGAGGTCGTCGACGGCGCCGTAGATGCGTTTCACCAGCACGCCGTCGAACAGGAAGTAGGGCACCACCACGATGCGCTTGTGGCCCAACAGCGCGGCGGCGCGTAGGCCGTCGGCCACCAGCGGCTTGGCGGTGCCGGAATAGCAGACGAAGGAGGTGCCGAAGCCCATGCCTTCTTCGAGCATGCGCGTCAGCTTGGAAATCTCGGAATTCGCGTCCGGGTCCGAGGTGCCGCGCCCGACCACCACCAGGCAGGTGTCGGCGCGCGACACGGTGTGGGCCGATTGGCCCTCGGCCTCGATAATGCGCTGGCGGCACAGCTCCAGCAGCTTCGGATGCAGGTCCATCGCCGCGCCGAAGTGGAACTCGGTATCGGGGTGGGCGCGCTGCAAGGCCAACAGCTCGCTCGGCATGTCGTTCTTGGCGTGGGTGGCGGCGAGCAGCACGCCCGGCACCATCACCACTTTCTTCGCGCCGGCTTCGATCACAGTGTCAACGGCCTGATCGATGGTCGGCGTGGCGAACTCCAAGAAGCCATGCTCGACGGTGCGGCCGCCGGCGCGTTCGCGCAGCAGCTCGACCAGTGCCATGAATTCGTTGACCCCGTCCGGGTCGCGGCTGCCGTGGCCGGCCAGCACGATGGCGTAGTCGTTGGTGCTCATTTGTGGGTCGGCTCGATCTGGCTGTCCATCGGGTCTAGCGTGCGGATCAGCATGATGCTCATGTCCGAGAAACGCTGGTCGGCGCATTCGGCCAAGCTACCGTGCCATTCGGCGTCGCCACGGGTCAGGTTTTCCCAGACCTCCACGCGGTGCTCGGCCGGGATGCCGTTTTCCAGCAGGTAGGCGGCGATGTGCCAGGGCATGAACGAACGCGCCTCATCCCACGGGCAGGGGATCACGATGGCGTTGCGTTGGTCCTGCAGCACGTGCACCAGGTGACGCTTGAACGGGGTCAGGTCGCCGCGGCGGTGGAAGGTGACGAAGGTGGTTTCGTCGAAGCACACCTTGGCGCGCGAGGCCAGGATTTGCGCCGACGAAATGCCCGGGATGGTGTCCACCGGGTGGCCGCAGGCGCGCTCGACACGTTCTAGGTACTGGAAGCCACTGAAGTGGATGTCACCCATGAACACCACCACGCACTTTTTGCCGGCATGGTGGCGCTCGGCAACAATGTCCAGCTGGGCGACCTGGTCGCGGTAGCCCATCTGGATCACCTCGGCGGTGTCCGGGATCAGCGAGCGCACCACGTCGATCACCGCGTTGAAGCCGGCCACTACGTCGGCCTCGCGGATCAGTTGGGCCGAGCGTTGCGGCAGGTAGCCGATGTCGCCGGGGCCGGCGCCGATGCAGACAATCATGCGAATTCCTTTTCAATAGTTTGGCCACGCGCCGGCAGGCGGGAGAGGTCCACGGTCGGGCCGACCACTACCAGCGCCGGGCTGCCGAGGCCGGCAGCGGCGACATCGGCGGCGAGCGTCGCCAGTGTGCCGACCACCTCGCGCTGTTCCGGGCGGGTGCCGTACTGGATCGCCGCCGCCGGGGTGTCGGCCGGCAGGCCCTGTTGCAATTGTTCGGTGATGAGGCCGAGCCGGCTCATCCCCATGTAGATCACCAGCGTCATGCCGCTCTTCGCCAGCGCGGCCCAGTCGGGCTCGTCGCCCTGATGGGTGTGGCCCGACACGAAGGTGACGCCGTGTACGTGGTCGCGGTGGGTGAGCGGGATGCCGAGCGTGGCCGGTACCGCGAGGCCCGCGGTGATGCCGTTGACCACCTCGACCGCTATGCCGGCCGCCAGCAGCGCCTGCATTTCCTCGCCGCCGCGGCCGAACACGAAGGGATCTCCCCCTTTGACGCGAGCGACGCAGCGGCCGGCGCGCGCTTCGGTGAGCAATCGGGCCTCGATGTCGGCCTGCGCCACCGACGCACAGCCGCCGCGCTTGCCGACGCGGACCACTTCGGCATGCTTGGGCACGAACTGTAGCACCTCATCGTTGGCGAGATCGTCGATCAGCACCACGTCGGCGAGGCCGAGTCGGCGCACCGCCTTCAGCGTCAACAGCTCCACGTCGCCTGGGCCGGCGCCGATCAGGTAAACCTTGCCTGGTTTCATTGCGGTAGCCTTTCGCGGATGGTCAGCGACAGCTGCTCGCCGGTGAGTTGGTCGAGCGGCAGGTAGTCCGCCATCAGCGCCTGCGCCAGTTCGCGCGCGCGGCCGAGCTTGACGAAGCCTTCCTCGGTGTCGAGCACCAGCGCTGGCGTGCCGAGGCCGGCAATGCCTTCGGCCAAGGTCAGCGACTCGCGCCACGGGTCGGCATGGGTGTCGAGCGCGATATTGGCGCGTCCGTCGGAGAGCAGCACCAACAATGGTGTCAGTTCGGACTGTTTCGCCAGCGTCTGTACCGCCAGCTGAAGCGCGTGGGCGAGCGGGGTGCGCCCACCGGTGGGTAGCTCGCGCAAGGCCAATTCGGCCTGTTCGACCTGGCGGGTCGGAGCCAGCACCAACTCGGCGCCCTCGGCGCGGAAGGCGATTACTGCCACTTGGTCGCGACGCTGGTAGGCGTCCTGCAGCAGGCCGAGCACGCAGGATTTCACCAGCTCCATGCGGCGGCGTGCCGCCATGGAGCCGGACGCGTCCACCACCAGCAGCACCAGGTTGCCCTCGCGGCCGGCGCGCACTTTCTCGTGCAGGTCGGCGCGGGTGACGCTGAAGTCGTTCGGGTTGCGCAGCATCGCGTGGCGCAGCGTGGCGTCCACCGCCAGTTGGCTCGGTGCTTCGTTCTTTATTGCGCCGACGGCATGGCCGCGCCGCGCGCCGCTGACGCTGCTGCGCCGGCCGCTGGCCTCGTGCGCCGTGAGCGCCGTTACCTCAATTCGGCCAATCTCGGCGGCCGGGCCGGCGGCGAATACCTGCAACTGATCCGCCGCGTGGCTGGGCTGTTCGTTGTCGTCATTTGCAGCATCGGTTTCGCTCGGATTGCTCTCGGCATCGCCTTGGCCGAATTCGCTTTGCGGCGGCGGAGGTGGTGGCGACGCCTGGCGTGTCAGCTCGTCGAGCTTGTCTCGGTCGAGGCCGGGCTGCTCGAACGGCTTTTTGCGGCGCCGGTGCGGCAGCACCAGCTCGGCCGCATCGCGCACGTCCTCGGCCGTGACGGTATCGCGGCCGGCCAGCGCGGCGATCGCTCGTGCCGCCTTGTGCATCACGATGTCGGCGCGAAGGCTGGCTACCTCGAACTCGCAGCACAGCTCGCTGATGAAGGACAGCAGCGAGTCGGGCAGGGCAACGCCGGCGATATTGTCCTGTGCGGCGTGGATCGTCGCGCGCAGCGCGTCGGTGTCGGCCTGCCAGGTGGCGATGAAGCCCGCCGGGTCGGCCTCGAACGCCAGGCGGCGGCGTACCACCTCGGTGCGCACCACTGGGTCGCGCGGCGCACTGACTTCCACCATCAGGCCGAAGCGGTCGAGCAACTGCGGGCGCAGCTCGCCTTCTTCCAGGTTCATCGTACCGAGCAGGGTGATGCGCGCCGGGTGGCTGATCGCCAGGCCCTCGCGTTCCACCGTGTTGCGGCCCATCGCCGACACGTCCAGCAGCACGTCCACCAGGTGGTCGGCCAGCAGGTTCACCTCGTCGATGTACAGCAGTCCACGGTGTGCGGCGGCCAAGAGACCGGGCTGGAACGCCTTCTTGCCGTCCTTCAGCGCGCGCTCGAAGTCGAGGCTGCCGAGTACGCGGTCCTCGGTAGCGCCGAGCGGCAGGTTGACGAACGGCACGGGCGAATGGCGGTGCTCGGCGCTGCCGCTCTGGCAGGCTTCGCATTCGGTCAACGGCGCGTCCGGGGCGCAGTTGAAGGCGCAGCCGGCGACGCGCTCGATTGGCGGCAGCACGTCGGTCAGGCCGCGCGCGGCGGTGCTCTTGGCCGTGCCCTTATCACCGCGGATCAGCACACCGCCCAGGGTCGGGTCGATCGCGCACAGCAGCAGCGCGCGCTTCAGTTGTTCCTGGCCGACGATGGCGGCGAAGGGGTAGTTGTGTCTCATCGTGTCGGATTCTCGCCGCGCGCTTCCAGCATCGCTTCGCTTGAGAGGTGCAGCGCCTTCAGCGCTTCCAGCGTTTCGGGCTTGGGTTGTTCCCACAGCTGGCGCTGCGCGGCCTCGAGTAGTCGTTCAGTGATCGCGCCGAGCGCCCACGGATTGCTCTCGGCGAAGAATTGCTGCATGGCCGGGTCGAACGCATAGGTTTCGGCCAACTGTTCGTACACCCAGTCGTCCACCACGTGGGCGGTGGCGTCGTAGCCGAACAGGTAGTCCACCGTGGCGGTCAGCTCCAGCCCGCCCTTGTAGCCGTGCTTCTGGATGCTGGCGATCCATTTCGGGTTGGCGACGCGCGAGCGGAACACGCGCAGTACTTCCTCCTTCAGGCCGCGCACCGCCGGGTTGTCCGGGTTGTGGCTGTCGCCGAAGTAGTGGCGCGGCTGCCGGCCGGTCAGGCTGCGGATGGTGGCGATCATGCCGCCGTGGTACTGCAGGTAGTCGTCGCTGTCGAAGATGTCGTGCTCGCGGTTGTCCTGGTTGTGCAGCGCCACTTCGACGCCGGACAGCCGGTGGCGGAACTCGTCGCGCGCGTCGGTGCCGTTGGCCTGCCGGCCGTAGGCGTAGCCGCCCCAGTTGATATAGGCGGTGGCAAAGTCGGCGTCGGTTTCCCAGTTCTGCTCGTTGATCAGCGGCAGGATGCCGGCGCCGTAGGTGCCGGGTTTGGAGCCGAACACGCGATACAGCGCCTGCTGCTCTGCGTCGGACTCCGTACGTTGGCCGAACAGCTGGTGCTTCAGGTCCGCCAGGTAGTGCTTGCGTACGAAGTTCTGTTCCACCGGTTCATCGAGGCGCGCCACCGTGTGCACCGCCTCGTCCACCAGGTGGATCAGGTGCGGGAAGGCGTCGCGGAAGAAACCGCTGATGCGCACCGTCACGTCGATGCGTGGGCGACCCAGTTCGGCGAGCGGGATCACCTCGATGCCGGCGACGCGGCGGCTCTCGGCCTGCCAGCGCGGCCGCACGCCGAGCAGCGCCAAGATCTGCGCGATGTCGTCGCCGTGGGTGCGCATGGCGCTGGTGCCCCATACGCTGATGCTGACCGATTCTGGCTCGTGGCCGGTTTCCTTGCGGTGGCGCGCCAGCACTTCGTTGGCGAGCTCGGTGCCGATGCGCCAGGCCGCCTGCGAAGGCAGGCTGCGCGGGTCGACCGAGTAGAAGTTGCGCCCGGTCGGCAGCACGTGCGCCATGCCGCGGGTGGGCGCGCCGCTCGGGCCGGCCGGCACGTAGCCGCCGGCGAGGCCGCGCAGCAGGTTGGCGATCTCTTCCGAAGTGCGGTCGAGGTTGGGCACCAGCTCCTGGCAGACGTAGGCGAGGGTGCGGCGCACCGAGCCGGTATCGGCGCTGCCGGCCAGCCCTTCGGCCAAGGTGGCGTCGATCACGCTCGCGTCGAAGCCGTGTTCGGCCAAGGTCGCGACAAGGCACCGGCCCAGCGCGGTGATCGCGTCGTGCGCGTCGGCGCGGGTGACGATCGGGGCATCGGCCAGGCGTTGCAGCGCGTCCGGCACCGTCGTCAGGCGCTTGCCCTGGTCGTCCTGCAGCGTTTGCCAATCCACACCGAGCGCCGCCGCGACGCCGGCCGGCAGGCTCGGGATCGCTAGGTTGGGCAGGCGCACCAGCGCGCACACCATGTCGACCAACGCCGTGTCCTGAGGCACCTTGCCGAGGATATGCAGGCCGTCGCGGATCTGCGCCGCGCCGAGCTCGCACAGGTAGCCGTCGATGTCCTCGATCAGGTGGGCGACGTCCACGCCCTCCATCTTGGCCAGCGTCATCGGCACGCCGTCCTCGTTCAGCGTGTCGTCCCACTCGTGGTCGTGATCATGGTGATGATCGCCGTGATGGTGGTGACCATGATGATCGTGGTCATGATGGTGATCATGGCCGTGGTGATGGCCGTGCCCATGGTGATCGTGCGCCTTGGCCGGGCTCAGCCGGTATTTGGTCGCAGCGGCCGCCGCAGGCTGAACGGCTACCGGCTTGCTCGTCTGCAAGCGGTACTTGCCACCGCCGACGGCCGGCTGCGGCGCGTGGCGGTGCCCGTGCTCGCCGTGAGGGTGATCGTGGTCATGCGCGGGGTGCTCGTGCGCATGGTCATGATGATGGTCGTGCCCGTGATCATCATGGTCGTGATCGTGCTTCAGCATCGCCGCCAGGTCGGTGTCGAGCTTGGCTTCCTTGATCAGGTCCCAGATCTGCTGCTGCAAGAGCGGCAGCTTGGCCGGGTCGAGCATTTCGACCTGGTAGTACTCGTCCACCAGCTGGGTCAGCTGCGCCAGCGGGCCGTAAGTGTCTGCGGTGGTCATCGGCGGGGTGAGGTGGTCGATGATCACCGAGTGCGCGCGGCGCTTGGCCTGAGAGCCTTCGCCCGGGTCGTTCAAAATGAACGGGTAGAACATCGGCAGATCGCCGAGCAGCGCATCCGGGAAGCAATTTTCCGACACGCCCACGCCCTTGCCGGGCAGCCATTCCAGCGTGCCATGCTTGCCGACGTGGACGATGGCGTCGGCGCGCCAGTCGTCGCGCAGCCAGCAGTACAGCGCGTAGTAGTGGTGGGTCGGTGGCAGGTCGGGCGTGTGGTAGATCGCATCCGGGTCCATGCCGTAACCGCGCGGAGGTTGCAGTGCCACGAAGGCGTTGCCGTATTCCAGGCCGGCGAACACCAGTTTGTTGTCGTGCACATAGGCCTGGCCCGGCGCGTCGCCCCAGCGCTGCTGCATCTTGTCACGCAGAACAGTCGGCAGTTGGCCGAACCATTCTGCGTAGCGGTTTGCGGGAACGCTGGCGACGGCCTGCTCCAGCTGGTCGGCAGTCAGGTAGTCCTCGTCGTAGGCGCCGCGGTCGATCAGTGTGTGGATCAGCGCGTCACTCGATTCGGGCAGGTCGGGCAGGTGGTAGCCTGCCTCGCGCATCGCGTGCAGCAGCGCGAACAGCGAGGCCGGGGAATCCAGCCCCACCGCGTTGCCGATCTGCGAGGCCTTGCTGTTGGAGTTGGTGAAGATGAAGGCGATGCGCTTCTGGCTATTCGGCGTGCAGCGCAGCGCCACCTGGCGCGCGGCAATGCCGGCCACGCGGCGCACTCGGTCCGGCAGCGGCGCGTACTCGGTTTCGTCCTGCTCGTGCTTGAACGAGATCGGCACGCCGATGATGCGGCCGTCGAACTCCGGTAGCGCCACGTTCATCGCGGTATCGAGCGGGTTGAGGCCGCGCTCGGACGCTTCCCATTGTGCAACGGTCATGCTGCTGGTGATCGCCTGGATCACCGGCAGATCGAGCCGCTCGAATGCCGCCACCGACCAGCCGGCCGCGGTCGGGCCGTCGGCGTTGACGTCGCCCATTGCGAACGATGTCGTATTGATCAGAGCGTCGATGCGGCAGGCGGCGCCGTCGACGAAGAAGTCCAGCGCGGCCGGCAGGCCAGACTCGCTCAACGTCCTGAGAGACGCGGTATACACCGGCAGCGCGTTGAGCCGGCGTTCAGCCAGGGCGTCGACCAGCTGGTCGATGAAGCGGGTGTTGCCGGACAACCAGTGCGCACGGTAGAAGGTGATGCCGACGGTCGGCCAGGACGGATTGTGGATCGCCAGCCAGTCGTCCAGCGTCGCCAGCCCTTCCAGCTCCGGGTGGTAAATGCCGTGGTCGGGCAGGGCGGCCGGCGGCAGGTAGCCGACGCCGGTCATCAGCAGCCGGTCGGACAGGCAGCGCAGCAGCTGCGCCATATTGCCGGTGCCGCCCGCCTGCAGGTAGGCGGTGGCCTCGTGCTGCAGTGCCGGCGGCACGGTGCACAGCGCGGCCAGCTCCGGGTCCGGCTCGCCGGTGCCGCTGACCACGATCAGCGACCGGCCGTGCGCTTCGGCGTCGCGGCGCAGCGCGTCGAAGCCGGGGACCGCGTTGGCGCGGCCGAGCAGGCGCACCAAGAGCACGCGCGCCTCGGCCAACGTTGTCGCGATCAGCGCATCCATGCGCTCGGGGCTATCGATGCTTTGCAGATTCACCGCCTCGACGGCGGCAAAGTCCTCGGGCAGCAGCGCGCGGGCGCGGGCCAGCGCGGACAGGTCGGTGCCCGCGTGGGTCAACAGGACGATGCGGGCGCTCATGCTTCACCCTCCGGTTCTACATCGCCGATACCGAGCTTGTGGAAGATCAGCGGTTCGACCGGACAACCGTCACGCAGATGTTCGGGCACGATGCGCCGGATAGCGTCGGCGTCGACCTTGCGGTACCAGACACCGTCCGGATACACGGCGAGAATCGGCCCTTCCTTGCAGACCGCGAAGCAGTGGGTGCGGGTGCGCTTGGCGCGCAGGCCTTCGCAGGCGTCGATGGTCTGGCCGAGTACCTTGAACATTTCTTCGGCTTCGACGCCGTTCTCGGTGCAGCGCGGTCCGGTGCACATCAGCACGTGTTTGTAATGGAGTCTCATGGCATTTGCCGTAGGTTGACGACGCGCGGCCCGGAAAGTCGCATGCAGGGCGCCTCGTCCGGATATCTCAATGGCCGTCGGCCAGGGTGTCGTAGCGCTTCCATTTGTAGATGGCCGCCGAAACCACCCAGCTTGCCACGAAAAGCGCGATGACAATGTAACCAAAATGAGCCAGGTTCTCGTTCAGGGTCGCGACGATGTCCCAGATTCCACCGGCCAGCTCGAACTTCCGGGCAATCAGGCCGAGCGCTTCCAGCCCGCCGATCACGACGGCGATTACGACTGACACCAGGGTGATGGTCAGGTTGTACCAGAGCTTGCGTACCGGCTTGACGAAGGCCCAGCCGTAGGCACCAACCATCAACATGCTGTCCAGCGTGTCGACCAGCGACATGCCGGCGGCGAACAGGACGGGCAGCGCCAGAATGTGCCACACCGGCACGATGTCGACCGAGTGCGTGGCCGACAGGGCGAACAGGCCGACCTCGGTGGCGGTGTCAAAACCCAGGCCAAACAAAAAGCCGATCGGAAACATGTGCCAGCTCTTGGTGACGAGTCGGAATAGCGGCCGCAACAGGCGGGCGAGCAGGCCGCGGTTGCCAAGAAGGATATCGAGCTGTTCCTCGCTGACGGGCGTGCCGCGCTGCATAAGCCGGAAATTGCGCCACACCCCACGCAGCACGTTCATGTTGTAGAGCGCGATGACCAGCAGAAACAGCGCGGAAACCCCGGTGCCGATCAGGCTACCGGTCTCGCTGAACGACTTCATTTGACCCTGCAAGGTGGCCGTGGCGAACAGGATGACCACGACGCCGATCAGCACGATGGTCGAGTGGCCTGCGGCGAAAAAGAAACCGACTGCGAGCGGGCGCTGGTTGTCCTGCATCAGTTTGCGCACAGTGTTGTCGATGGCGGCGATGTGGTCGGCGTCGACGGCGTGGCGCAGGCCGAGCAGGTAGGCGAGCAGGGCGGTTCCGGCCAGCGCCGGGTGGCCGGCGAAGGCGGTCAGTGCCCAGAACCAGGCGGCCAGATTGATGCCGACCAGGAGCGCGAGCAGACCGAGTGGCACGCGGCGGGATAGCGGGCTTCGAGAAAGAGAAGACTGCAACAACGGCGAAGACATAATTAGGGTGTCCTTGGAGCAGGAGCATCGCCGCGAGAGAGGACAAAACGACCGGTTTCGGTCGCTCGTTGTATCCCCCGGTGCACCCCGCCCGGTTTCAACCCACGTCGACTGAAGATGATGGCCGGTCTCCTGGCTCGTGCGTCATTGCCGAAGCGCGCCTTCCCGGGAAAACCCAGTGGCGTGTTTGCGCTGGCTCGTCACTTACAGTTGCGGGGGCAGCCGCGGCATCGCACCGCGTTCCCGTTTCACCCGTGAAGGGCACCATCATGAACTGGCGCGGATGATACGTGATGACGACATGGATGTGAACCGCCGGTCGGCGGTTCACGATCTTGTGGTGGGGGTGGGGGCGATCTGGGTGGAGAAGTGCGCCGGCTTGTTGCAACCGGGCATTTTTCACCCGCTTGCGGATTTAGCCACGCAATTCGGCCAACGCCTCGGCCAGCCGTTGCCAGCCGGCCTCGTCGGGAGGAAGACCGAAGCGCACGCTTGCGGGCGCGGCGAAGTGGCGGGTGAGGATGCCGCGCCGAGCCAGCACCTCGTGGATGGTTTGGGCGTCGGAGCGCTGCAGCCACTGGAACAACGGCGTGCCGCCAGTCGGCGTCAGGCCATGTTCGGCCAACAGGGCCGCGAGGCGGGTGCCGTCGGCGGCCAAGCGCTGACGGGCGGTTACCTGCCAGTCGGTGTCGAGCAGGGCGAGCCGTGCAGCTGCACGCGCAGGGCCGGCCAGCGTCCAGGGCCCCAGCTCTTCGCGCAGCGCGTCGAGCAGCTCGCTCCAGGCGAACACGAAGCCGACCCGCGCGCCGGCGAGGCCGAAGAACTTGCCGAGCGAGCGCAGCACGATCAGGCCCGGCAGGCCAGCCTGCGGCACCAGGCTCTCCTCGGGCGTGCAGTCCATGAACGCCTCGTCGACGATCAGCCAGCCGCCGCGTTCGGCCAACGTGGCCCGCCAGCCTTGCAGCGTGTCGACCGAAAAGCGCTGGCCGGTCGGATTATTCGGGTTGACTAGAAGCAGCACGTCGAGCGTCGGCAGTGCGGCATCGATCGCGTCCGGCTCCAGCGGCATGACTTGGAGGCCGTGACGCTGCCAAGCATGGGCGTGTTCGGCATAGCTGGTAGAGAGCACGCCGACGCGGCCGGCCGGGCGCAGCAGCGGCAGTGCCTGGATCGCCGCCTGCGAGCCGGCCACCGGCAGCAGGTTGACGCTGCCGTAATAGTCGGCCGCGGCGGCTTCCAGGCCGTCGTGCTCCTCAGGCAGGCGCTGCCAGCAGCTCGCCGGCAAGGCGGGTACCAGCCAACCCTGCGGGTTCAGGCCGGTGGACAGGTCGAGCCATTGCTCTCGAGGGATGCCGTAGCGGCGCGCCGCGGCGATTAGGCCGCCGCCGTGCTCAAGCATAGAAGTATCCCAAGGGCAGGCCGATCGCCAGCGCCAGCATCACCCACAGCCACAGGCCGCGGCTGACCAGGCGCTGTGCGCGCAGAATGTCGGCCGCCTCCGGTGCGTGGCCCAGACCTAGCGACGGGCGCTCCTTGAGGCTGCCGTGGTAGACGGCAGCACCGCCCAGCTCCACGCCCAGCGAGCCGGCGCCAGCCGCCATCACCGGGCCTGCGTTCGGGCTGTACCAGGTCGGCGCCTGTTCGCGCCAGCAGCGCAGCGCGTCCTGGCGCTTGCCCAGCAGTGCATAGGTCAGCGCGGTCAGGCGGGCGGGAATGTAATTCATCACGTCGTCGAGCCGCGCCGCCGCCCAGCCGAAGTGCAGGTAGCGCTCATTCTTGTAGCCCCACATCGCGTCCATGGTGTTGACCAGCCGGTACAGCACCGCGCCGGGCGCACCGAGCACCAGATACCAGAACACCGTGGCGAACACCGCGTCGCTGCCGTTTTCCAGCACCGATTCGACGGTGGCGCGTGCAACGTCCTGCTCGGAGAGCCGCGAGGTGTCGCGGCTAACTATCATGCCGACACGCTGACGCGCCAGCTGCAGGTCGCCGGCCTGCAGCGCTTCGCGTACCGCGGCAGCGTGCTGGTCCAGGCTCTTGGCGCCCAGCGTGAGGTAGAGCAGCAAGATGGTGTAGAACCAGCCGATGTAGGGCAGCCAGTCGAACAGCGCCGCCAGCAGGGTCAACGGCACCAGAAGCAGCGCGAGGCCGATCGCGCCGCGCACTCGCATGCGCTTGACCGATTCGCCCTGCGGGTCGGCTGGATAGAGCTTGCCCTCTACCCAGCGCACCAGCCGGCCAAAGCCGACCAGCGGATGAAAGCGTGGCGGTTCGCCGAACAGTTTGTCGATCAGGACGGCCAGCAACAGAAAAACGGATGTGAACACCGGATGCGCCTATATAATCACGGGCTTTTCTTCGCGATGACGCTGCGTTTTACGGGCGCCGTCGGCGAAAGACAGCCGAATCGAAAGCCGCCATTTTAGGGCCAACGCCCGAAAAATGCGCGCGGAGTTAGCCATGCCAGCCAAAACCCTCATGATCCAGGGCACCACCTCGGATGCCGGCAAGAGCACCCTCGCCACCGGGCTGTGCCGCCTATTGGCGCGGCGCGGCGTGCGGGTGGCGCCGTTCAAACCGCAGAACATGGCGCTCAACAGCGCGGTCACCGTCGACGGTGGCGAGATCGGCCGCTCACAGGCGGCGCAGGCGCTGGCCTGCGGCGTCGAGCCGCATACCGACATGAACCCTATCCTGCTCAAGCCCAACAGCAACACCGGCTCACAGGTGATCGTGCAGGGGCGGGTGCTGTCGAACATGGACGCGGTGAGCTACCACGCCTACAAGCCGCGCGCGATGCAGGCGGTGCTGGAGTCGCACCAAAGGTTGGCCGAACAATACCAGTTCGTCGTGGTGGAGGGCGCCGGCAGCCCGGCCGAGATCAATCTGCGCGAGGGCGACATCGCCAATATGGGCTTTGCCGAGGCGGTGGACTGCCCGGTGGTGCTGGTGGCCGACATCGACCGTGGCGGCGTGTTCGCCCATTTGGTCGGTACGTTGGCGCTCTTGTCGGAAAGTGAGCAGGCGCGGGTGGTGGGGCTGGTGATCAACCGCTTTCGCGGCGACGTGGCGCTGCTGCAATCGGGCATCGACTGGCTGGAGCGCCACACCGGCAAGCCGGTGCTTGGCGTGCTGCCCTATCTGCAAGGGCTACACATCGAGGCCGAGGACAGCCTGAGCCAGGGCGCTGTTCGGCCAGCCTTGGCGGCCGAACAGCGCCTGCGCGTGGTCGCCCCAGCCTTGCCTCGCCTGAGTAATCACACCGATTTCGACGCGCTGCGCCTGCATCCGCAGGTGGAGGTAACGGTGGTGCGCGCTGGCGAAACCGTGCCGCCGGCAGATCTGATCGTGCTGCCCGGCAGCAAGAACGTGCGTCACGACCTCGACTGGCTGCGCGCCAACGGCTGGGAGCCGGCGATCCGACGCCATCTGCGCTACGGCGGCAAGCTCATCGGCATCTGTGGTGGCTTTCAGATGCTGGGTACGCAGCTGCACGACCCCCTGGGGCTGGAGAGCGCCGCCGGCAGCTCGGGTGGCCTTGGTCTGCTTGATATGGAGACCACGCTCACCGAGCAGAAGCGGCTGGAGCGGGTGGAAGGGCGCCTCACCTTCGCCGACGCGGCGGTCAGCGGCTACGAGATCCACATGGGCGTGTCGAGCGGCCCGGCTCTCGATGCCCCGGCTGTCATGATGCCGGGCGGGGCGGACGGCGCGGTGTCCGCCGACGGTCAGGTGCTCGGTACCTATCTGCACGGCCTGTTCGACCACCCCGAAGCCTGTCAAGCGCTGCTGGCCTGGGCAGGGGTGGCCGAGCCGGTCGTGGTCGACTACCGCGCCGAACGCGAGCGCCATATCGACCGCTTGGCCGATCTACTCGAACAGCACCTCGACCTGTCACGCATCGCCGCCCAACTGCCGACCGGGCTGTTTTAAGGCCGGTCTCAAGCGCTGTTCGCGGAGCCTGGCCCGGCGCCCGCCAACGACAAGTGGGGGTGGCCCGGCAAGGCATGGAAGGGGTGGTGAATCGTCCTGGCTTACCAACCACCGCCCAGAGTCCGGAATGTCGCTACCGCCGCGCGGGCGTCGGCGGCGCGCACTTGGGCTTGCTGGTCGCGCGTGGCCAGTAAACGGCGTTCCTCATCCAACACCTCGAACAGGCTGACCGCGCCGCCGCGATAGGCTTCTTCCGACGTATCGCGCGCCTGAGTCTGCGCCGCCACCTGCACCTTCAGCTCGAGGCCCTGCGCCTCCAACTGGGTCAACGTGACGATGGCGTTTTCCACATCCTCGGTCGCGCGCAGCATGCTCTGCCGATAGCGCGCTAGCGCCTCGGCCTCGCCGCCCTTGGCCGCGGCCACTTCCGCATCCACCCGACCAAAGTCGAACAGGCGCCATCGCAACCCGGCGGCGGCCTGTGGCTGGAACGCGGCCGCCGTCAGCAGCTGGCCGCTGCTCAGACTGACGAAACCCAGTAGCGCCGACAGCGTCAGTTGCGGATAGTACTGGGCCGTCGCCGCGCCGATGCGGGCATTCGACGCCGCCAGGCGCCGCTCGGCGGCGATCACGTCCGGGCGGCGGCGCAGCAGTTGTGCCGGCCCTCGCGATGCGGCGATGGCCGGGACAGTGTAGCGCTCGACCGGCCGGGCCAGTTCGCTCGCATAGCTGCCGGGCGTCGCGCCCATCAGCACATCCAGGCGGTTGAGCTGGACCTCGCGTTCTATCGCCAGCGGCGGCAGGCTGGCACGAGTCTGTGCCAGTTGGGCCTCGGCCAGGGCCTGCTCGCGGCGCGTCGCCAAGCCGCCGGCCAAGCGCAGCTGCACCAGGTTCAGCAGGTGCGCGTCTGCGCTTCGGCCAGCGCGATGCGCTGCTGGGCCGCCCGCACCCGGAAGTAGGCGTCGGCCACCTCGGCCGCGATCGACACCCGCAGATCGAGCCGGTCTGCCTCCGCGGCCTGTGCCTCGGCATCGGCCGCCTCCGCCTGGCGCTTCAGCCCGCCGAACAAATCCGCCTCCCAGCTGGCGCCGGCGCCGATATCGTACAGGCTCTGGTTGCGCGAGTAGCCTGGAAAGGCGCTGGCGATCTTGCCGAGCGGACTCAGCAGCGACTGGTGCTCGCGCTGCGCGTCGGCGCCAAGGCTGGCCTCGGGCAGGCGCTGCGCACCGGCCTCGTCGGCAGCCGCGCGCGCCTGGGCGACCCGGGCAAGTGCCGCTTTCAGGTCGAGGTTCTGCGCCAGCGCCCGCCCGATCAGCCGGCTCAACACCGGATCGTCGAAGCCCTGTCACCAGCTATCGAGTGTCGGCGCCGCGCGCGTGGTCTGTCTGGCTGTCAGGGCCGGCGCATTGTGGTAGGCGGCCGGTTCGGCCAGGGGCGGGCGGTGGTAGTCGGGGCCGGCCGCGCAGCCTGCCAGGCTCAGCGCCAGGCTGCTCAGCAATAGCGAAGCGCCTCGCGGCGGGCGCACTGACTTGCTCATGATGCTTCCTTCTTGCTTGATTCGGATCGGTTGTCAGGCGCCGGCACGGCCCGGCAGTGCAGGGGCAACGGTGCGGCAGGGCACGACGAGCTTTGCCGTCATCGTCTGAACCACCTCGCCGTGCTGATTGAGCGTCTCGCTGCGCACGGTGACGATGCCACGCTCGGAGCGCGACCGCGACCGCACCACGTCCATCACTTCACTTTTCACCACTAACTCATCGCCCGGCCGGGTCGGCTTCGGCCAACTCACTTCGGCACCAGCGCCGACAATGCCGCCGGCGATCCGCAGCGGCCCGGTCACCAGCAACCTCATCGTGATCGCGGCGGTATGCCAGCCGCTGGCGGCCAGTCCGCCAAACAGTGTCGCGCTTGCCGCCTCGTCGTCGAGGTGGAACGGCTGCGGGTCGAACTGCGCGGCAAAGGTCGTAATCGCGTCAAGGTCGACCCGCTGTCGATCGCTGGTAAAGCGCTGGCCGATTTCGATGTCTTCCAGATAGAGCGGAACGAGACCGTAGGCGGTCTGGTTGGTGAGGTGCTGCGTCATGGTGCGGTCTCCTGTGCGTTCGTCGCGAAGGTCCAACTAGTTACTTGCATAAAGAAAGTGACGACAATATAGTAACTATCACGATGATAGTAAAAGGGTGGTGAGGCTTAGCGGACAGGCGGCGCGACCCACGGGCAGGGCCGTCCGCTAGGACGCCTGGCGGACAGGCAATCACAGCGTGTCCTCGTGGCACGAGACTGATGGAGCAAGACGAGATGAGCAGCAGCACCGTGGCAGAGCGGGACAACGGCGTCCCACAACGATTGGTCGACCGCAAGCTGCGCCTGAAGCGGCGCGCGATGCTGGCAGCGCTGATACTGGCCGGCATTGCTGCGGCGGGAGGTGGCTGGCACTGGTGGTCGGCAGGTCGTTATGTCGAAAGCACCGACGATGCCTATGTCGGCGGCGATGTCACCGTGGTCAGCCCGCGCGTGACCGGCTACATCGCCCAGGTGGCGGTGGTCGATAACCAGCAGGTAAAGGCGGGCGACGTGCTGCTGCGGCTGGACGATCGCGATTTTCGCGCCGCGCTTACCAAGGCCGAGGGGGCCGTAGCAGCGCAACGCGCCCTGATAGCCAATCTGGATGCTACCCGTGGCCTGCAACAAGCGATGATCGCCCAGGCCCGGGCCGGCATCGCCGCGACCGGCGCCGAAATCGCCCGTTCGCGCGACGACCAGTCCCGCTACCGTTCGCTGTCGGCCGACTCGGTGGTGTCGGTGCAGAGCACACAGAAGGTCGAGGCCGACTACAAACAGGCGCTGGCCGCCGGCCAGAAGGCCGAGGCCGAGCTGACCGCCTCGCAGCGCGAACTCGACGTGATCGCCACCCGCAGGCAGCAGGCCGAGGCCGCGCTGGCTCAGGCCTTGGCCGAACGCGACATCGCACGGCTCAATCTCGGCTACACGGTGCTGCGCGCGCCGATTGCCGGCACCATCGGAAACCGCCGCGCGCGGGCCGGCGCCTACGCCACCGCCGGCAACCAGCTCTTGTCCGTCGTGCCCGCAAAGGGTCTGTGGGTCGATGCCAACTTCAAGGAAGACCAGCTCGCCCGTTTCCGGCCGGGCCTGCCGGCCGTGGTCAAAGCCGACATCCTGCCCGGTAGAGTGTTCCACGGCCGCGTGGCCAGCATCGCCCCGGCCACCGGCGCCCAATTCAGCGTACTGCCGCCAGAAAACGCCACCGGCAACTTCACCAAGATCGTGCAGCGCGTGCCGGTGCGCATCCTGCTGAGCGATGCCGACGCCCGTCTCGGTGCCTTGCGCCCCGGCCTGTCTGTGACCGCCGAGGTCGATGTCCGGCCCGAGGAATAGACGCCATGAGCAACACTACTCTGATCAGTCCTGCAACGCCGACGGCACTCGCCAGCGACCCGCAGGCGATGGGCACGGCCACCAAAGTGTTCGCCTTTGCCTCGATGTGCGTAGGCATGTCTATCGCCTTGCTCGACATCCAGATCGTGTCGGCCTCGCTGCGCGACATCGGCGGCGGCCTGTCTGCCGGGGCCGACGAGACGGTGTGGGTGCAGACCAGTTATCTGATCGCCGAAATCATCGTCATCCCACTGTCGGGCTGGCTGTCCCGGGTGATGTCGACGCGCTGGCTGTTCTGCGTCTCGGCCGCCGGCTTCACCGTCTCCAGCCTGCTGTGTGGCGCCGCCTGGAACATCCAGAGCATGATCGTGTTCCGCGCGCTGCAGGGCTTTCTCGGTGGCTCGATGATCCCCGCCGTGTTCACCACCGCCTTCGTGTTCTTTGGTGGCCGGCAACGAGTGATCGCCGCCGCCACCATCGGCGCCATCGCCTCGCTTGCGCCAACGCTGGGGCCGGCGGTCGGCGGTTGGATCACCGACCACTATTCCTGGCACTGGCTGTTCTTCATCAACCTGCTGCCGGGCCTGTTCGTAACGGTGGTCGTGCCGTTGCAGGTGCGCATCGACACGCCGGACTGGAGTCTGCTGCGCGGCGCCGATTACCCGGGCATGTTGCTGATGGCGCTGTTTCTCGGCTGCCTGGAATACGCGTTGGAAGAGGGGCCGCGCTACGACTGGCTGAGCGACGACGTCATCCTCACCACCGCCTGGGTGTCCGGCTTGTCAGGCATCGCCTTCGTCTGGCGCAGCCTCGCTCGTGCGCATCCGGTGGTCGACTTGCGTGCGCTGAAAGACCGCAACTTCGCGCTCGGTTGCTTCTTTTCCTTCGTCACCGGGGTCGGCATCTTCGCGACCATTTACTAACCTTTCAGCTTGTAGCGTCATTTTGACCAGCTTTACAACGTGTACAAAATCAGCATGTTACAAAACACTGGAAGTGACATTACTAGTGAAAACCTTAGTATCTCACGCCGCTGTTCCTCGGCCGGGTGCGCGGCTACAGCGCGCTGGAGATCGGCACGGCGGTGTTCTCCACCGGCGTGTTCCAGATCCTGGCGATTCCGGTCTACGCCTTCTTCGCCAACCGGGTCGATCTGCGCTGGCTGATGATGTTTGGCCTCGCCTGTTTCGCGCTGTCGATGTGGGAATTTGCACCGATTACCCACGACTGGGGCGCGGTACAGCTGCTGCCGCAGGCGCTGCGCGGCATCGGCCAGCAGTTCGCCGTGCCGCCCACGGTGACGCTGACCCTGGGCGGACTGGCACCGGCACGACTGAAGCTGGCCTCCGGCCTGTTCAACCTGATGCGCAACCTAGGCGGTGCTATTGGCATCGCGCTGTGCGCGACGCTGCTGAACGACCGTACCAACCAGCATTTCCTGCGCCTGGCCGAACACCTGCGCCCCGGCAACGAAGCGATGGAGCAGTTGCAGCAGAGTCTCATCAACGGTGCCGCTTTCGGCGGCGACACACTGGCCACCCAGGGCATGGTGCTGCGCCAGCTATGGAGCCTGGCGATGCGCGAGGCGCAGACCATGGCGTACGCCGACTGTTTTCTTGCCATCATGGTGGGCTTTGCCGTCGCCACCCTGATGGTGCCCCTGATGCGCAAGGTAACGGCGCCGACCGGCCCGTCCAGCGATGCGCATTGAGCGCCGCCAGCAAAACGCCCTTGGCGTTGTTATGCGGCCTTGTCGTACTGCTTGTACTGTCTGCGGCGGCATGCCTAGCCAAGGCCGCTTCGCTGCGTTTTGTTAGCGGCTCTGCATCGCAGCCGTTCTTAATCAGGAGTCACACCATGAAAGTCCAAGCATCCGTCGCTCTCGTCGCCGGCGCCAACCGCGGCCTCGGTCTCGCCATCGTTAAGACTCTCCAAGCCCGTGGTGCCAAGAAAATCTACGCCGGCGTGCGCGACCCGGCTGGCTTTGACCTGCCGGGCGTGATTCCGGTGAAACTTGACGTGACTAACCCCGAAGACATAGCCGCGGCCGCTGCCAAGCTCGGTGACGTCAACTTGCTGGTCAACAACGCGGGCATCGCCGAGGTTGGTACCTTCCTGGCGCCGGACGCCATCGAGGCGACGCGCCATGTGTTCGAGACCAACTTCTATGGCCCGGTGGCCTTGAGCCAGGCTTTTGCGCCGATTCTGGCGCGCAACGGCGGTGGCGCCATTGTCAATGTGTTGTCGGTAGTCAGCTGGGTCGGCTCCACCATTCTGGCCCCGTATGCCGCTACCAAGGCGGCGCTGTGGAGCTTCACCAACTCGTTGCGGCTGGAAGTGGCAGAGCAGCACACACAGGTGCTGGGCCTGCATGTGGGCTTCATGGACACCGACCTGACCCGTGGTTTCGACACCGAGAAGATCAGCCCGGACGCGGTGGCGAGCCAGTTGCTGGACGGGCTGGAGGCCGGGCAGGGAGAAGTGCTGGCCGACGAGGTCACCCGAGCGGTCAAGCATGGCCTGTCAGCCGAACCGGGCATCTATCTGTCGACCTTGCCACGCTGATCGCGGCGATTCCCGGTGCCGGGCCATTGCGGCGCCGGGAACCCTCGCCGTATAGTTACTATCATAGTGATAGTAGTGATTTGTCAGGACAGCCACCATGCAACGTAAGAGTTTCGGACATATGCAGTGCCCCATCGCCCGCAGCCTGGAGCGGGTCGGCGAGTGGTGGAGCATCCTCATCCTGCGCGATGCCTTCTACGGCCTGACCCGCTTCGACGAATTCCAGAAGAGCCTCGACATCGCGCCGAACATGCTGACCCGCCGCCTGAATGCGCTGGTCGAAGCAGGTCTGCTGGAAAAACACCGCTACTGCGAGCGGCCGCCACGCTACGAATACCTGCTGACCGAGCGCGGCCGCGACTTCCGCCCTGTGCTGCTGGCTCTGCTGGCCTGGGGCAACCGCCACTTCGCCCCGGAAGGAGAAAGTGTGCTGCTGGTCGATAATGAGACCGGCGAGCGGGCCGAGCCGATCCTGGTCGATGAGCGCACCGGTCAGCCGATCCGTGAGGGGCGGCATGTGATTGGCGCCGGTCCGGCGGCGGGCGGGGCGATCAAGCGGCGCGTCGCGCTGGCTGCGGAGCGCCAGAATGGCAGTGATTAAGCGCCGCTAACTAAACTCAGCGAAGCGGCCTGGTCAGACGTGCGGCTGTAAGTGCAGGCAGCACGGTAAGGCCGCATAACGACGCCAAGGGGGTGGACAGGTCGGTCGTCGTAATCGTTGGTGGTCGCTGGCGGCAAAGCCGAGGGGGCCCGGTATCGCTGCCCTGGTCGGGGCGCCAAGCAGTCGAGGCCGCTGCCCGCTGGCATTTGCTTTGGAGTGCATTGGTGAGGAGGGTAGTGAGCTTGGCGCAGGTAGGAAGCGATTCGCTGACGGCCCGGTGTTATGCTGACGGCCAGGCAAATCAGGAAGTGCGGTGCATGTCTTTATGTATCTTGTTTGGATCGGCTGGCTTTATTTCGTCGTGATGTTCTCGGTGGCGCAGGGGAGTGTGGATCGCGGCGTTCTGATGTTTATGCTTCTCGGTGTACTTCCGACCCTGTTTATGAGCTGGGTGTTGCGCCAGCGGCGGCGCAATCGCCTTGCGCGGGTGTCGGAGAGTCAAGACGGGCACGGTAAAGCTTGAGCCGATGCGGCTGGCAATGCTAGAATCTTGCGCTCCCCAAATTTCGGGGAGGTAAATCGCACATTCGCGCTAAAGGGTGCCCGGCGACGGGTTCTTGCGCGAATGGAGGCATAACCCTTTAAAGGAATACCTAGATGACTACTGCAGTGACCATGCGTCAAATGCTGGAAGCCGGCGTTCACTTCGGCCACCAAACCCGTTTCTGGAACCCGAAAATGTCCAAGTACATTTTCGGTGCTCGCAACAAGATTCACATCATCAACCTGGAAAAGACCCTGCCGCTGTTCGTTGAAGCGCAGGAGTACGTACGCCGTCTGGCCGCGAACAAGGGCACCATCCTGTTCGTTGGCACCAAGCGTCAGGCTCGTGAAATCGTGCGCGAAGAAGCGTCGCGTGCAGGTGTTCCGTTCGTTGACCACCGCTGGCTCGGCGGCATGCTGACCAACTACAAGACGGTCAAGCAGTCGATCAAGCGTCTGGAAGAGAAAAGCGCTCTTCTGGAAGCCGCTGGCGAGACTGGTTACAACAAGAAAGAAATGCTGGATCTGCAGCGTGAAGTAGAGAAGCTGAATCGCAGCCTGGGCGGTATCAAGGACATGAAGGGCCTGCCGGACGCCATCTTCATCATCGATACTGGCTACCAGAAGGGTACCGTTGTTGAAGCGCAGAAACTGGGTATCCCGGTTATCGGCGTTGTCGACACCAACAACAACCCGGACGGTATCGCTTACGTGATCCCGGGTAACGACGACTCCAGTCGCGCTATCCGTCTGTACGCTCGCGGCATGGCCGACGCGATCCTCGAAGGTCGCGCTCAGTCGCTGCAAGAGATCGTTGCCGCCGCCGAGCCGGCCGCTGATGCCGAGTAAGCAGGCAAAAGGGGCGTAAGCCCCTTTTTTTGGCCCGCTTATTCCTACACACGCTTGAATCAAGGAGTCCCAAACATGGCGGAAATCACCGCAAAAATGGTAGCCGACCTGCGCGCAGCGACCGGTCTTGGCATGATGGAATGTAAGAAAGCCCTGGTGGAAGCCGAAGGCGACCTGGCCAAGGCCGAAGAAATCCTGCGTATCAAGTCCGGCAACAAAGCCTCCAAGATGGCCGGCCGTACCGCTGCCGAAGGCGTGGTGGCTGCGTTCGTTGAAGGCGGCGTGGGCGCCCTGGTTGAAATCAACTGCGAAACCGACTTCGTTGCCAAGGACGAAACCTTCCTGGGTTTTGCTCGTTCCGTGGCTGAAGCCGTGGTCAAGGCCAACCCGGCCGACGTGGCTGTGCTGAGCGAAGTGAAGACCGCTTCGGGCGAAACCGTTGAAGAAGTGCGCAAGGCCGTGATCGCCAAGCTGGGCGAAAACATGAACGTGCGTCGCTTCGTTCGCTACGAAACCGAAGGCGCCATTGCCACCTACCTGCACGGCAGCAAGATCGGCGTGATCGTCGACTTCGCCGGCGGCGACGAACAACTGGGCAAGGACATCGCCATGCACGTTGCGGCTTCCAAGCCGATTTGCGTGTCGAAGGACCAGGTTCCGGCCGAGACCCTCGAGAGCGAGCGCAAGATCTACACCGCTCAGGCTGCCGAATCCGGCAAGCCGGCTGATATCGTTGCCAAGATGGTGGAAGGTCGCGTCAACAAGTTCCTGGCCGAAGTAACCCTGCTGGGCCAGCCGTTCGTGAAGAACCCGGACGTGACCGTTGAGAAGCTGCTGGCTGAGAAATCGGCCAAGGTGAACGCGTTCTCCATGATCGTGGTGGGCGAAGGCATCGAGAAAGCTGTGGTAGATTACGCCGCTGAAGTGGCTGCTGCTGCCAAGCTGTAAGCAATACCCCTGTAGTACCCATAACGGCACCCTGAGTTTCAGGGTGCCGTTTTGCAAGTGAACATCCCCCCCGAATTACCGCGCACACGAGGTCACCATGAGCCAAACTCCCGCCTATAAACGTATCTTGCTGAAGCTTTCCGGCGAAGCCCTGATGGGTGATGACAGCTATGGCATCAACCGAGTCACGATCGAGCAGATCGTGGCTCAGATCAAGGAAGTGGTGGACTTGGGTGTGCAGGTCGGCGTCGTTATCGGCGGCGGCAACATCTTCCGTGGCGTGGCGCCAGCGGCGGCTGGCATGGATCGTGCCACGGCCGACTATATGGGCATGATGGCCACCGTCATGAATGCGTTGGCGCTCAAGGACGCCATGACCAAAGCCGGCCTCATCGCGCGGGTGCAGTCGGCTCTGACCATGCAGCAGATCGCCGAGCCCTATGTGCGCGGCAAGGCGATGCAATACCTTGAAGAGGGCAAAGTTGTGGTATTCGCCGCCGGGACCGGGAACCCGTTCTTTACCACCGACACCGCTGCAGCGCTGCGCGGCATGGAAATGAACGTGGATATCATGCTGAAGGCCACCAAGGTCGACGGCGTCTACACGGATGATCCGAAGAAGAACCCGGATGCTGTGCGTTACCAGACTCTGACCTTCGATGAGGCGATTGGCCGTAACCTGAAAGTGATGGATGCGACTGCATTTGCGTTGTGTCGCGACCAGCAGCTCAACATCAAAGTGTTCAGCATCTTTAAGAATGGCGCGCTAAAACGGGTCGTGCTTGGCGAAGACGAAGGCACGCTGGTACACTATTAAATTACTTAATACCCGGGCGGAAACGGTCTATCTCCGTTTCCGCCTTGTTTTTCCAGAATACCGATCCGTGGAGTTGTCATGATCAACGAAGTGAAGAAAACGGCTGAGCAAAAAATGCAGAAGTCGCTTGAGGCGTTCAAGGCAGACCTCACCAAGATCCGTACCGGACGCGCTCACACCGGTATCCTCGATCACGTGCAAGTCGATTACTACGGTAACCCGACCCCGATCAACCAGGTCGCCAACGTGACCCTGATCGATGCGCGCACCATCGGCGTGCAGCCGTGGGAAAAGCCGATGCTGGCCAAGATCGAAAAAGCGATTCGCGACTCTGATCTCGGTCTGAACCCGGCCTCCGTTGGCGATGTTATCCGCGTGCCGATGCCGATGCTGACTGAAGAACGCCGCAAGGAAATGATCAAGCTGGTGCGTAGCGAGGCCGAAGGCGCCCGCGTGGCCATCCGCAACATCCGCCGCGATGCCAACAACGACTTCAAGAACCTGCTGAAAGACAAGGCGATCACCGAAGATGACGATCGCCGTGCTCAGGACGACGTGCAAAAGCTGACCGACAAGGCCATCGCCGAAGTCGACAAGCTGCTGGCAGCCAAAGAAACCGAATTGATGGCGGTTTAAGGAGCTCGGTTTGTTCGGAAGCTCGACTCAGACGGTACCCGAGGCAAAGAGGGTGCCGCGCCACGTGGCCATTATCATGGACGGTAATGGCCGCTGGGCGAAAAAGCGTTTTCTGCCACGCGTCGCAGGCCACAAACGTGGCTTCGAGGCTGTGCGGGAAACCGTCAAGGCCTGCAGCGAACTGGGGGTGGAGTTTCTGACCCTGTTCGCGTTTTCCACCGAAAACTGGCGTCGGCCGGCGGACGAAGTGTCGTTCCTGATGGAAATGTTCCTGCGCGCGCTGGAGAACGAGGTGGTCCGACTGGGGCGTAACAATATCCGCCTGAAAGTCATCGGCTCGCGTGAGCGTTTTCCGGCCGGCATTGCCGAACGGATTGCTGCCGCAGAGGCGAGCACCGCGGCGAATACGGGCCTGACGCTGACCATTGCCGCCGATTACGGTGGCCGCTGGGATGTCATGCAGGCAGCCAACCAGTTGCTGGCCGAGGGCTGCACCGAACTGACCGAGGATGCGCTCAGCAGCCGCCTGTCGATGGCGTACGCTCCGGAGCCGGATCTCTTCATCCGTACCGGCGGCGAGGTGCGCATCAGCAACTTCCTGCTCTGGCAGCTTGCCTACACCGAGCTGCACTTCACCGATCTGCTCTGGCCGGACTTCGGGCCAGCCGCGCTTGATCAAGCCATTTCCTCCTACCAAAGCCGTGAGCGTCGTTTCGGCCGGACCAGCGAACAGCTGCCGGATAGCGAGCGCCGCAGCTGATTCTTCATGCTAAGAACCCGTGTTCTGACTGCGCTTGTCCTGCTGCCGCTGATTCTGGCGGCTTTGTTCCGCTTTCCACCTCTCGCCTGGGCCGGCTTCACCGCGTTGATCGCGGGCCTGGCTCTCTGGGAGTACGCCCGGATGGCGGGCATGCAGGCCGCTGCCAAGTGGTCCTACCTACTCGCCAGCGCCGTGCTGGCCGGTGCTGCCTGGAAGCTCGACTACCGAATGGGGCTGGTCGAGCATGTGGCCGTGCTGGCATTCTGGCTGGTACTTGCTCCATTGTGGCTGGTGAAACGCTGGAAGCTGAAAGAGGGTCTGCTCGTCAGGCTCTTGGGCTGGCTGCTGATGTTTCCTGCCTGGTTCGCGATGATCGACTGGCGGCCTGTGCCTCAGGCTGGGGTGCAGCTGCTGGCATTGATGGCGCTGGTCTGGGTGGCCGATATCGCCGCTTACTTTGCCGGCAAGGCCTTTGGCCGTCGCAAGCTGGCGCCGGCGATCAGCCCGGGCAAGAGCTGGGAGGGTGTTTTCGGCGCGGTGGTGGCCGTGGCACTCTACAGCGTGGTGGTCAACCATTTGGGCTGGGTGCCGTTTTCCATTAGCGATTGGCTGCTGCTGCCTGTGGCCGTGGCGCTGACTGCGGTCAGTGTCGTCGGCGATCTGCTCGAATCGTGGTTCAAGCGTAGCGCCGGCATCAAAGACAGCAGTGCACTGTTGCCGGGGCATGGCGGGGTGTACGATCGTATTGATAGCTTGATCGCCGTATTGGCAGTTGCCAACGCGCTGTCTGCACTGGTTCGCTTCTAGAAAGCATTCATGAAACCGCAAGGAATCACTCTGCTCGGGGCGACCGGCAGCATCGGCGTCAATACGCTCGATGTCATCGCCAGGCACCCCGACCGTTATCGTGTCGTAGCGCTGACTTGTCATCGTCAGACTGATCGTCTGTTTGAGCAGTGCCTCGCGTTCGCTCCGGCAATCGCCGTGGTCGCCGATGCCGCTGCGGCTGATGCACTCGGTGCCAGGCTAGCCGAAGCGGGTAGCCGCACCGAGGTCTGGTACGGGCCGGAGGCGCTCGAAGCAGTAGCCCGCCTGCCAGAGGTCGATATGGTGATGGCGGCCATCGTTGGCGCTGCTGGCCTCAGACCTACCTTGGCAGCGGCGCAGGCCGGCAAGCGGGTCCTGCTTGCCAACAAAGAGGCACTGGTCGTTTCCGGTCGCCTGTTCATCGATGCGGTACGCAGCGGCGGCGCCGAGCTGCTGCCGGTGGACAGCGAGCACAACGCGATCTTCCAGTCCCTGCCGCGCGATTATGCCGGTGATCTTGATGCCTCGGGCGTGCGCAAGCTGGTTTTGACCGCCTCAGGTGGTCCGTTCCGCTCGCTGTCGCTTGATGCAATGCGCAACGTCAGTGCCGACGATGCCTGCCACCATCCGAACTGGGTGATGGGACGTAAGATCTCGGTGGACTCGGCCACGCTAATGAACAAGGGCCTGGAGGTCATCGAGGCGCACTGGCTGTTCAATGCGCCGGCCGAGCGGATAGACGTGGTTGTGCACCCGCAAAGCGTGATCCATTCGATGGTCCAGTATCGCGACGGTTCGGTGGTGGCGCAGCTCGGCTCGCCCGACATGCGTACACCGATCGCCTACGCGATGTCATGGCCTGAGCGCATCGACTCCGGCGTGGCTTCTCTCGATTTTATGGCCTTGTCTGGTCTCAGCTTCGAAGCGCCTGATCTGCAGCGCTTCCCTTGCTTGAAGCTGGCGTTTGATGCGCTGGCGACCGGTGGCGATGCGCCGGCGGTGCTCAATGCCGCCAACGAAGTGGCGGTGGCAGCCTTCCTGGAGGGGCGAATCGGTTTCCTCGATATTGCCAGGGTGGTGGCCGATACGCTGGATAGTGTCTCGCTGTCGGCGAGCTCTGATCTTGACTCCCTTCTTTTGCGCGACGCAGAGGCGCGCGCCTTTGCCAGGAGCTGTATCGTTACATGATCACACTGCTCGCCTTCATCGTCGCCATTGGCGTTCTGGTTACCATCCATGAACTGGGGCATTACGTCATGGCCCGTTGCTGCGGGGTGAAGGTGCTGCGGTTCTCAATCGGCTTCGGCAGACCCCTCATCACGATCCGGCGCGGTGAAACCGATTGGACCATCTGTCCGATTCCGCTCGGGGGCTATGTGCGTATGCTCGACGAGCGCGAAGGCAGGGTCGAGCCCGCCGAGCGTCATTTGGCCTTCAATACTCAATCGGTCTGGAAACGGATCGCCATCGTCGTCGCCGGGCCGGTTGCCAACCTTCTGCTGGCAGTATTGCTCTATTGGGGGGTGCTGTTCAGTGGCGTGATTCTGGTCAAGCCTTGGGTCGGTACCGTGGTGCCTCAGTCGATAGCGGAGCAGTCCGGCTTCCGATCCGGCGACAAGCTGCTGTCGGTGAACGACTCGCCTGTCAGCGACTGGCAGGGGGCGCGAATGGCGATCGTCGAGCAGTTGGCAGGCGACGGTCGAGCCCGAGTTGGCGTAACGACGTCGTCCGGTGGCCGTGCCGAGCGCCTTATCGATCTCAACGCAAGACCCAAGGAACTCGATGAGGCGTTGTCCGACGGAAACCTGGGATTGATGCCGCAGCGCTATCTCACACAGATCGGGGCGCTGGAAGAGGGCGGTGCAGCGGAGAAGGCCGGCATGCGCGTCGGCGATCGCCTGCTATCGGCCGATGGTAAGCCGTTGGCCGGTTGGGAATCGTGGGTTACGTTGATCTACAACAGCCCAGGCAAAACACTGAAGGTCGAGGTTCTGCGGGATGGCATGCCAAAAGTGCTGGCGGTGCGACCGACTAGCATTGACCATAACGGTGAGCTGATCGGGCGTATCGGCGCGGCGCCGAAGGCAGACGATGCCTGGAACGGGCAGCTGAAGTATCAACATCGTGATGGGTTCTTTACCGCTGCTCGACACGCGTTCGTTCGTACCTGGGAAACCGCTTGGCTCAGCCTGAAGTTCGTCGGCCGCATGTTAAGTGGCACGGCTTCAGTGAACCATCTGTCCGGACCGCTGACTATTGCAGATGTCGCGGGTCAGACGGCCCGGATCGGCCTGGCATCCTATCTCGAGTTTCTGGCGCTGATCAGTATCAGCATTGGCGTGCTTAATCTGTTACCAATACCGGTTCTGGATGGTGGGCACTTAATGTATTATGTCGCGGAGCTGATCAGGGGGCGTCCACTGAGCGAACGCGCTCAGCTACTCGGGCAAAAGATCGGTTTCGCACTATTGGCCATGATTATGGCCGTGGCTTTGCTCAACGATTTCAGCCGCCTGTTTGGGGGTTAAGTACTTACTTATGCGAATCAAATTTCTTGTCGCCGCTGTTGCGGGATTGTCTCTTTCCGCTGCAGCGTGGGCAGTTAATCCGTTTGTAATTAAGGATATCCGGGTAGAAGGTCTGCAACGTACCGAACCGGGCACCGTATTCAACTACCTGCCGATGAAGGTCGGTGACACTTTCACCGATGCCAAAGCGCAGCAGGCGATCAAGGCACTGTTCGACACTGGCTTCTTCGACGATGTGCGCGTCGAATCGGAAGGCCAGAACGTGATCCTGACTGTCATTGAGCGTCCGGTGATCACGCAGCTGACGATCAACGGTTCGCGCGAACTGGACAAGGAACAGATCAAGAAGTCGCTGAAGAGCAATGGTTTTGCCGAATCGCGAGTATTCGACCAGTCGCTGCTCGATCAGGCGGTCCAGGCGCTTAAGCGTGAATACTTCAGCCGGGGCAAGTACTCGGTCGAGATCACGCCCAGCGTAACCAAGCTGGAGCGTAACCGTGTCGCGGTTACGCTCGACATCACCGAAGGTGTCACCGCCAAGATCAAGGAAATTCGCATTGTTGGGGCCAAAGCCTTTTCGCAGAGCGAGCTGCTTGACCAGTTTTCCTTGACCGAAGGTGACTGGTTGTCGTGGATTACCAAGGACAACCAGTATTCGAAACAGAAGCTGCAGGGCGACCTGGAGAAGCTTAAGGCTTTCTACCAGAACCAGGGTTATCTCGAGTTCAATATCGACTCGACCCAAGTGTCGATCAGTCCGGACAAGGAATCGGTCTACCTGACGGTGAACGTCAATGAAGGCAAACGCTTCACTGTCGGCGACCTGAAGTTCGGCGGTGATCTCAAAGTGCCGGAAAATGAGCTGCGCAAGTTACTGACGATCAAGAGTGGCGAAGTATTCAACCGCGAAAAGATCAATGAGTCTGTGACTGCGATCAGCGACCGACTCGGCAACGATGGTTATGCATTTGCCAACGTCAACGCGGTACCGGAGCTTGACCGCGAGCATGACAAGGCCTCGTTTACCTTTTTCATCGATCCGGGCCGCAAGACCTACGTACGCAAGATCAACATCACCGGTAATACGAAGACCCGCGACGAGGTAATCAGGCGCGAGATGCGTCAAGTCGAAGGTGCTCCGTACGCGGCAGACAAGGTGAAGCGTTCCAAGGAGCGGGCTCAGTTGCTCGGCTATTTCGAAGACGTCAATATCGAGACGCCAGCAGCACCTGACACCCCAGACCAGGTCGATATGAACGTGGCGGTGAAAGAGCGCCCCACCGGTAGCATTTCGGCCGGTGTCGGCTTTGTGCAGGGGGAGGGTCTGCAGCTTTCGGCTAACGTGTCACAGTCTAATATTTTCGGTTCGGGCAAGGCGGCGACCATTGGCTTCTCCACTGGAAAGGCGAACAAATATGCCAATATTTCGTTCACCGACCCGTACTTCACACCGGATGGCGTCAGCATCGGCTACGACCTGTATTACAAGGTCTACGACCCCAATCAGATCAACCTGAGTGCATATAAGACCAATACACTGGGCGGGGCGGTACGTTTCGGCGTGCCAATCACCGAGCACGACACCATCAATTACAGCATCGGTGCTGAAAACACCGATGTGACGACGTACTCCAATAGTCCGCAGCGCTACATCGACTTCGTCAATAAGTACGGCAACCGTAATACTACGCTGCTTGGTACCGTAGGCTGGTCGCGTGATACGCGTGATAGTGCTCTGTGGCCGACCCGCGGCGGTGTGTTGCGTACCAGCCTCGATAGTGGCCTGCCGGGTGGGGACATCCAGTACTACCGCTTAACCGGTCAGGATACTTGGTACTTCCCGCTGTCGAAGACCTTTACGCTGATGCTGAACGGCGAGGCAGGCTTCGTGAATGGTTATGGTAATACGCCGGATGTACCGTTCTTCCAGAACTTCTACATCGGTGGTATCGGCTCGGTGCGTGGCTTCGATAACGGCAGCATCGGTCCGAAGGATACCAACGGTGACTATCTGGGCGGCACCCGCAAGGCAGTCGCCAATGCCGAAGTACTGTTCCCGTTCCCGGGCATGAAGGACAGCAAGTCTGTGCGCGCCAGCGTTTTCGCCGATGCCGGCTCGCTGTGGGATAATAAAACCCCAGGCAGCAGCATTGGTTCTGAAGTCCGTTATTCTACGGGCGCCGCGGTGACTTGGCTTTCTCCGGTCGGCCCGATGAAGTTCAGTTATGCCGTGCCGTTGAAGAAGCAGGAAGGCGACAAACTGCAGCGCTTCCAGTTCCAGCTGGGTTCGGTGTTCTGATTTAGGAGGTTGTCATGAGGTTTGCTTTTGCTGGTGCCGGTCTGCTGGTGGCTGCGCTGGCGGCCCTGCCGTCGGCTGCCTCCGCGGCAGATTTCAAGCTTGGCTACATCAACACCGAGCGTATTTTCCGCGAGGCGGCACCGGCCGTGGCGATCCAGAAGAAACTGGAGAAGGAGTTTGCGCCCCGTCGCGACGAGCTGAAGAAGATGGAAGCGCGGGCCAAGGAGCTGGAAACGCAGTTGTCGCGCAGTAACCTGCCTGTCGATGATCGCAAAAAGTATGACCGCGAGTATGCCAGCTTGGACCGAGATTACCGGGCTCGTGCGCGCGAGATGGCCGAAGACTACAATCAGCGGCGTAATGAAGAGTTCGCGTCGGTTCAGGAGCGGGCCAACCGTATCGTCAAGCAGATCGCCGAGAAGGACCAGTACGATCTGATCCTGCAGGACTCGGTATATGTGAATCCGAAATACGACCTGACCAGTCGTATCTTGAAAGAACTCGACAAGTAACCGTTTCACCGGATTAAGGGAGAAGCCGACCCCCGGTCGGCTTTATTTTTGATGGCATATACCCTGTCTGAGATCGTCGCCAGGCTCGGCGGCGAATATCGCGGTGCCGATGTGGTGGTCGATCGGCTTGCGCCGCTTGATAGCGCATCGGATCGCGAACTGAGTTTTGTATCGAACGCTAAGTACCGCAAGCAGGTGGAGGACACCGGCGCGACGGCGCTAATCGTGGCACCGGACCTTGTGGATCTGGCCGGTGAGCGGTCACTGATTGTCACCGACGATCCCTACCTGTACTTCGCGCGAGTCGCGGCCCTGTTTCATCCAGCACCGAAGGCGGTCGCTGGTAGACATTCGAGCGCGGTGGTGGGCGAGGGCAGCATCATCGGCGAGGGCAGCGAACTGCGCGAGCATGTCAGCATTGGCCACAACGTCATCATCGGCGCGCGCTGCCGCTTGATGCCGGGGGCCGTCGTCGGTGACGACTGTGTGCTTGGCGACGATGTAACGCTGTATCCGAATGTGACGCTGTACCACGGTTGCGTCCTCGGTTCGCGAGTCACCGTGCATTCTGGTGCGGTAATCGGCGCCGATGGCTTCGGCCTCGCCTGGGCGAAGGACCACTGGTTCAAGATTCCACAGACCGGCCGGGTGGTGATCGCGGACGACGTTGAGATCGGCGCCAATACGACTGTTGATCGAGGTGCACTGGCCGACACGGTAATCGCAAACGGCGCCAAGATCGACAACCTGGTGCAGGTGGCGCACAACGTGCAGATCGGTGCGCATACTGCGATCGCCGGCTGCGTTGGCATCGCCGGCAGCACCAAGATTGGCGCTTACTGCACCATCGGGGGGGCGGCGATGTTCGTCGGCCATGTCGATATCGCCGACAAGACCTTCATCGGCGGTGGCACGTTGGTTTCCAAATCGATCAAGACGCCGGGGCATTACGCCTCGTCTTTCCCGCTGTCCCTTCATAAGGACTGGGTCAGCAATGCGGTGCATCTGCGCCATCTGGATGATATGGCCAAGCGACTCAAAAACCTTGAGCGCGAACTGGCCGACCTGAAAAATAAAGAGGAAAAAAATCATGACTGAAGCGGTAAACATCGACGTGCGCGAGATCATGAGCTACGTGCCGCACCGCTACCCGTTCCTGCTGGTCGATCGTGTGGTCGAGTTCGAGGCGGATAAGCGCCTGAAGGCCATCAAGAACGTTACAATCAACGAGCCGTTCTTCATGGGCCACTTTGAGAACTATCCGGTAATGCCGGGCGTACTGATTATCGAAGCGCTGGCGCAGGCGTCGGGCATCCTGTCGATCAAGAGTCTGGGTGGTCGCGCCGAGAACGAGATTTACTTCTTCGTCGGCATCGACAATGCTCGTTTCAAGCGCCAAGTGGTGCCGGGTGACCAGCTGGTGCTGGAAGTCGAGCTGCTGCAGCAGAAGCGCGGCATTGCCAAGTACGCCGCCAAGGCGCTCGTCGACGGCCAAGTGGCCTGCGAAGCCGAGATCATGTGCGCCAAACGGGAGGTGTAACGATGGCGATTCATTCGACGGCGGTAGTCGATCCGCGTGCGGAGTTGGCGGACGACGTCGAGGTCGGTGCGTATTCGATCATCGGCCCGAATGTGAAGATCGATTCCGGTACCTGGATCGGTCCTCACGTGGTGGTCGAAGGGCATACGACCATCGGCAAGGACAACCGGATCTTCCAGTTCTGCTCGATGGGCGCGATCCCACAAGACAAGAAGTACGCCGGTGAACCGACACGCTTGGAGATCGGCGACCGTAACACCATCCGTGAGTTCTGCACGTTTAACCTCGGCACTGCTCAGGATGCCGGTGTGACCAGCGTCGGCGACGACAACTGGATCATGGCTTATGTGCATCTTGCGCATGACTGCCGGGTCGGCAACAACACCATCTTCGCGAACAATGCGTCGCTGGCCGGTCATGTCACCATCGAAGACTGGGTGATCCTCGGCGGCTTCTCGACCGTGCACCAGTTCTGCGTGGTGGGCAAGCATGCGATGCTGGCGTTTACCGCGGCGGTGGCGCAGGACGTGCCGCCGTACGTGATGGCGGCGGGCAACCGCGCAGTGCCGGCCGGCATCAACAGCGAAGGCCTGAAGCGTCGCGGCTTCACGCCGGAGGCGATTCGTAACATCAAGAACGCCTACAAGACGCTGTATCGCCAGGGCCTGAGCTATGACGATGCCAAGGCGGCGATCATCGCGCAGGCGGCCGATCATGAAGAGCTGCAGCTGTTCGTCGACTTTTTCGCCAAATCGCAACGGGGTGTGATCCGCTAAATCATGGCCGAAACGTTGTTTCGCAAGCCGGGCGCGCTGAAGGTCGCGATGGTCGCAGGGGAGGCGTCCGGCGATATGCTGGGCGCCCACCTGATCAGCGCGATCCGTGCGCGTCACCCGAATGTCGAGTTCGCCGGTATCGGCGGGCCGCGTATGGAAGCGCAGGGCTTTACAAGCCAGGTGCAGCAGGAAAAACTGGCCGTGCGAGGCTATTGGGAGGTGATCCGGAACCTGGCCGAGCTGCTCGGTATCCGCCGGCGTCTCAAATCGTCGCTGTTGGCCGAAAAGCCAGATGTGTTCATCGGCGTTGATGCGCCGGACTTCAATCTGGCGCTGGAAGGGGCCCTGAAGCGTTCGGGTATCCCGACCGTACACTATGTCAGCCCGTCAGTGTACGCATGGCGTGCCGAGCGCGTGCACAAGATCGGCAAGATGGTGAATCGGGTGCTGTGCCTGTTCCCGATGGAGCCGCCGCTGTATCAGGCGGCCGGCGTGCCGGTTAGTTTCGTCGGCCACCCGCTGGCGAGCGAAATTCCTCTCGCGCCGGACAAGCGGGCGATGCGGGAAAAGCTTGGGCTGCCCAAGGACGGGCCGGTGTTCGCGTTGTTGCCTGGCAGCCGGGTCAGCGAGCTGGACTTCATGGCGCCGGTGTATATCGAAACGGCCCGCCTGCTGCTTGAGAAATATCCGGATGCTCAGTTCCTGGTGCCCTTGGCGACCCGAGCCACCCGCGATCGCTTCGATGCGCTGTTGACCAAGCATGACGGCTGGGAGCTGCCGATACGCAAGATGATCGGCCACGCCCAGATGGCGATGATCGCCAGCGACGTGGTGCTGGTGACCAGTGGTACCGCGACGCTCGAGGTGGCCTTGACCAAGCGGCCGATGGTGATCAGCTACAAAATTTCGGCAATGACTTACCGGATGGTCAAGCGCAAGCTCAAGGTGCCATACGTTGGCCTGCCCAATATTCTGCTCGGCGAAAAGCTGGTGCCGGAGTTACTGCAGCTCGACGCAACGCCCGAGAAGCTGGCCGCTGAGCTGGATCGGATCTATCAGGACAACGACTACCAGGCGATGTTAGCCGAGCGTTTCACCCGCTTGCACCATGAGCTGAAGCAGGACACCGCGGCGCTTGCCGCCGACGCTGTGCTGGCGGAGGCCCGATGCTGATCGCCGGCGTTGACGAGGCGGGGCGGGGCCCACTTGCCGGAGCGGTATTCGCAGCGGCCGTGATTCTCGATCCGGCCCGGCCGATTGTAGGCTTGGCCGACTCGAAGAAACTGTCCGAAGCGAAGCGTGATGAGTTGGCGCCGCTGATCAAGGAGCGGGCGCTCGCCTGGTGCATTGCTAGCGCGTCTGTCGAGGAAATCGACCGGCTTAACATCCTGCATGCGACGATGTTGGCAATGAGCCGCGCAGTGGAAGGTCTGGCGGTAAGGCCGGACGAGGTACTGATCGACGGCAACCGGGTGCCGAAGCAGATTACACTACCGGCACGTGCCATCGTTAAGGGCGACGCGCTGGAGCCAGCGATCTCGGCTGCATCGATTCTAGCCAAGACCGCGCGAGATGCAGAATTGGTCGCGCTCGATGCCCGTTTTCCGCAATACGGTTTCGCACGCCACAAAGGCTACCCGACTGCCGAACATCTGGCGGCAATTGCCGCCCACGGAGTGCTTGCAGAGCACCGCAAGAGCTTCGGGCCAGTCAAGCAATGGCTGGCAGCCCACCAGGGCGAGCTGTTCTAGCCTGATATCGATGCGCGCAGATCGCATGGAACTCTGACAAGGTTGGCCGAAGCGGTGCATTTGCACCCCTGCCAACCTTTTTTACGCCTATGACTGCCAAATGTTGCTTCCCTCCGGTGGTGAACGATTCTACCCGCTTGCTGATCCTCGGCTCCTTGCCGGGCGATGCTTCGCTCGTCGCCGCTCGCTACTACGCGCACCCGCGCAACCAATTCTGGCGTCTGCTCGAAGCGGTGCTGGGTGTTGCGCTGGTCGACTGCGATTACGATGAACGTCTGCAGCGCTTGCTCGAAAATGGCGTCGGTCTGTGGGATGTGGTCGGGCAGGCGGCACGTCGCGGTAGTCTCGATACCGCCTTGCGCGATATCACCTACAACAACCTGACCGAACTGGTCGGGAGATTGCCGGCTCTACAAGCGGTTGCTTTCAACGGCCAGACTGCCGCACGAGGCCGGCGCCAACTGCTCGACTGGGACGGTGACCTCGTAATATTGCCGTCGTCGAGCCCAGCGCACACGATGGCGTTCGAGACGAAACTGGCCGAATGGCGAGCACTGGTGCATTACCTGCCGGACGCGCCCGCTCTGCTAGACTGCAACATCCATCTTGGAGAACACGACTGATGCAGGTGATAGGATTCGCCGGCTACTCGGGCAGCGGTAAGACCACGCTGCTTGAAAAGATGATTCCGCGTCTCGTCGCCGCAGGCCTCGATGTGGCGGTGGTCAAGCACACCCATCACGATGTCGACTGGGACGTACCTGGCAAAGACAGCTACCGCCATCGTCAGGCTGGGGCCCGCCAAGTGATGCTCGCGGCCGGCCAGCGCAGACTGCTGGTCGAGACGTTGCCGGGAAGCAACGATCTATCGCTCGCCGATCATGTGGCGCGACTGGCACCGTGTGATCTGGTGTTGGCCGAGGGGTTCAAGCATGCGCCGGTGCCGAAAATCGAGGTGATCAACCATGCATTGGGTTCGCCCCGACTGTTTCCCGACGATCCCATGGTGATCGCCGTGGTTGCCGATGGGCCGGTCGACACCTCGTTACCGTATTTCCAGCGCGACGATGTCGACGCGCTGTGCCAATTTTTACTCGATTATCTGAATCGCCATGTCGAACACTTTCCTCTCCGTTGATCAGGCCCGCGCCTGGTTGCTAGAACGAGCCCGCCCCCTGGCTGGTTCTGAGTCCGTCGAACTGCTCGCTGCGGCCGGTCGAGTGTTGGCCGAAGCAGTGACGGCGACGTTGAACGTACCGCCTCACGACAATAGTGCAATGGACGGCTACGCCTTGCGCTTGGCCGACTTCGGTCAGGCATTGCCGGTGAGCCAGCGCGTCCCGGCCGGCAGCGTGCCGACGCCATTGCAGGCGGGCACCGTTGCGCGCATCTTCACCGGTGCGCCGATCCCGCTGGGGGCGGACGCTGTCATCATGCAGGAGCAGGCCGAGGTACTGGAGGATGGCCGCGTGCTGCTGTCCGGCAACCCGGAGATGGGTCAGAACATTCGTCTGGCCGGCGAGGATATCGCTGACGGGCAGGTAGTGCTGAAGGCCGGTCAACGACTGGGACCAGCCGACCTCGGGCTTGCTGCTTCGCTCGGCATCGCCAAGCTGGCCGTACGCCGGGCGCTGACTGTCGCTGCATTCTTTACTGGTGACGAGCTGACTGAGCCGGGCCAGCCGCTCTCCGCAGGCAAGATCTACAACTCGAACCGCTATTGGCTGGTCACTTCGCTGACCGCGCTTGGCTGCCGGGTAATCGATCTTGGCATTATCCCAGATAACCTCGCTGCGACGCGCGTGGCGCTCGCCAAGGCCGCCAGCGAGGCCGATGTGATCATCACCTGCGGCGGCGTATCGGTCGGCGAGGAAGATCATGTCAAAGCAGCGGTCGAGGCAGAAGGCGAGTTGACGCTGTGGAAGATCGCAATGAAGCCCGGCAAGCCGCTCGCCTACGGCCGGATTGGTGCTGCCGATTTCATCGGCTTGCCGGGCAATCCGGTGTCCGGTTTCGTTACGTTCGAGGTGTTGGTAAAGGCGTTCCTGGCGGCCCGCCAGGGCGGGGAAGCTGCCAAGGTCGTGGCGACCGAACGCCTGCCGGCCGCGTTCCACTGGGACAAGCCCGACACCCGGCGCGAGGAGTTCGTGCGGGTGCGTCGCGAGCTGGTCGACGGCCATCTGCAACTGGTCACATACCCGAACCAAGGGTCTGGCGTGCTGATGTCGTGCGCATGGGCCGAGGGGCTGGTGCGATTGGCACCAGGTCAACGGGTGAGCCCGGGCGAACTGCTCGACTTTCTGCCGCTGACGCGCGGGTGATGCCAACCGTACGCTTTATCCGTTCGGCCGACCTTGTGGTCGTTGCCGAAGTCGAGGCGGAGTCGGGTGACAACCTGACCGATCTTGCTCGCTTTCACGAGGTGCCGATGCCGTGGCGCTGCGGTCAGGGCACCTGCGGTACCTGTCTAGTGCGGCTCGAGCACGACGGCCAGCTTCAACCACTGGCAATGCGGGGCATTGAGCGCAATGTGCTGAAACGCATCCATGGCATCGATGCTGTCGAGGTGGACGATAGTCCGCAGACTCCGCGGCTGGCGTGCCACGTCACGGTCGGTGACGTACCGCTGACGGTGTGGCTGGACCCACACTCGATGGCATAGGAAACCCGGCGACAGCCGTAATGCCGTTCACTTAGCGGATCGAACCTGTTTGATTGGGTAACGGGACGGCAGCTTTTTCACCACGCGGGGGCATTCACGCCCCCGCCGTTGTTTCGGTAGCAGCAACTCCCCGAGGCGTTCCCGCAGACGCAGCAAGCGCGCCGGCAAGGTGCCGGGGCTGCTGATCGCCAGCCAGCTCCACTCATAGCGCAAATAATGCAGCGCTGTCGTAAAGCGAAGATCGGTCGGCGCAACCCCCACTTCCCGCGCGATCTCAGCCATCTCCAGTCGGACCAGGTTGTAGGCCAAGAGCGTCCCCCACACTTCCTGTCGGACGGTCTCCGGAGTGCCACTGCGTAACGTCAATTCGTCCCCCAACATGTCCTGCTTCAGCTCGCGGTAGCTGGTCTCGATGTGCCAGCGTTCCTGGTATTGCGCCGCGATCTCCTTGGCCGGCCACGCCTTGGTATCCAGCAAGGAGGTCAACAAGATGCGCCGGCGCCCATGCCGAGACACCGTTTCGATGGCCCGCGCTTCCCAGT
>NZ_JAUEDK010000017.1 GCF_030385785.1 Crenobacter oryzisoli
ACTCGAACTTGAACTGCTGCGGCGTATTGTCTTTCACCGCCTTGGCCAGCCAGCTCATCTCATCGGCCGTCACCTTCGGTGGACGCCCCGGGATCGGCTTGGCCAGCAGGGCGTTTTGGCCGCCATTGGCAAAGTCTGCTAACCAGCGAAACACCGTGCGCGGGTTGACACCGTAGGCGGCTGCTACGCTTTGCACCGATTGGCCCTCTCGAATCGCCTTGACGGCTTGCTGGCGCATGACCTGGAGGGTGTGGTGGTCAATCCCGCGGGCGTCAGAGTTTCGTTTGCATTTCATGAAGAAAATTATCACATGAAATGGCATTACTTTCTAAAAGGTTAGTAATAGCCTAGCCACATTGACAATCAAAAAAATTAGTCAGCCTGATAAGTCAACATGCCGAGATATTACTTTCATTGCCTTGGACACCCTTTGTAATGAGAATGTGCTGCCCAATTATTTATTTGGACGGCTTTAGGAGCGTATTTTTAATAACTTGACCGCATTACCTTTGCATGGTTTGTTTGTCGCCGAGTAGGCAGACGCCGAAAGGCACGTAGAGCAGACTGGACGGCTTCGAGGTCGCTACTAGACTATGGCAGCAAGGTTTATAGAAGTAGTAGCACTGCAAAACAGTGCGAGTCGGCTGCGAAAAAGTGGGAATAAAATAGCGACGAATCAAGTTATTACGTAACACACCTCATAGATTGCTCAGTTATCTGCTCGGGCATGGCGTAACAGCAACCCCCACCGACTTATAAACCCCTTGGCATTGTTATGCGGCCTTGGCGCACTATTTTTGCCATCTGCAATCACACGCCTAGCCCCCAGGCCGCCTCACTGAGTTTTGATAACGGCGCTTATCCCACGGCCGAGCTTGGCCAAATTCAATCCAACCAAGCCGCCATCCTCAAGCCGAGCCCAAGGATCGGCTTGAGGATGGTTCGATGCCCGGCGCGCCGCGCCGGCCCGACCGGACCTCGGTAAGGAGGAGTGCTATGCGACACACCCTATTATCGACCGCCGCCTTGTTGTTAGTGGCTGGCTTTTCCAACGCGAACCCGTCCATTCAAGGCAGCCTGACCCCGCCCCCTGGGCAAGGCTACGCCATTGTCTCGCTAACTGCCCGTGCAATTGTCCCGGATAACGGGACGCTTGAAGTCCACTGGTATGGTCTTGATAACGGCAGCAGTGGTATCGCCCGCGCCAACTTCGTCACCGACACGCTTTATAGCGACCAGGGCATGGCGCCCACAGAGGGTAAGGTGATACTGCTAACGCTGGCGCCGGGGCGCTACCAGATCAGCGATGCCTGGACGCGCTGGGGCGAGGACACCGGCGACAGCACAACCCATGTGAAGCATTACGGGGTCAATGCACCGTTCGAGGTAAAAGCCGGAGAAACCGTCTACCTCGGCAATATCATGGCTGACCTGTCATTCCTGCCTGAACTGCAGCTTCGCGACGAGCAGCAGAGAGATCTTGACCATATCCGAAACACCTGGCACGTGGCCGATACATCGTTCATCAGAGCCGAACTGCTGCGAAGCGGCAGTAGTGACATGAGTCATTAGGGAATCGCATCCCAAAAACAAGAAAGTGCACCACGGCGAGTCGCCCACCCTTTCAAGGGGGCTTCTGTCTACGCCGTGGTGTGAAAGAGCCATCACGGGGTCACATGCGGCGGGACACCCTGCGCGTTCCGCCCCGACTCTGAGGCCTCCCTTCAGGCTTACTGAAAAGCCACCTCGGCGAAGCTGCGCAGCTTGCGACTGTGCAGCCGTTGAAGGCCCTGTTCACGTAGCAGCTCTATCGCACGGATACCGATGCGCAGATGCTGGTCAACCCGCTCGCGATAGAAATGGTTGGCCATGCCCGGCAGCTTGATCTCGCCGTGCAGTGGCTTGTCGCTGACGCACAACAAGGTGCCGTAAGGCACGCGGAAGCGGAAGCCGTTGGCCGCGATCGTCGCGCTTTCCATATCGAGTGCCACCGCACGGCTCTGACTGAAACGGCGCTGCGGACGGTTGTCCGGCAGCAGTTCCCAGTTGCGGTTATCGGTGCTCGCGACGGTGCCGGTGCGCATGATGCGCTTGAGCTCGGGCCCGCTGATTTCGGTGACGTCCGACACCGCGGTTTCCAGCGCCACCTGGATCTCGGCCAGCGCCGGGATCGGCACCCACAGCGGCAGATCCTCGTCGAGCACATGGTCCTCGCGCACATAGCCGTGTGCCAGCACATAGTCGCCCAGCTGCTGGGAATTGCGCAGGCCGGCGCAGTGGCCGAGCATGATCCAAGCGTGCGGGCGCAGCACCGCGATGTGGTCGGTGATGGTCTTGGCGTTGGCTGGGCCGACGCCGATATTGACCATGGTGATGCCGCTGTGATCGGCGCGGATCAGATGGTAGCCCGGCATCTGCGGCAGGCGCGGCAGTGCCTTGCCCAATTCGTCGCCCTCCTCGGCCGACAATCCTTTGCGGCGGGTGATGACGTTACCTGGTTCGACGAAGGCGATGTACTCGCTGTTCGGGTCGCTCATCGCCTCGTGTCCTAGTCGCACGAACTCGTCGATATAAAATTGGTAGTTGGTGAACAGCACGAAGTTCTGGAAATGTTCCGGCGCAGTGCCAGTGTAATGGCGCAGCCGGTGCAGCGAATAATCGACCCTCGGCGCGGTAAACAGCGCGAGAGGCTGCGGCTCGCCCGGCTTCGGCTCATAGGTGCCGTTGGCGATGCCATCGTCCATCGCCGACAGGTCCGGCAGGTCGAACATGTCGTGCATCAGTAGGCGGCGTTCGGCGCCGAGGCCGCCTTCGATGTGCTCGTTCTCGGCAAACGAGAAATGCAAGGGGATGGGCTGGGTGCTAGTGCCGATTTCCAGTTCGCCCTGGTGGCTGGCCAGCAGCAGCTCGAACTGTTCCAGGTAGTAGTCGCTGAACAGGTCGGGCCGGGTCAGCGTGGTCTCGAAGCGGCCAGGACCGGCGACGAAACCGTAGCTCAGACTGGGCCGGTCGGCGGCGTTGAAACGCACCACCGTGTCGGTCTGGACCCGCACATAGGGATAGCAGGCGCGCGCATGGCCGGGCAGCGTTTCGCCTGCGACGAAATCGTGCATCGCCGCGCGCAGGTGAGCCACGCCACTATCGTAGATGCGCTGCACTTGGGCAAGCGCCAAGGCCGGGTCGGTGAAATGGGCGGGGGCGATATAGTCCGGCAGGTAAGGCATGGTTCGGTTCTTTATCATGCGGCTTCCAATCTTGGCGTATGTAGTCTGGGGGGCGGCCCGCCCCGTCCGCACCGCCGACTTCTCCGCATGGATAAGGTCGACAGCGCAGACAAGACCGCTACCGCCGGGTCAAATCGCTTCGGTGCGACGCGTGAGCCAGGCCAGTGCCTCGCCCTGAACGCGCGGTGCCAGGCGGCGGCGCACCTCGGCGTGGTAATCGTTAAGCCAAGCGCGTTCGTCCTCGCGCAGCAGCGCAAGATCGACGCAGCGGGTGTCGATCGGGCACAGGGTCAGCGTCTCAAACTTCAAGAAATCGCCGAAGCCGGTGCTGGTCGCCGGTACGTTGAGCAGCAGGTTCTCGATGCGCACGCCCCACTGGCCAAGGCGATAGAGACCGGGCTCGTTCGAGGTCACCATTCCGGGTAGCATCGCGGTGTGCTCATCGGGGCTGCGCAGGATGGCGATGCTTTGCGGGCCTTCATGCACATTCAGAAAATAGCCCACACCGTGGCCGGTGCCGTGGCCGTAATCGACGCCGGCCGCCCAGATCGGCGCGCGGGCCAGTACGTCGAGCATCGGGCTGCGCGTGCCGGCCGGGAATTGCGCCTGCGTGAGCTGGATCATTCCCTTGAGCACCAGCGTAAAGTCGCGCTTCTGCTCGGCGTTGGGCTCGCCCACCGGTACTACGCGGGTGATGTCGGTGGTGCCGCACAGATACTGGCCGCCCGAGTCGATCAAGAGCAGGCCCTGCCCCTCGATCACCGCGTGGCTTGCCGGCGTGGCGTGGTAGTGCGGCATCGCACCGTTGGCGTTGAAGCCGGCGATGGTGCCGAAACTCGGGCAGACGAAGCCCGGCTGGCGTGCACGGGCGGTGGTGATCTGTTCGTCGATGTCGAGCTCGGTGATGCGTTGCCCGGCGGCCTGAGCTTGTTCGAGCCAGCTGAAGAATTCGCATAGCGCCGCGCCGTCCTGCTCCATCGCCACGCGGATGTGCGCCGCCTCATCGCCGGTCTTCTGCGCCTTGGCAAGCGTCGACGGGTTGATCGCCTCGATGCGGGTGACCGCTTCGGGCACGGCTTCGACCAGGCCCAGCGTCACGCGATGCGGATCAATCAGCAAGGTGCTGCCTGCCGGCAGCGCGGCCAGTGCGACCGCCGCGTCGGCATAGTCCGCTACCCGCACGCCGTCGCCGGCCAGGCGTTCGGCCAACGCGGCATCGACGGCACCCGGTGCGACGAATAGCGTCGCCTCAGCGTCACCCACCAGCGCATGCGCGAGGAAGACCGGGTTGTAGTTCACGTCGCTGCCGCGCAGGTTGAACAACCAGGCGATGTCGTCGAGCGTCGACAACAGATGCCAGTCGGCCTCGGCGGAGCGCATCGCCTGACGAACGTGGGCGAGCTTGTCGGCACGGCTCACCGTTGCGTACGGCGGCAGGTGCTCGTACACCGGCGCGCCGGGCAGGCCGGCGCGTTCGGCCCAAACTTGGTCCAGCAGGTCGAGATCGGTGCGCAGCGTTACGCCGGCGGTCGCGAGCGATGTGCGCAGTGCGCGGCTGGATTCCAGCGCCAGTACCGCGCCGTCGACGGCCAGCATGGCGCCGGCCGGCAGGCTTTCGGCCAACCAGTCGATGTAGACGACGCTGCCCGCCGAGGTGGTCTTCATCATGGTGATTCCGGTGCCGGCCAGCTCCACAGCGGCCTGCTCCCAGTAGCGGCTGTCCACCCACAATCCGGCGAAATCGGCGGTGACGATCAGGTTGCCGACCGAGCCGGTGAAACCGCTCAGCCAGCGCCGTCCCTGCCAGCGGGCCGGCAGGTATTCGGACAGGTGCGGGTCGGCCGACGGGATGAAACAGGCGGCCACGTTATGAGCCTGCATGGCTTGGCGCAGGCGGGAAAGACGCTCGGGGATGGGGCTGTGGGTAACAGTCATCATGTATGAGTCCGGGTAGGATTTTTAGGGTCGCCACTTGTGGTGGCATCAGTTTGCCTGTCTGGGTCCCGCCCGATCAACAATTCGGGAGACGGAACGACTCGACTCATGGCAATGGTATTGCTCACCGACACCTTATTCGAATAAATCTTGTACGACAATGTGACCCTTTAGGCATGCAGCTGTTCCACCCTGTGACGAAGGCACTGCGCTGCGATTGCGCCTTTGCATTCAAGGAATTAATATTCCGATCGGGCACCGGCAGGGGGCCCGCTCTCGCGAAAGTCTCCGCACCTGCCAAGGTTTTGCCCATCTGGTTGACTGCACGAACGTCACCCTCAAGCCGCAGCGAGAACGGCGACAGGAAAGGAACGTTATGTGGTCCGCATCCCCTACCCCAGCCCCTACCAGCGCCAATAGCGAATTCTTGCGCCACCATGCGCGCCGCTTGCTGCGCAACATCCGCGACGATCGACCTAGTCGCGCGTTGCCGATACTGCGCCGAGTCCTGGCCGCGCGCGTAGTGCCACAGCAGAAACTGACCGAGCTCTATTTGCAACGTGAAACACTGCGCCTCAAGCATGTGCTACATACCTTGGCGATCGAGCTTGGTTTTGCCAATTGGGAAAGCTGCAAGCGGCAGATCGATCATTGCCCAGCTGCGCTGCTCGACCGTTACCGCTTCGACAATGGCGCGTATGGCGATTTCGAAACCAATTGGTTTCCGGATGAAGCGACGGCGCGCAAATGGCTACAGACGAATAGCGGCCATGTGGTGCGCTATGGGACCAGGCCGTGGCGATTCTGGATAACTCGCAGTAACCGCCGCTAACCAGCATGCTGCTGCAGCGTTTGCGTCGCCTTGCCGCAGACGTTGCACCGAATCTTGTTCAAGGCTCAACGCCTAACTGCGGGGGGGGTCATGTTTATGCCCGCCTCCTAAAAAAGAGTGTTCTAGCTGCTTGACGGCCCCGTTTAACCCGGATATTATTCGCCTCCTCTTCTGGAGGGATTCCCGAGCGGTCAAAGGGATCAGACTGTAAATCTGACGGCTCTGCCTTCGAAGGTTCGAATCCTTCTCCCTCCACCAGTATTCAGCAAAAAGCCCGAACTTGATGTTCGGGCTTTTTGTTTTGCAAATCGGGATTTGATCGCACAGCCAACGGCTCGGGTAAAATCCCCTTCTCGATTGACGCTGCCGCAACTGCTGCGACACAGGAAGAACGCATGGCCAACAGCAAACCAAAAAAATCCAAGACCGCCAAACCGGGCCAGATCGCCAAGACCGTTGAACTGAAACGTTTCGTGCTGGCTGAGGCGGCCTGTCAGGCGGTGATGCAGCTGTTTGCCGTGATGGACAAATCGGGGGAGTTCGCCGAACACGAGACGGCGCGCCAGTACGCCCAGATGGCCAGCGTGTATTACCGCAAAATCCGCAATGGCAAGGTGCTGAGCCCGGCTGACTTCAATGCGTCGGTGGATCTGTGTACCGCCGCTCGGCGTGCCCTGCAGGCGCTGGATGCGGGGATGGATTTCTCCGCTTGGTCGCAGGCGGAGGCGTTGCGAGAGGTGGAACGCCAGACTGATGCGGTGCTACGCGAGTACCAGGCACTGATCACGCCGAAGGCTCCCAAGGTCTAAACCCGTGACTCACAGCATTCGGCCAACCTCGGAGGTTGGCCGAATGGTAAAAGGTGCAATCGGCCCCTAGCCGTAGACACCATCAAAAATAATCGTAGCCCTTGATCGGCACGCTATCCTGCTTAGGCTGTTCCGGGTCCTCCGGATCGAGCTTGTGGTCCCATAGCAGATACCAGCCCTTGTGCTGATCGCTGACCACTTCCGGATGCTCCTCCATATAGTGGTTCATGAACTGCGTGAACTCCGAAACATAGCCGCCATATCCCGGCCGATACGCCTTCTGCACGGTACGCATCGCACTATCCTCCCACCGCTGGCCAGTCGGCCGGCCAGAGCATCGTTCCCCATTAGGATAGCCGCTGACCGCCGACAATTCCTGCCAATAATCAGTGAGATAGTGCAAGAGATTGCGGTGCCGATGCGACAATCTGTATATGGCTCACGCCACAGTTTGCCGAGTATCCAAGCCAGCAGCAGTACGGCTTTCAGCGGCTATCCTGAAGTGAGGTGTCGATTGCGGTGCAGTTTGACGCGGATGGCGCCTCGTGGGGCATGCCGACCGAGGCTGTGTCGGGATGCCTCAATGGATGAAGGAGGCCCATCATGGCTATTGCATCGACCCTATCCGACTGCTTGAATCGCTCGGGCATCGAGTACGACGTGGCGTGGCACCCAACCAGCCAGTACAGCATGGAAACTGCCGAGCTTGCCCGCATTCCGGGCGACCGCCTGGCCAAGACCGTGCTACTGGAAGACGAAGGAGGCTATGTCGCGGCGGTGTTGCCGGCGACCCGTCACGTGATGCTGTCTACGTTGAGTCGCGACACCGGGCGGACCCTGCGTCTGGCTTGCGAGGAAGAGCTGAGCGAATTGTTCAGGGACTGCGAACTGGGTGCGATCCCGCCACCAGTTGCGGCGGCTTTAAGTGGCATGACCACCTATGTCGACGAGTCGCTATTGGGTCAGTCCGACCTGTACTTCGAAGCGGGTGACCACAAGGAACTGATCCACCTGAGTACCGAGTCGTTCATGAAACTGATGGCTGGCGCTGAGCGCCGCCAGTTCAGTCGGCATATGTGACCGCATTTCCCCGGCATGCCGGGACTCGCCAACCGCCGCAGCCTTCTGGGAATGCGGCGGTTTTCATTTTATGGCACCCCCGGCCCAAACGGGGACTGCAGCCTTGGTGCTGCGTGGCTCGTGATCTGGCTGAGTGTCCGCCGATACTGCTCAAGATGTGGCCCGCCTAGTTCGATCGCCCGCCTTACTGCGGCCAAGGCATCGGCTCGGCGCCCCTGGTCGGCCAAGACTTGACCGAGATTGTTCCAGGCGTCGCCTGCATCCGGATGGGCCGCGATCGCCTGCCGATAGGCGCGCTCGGCGCCATTGAGGTCCTTCTGCGCGTAGGCGCTGTTGCCTAAGCCGATATACGCCACCAAGCTGTTAGGCCAGCGTGTCAGCGCCGTCTGGTAGGCGCGCTGTGCCGCCGTCGGGGAGATGCGCTCCAACGCAGTGACAGCGGCCAGATAGGCGGCCTCTGTGGCCGTCGCCGGCGGGCGCTCCGGCGGCAGCACGACAACAGCCCAGCGTTCTCCATCCGCCCAACTGCGCTCGAACTGGGCCAATGGCAGCTCCAGCCGCTCCATGTCGCCTGAGCGCAGCACCAGCCGGGCGCTCGCCAAGTCATAGCCGACCACCACCGCGTAATGCCATTGCGGCAGGCTCTTGAGGCGTAGGTTCTGTAGCACTAGCACAGGGTCGCCTGCCTCCACCTCGCGCAGCACCGCCTCCAGTGTTGGCATTACTTGATACGCGACCATGCCATAGCGGCGGGTAGCCCCTAGCAGTTCTGCTTGCAGCGAGCCCTTGCGTTCCGGCAGATACACCTGCGGGGTCAATTGCTCCGGCGTTGTCAGAACCCCAGCGTGTACCAGTACCGTTGCAAGCGCGGCGGGGCCGCATTGATAGGCGACCTGAGGGAAGAACGGCACATTGGTAAGTTCCACCCTTTCCGGCAGCCCGGCTGGACGTAGGGCCAGTAAGGCAGCCGTCTGCGGCGGCGTAGCGCACCCGACGAGCAGCAGTAAAAGACCAATCAGCAACACGCCGAGTGCTGTTCGCATCAGGATACCCAACGGCCGAATCAACGACAAAGTGATCCCTTCAAGGGACGATTTCGCATAAACAGCGCTATTCGCTTAGACGGCCACAGCAACCAAGATGGCCACCAGCAAAATAATAATGATGTCGGTACTGCTCAAGGAGCCGCCGGCAGGCAGTGAGTCAATCCGCTGTGCTAGCAACTCCACTTCACTATCGGACAAGACATCAACGCGGTTCTTGGCAAAGGCAGCCTGTACGCCCATGGCCTGCAGCTTCTCCTTGACCGCCGCCCTATCGAGAAAGCTGCGGACCTTTTCTCGATCGGCCTGGATCTTTTGTACCGTGGCAACGTCCTGCGTGGAGATCATCTCAGCAGACGCCTGCATGGGTTGTAGCGCCAGACACGTTGCGAGTGCGACGCTACCCATATAGCCCATCAGGGAAGTTTTCATCACGCCTCCCATAAGAGCCGCTAACAAAACGAAGTTTCTGCGAAGCGGTTTCGGCCAGGTGCGCTGCCGCAGGCAGTACAGAAGTGGTACGGCAAGGCAGCGTAACAAACCTGGAAGGGTTTTGTTGGCGGCGCTAAGTCTTGAACGGCAAGCCGGCAGTAAACCAGCCTCCTACTCGGAATATACAGCCACTGAAGAAAATCGCTTAGAAACAGCCCACTAGAATCACCACCCCGTCGACAGGCTTGGCGCGACATCCAACGGGCTTGCCGTCGCACTTTTCCCATTTTTTTCTGTCAAATCAATCGGATTGTGTGCCGCTATCGGCTGAACGCGGAAAGGAGCTGCCATGGATCTACACATGCAATCGCATCAATGGGCGCACAGATTGCCTGACTGGCGGGCGGCCGCGATGGCCGGTGTCGCCGGTGGGGTGGTGTTCCTGGTGCTAGACCTGATGGCCTCGGCCCTGTCGGGGGCCGGCCTATGGGCACCGACACACATGATCGCCGCTATCGTGATGGGTTCGGGAGCGTTGGCGTCGCCTGCCTCGTTCAGTTTCGCCATCGTCGTGACGGCATTGATCGTTCACTTCGTGCTGGCCATTGCCATGGGGCTGATCCTCGGCCTGATCATGGCACCGTTCCATTTCGATTCGAGCTGGGGCATGGCCTCGGCAGTGGGCGCAGTGTTCGGCTTGGCCGTGTATCTGTTCAACTTTTACGGCATGACTTCGTTCTTCCCGTGGTTTGCCGAAGCGCGTGGCTGGATCACGCTGATCGCACACGTGATATTCGGTATCGTGATGGCGGATGCCTACCTGAAGATGGAAGCGAAGGAAGAAGACCGCAGCGGATCAGCCTTGGCCTGACCCTCTAGCCACCAACCTAAGCCCGGAAGCCTTCCGGGCTTTTTTACGCACTCAGTTCTTCGAGAGGAAGGCGGGTGGATCTATTCTGCCTGCGGTCGCACGGCAAGTTCCTGCTTCTCCGGGGCCCGTAAATGCCGCCCCGCTTGTCAGCACCTGTTCACGATCTGCTGCACTCGGGTGATCCTGCGTTGAAATGCCACTCAACATGCTCATGTACTCCATGTACATTCCGCTGTTTCGCGTCAAGTCGCCTTGGCTGACCCTTCGTTCGCGAGATCGTGAACAGGTTCAGGCCCTCACCTCATCCGGGATAAGGCCAAGCTTGCGCTCCTCCTCCATCACATTATCCAGCAACCCCAGCGCCGACAGCCCCAGTACCGCCGCATTGAGCAGGTGCCACAGAAAGTGCGTACCCAGCGTAAAGCTCGGGCAAACGGCCATGTCGATGCTGCGAAAGAACACCGACACCACGAACACACCCCCTGCGGCGAGAAACAGTCGTGCACCAGCCCGTTGCGTCAGGCCGTGATAAGCCCCGATGCCCAGCAGCACCAACAACGCAGGGAAATAGGCGAGCGAACCGTTCAGCAGTGCCGGGTAGTGGCCGGCCTGCACGACCAGCGCAAGAAACACCACCAACCCCAACCCTGCGACGACGCGCCGAAAGCCTAGAACGTCACGCCCGTAACACCACAGAAAGACCAGCTGGAACAACAGGATGGGCAACTCGTCTAGCCATTCGGCCCAAGTGGTGGCGACGGCGTGGAAGGTGAAGCTGCCGGCGCCGATCAGCGCGATGAGCCCCGCCAGAAGGCGGCTGCGGTTGCGCCATGCGCCGGCTTGCTCGGTCCGGTGCCAGACCAACCACGCCGCAGCAAAAAAAGCCAGATTGGTCAGGGTATTGACCGGCTCCCCGAGCAACCCGGGAGCCAGACGCTCGCAGTAAAGATGGATATAGGCCACGACATGTCCTCATTGATTGAGTCTGTACCAATAATCCGCCGGCATTGCCGGACTTTAGTGCCGCTAACAAATATCGCGACTCCTTGCCGTACTACTTGTACTGTCTGCGTCGGCGCGCCTAGCCGGGAGCGCTGCGCTGGGTTTTAGCTTCGCAGAAACTTCGTTTTGTTAGCGGCGCTTAGGCGCTACTTGCAACAAGCCCTTGAGCCCGTCAGCGCAGGTGCCGCGGGCTCTGCAAACCTTACCGTTGGCATATTACAAACTAAATCAAATTGCATGATTACCGACACAACTGTCCATGTTAGGCTGCAAGAATGAAACACGCTCTCTACGCTTTCCTCGATCAGCATGCCCTTACCTACCAGCGCTTCGAGCACCCGCCGGTATACACCTGCGAAGAGGCACGCCAGCTCTGTCCCGACATGCCAGGTGCGGAAACCAAGAATCTGTTTTTGTGCGATGGCAAGGGTATGCGTCACCTGCTGGTGGCGGTACCCGCCGAAGCGACGGTGGATCTGAAAGCGCTGTCGCAAGAACTGGACGTGAAGGGGCTGCGCTTCGCTTCGCCGGAACGCCTGCACCGCTATCTGGGCCTGGAGCCGGGCTCGGTGACGCTGCTCGCCGTGCTCAACGACCGTGCCGGCGCAGTCGACGTGGTTGTCGACGCCTCGCTGTGGCAGGCGGATGCGATCCTGTGTCACCCCCTGGTCAATACCGAGACGCTCGCGGTTCCCCGCGCCGAGCTGATGCGCTTTCTCGAGTTGACCGGCCACCCGCCACGGGTGATCCCCGTGCCGCAGCGGGCCGCATGATCAAGAGGGCCGTGACTGGTAGACCATGCTCTTATGCCTGGTCCTGCACGGGACGTGCCTTCAGTATCGCGATGACTTCCTCGTCGTCGACTTGCGGAAACGACAGGTAGAACTGCCCCACCGCCTGAAAACCGATCGGTGCCTCGAGGCACACCACTTCGTCGGCAAGGCGAGCCACCCGATGGAGCGTGTCCGGTGGAGCCACCGGCACCGCGCAGATCAATTTGGCCGGCTTCTGCGCACGCAGTGCGGTCAGCGCTGCAATCATCGTGGCGCCCGTTGCCAGCCCGTCGTCGACCACGATCACGGTGCGGTCGGCCACCGCCAGCGGTGGCCGGTCCGAATACTGGCAACGACGCTCGTGCAACACGGCCAGTTCGGTGCGGGCCAGATTGGTGATATAGCTCTTGTCGAGCCCTATCTGCCCGGCAAAGTCGTTGAGCGTGATATGGCCGGTTTCGTCGATGGCACCGAGGGCGAGTTCGGGCTGGAACGGCGCGCCGAGCTTCCTCACCAGTACCACGTCGAGATCGCCGTCAAGCTCGTTCGCGATCAGCTCGGCCATTGGCACTGCTCCGCGTGGGATGGCTAGCACCAGCGGATGGCTGGAACGATAGGTAGCGAGCCGCTTGGCCAGCAGTCGGGCGGCATGGATGCGATCGGTAAACATGAAACAAACTCCAACATGGGGGAAACGCCCCCGCGCTTACAGCGTAGCCCTGCCGTGGCGTGAGCCCAACCGGTGCAACGCAAACCCGATCTATCCAGCCATCGCCTCCCATTTGTGCTGCTTTGACGACCGCAAAAACCCATGTGTGACAGGGGGCACTATTGCTCTTTGCTTGGAATGCTTAGTTGAGCCTTTGAGCCACCATAATGGACACCCCCCCGATAAGCGGGGCGTTTGTTTGCTATCAGGAAGCATGTGTCATCGCTTTTTGATACATAGGATGCCATCTTGGCGGTACTCGGATTCCGACTTGTTCAGCCTATCACGAGCCGAAGCAATGTTACGCTACCTGTACTGTCTGCGACAACGCGCCTTGCCGAAACCGCTTCGCTGGATTTTAGCTTCGCAGAAACTTCGTTTTGTTAGCCTAAATATCGAATTAACAATTTGGCTTCGTCTGCATAAGTAGACTACACCCTAGAAATATTTCATCACTCCTCACTGACCTGAATAGGGTGGAGATCGCCGATTGCATAGTGGACTGCATCTTCCACTCGATCCAATAAAACAAAGGTGAGCCTGTCCCTCGCCTCAGGTGGCACATCTTCCAGATCTTTCTCATTACGCCTGGGCAACATCACGATCTGGATTCCCGCTCTAAGTGCGGCAAGCGTTTTTTCTTTGACACCGCCAATCGGCAAGACAAGGCCGCGAAGGCTGACCTCACCGGTCATGGCTACATCTGCTCGTACAGGATTTCCCGTGAGCAATGACAGTATCGCCAAGAACATGGCTACTCCGGCACTCGGCCCATCCTTAGGGGTTGCGCCGGCGGGCACGTGAACATGGATGTCGCTCTTTTCCAATGAATATCCAGTCCATATCTTTGCCAACGTCAGCGCGGCCTGGGCAGACTCCTTCATGACTTCCCCCAATTGACCCGTCAGGATCAACCGTCCGTTCCCAGGCACCTTGCTGGCCTCTATGAAAAGGATGTCTCCACCAACGGGAGTCCAGGCAAGCCCCGTGGCCACGCCTGGAACACTGACGCGCAAGGCCATTTCATTTTCAAACCGTTGGGGGCCAAGAATGGCGGAGAGATCGGGTGTATCGATCGTCATGCGCTGTGCCCGCCCTTCGGCGATATTCATCGCTACGCGTCTCAGTGCAGAACCAATTTCACGTTCCAGACTGCGGACCCCTGCTTCTCGGGTGTAGTCTCGTACAATTGCAACTAAGGCGTCATTCGTCAGGTGGGCTTGTTCTTCCGTCAGCCCGTTCGCGCAAAGCTGGCGCTTGACCAGATAACGCCGTGCAATTTCGATTTTCTCTTCTTCCGTGTACCCGGGAAGATGAATGATTTCCATTCGGTCGCGAAGCGGACCCGGTATGGTCTCGAGTACGTTGGCCGTGCAGATGAACAACACGCGTGACAGGTCAAAATCCACCGCAAGATAATTATCGCGAAACTTGTTGTTCTGCTCAGGATCGAGAACCTCCAGCAGTGCACTGGCAGGGTCGCCCTGGTAGCCTCCCGTGCCAAGTTTGTCGATCTCATCGAGCATGATCAAGGCATTACGGGTGCCCGCTTTACGCATGGCCTGGATAATATTTCCGGGGAGCGCGCCGATATAGGTGCGCCGATGGCCCCGAATTTCTGCCTCGTCATGCACCCCTCCCAATGAAACCCTCTGGAAGACGCGCCCCGTGGCCCTTGCTATGGATTGCCCTAGCGAAGTTTTACCTACGCCGGGAGGCCCGACGAAACACAGAATCGGGCTCTTACCCTCCGGATTGAGCTTGCGGACGGCCAAAAACTCGAGAATGCGGAGCTTAATCTTCTCCAAGCCAAAATGCTCTTCATCCAGTATCTGCCGCGCCTCCTTGATGTCGATGGAAGGCTGTGGTTCCTGCTTCCATGGTAATTCTGTCAACCATTCCAGATAGGTCCGCAGCATGGAGTATTCCGCACTGTTTTCCCCCATGCGCTGTAATCGCTTTATCTCTCTTTGAGCATGCTTGAACACCTCTTCAGGTAGGCCTGCTGCTTCTATAGCATTATATAAGTCATCAATCTCGGCCCTCAGCTCCTCGTCTTCACCCAGTTCTTTCTGAATCTGCCGCAATTGTTCTCGCAGTACATGTTCCCGTTCTCGCTCGTCGAATTCTGCTCGTGTTTTTTCGCCGATCTCCTTCGAGATCTTGAGAACCTCGATACGTTTGGCAAGCAAGGTAATCACCTTGTCCAAGCGGCGCATGAGATCGAACGTTTCAAGAATTTCCTGTTTTTCCTCGGTCTTGGCATCGACAAGATTGGCTACCATGTCAGCCAGTTGGGCGGGGGAATCCATAGCTTGAACCGCGTCAGCCAATTCGTCGGGCATATTGGGCGATAATCCGATAGCCTCGATGGCTCGCTCTTTGAGCTGCAGAAACCGTGCTTCTATCTCAGGGGTTTCCACATGCGGCTGCTCGATCATGGCCACCTTGGCAACCAGGAAAGGCCAGCCGTCCAGAAAAGCCAGTACTTGAAAACGGGAGGTGCCTTGTACAACGAGGTGATGTTCACCCTCCTTTCCGGTGATATAGCGAATGACTGGCCCGGCAGTGCCGACCCAGTAAAGATCGGAAGGTCCAACGTCAGCTTTTTCTGGGTCTCGCTGGAGGAGAAACCCCAGCTGGCGTTCGCTTTTCACGGCGGTTTGCGCTGCCGCAACGGAACTTGCGCGACCGACAGTGACAGGCGACATGATTCCCGGGAACAGCACAGCGTTGTGCATGGGAATGATGATTAGCGCATCCTCGGGGAAGGGTTTTTCCGCCATGTCAGCTTGTAAAGTGACAGGCGTGCTGGCGCTTTGCGCATGTTGGCTATCCTCTTCTGCCTTGTTGCTTTGCTGTGTTGGCTCGCGACTCATCGTGTTACCTCACCTTTCGAAACCTCAAAACAAGGCAACCATCCTCAAATTCCTGGGTGGTAGGTTCCAGAAATAGCAACGTAAACGGGATATGGCGTTCGAATTTTCCGTAAGGAATCTCAAGGCGGTGTATGCGCATGGCCTGTGCCGCAGGAAACTTGCGAAGGCCAGAGACGGTCACGCCATCGGGCCGAAGGACGACGGAAAGAGTCGTGGCAGATACGCCAGGCAGAGCGACATAGAGGATCACTTCATTCTCGCTCTCCACCACGTCCACCGGCGGCTCCCAACTGGGTTGATTGCCGGCACAGGATTGAGAGAACCGCTTATGTAGCAGTTCCACTTTTTCCAATAGCGATAGGGCATCGCCCCAAATCCAGTGCGATACATGACGCGATCTCATTGCATGCATCCTTTCACGGCTTGCAGATGCAGCTTGTTGACCAAGGCTCTTCGGCCCCCTGCTCGCAGGCTGCTTCATGATGAGACACGGAAACATCGCCGCATCCCCTCCATTCAGCCGGCTTTGCTGCTGCCGACGGGCTACACCGCTCGCATCGAGGCAATATGCTCGGCGTAGTGACGCACGAAGTCGCCCAATTGCTGACGGATGCCGTCGTCGGTCAACTCGCCTTGCTCGTTGAACACGGTATGGGCGCGGGACACCATCAGGCGGCCACCGAACCACGGCTGGGTGCCAAGCGTGCGCAGCACGCCAAGCCAGGCCTCCTGCGCGAGAATGGTGCCAAAGCCACCGGGTGAGGCACCGAGCAGTGCAACAGGACGCTGGCCGAACACCGTGGGGATGTCGGCAGCCGGGCGCGACAGCCAGTCGATGGCGTTCTTGAACACGCCAGGGATCGAGTTGTTGTACTCCGGGGTAACGAGCAACAAGCCGTCGGCCTGGGAGATCGCAATCTTGAGCGCTGCGACTGCGTCCGGGATACCCGTCGCCGCTTCGACGTCGCCGTCATAGAGCGGGATGCCGTGCAGCGTGGCCACTTCCAGCTCGACGCCGGACGGGGCCAGTTGTTCCGCCGCGCGCAATAAAGCGGTGTTGAAAGAGCCTTTGCGCAGGCTGCCCGAGATGCCGATGATGCGTGTCATGCCTACCTCCTCGAAACGGTATCGTTGCAGGGAAGTGGAGATTGTTAAATGAAAGTTGAGGAGGGTTAAATTAAGTTTAGCTAGTAAATTTCGTTAAGTTGGTGCAACACCATAGCGCTCCGGCACTACATCAATTTGCGTATTGACACATCACTATTCCCAAGCAGCGCGCCAGTTCTGGCCAGCCCAGGTTTCATTTAACAACCAGTCCGCATAAATGAGATGCAGCTCCCTGCCCCCGTCACTGCTGAATATCCTCAACGAAAATCGCCAAACAGCTCATTTTCCTGGATGAAGTAGCTCGATTCTCAAATTAAGATGAGCTGATTTTCGCGATAATTAAATTGACCTGAGCTGAGGCCACAAACAACGGAAGGAGCTACCTTTGGCATTACACGCCCCTTCGGTTACTGACGCTAGTGAGCGCGGGCCGCAGTACCGAGGTGGGTGACTCGTCCAGTCTGCCGCCGCTCATCAGGTGGTATAGCATGGGGGCTGTGTGCAGGCATTACGATGTCGAAGGCTGCCGCGACACGCCGGCGGTCTAGAATGACAGAAACCCAGCTGTGTCGACCGTACCATGATTCAGCCTGCATCTCCCATCGCTTGTCCCCGTCTTGGGCCAGCCCCGCGCCGCGGGACGAGTTCCCCGACTACAGCGCCGCTGGAGCCAGAAGTTGCCGCCGCGCGCGCTTAGGGTGCCGTTGAAGCGGACGGTTTTGGAGCTGAGGGGCATCGCCTGCCTGGGGCTCGACCAGGCCGTGCACGAGCGGCAGCAAATCATGTGCGGGCGGACGTTCGGCCACACCATCTGGGACTCGCTCAACCTGCGCGCGCAAGACGCTCTGGCCGGGGCCGTGCACCTCTACCTCCGCACCAAACTGACCGGGCTGGATGATAAGCAGTGCCATTACGGCTTGATGGTGACGCTGCCGGAGCCCAGCTCCGACACGCGGGTGCTGACCGGCTGGGCGGTGAAACTGTTGGAGCTGCTGTATTGGCCCGGTGTCGGCTACCAGAAAGCGGCGGTGATGCTGTCCGAACTGCGGCCGAAACGGTATCTGCAAGGCAGCCTGTTCGGTCCTTGCGACGACGCGCTGTCCGACGCGCTGATGCAGGCGGTCGACCTGCGTAATCGGCAACTGGGGCGAACGGCGCTGCAGCAGCTGTCCGACGGGCCGGCGCGTCCATGGCATCAACGGTGCGGCCACCGCTCTCCGAAGTACACCACCAATTGGGACGACCTGCCTACCGTAACGGCCCGCTGAATTGTTGCGGCCGGAATCGTCTGCACCGATATCTTAGCTAGGTTGGATTCGGCCCCAAGTATAAATAAGTATAATCGAATTTACTACTTCTCTAACTCGATGATACTTCGTGATACCGAACCCACATCTCCTTTGTCAGACAGGCGCTCCGCACTCCTATCGGACGACATGACTCTACCCTCAGTCTGGGGTTAAAGCCCCAGCGCTTTCAGCCTCGACCGGTTCTTTTTCTCGAGACGAGCCAGCTCCTCCTCAACCCCGTCCGGTAAGTCGACGATGACGTGGATACCCAACGCATTATCTAGGCTAGACCTTGGTCTGGGCAGGGCTTCCGTAGTCAGAAGTTTGTCGTGAGCTGGACAATCAGGTCGGTCACCATTGAGGACAGAGCGCAGCGCTATTGATGTCGTGCTCGAGAAGGTCGTCTTCGTGGTAGACATTATTGAGGCTGTGCGCCGTCGGAATCTTGTTCAACCGAAAGCGTAGCGCGGTGAAATCTGCCCGGGTAAAGCGCCGAACGGGCGTCGCAATGTTGTTACTAACCTTTCAGCTTGTAGCGTCATTTTGACCAGCTTTACAACGTGTACAAAATCAGCATGTTACAAAACACTGGAAGTGACATTACTAGTGAAAACCTTAGTATGTTGGGCCATAGCTGCTGCTCGTAAACATATACCAGTATCTTACCTGATAACCGAGCAACAGCCAGGAGAATAAGCCCCGACGTACTGGCGCGGAATGCGCAGGCAACGTCAGGGCGGAGCAGTGACAGAGCAGTTGGGTTTAGTGTTCTGCATTTAGTTCGTCGGGACACTACTTACAGGTTCACTAGCAGCTACGCCGCGGGCAACGGTTTTATCTTTAGCAACTTGCATTGCTTTAAGGCTCTCCGTTGCGTCAGCAAGAAATGCTTTGGATGCGTCATCGTGTTGTGCTACACGCTCGATGCGCTGGAGAACCTGGTTGAACCACTTCGGTCGGTCTTCCACCTTCATTCCATTTACGTCATCAGCATGCACTTGGTTTCCCTGCGGAATTCTCCAACCGATGCCCGACTTACTAACCTTTCAGCTTGTAGCGTCATTTTGACCAGCTTTACAACGTGTACAAAATCAGCATGTTACAAAACACTGGAAGTGACATTACTAGTGAAAACCTTAGTACTAGCGACGCGGAATACCGACTCTGGCGCCTTACCTTCGCAAAGTTTTTTGGTGAGGATGATGCCTTGGCCTTCCGTTTTGTTCGGCTCAGGTGGGCGGACTTCTTCGTGGTTGCTGTAGTGTACAACTTCCTCCCAATCCCGTACGTAGGGGACCATAACTCCGGTGTACGTGCACTGCTCATCCTTGTGCCAGGATATGCGGAGCAGGCGCACCGGGGTGACCGTCTCACGCTCTTCTGCAGCCATATGATACGGGTACGATTCTTCGAAACTCAACGTGATGTCCATCATCGGTACAGCGGCAGTCCAGACGAGGCTAATCAGTTCTAACAGCATGGTTATGTCCTTTTGTAGTATCGATAACTCTGACTTGTGTTGTGGCCGTACACACTAGCGCTTATGTTTCATAAAGGCAGAGTCAACCTCGACAGCCAGAAAATCTTAGAAAAACTACGCTTCTTGTGGAGCAATTTTCATGCCATCAGAATATGGATGAACAATAAATTTGATTTATGAAAGAAATCCTAAATAAAGCCAAAAATTTTCATAAATTAAATACAAATTAGAATGGCCATCGTTTTATGGATAAAAACTCTGGCCACTCCAGATACGTAAAGCTGCAATATAATTGCTTAGTTGACTAATCAGTTATTGAAGAGTCCAGTCTTTACAGATACATCGGATTCGCTCATAGAGTAACGCTTTACGATATTGTCTTGGTCAAACATTACTACCAATTCTTTCTTTTTTCCGCTTGTGCTTGAACCCAATAGATTAACAATAGGAATATAGTTTACAGCGTCACCAGACATTTTCGTGAACTCATAGTTCCATACCTCCAAACCGCCTTCAGTAAAAGTTGTCTTCATTGGTGAGCCGAACATCTGTCGTACTTCGTTTTTGGATGTTTTCCCTTCGTGTATTTTTTGAGCGACAGAGGTTTCAGATTCCGCTCTCAGTTGGCTGCTGCCAGTGCCCGCACATCCAGCTAACGAGATAGCGATAACAAATGCTGCTGCAAATTTTGTGTTTTTCATATTAAAACAGTTATAAAAATTTGTTTAAGATAATGCTGCCAATAGAAGAAAAGCTATTGACTAGCGCAAATTAATGCATAAGTATTTTGCATAAAAAACTCTGATAAGTATACATCTGGGTTGTTAATGGTGGCCAATGAGGTCGTGAAGTCCTTGCCGTAGTTGGTGCTCAATAGCGACGCCATCTCTCGCACACGGATGACCTTCCCAAGCTGCGCTCGCCCGCAACAGCAGACTGCCCTACGTTTAGCTGCGATGAAATCTCGCCATACATAATGACAAAGCCATAAACACTGTCAATGTGTCAAGCCAGTAGCCAAGTCCGGCGTGCGGGCCTGTGAAGGGCTTTACCGCAACTATTAACCAGTCTCCACGGCTCGCACTGGCGCCCCCCCCCTGCGGGCGCGCAGGCCCATACCTTCGTGAGTGTGATACTTGAGTTTGACGCCCAAAGACCAGGATGCGGGAGCAATGGAAGCCTGTTATCGATGTCTCATCATTCTTGATATTTCTCAAACCATGTGGGAATTCATGAGAATTCCCAAGCTGTGTTCCTCCGCTCGGAGGATAAGGCCTGCTAGGAACAGTGATATTCACGGTCACAACACTATACCGGGTACGGCCATAGCGAAAGGTACCTAAACCGAGGCCTAGCCTCTTTTAAGATTTTGAAAGGAAAACACCATGGTATTCGAGCTATTTAATCTGCTGTTTGTTGCCGCCGTTCCGATGATGGATATAAATGTAGTCAGCGAGGGCGACTACGCGCTTCATCAGACGGCGGAAGACCGTGACTCTGTCACCGAAGTCGTCACTCACCGTGTTTCATGGCACAGGGATGAACAGTGCAAGTACACTGGGCTGATGGTGCCGTTCGTGCGCGACTAGAAAGAAGAGAATCACTACAAGAACCACGATGAGGCACTGCCGCCAGAACCTGACAAGACCGCAGGCCATGCGTTCATCTTCAATAAGAAACTTTGTGACGGCAAAGCACCCGAAGCTATCCTCCGAGTGGCATCCCTTAACCGGAATTACGGCAGCTTCCAATGGGGTCTTCAGCTTAGTGCACAAGACCTAAACGGGATGAAAGAAGAGGACCGCCCAAAGTGGTTTAACCAGGTGCTACAGCGCATCGAGCGTGTGGCTCAGCATGATGATAAGGCCAAGGCATTCCTGGATATCACAGCCGCAGCCCTAAAGACTGCTCAAGAAAACAAAACCGCGAAAGTCTATGATACAGCCAGTGCACCCGTTGCCACCACAGCCCCAGCTAACTGATATCTAGGCTACCCTGCTCAACCCCAGTATCACCATTCAACTGGATGATACCGGGGTTGCTTCTTCCATGTCGGGCGAGAGATTTCGGCCGTCCTTGCGCTACATCGTCAGCCGTACCTGCACACTAATTTCGCCAGCTCGCTAGAAGCGGGTTACAAGGGGGTGCGAGCGGTGGAGTAACAGCCCTAGTTGGCTGCGGTCGAGTGAACCGGTTCGCTAGCTGCTGCGGGGTCTGCTTTCCTTTTGTTGTCTTTTTCTTCCATCGCGGCCAACGTCGGTGCGGTGGCCTCAACAAACGCATTAGCCTTCTCGTCTTGTGCTGCGACAGTCTGGATGCGCTGCATGACCTGCTTGAACCATTTCGGGCGGTTTTCCTCCGTCGAGTCGGTCAGGTCCTCTGCATAGAACTGCCAGTTTTCGAGCATTTTAGTTGCGCGCCAGGCTGTGACCCCCCGCAGGATTGCCTCATCCGGTTTACCGTTGCAGACCTTCTTGTTAAGGATGATGGCTTGGCCGGCGACTTTATTCGGCTCTGCCGGAATGACCGTTTCCGTGTTGCGAGTTTTGTTCACTTGGTCCCAGTCTCGCACGAACGGCACCACTAGGCCGGTGTAACGGCATTTGCCGTTGCCATCCTCACGCCACCACTCCCGGTGCATACTGACCTCGGTGACCGAGTTGATTTCGGCCATTGTGGAGTACACCGGATAGTCCGCATCCGAATAAAGAACAATGCTGGAAAGCACCGTGGCGCCCAGGAACATGAGGTTGAGTATGTCAAGCATGGCTATGTCTTTTCAAATTCGTAAAATGTTAGTTGTCCGCGATGCTGGGCTGTACCATGTATAGCAGCGGCGGGCGCCGATGACCGAACTATACGGAGCGGGCAATTACGTCGAAAGGAGAAAATATAACATGCTTACTGAATTTTTTGGCCGGGCGAGTCATTGCTCGTGTGCCTACCACGAACGTAATGTGGCTAGGACAACTGACGTAGGTTTTATTGATGAGTGACCTAGAGGCGTTGCTTCGTGAAATAACCCAACAAGGGCTGCTGCACGCACCCCATGCGCTATTGAGGATGGTAGCGGAGCGAATCTGGGACCACACAGTCATCACTGACCTGTCATTGCTGGAACCAGAACTACGCCCAGTTGCCGGATATCTCATCTTCCGACTCCTGTGGGTGAACACCCTAGACAAGGAACGGAAGATGCGGCTGATGGCCGCGATTGAGCCTTTCCGGCCCGAGCCCCCGTTAGCATCTCGAAGCCGGGACCCACTGGCGGTGAGTTGGCGTATTACAGACAACTTCTCTCCATGATTTGGAGAGTTTCTTTCCTACCAGACCCAACTCTACGCTGCCGAATACCTGGCCAGGGAAAATGGGAAGCCGCCAGCGTCCTAGTCAAGCTACTGACAGTTGTGCCATGCGGCAGCTTCCGGACAAAGTTTAAATGAGGCACTCCTTCTCGGCTTCCACGTCAACCTCCACTACACTGTACAACTTCCCTCGCTGACTTGCTTTGCAGCGATTTAAGGTGCCGAACTCTAGTAGGTACAGTCGATGGCGAACGGCGTTAGGGTGGCACCTCCAACTGAAGCGGTGCAGCAGGCTGCGGCAACGGTGTCAACGCACGCTTCGTATGTCCCGTCGGGAATGAGCCTTTGCGTATCTCGTTTCCTGAAGTCGTCCTTCGCCCATCTATCGCACATGAACCACATGACGAGGTAGATTCCTGACTTGGCGCCATATGCCTTCATGTAGTTATCGCGCAGCTGCGAGGCTGGAGCCGTTATCAGCTCTTTGTTCCAGCAGCCCTTAACTTCAATCACGAGGCTAAGAGACCTTCCAGACTTGCCACTCCTCGTCGGGGAAGATAGTTCAACAAGGATGTCCGTGCGCTCCCCCATGCCCTTCGGATTGTGTGACCTAACTTGAGCCTCGCGGTTGACGATGGCGCCCTTGTGCGAAAGACGGTCCTTCAGCTCGCCTGCAAGCCAATCACACAGTCGAGGTTCGTGCTTGGGACGTTGAGAAATTTCGTCCCACAAAAAATAGACAGCTGGCCGCAAGGCACTCGCGGAAACTTTGTCCGCAATCAAATGAAGTTCACTAAGAACGGCATCGTGCAACTCAGCTTCAGTTCGGATAACACGACCAGTTGATATGCCAAGAACGGCAGTGACTTCGAGGACCTCGTAGGGGAGCCATGAGTCACGGACCAGCTTCTGCTCCGCCTCATATATAAGGGACGCAATCCACGGGTGGTCCGGATGTCGCGCAGAGATTCTCTCAAGAGCCTCAATGCTGTCGGCATCAGCGCGATTGCGCAAGTTGATGAGGCAACAGGTTCTAAAGTCCTGAATGTGATGTCGAACGGTGACAATGCCGCCCAACTTGTCATCGGTAGCTGATGGATACTGCTTCTCCAGAATCTCAAAAATCTGTTCCGTAACTGCCGGGGCAACCCGCAATAGTGGGACATCCTGGCCTGCAACGAGGACTTGCATCTGGGCCGCCATCTGAGCAACTGCTTCTGGACACTGTCGCAATCTTTCCCAGACGTGTGCAATCAGCTGACTAGGCGCATGCTTGGCAAGACGTGAAAGCAGCTTCGAGGCAGGCGCGGCTGAAAGGTCGGACGAGGACTGGATACGCTCGAGCAACTTTCCGATTGCATCTTGGCTGCCTTGTTCAATGAGGAACTCACTAAGCGCCAGAAATCCTTGTTCACTTTTTACTTGAGGCAACAATGCCTCAAGCGCACGGAACAGGGCGTCAGGCATGAAATCAGAGGCAAAGTCAGGCAAGCCGGCAGTAATCTCAAGGGCCAAATGCTGCTCACAGGTTTCTGAAAGCAGCAAAATCATGGAGTCCTCGGCTCGCATCCATGCTTGTTGCAATAGCTCGTTGATAGCCGCGCGCGGCTGTTCCGAAAATCCACAGCGAGCGAGGGCCTGCGCCCACTTCACGACGATTTCACCGAACTCGTCGGTACTTCCATGGCCAGTGGAGTAAAGGAGGACCAACGCTGCGATACCCGCATCCTCGTACGGGTTCGCCTGATTTGCTGCGAGGTTTGCGACGGGGCCTGTAGCGTGCAAATATGCATGAGCAACATCAATAAGCTGCCTCTGCGTTACGGTACTCAACTTTGGCCATAGCGGCGAAGTCGTAACTTCGAGGGAGACCCGGTAGTAGCCTTCGAAGTCCCCTTCATAACGTAGATATGACAGGATGTTGACCCACTTCCACGTGTCCCCGTTTTCAGCACGCACCAAAGCAGCGGACAGCAAGTCTATCGACGGTTTCTTCTCAGTGGGAGGCTCTGTTGGTAAGGTGTGCTGAAGCCTTAAGGCCAGCGTTTTCCTAAGGCTGTCTGCTTTAGGCGAGTCTAGCGGCACGACGTCGACATAGTTGCTAGCCAACTCCGCCAACAGGAGGTCTCGACTCTCCGCATTCGGGCCTGCTGTGGTTAGCAACCACTCGCGGACATCACTGTTGTCGTAGGCGTACCAGAGCGCAAGGTGAGCAATGACTCGCTTCTTGGTCCCGGAGCCCGCCTCCCGCTGGTACGCATCAATCAAATGCTGTCCATCGGCGTCACTGAGTAGACCAGTTCCGTAGCGCAGTTGCCCTGCGACGACGCAGGGCTCGCCTTCCGCCACATTCAGAATTGAATCCAGCAACTGTGAACGTCTATAGGTGTGCGCCTCGAGTTCAAGCCCTTTGTCGAAGCCGCACTGTTCGCGCGATGTAGAGAGTCTGTGGTGGTTAGAGATGGCTAGCCAGGCGACCTTGCCGAAAGCGGCCCACCCTTCGTCGTGGGACATGACCGCCAACGCCGCCTTACTAAACATGTGGGTGACAAAATCTTCCCACGCGATATCCATACTTTGTCGCTGAAGCTGTGGCTCCAACCAAGATAGAAGTGGGGTTATATCCGCAGCCTGAAGGTCAGCGTTTTCCAACTGACGCAAGGCCAATGCATACATACCGCTGAAATTTGAATGCTTTTCCTTCGTGATGCTACCAATGAGCTCCCCCACCGAGATGCCAGCGTCCAGAGCGCTAAGCAGCGCGATACCTCTCAACTCATCGTCGGAATCTTCTGGATGGTCACTGGTAATCAGCGCCCGCAACGCGCTCTTTGCTGCTTGAGAGCCAGTGGCATGTACGGCATATGCAGCGCTCTGTCGAACTTGGTAATCCTCGGACGCCTCTAGGGATATGTCGACGAGCTCCGGGATGTTGCCAACCATTTCGCACATACGCGCTACGTCCGCCGCAAACTGCCGTAGCGTAGCTTTTCTTTTTCGGTCCGCAAGAATCTCCCGTAGTTTCTCGAGTAATCCCGCGTGACGTAGCTTATGGTATGTCCGTATTTGCCGGCGGTCGTATATCGGTAACTTGTGCCGTTCTACTAGTGCGGTCAACTCATCGAAGATGGTCGCAATATGCGTTTCGTCTGTGAGCGATACGCTGCTGTCAAACACCATTGCGGGCTCAGCGTTCAGCACTAGGCCGAGCAATTCCGGGCTGCTATGCCCCAGCCAGGCCGAAAGCTCCCGAAGCTGCGGTACCAGGCGTCCCGAGCCATCCGAAAGACTGAGAACAGCCATGACTTGTTTGGCTGAGATGTTTAGCGACGATATGAAGTGTGCGGCGAGAAATTCGGCATACGTCCGGTGGGCGAAAACGAACACGCCGTCCTCTTTGGCAACGAACAAGCCGGACTGCAGAGTTTCCGCATACTCCTCAATAGTGGCGTACCAATCGCCACTATTGGAAGAAAGGGGAACCGTCAATAGCCGCGCAATATCCAGGCACTGCGCTCCGGCGGGGGCAAAGTTGCCGGTGTTGTCCAGTACGATGTCTGCGTTGTTGGTCAGCAGCACGCAGGTTGCAATCAACCCGGCAAGCTGTAGCCGAGACTGGACGTTCGGGAGAAGAAGACTGCCACCTTCCAAGCGGCTCGTACTGCTTTCTTTCAGTAGGGCAGCGCAACCCCGCTCATAAAGCTCCCATCTACTTGTTGAGAATGTCGAGCCATCTTTGAATTGGGACATCAAGAATCCGAGCCCCAGAGGTTGCAACGCTAGTCCATGTGCGCTTGAACCGTCGAGGGCCTCGAAGAAACAGTTCTCGTCGATTCCTGTTTCCAACAGGCGTGCCAACACCTGCTCTCGAGAGTAAGGCGCGATTTCAAAGACCGAAACTGTAGACTCATTGGAACCGTTTGCTTTCCAATGCTCCCGGAGGAACTCTTCCAGCGAGTCTGGCCATGCTGGCGTACGGCAGGTGATAACCAACTGAAGCGCCCATGGAGAAACGTCACGAAGCACGTCCTCCAGCACAGTTTCTGCACACTTAATGTTGACCCGAGACTCATCCAGGGCGTCGAGAAAGAGTATGGAAGAAACGCCGTCGTTTATGCAGGCTTTCAGCTCACGTCGCAACGCAGCATCCAATCGCGCTGCGTCGGCATATTTGCCAAGGTCCAAACTGGACACCTGCCGACTCGCAGCAGCGAGCGCCCGAGCCTTAAGAAGTTTAAGTTCGTGGGATTTGCCGGAGCCGGGTTCGCCAAGGAGGACTACAACGTCTGATACTTCCTGGAGCTCGTTCGATAGCTTCACGTGCGTATTGTGGAACGCGCGCCATTCCCCGCTAAAGAACACCGTATAGCCATGCTCATCTGTTTCGACAGGCTGCCCGCGCGGAGCCCAGAGCCGGCCGCTCTCTCGAAAAACGATGTCCATGTGCGCCCCCTTGCATTTTTTTCTGAACGACAATGTCGTGGCAAGTTTAGCACCGCGCATACGCTGGTCGCGAAGGACGAAGGTAATCCTTAGGATTGAGACCGCCTGTTCTGCCGAGTATCAGAATTTCTAGGCTGATTTGAGCCGTGGCTTGCTCGCCCGCTGACGGGGTACCGCTGTCCGCGTCAGCATGAGCGGATTGATGGTTGGGACTGGAGCAATGGTCTCGAACCACTGCTCGCGCCCAAGGGCGCGAACGACCTGGATAAGAGTGTGCAGCGATGAGCCGCTGCCGCTCTCGAGATTCCGCAACGTACGAACACTGATACCAGCTCGGGCGGCAAGCGTGGCCTGGTCTAAGTTCTGGTGCACCCTGAGTTTCTTCAATCGCTCGCCAAGTTCGACCTCAAATTCCTGCGAAGTGAGATGCCTTTGTGTACTGCTCGTCGTCTTCATAGCGCTCTCGGAGTCCTCGCTCTCAGTCCATTTGCAATAACAGGCATAATTATGCCCATTAATCCCGTAAATCGCCAATAAGAGGCATGAAGCTGCCGCTTGTTGCGAACGCCTGCTTAGTGTAAGACGCGCACGCGCGCTGAGCAGAATAGCTGGAAGTGACTCGATGACGAGGCAAGAGGGAAAGAATGCTAACTGGCAGCGTAGAGATAGCCAGCCACTGACGTCTCGAAAGTCACGAATCGAGCAAAGCGATATGCCTCGGTAACCCGCACATTGCCCGCCGGATTGCTGGCGTCTCACGCGAGGACAGCATCGTTGTGCTTACCATATGGTCGAGGCCAACTCGCAGCTCCTGCTCTTCGAGCGTAGTCGGCCGACACGGTCTTCCACAATGCTTATCGCTACGCCTGTTTCAGCTGCGTGGCACTGCTCAGCACGGCCACCGGTTGCACCCCAGGTGTACAAAGAGTGGACGCCTCCCCTGCTGGTAGCGGTCCAGGGTCACGTGCGCAAGGACCTTCAACATGTTGAGTTGAGCCTTCAGCTTATCGCGCTCGGCAATGATGGCGTGAGATGGAAGAATGGTCAGCTGCCACGCTGCGCAGCAGATACTCGTGATTCGCCCAACGTTTTCGGCGGCTTTGGCGAGCGTGGACCGGCAATGACCACCCTCACGTCGACCAGGGGTCAATAAACAGAATAGGAATTAGGATTGGAGATGATTGGAATATGTAAAACGCATATTTGCCGCATTGCATTTTCCCAGTACAGCAAGGACAACATCTACTTCAAATCAAAAAATAGCATTTGTCGATATAAAATCGTCATACGCTGAATAAATTTTAAAATTTAGATAAATATGAAAATTTGTATTTGTTTTGTGTCTAATGCCCAAGAACGATAGGAAGCCTGCACGTCTGCATAGGGGAAAGATACAAGTTAAGACTGGACAAACATGCTAAGATTCTAGCAAAATAAGAAGTGGTAACCTGCCAGTATAACTCAAAATAAGCAATTTGCCAACAAATAATCGGACTGACTCTAGATAACGCTGTTCGCATGGCTGAGGTGTTAGAACGAGAGGCTTAACTAGCTGGCAAGAAGTACATAAGCTGAGAGGCATTCCCATGCGCTACTGTAGTGCGATGGCTTATATGGAACAAGGAGAGGATTGGTATGTAGAAAAGTAAAGCCGGACTCATCTTTCGAATCATCCGGCTTTGTCTGCTTGGAAGCAGGGATACTGCAGCTTGGAATCTTCAGTATTCCCTACCCCATCAGGCAAAGTCAATAGTATCCACTCCGTTTTTTCGGCGAGGAGGAGTCGCTATGACTTTTTCAGACTATCTCAGTCAGGAAAGCTGCCCATGCTTTCATAAGCAGCGGGGCAACAAAGGTGCCGCCCTCACTACCCGCAGCACGCCCCAAGCACTGCGGTCACTTCAGTTCGTCCAAGCGCCCACGTTGCCACCTTCAACGACGGGAGTTTGCGATGAGCAAGATTAAATGGTCGGAGGAAAAAATCCTCCAATGGCAGGCCGAGGGACGAGGAAAAGGAACCGGAGCCAACTACCAACCATGGTTGAAAGTCACAGACTTCTCATCACGTGGTAATAGTCGGCGAGTGTTCAGTCAGAAGACTGGTCGGGCCCATCATTTCTTTTCAGATGTGGAGTGGCACTTGTTCCTGCTTCTCGAACACGCCAACGACATCATAGATATTCGCGAGCAATACCCGCTAGACCGCGAAGATACCATCGCCATCGCGACCCGACTCGGTATCCGTCACCCGACTGACCCAGAGACAAGAGTCTCGACAGTCATGACCTGTGACATCCTCGTAACTCGTCAAGTGGGACAGGACCGCATCCTGGAAGCTTTTAACTGCAAGCGTCTCGAAGAAGCCGAAAATACTCGCTCTATTGAGAAGCTGGAAATTCAACACTCCTACTTCAATGGCTGTGACATCGCTCATCGCCTCATATTCCACACGATGCTACCGATGGTTAAGGTTAAAAACATTGAGTGGATGCGTAATGCTCACATTATTAGCCGAGACGAGATAGAGCCATATGAAGGGTACTACCGTGACCACTGTGAACGCATGATGTGTGAACTGGCTCGCGACCCACAGGACGTCTCTGTTTCAGAGTTCAGTGAGAATTACGATACGCGCCATGGCGTCATAACAGGTACGGGCCTACGCGCCATCCGAATGCTACTTTCTCAAGGAATAATAGTCGCGAACCTAAATGAACTAAGCATAGCAGGAGCCCCTGTCAGCAGGCTTCATCCAACCGGTAAGAACCTGCAAAAGGTTGGAGGGTAAATAGATGTTATTTCTTAACGATGTACTAGAGCACAAAGCCTCTGGGGCCAAGTTACGAGTTATACATGCCAACTATGCTGCTGAGGAGATTTGGCTATATAACCTAGGTGATGACCTAGCCTTTCCCAAAATGTATGACTTACACGAGATAGAAGCCGAAGTTGCGGAAGGAAAACTCGTACTGTTTGAGGGTCAAAAAAGCAATCAAGTCATTGCCCCATCAGCGGCAGCCATCTGTCAACGTGATAAAGCTTACTTGAGAATAAAGCCACTACTCGCAAATCTTGACATCTTTGCGCCTAGTGAACGAAACCGTATGGTTGAGATACGTGCAGCTGAAATAGGTTGTGCAAAACAAACGCTGTATGAGGACCTCCGTAACTGGTGGCGTAATGGACAAAACCCCAATGCGCTACTCCCAAAATTTGACAAGCGGGGAAGCAAAGGGGGCACCACGGCCAATAGAGGACGGCGTCCGAAGTATCTGAATTACCAAATTTACCAAATTACCGAAGAGGACCAGAGAATATTCAAGGCTGCACTTGAAAATCTCTTCCTGAAGAATGACCTGATGACGCTACGTGCGTGCTATCAGCGGGTTCTGGAAAATAGATACTCCTATGTTGACGGAGAGGGAGAATCTTGCCTTAAGGCTGTAGGCGAATACCCATCCGAGCAACAATTCCGATACTTCGCGAAGAAAATACTTCCAGCCGAGACCGTCATACGTAAACGGAAAGGGGATGCTGTATTCGAACTGGAGCATCGCCCCAAGCTTGGTAGCCTCCAACATCAGACTTACACGGTTGGCGACGCCTACGAAATTGATGCGACCATTGCAGATGTCCTTTTGGTGTCTCGCCGCAACCGAGCGACCATCATTGGCAAGCCAACCCTCTATTTAGTATTTGACCGCAAGAGCTGGCTGATTGTTGGTTTTTACGTCGGACTGGAAGCACCCTCATGGCCAGCTGCGATGCAGGCTATTAAGTCAATATCTGAAGATAAAGCCGAACTATGTCTACGGTATGGCGTACCTTATAACTCTGCCGACTGGCCTGCTCATGGTGTTTATCCTAAAGAGTTTATCGCTGACCGCGGTGAGCTACTTTCCACCAATAGCGACTTGCTCGTCGAGGGGCTGAATATTGTGGTACGGAATCTCCCTGCACAGAGAGCAGACCATAAGCCCTTGGTCGAGTGCGGGTTCAAGTTATTGCAACGCGCTATGGCAGATTCGGTGCCTGGGTATATCCCACCTGAGAGTTTTGGAAAACGGCAGGGAAAGCATTACGACCAGGATGCATGCCTTAACCTAGATGAGTTCACAACCATCATTCTGCAATCCATCATCCGATTTAACCGCTCGCCTCGAGAGAACTATATCTGGCCCGCAGAAAATGTCATGAATGGTCTCCAACCCATTCCGCTGGATATATGGCATTTGGAAATTCGCCGCCGTGCAGGTGCATTAGCACGTATCCCAGAGATGCAGGTTCGGTTCGCACTACTGCCTAAAATGAAGGCAACAGTTACCCGCGAAGGTATCCGGCTTGGGGCCTGCTACTACTCCTGCCCAGAAGCACTTCAACGTGGCTGGATGGTTGCAGCCAACCGCGGAGAGTTCCCTGTAGACGTGACCTACGACCGGCGTCAGGTAGATACCATTTACGTTCATGATAAGCAGCATGCTAACCAGTTTTTTGTCGCTACCTTATTGGACCGATGCTCAGACTATCGAGGGTTGTCCTTTATGGAGGTGGAGGCAATCGAGTTTCACAGGGAGGCTCTTCGTCAAAAGGGAGAACATATCACTCGTGAAAATCTATTGCAGTTCCACCAGAAAATAGACCCGCTGACCAGACAGGCTAAAGCAGAGATGAGACAGGCTGCCAAGGGCAGGACTCGCTCAGCCAGGAAGAAAGATATTGTAAAAGACCGTGAAAACGAGCGACGTGAGCAGCGTCAACAGGAGGCATGTCTGCCCGGAACTACCTCACCCGAGCGGCCACTCCCCCAAGGCACTGCATTCCCGCCTCTTCCACCAACAAAGCAATCCAGCGATGTAATGCACAACCTCTCGACCGACCGAGATGCCCGCCGACGCCAAAAATACCTGGAGATGCTCAATGGAAACTAGCCGGCATCCCGAGTTTTATCGTGCGTCCTACATCGAGCAGCGAATCCCGCAATATCAGGGAAACCCTCTGATAGAAGCGCTTCCCCCTTCACTCGATGATGAAGGCCTACTGGAAGAGCTTTTTATCATGCCTGAGTTTGCCCCAGAACAGCGCAATTGGCATATCCATGAGCGGGTGCAGATGGTAGCCCAACTCGCGAATTTTATGGTCCCATTGCCGCGCCATCTACAGCTGGCTCACTGCCTGGATGCATTGATGCGACAAGGTTACATCGGGCGTATCCCCCGCTCCGCCGCATCACATCGCGTGTTCGCTAAACTTCATGAGCAGTATCTCCAGAAAGCTTCGTTTCCCGCGAAATCAGGCATAACTGCCCAGCTTTCCAGTTCCTTGATTGGGCTGTCTGGCATGGGCAAGACAACTACCATCAAACGACTACTATCACGCATACCGGAGGTAATACACCATCCTGACTATGGTATCTACCAAATCCCATACCTGCACATAGAGACTCCCTACGATGGTGCGAGTGTCAAGGGCCTAGCTCATTCCATATTCCGCAAGGTAGACCTGTTGCTACCGGAGGCAGCCTACACCAAGGAATACGGCAAAGGCGGGAGGACCGGCGCTGAGACTCTCATGAACCACGCCGCCCGCATCCTGCACATGCATTGTGTCGGTCTACTGGTCGTGGATGAGATACAAAACCTGGAAAACTCGCCAAAGAGTCGACAAGCACTGATGACACTCCTGGTATCCGCCTCCAACGAACTCGGTGTACCTATCCTGTTCATTGGTACGAACAAGGCACGACACATCCTCTCTTTGGATTTCAGGCAGGCACGCCGCTCTATCGGGCAAGGGCTGAACTACTGGGACCGGCTGCAAAAAGGCGATGAGGCGCACCCTAACGAATGGGAGGATTTTGTCAGCATCCTTTGGCGTTTCCAATGGGTACGCCACCCTGTCGCCGAGTCGACATTTCTAACGGACCTGTTGTACCAGTATTCACAAGGTATCGTAGACATAGCCATCAAGCTGTTCGCTGCATGCCAGGTTCGAGCAATGCACGATGACTCAGAGACCATCACTGGGCAACTTATTACCGATGTGGCCCAGCGGGAGCTGGCCATGGTGGCGCCTATGATTAATGCGGTACGCCGAGATGACGTGAATGCTTTGCAGGCCTATGACGACATCGCCCCATTGAATCTTGAATACTTGTTGATGAAAATTGAACATAGCTATGCTGGCCGGAAGACCCGGGGTAGCGCGATAAGGCCGGACAATGAGCTATTCGTTCCCACCGTGGCAGCCTCCCTTGAAGCTGTTGGTTTTGAATCCGAAGTGGCGACCACTATGGCGGAGAACGTAGTCCTCGCGAAACCAGCAAATGCCCTAGATGGTGTAAAAAAGGCACTGGCTGGCGCAACATCTGGTCCCAAGGCTAAGAAATTGAAATCAAAAAAATCTCAACCATCAGTGACTTATCCGCCAGGAGATTACCGGAATGCTTTACAAACCACGGGTAACGAAACGGTATTCCAACGGCTAGGCTCCCTCGGGTTGCTTCCGGACCTAGACCGGGTACTGGACCAGTGAAGCCATGGCTCGCTTCTATTACTTCCCCAGGCCCTACCCCGACGAGCTCATTGGAAGCTTAATTCTGCGAGCCTGCCAACACCTAGGAACGAGCTTCACGGAAATAACCATTCAGCTTACTGGATATAAAAAAAGCCACCTGCCATTGTCTATATCCTCTTGGCTGCCACAAATAGCTAAGGCCTCCGGCATGGATGAGCAAGAATTACTTTGGGAACACACTGTTTTCCCCTATGTGACCCGATTTATGAGCCAAATGGAAACCACTAGGTTGGCTGCTGACTTACTAGATGGCAACAAGGTCGGGAATGCTGCATTAACCCAGCCTGGACTACTAGGGTCACCGGGTCACCGCTTTTGTTTGTTATGCCTGCAAGAGGACCTAGCTAACTTCGGTGAAGTGTACTGGCATCGCGAACACAATCTTCCCATGGTAGAGCTATGTAACCGACACAATATTCCGCTTCAAGTGGATAGGCCGTTGATTAATCTGACGACTCGGAGAAATTCCGCCGTTGACCACCTTCCAAAGCCGCAGACTGCAGAGCCACTGAAACCCATCATTCCAATTTATATTGCACGAGAAATAAGTACCATAAGTGCGGAGTGCCTGATTGTCCGGAACAGGAAGCGCCCTGTGGATTGGTGCAGCAATTATCGGTCGCTATTGCGCACCAAAGGATTCCCTCAGCAAGGAATAGGCTTGGCCGGCCTGCTTTTTGCAATGACATTTGAAGAAACACTTGGAACGTCGTTTTTACGACAGGCGCGATTAGCCTTCAGCCCCAGAAACCAGCCATGGCCAACCCTGATGCTTAGGGAGTTAACTAATATTCGTTTCAGCACCCCCAAGCACGTTCTTATGAAGTCATACCTTAACCTTCTAAACGTTTTTGAACTAGTGCTCAACAAAGATGCCATTTATCTTCCGCCTGGCCCTACGCCACGAGATTATGAAGAATTAGACGCAGGCTACGTCAGAAAAATTAATGAAGCCATTCATGTAAGAAAAAAAGGAAACATACGTATTGAAATTGCACAGATGCTGAGAGAGCTAGGGATTCTATCCACATACAGGCACTCTCGAGATAAATTACCAAAAACAAAAGAGCTGATTTCTAAGCTACGCAAATACGGATTTCCTGAAATGCAAATATGAATAATGAACAAAAATATTGTCACCATTCAATAAATTTGCGATTCACGGCAATTGCATTGCAACCTGAAACAACAAAAAGTATTTAAACATTAATTCTAGTAGTCACCGTTTTGAATGGTGTTTTATAAAACCATGAAAGCAACTATAGAGTGAGATGAAGTCTCACGAAATTATTTGTGAAAGAAAAACTTATCGCAGCAAATTTTTATTTGCATAATGCAGCAATCACATTCCATTCGTATCATAATAAAAATATCTTATATGCAGTGGGTAAATAGCATTACTTGGAACGGCACGGGTTATGTTGTAGTGACAATCGATAAATCCGGCACCATTGAAAACGTACCAGTTTCCACTTTAGCCGACCTAGAATTCTCCAACGAAAATACAAGGAAAACTTACGTAACTACTGACTTCTCTACCTGGTCCACCATTAGTGTTGAAACATTTCTGCCTGCACTCGAATACCCTTCAGCATCCAAGCATGGTCAAAAACTCTATGAGTTTGATGCCAATGGTGTTGTTTATCAAATTCCAGCCATAGTTTTGATGAAATCGCTGTTCCATCCACTCCGGGGGCTTGCACATCAACTATTTCGCCCTCAAAGCCTGGATAATATTTTAGTTTCAACAGATAGAGATGGAAAAAGTGTAGATTTTTTCTGCACAAAACAGCATAAGCTCAAAATAAAATCAAGCAATACCACTTCCGGCACTCATGCTGCTTTGCACTGGATGTATTGCTTTCCCTCTGCTCGTCGCATGTGGGACAGTGCCCTAGAAAATGCACGACAAGGCACATTAGGATTGCAACTCCCCATAGGAACAGTGGAAATGTTTCTAAGTGCTTTTAATGTTGGCGGAAAACTGGTTGTCTCCAAATTAAGTTTAGTATCAGTCTCAACGACCGAGACCCCCTTTGATTTTTCCTCAAGCCAAGGGTTGCCCACCAAGTTTCAGTTCCAGAGCAACAACATCAACAAAGCCCCAAAGAAATTAACAAACATCCCAAGCAGAAAAGGTATCTGGAGCCTTTCTGACGATGAGTGGGCTGTGGTGGAGCCAATTCTCACTAAGAGTAAAAAACAAAAGCACTGCCTTCGAACCATTGTGAACTGTTTATTAGAAAAATTTGGCCAAGGTATCGCATGGAGGAAATTAACAGTCGGTATCGTCAATCGCCCGGCAATCATTTGGCAGTACCAACAGATGCTTAAAGATGGTCGCTGGGAAAAAATGGTGAAAACGCTCTCGCAACTCAGAGCCACATCCAAATAAATCAAACAGTAAGGGGAGTGCCTCTACCTCCCTCTACTTAGCCATCACTCTCTTCTTATCCTGCTCTGGGTTTTTCCAATTTTTTGGCCACCCCATAGGCTTTACATCATCTTTCTCAAGCAATAGACAATATTTTGACACCTCCTTATTGAGGACTTGCCCAGAAGGGCATAGTACGCGTTGGTCTGAAAATCTAAATGCCATAAACCCATAGACATAGCCATTTTTCTCTATGTCTGTTGCAGGCCACCCCGTCAGCTTTGGTCCCTGTTCAGCTACAGCTTTACTACTCAGAATGTACCATTCTATTTCAGAGGGGCTGTCTGTAACTCCTATGCCATGTGCTACCTGATGAAGAAATGACTCCTTGGAAAAGGTTACTATAAGAAAGAAAACGGCCGCAGAAATAATTACCCAACCAATCCCACCTCTCTTTCGCACGGCAGGACTAGGCTGTGGATACTTACTAACTGTATAAACATACAAAATACACAAGGCTATATAGGCGGCCCATATCGCAAAGAAAACAGCATCTTGATGTGCCTCCCCTCTCGCCAAAGGCAACAATATACTCATAGGCAAAATAAATAGAAACTGAACAATTGCCGTCAATGAAATGAGACTAAGTAACTGGGCTCTACCATTCAGCCATGTTTGCTTACTTGAGAAAATCCACCAAAAAACAAATGCACTAAGAGCGAACTCCAGAAATGCAAGTAAAATAGGCCACTCTTTCATGCCAATTACTAGAATAGACAGTGTTGACAACGCCAGCAAAACAAACCACCCGACAAAATACATACGAGAGCGTCTAGCATGATGAAGCTCGCCGTCAATTAGTGCAATCTGAGTCATGAAAGCGGGGGCTATTACTAATAGCACATACATACTAAAAGCTAGCAGCATGCCGCCTAGAACTAGGGTAACAAACCCAGCAACGGAGTTAAGAGAGGGCTGGAAGAGATTTTTTAATCCAATAGAGTCCAAAAATAAATATAGCATTCCCCCGCCAATTATGAAAGCGTATGGCGAAAGTTTCACAAAGAGGTCTAGCTCTAAAATCGCTTTCAGATATCCAAATATAGTTGGCTTTTTTTGAGCATTGGAGACATTGCGATTGATATGCCGGCGAAGTGGTTGACGAGAAACAGGAAACTTCATAGGTAAGAAGGCTTTAAGCTGAAATAGCGAAGTAAATTTGCAGTGATGGACCGTTAGTACAGGCCATAGTTAGGCAATATCCTAGTCTACGAGAGTGCTGTTTACTTTGAGAATAAATAATTTAACGATTCAAATCGTAACCTGACCTAGGATGGGTTTCTGGGAAGGGCAATGATTCAGTCGCCTACGTTGCACTCCGTAGCGTTCCAGCGCCGTTCAATGGCCTTGCACAACTGGTTGGCCAGGCCTCGATTCGGAGTTTTTCATAAAGACGAGCGGCGGAATTATAACCGACCGACATACTCGGCAAAGCCGGTGCGAAAGGCGGTGATGCCCCCATTGGCGGGGTGGCGCAGCTCGGCACTGGTCGGGATGTCCAGCTTGTCCAGAATGCCTTTCGAGACCTTTCCTATCGCCACCCGTTGGGCATCGGGGAACAACTCGAGCAGCTGGTGCAGCATCGGAAGGCCGTCCCGCAGTTCATCTGAGGACGGTTTGCGGTTGGTCAGCATGTCCGTGTCGAACGGGTGAAATGCGAATGCATTCCACAGCACGCACTCACGGGGGTCGAGGCCGGCCGTCTTAATCGCCTGCCACACCACGGTGGCGGTCGGCTCTTTGGCACCGCGTCTGCCGACGGGGCCGTCGGTGCGCGAGCAACGCGTCACTTCGCCGCTCAGCACGTCGCCAGGATAGATGCCTTTATGGGTGAGTTGACCGAGCAAGATGCGCTCGGACGTCATCGGGATGCCGGAGAAGTGGCAGCCCTGATAGCCAGGCGCTTCGGCAATCAGGATAACCTTGGCGCGCCCCAATCGTTCGGTCAGGTAACGTGACAGGTTATCGATACGATGTGTGGGGGCGAGCGAGGAGGCGTCATGCTCGGGGTCGACGCTGAACCAGGGGTTAAATACCCGCGGCAGTGCCGGGAAGCAATGCAGTGCCTCGATAAAACGGTTGACCGGGTCTGTAATCATTTGGCCTTGTCGTGTGTATTGACGATTGGTTACGACGGGCCCGCCGTCGAGCGCTGGCCCGGTCATAACGTGGTTGGGGAATGAGGCCAACCCTGTCCACGATACCAGCACCTGCGCTCAGGCTCCGGTACCGGTGTGCTCGATATACGGATGGGCCTGTTCGGTGAGTAACCACTTCTCGCCCTTCGCTTGAAGCAAACCACAGTCCTTGAGCAGCAAACATGTGTTACGCAGCCGGTCCGGACTCGGATTGATATTGGGCACCTTCGTCGAGGTCGCTTCCCATCCCATTTCCCCCATGGCCAACATATACCGATTCGTATCAAACGGCCCCCGAGTGCGCGAAGCCGCCGTATGCAGTTGTTGGTTTACACAAAACACCTCCAGCACATAGGCCATAAAGTCCTTGGGCGATTGGGAGCGGAAGGTGTCGACAGCGCGACTCAACAGAGTCAATGGGATACGCGCCCCTTCGGCCTGCATAACCTTCGTATACGCGACATCCATCGCCAACAAGTTCTCGGTCTCCACCTTGCAGCGGAGCAAGGCCTGGTAAAGGTTGGCGAGAAACGTTGGTTCAGGTTTTTTCCCCTGAGACAGGTTGTCGATGTCCAAGAGCGGAACGTCGGGATTCGTCAATGCTGCCCGACTCAGCGTCGGGGCGTCGCCTTGAAGCTGCTTGAGCTTGGCCAGGTCCGCATCGATGCCCAAGGTACTGCCCGCTGCGCTTAGTGCCTCCGCACTCAGACCCTCGTCCAAAAATAACTGGATTTGAGTTTTCAAGGGTACCGGCAGTTCGCGCGGAAACTCACGGCGCACAAAGGCCACAAACAACACCATGCACCACTCGAGAGCAAAGCGTTGCAACTGGCGCACTTGCAGAACCGCCTGGGCGCGGAGAATCGTCGATTCTCCCGTCTTGTCATCATCGACCAACGGACGACCTTGCTGGTCAACCCCACGTGCCAAGGTGGCCCGTAACTGCGGCACGGACAGTCCATCCTTGGACCGGGACAAGCACCGCAACATCAAGCGGGAGGTGGCCGCACGTCGCGCATCATAGGCATCCACCTCAGGTCCGGAGGGCATGAACGCCTCTAGAAAGGCTTGCTGCTCCGCCTCGGAGATGGCCGAGGTGAGCAAGGACTGGAAGGCTTTGGCATTGGCACCCGTGCCCTTGAGCTGGCGCACGTCGGCCAACCAGGCATAGTCGTCGGCAGAGTATTGGTTTTTCAGCACCTCATCCAACGCCTCCGCTAGTTTTCGTCCCTTGGCGGTGCAGCGGTAACTACCTCCGGCCCCTGCTTGCAGCAGCTCGAGTCCATTCACGATGCTGGGACGGTACTGGACCGGCGTGAAGTACGCGGCCTGACTATCCGGAAAGGCATCAAAAATGAAAGTTGCCTCTTGGCTGTCCACAGGAAATTGGCGCTGGCCTCCCACTAAGCCAGTGTACCCAGAACCTTGCATGCTCCACATTAACACCAAGTCCATTTTCTGCAGGGCCAACCGGCTGACCGAAGGGCCATCGGTATCCGACGCTGTCAGGCTTTCCGTAACGCGCCACGCCATCCAGCACAATGCGGCATAGACCCGCAGCATGGAGACGGTACCGTTAATGCCAGGAAGGCAATGCTCGATAAGGCGTTCATTGACGGGGGCCAGCCCCATGAAATCCAGCACGCCGGCTTTTTCACTCAGGCTCTTGTCTGCATAACAGGCATGTTCACGCACAGTAAAGTCCTTTGGGCATGCTCTCCAGCAGAGCGGGATTGCGGAGGTATATTAAGTAGCCGCCACAGGGGGCCTTGCGTATCAAGTCCCGCTTAAGCTCGGGCAGAAAGTAGGGAGGCAAGCGTTCATGACAGAGCGGGCAGCCGAGGGATTTTGGGACCGGAGGCTCATCCCCGGCCAAGGGTTTGGGGGATGGGGATAAGACCCCGAACGTCGGATTCTTGCGTTTTGCAGACGGCTTCCAGGAACGGACCCCGATATAAAAATCCCGCAATTCAGGAGGGAGCGTGACAGGATAGGTTTTCGCTTCCCGTGCCGATGTCAGGATGCCCAGCAACTTTTGGTCGGACCCCACGGCCCCTGCCAGGTCTTCAAACCCCTTTTTAATGTCCTCCGGGGGCAAGGTCAGCCAGATAGGATGCAATAAGGGGGTCTGCTGGGCGGCTTCGATGAGTCGTTTGAGAGTCGGGGTTTCCCCGAAAATATCCGCCAGGCAATCGAACCACCTGTCCAAGGGCGGCTGCTGGCCCATGTCCGCCCACGCACAGGTCAACAACACGCACAATTGCACCGCCGCACCCTGCACTTCCGGCCAGTCGGCAAGAGGAAAGCGCGCCGGAGACAAGCCGTTCAACCATTGCTCGCAGGGCAGGAAATGCTCAGGGGTCCGCTGGGCCACCTCCCAACTGAAGGCCTCACGCAATACGAACCGTACATAGAGGTGCAGCAACTCAGAGGCTGCACTATCCAGAGGATAGGTAGCGGCCAAACGTAAGATGTTCTCCAACTGGCCGCCGATAGACGGGGGCTTTCGGGCGGGCACCGTTTCGGCTGCGCCACGGGTTGCGGCGTAATACGGAGAATAGTCGCCTGACTCACCAAATCCCTCGTCCTCCTCTCCCTCGCCGGAGCACGGTTCCTCAGTCAGGGAGCCGTCATCCATCCCGGGGCAGACCACCTCCTTACCTTCTAGGAAATCCCATAACGCATCCAGCAATTCTTCCCGTAGGCCAGTGGAACCACGAGCACGGCGTGGACGAAAGCTTGCCTCCCACGCGCTCAGACTCATACCAGTCTCGTCACCTGGAAGCTTTGCGTCGGTCGACTCCTCAACCTTGGCTGGTTGCGCCGTCCCGGCGGACGGGCTGACGGAAGAACTGGTGCTGCGCGTCATCAACTCCATCAACAGTGCCAACAGCTCCCCGGCCATGTCGTCTCGTTGAGCCTTCATGATTTCGCTCATCTTGGCTCGCAGTTCCCTATGCAACCGGACATTGGCCAGTTCGTCCATCATCATCAGCCAGCACCGCCCGGTCTGACCGTCGTGTCGGACATGGACCTGGAGTGCATGCAGGTGGGCCTTTAGGTTCGGCAGGGGCAGCGAAAAGACACTGTTCTCGTCCAGATGCAGCGAGGGAAAAGAATCGATTTCCTCGAAGTTAGCCACCAGGGTCAGGTCAACAACCGCACCGGCTGGCAGTGCGGACAGGTAGCCGCGCAGTTTGCCATTCTGCAACCATGCCTCGACGGTCAAAGTCGACCGGCCTTCCCCACCCGTCTCGACAAAGCGGTTGGGCTCGAACATGACGTTTTTGGCATCCACCGCCTGCCACTGAAATGTGGGCTCAGCAAGCTGACGAATCAGCGCGACTTCCACATTATCGAGCGAAGCAAGGCTGGCCTGCGTCGCGTTCACGGAGCCGGTCATCTCGAGACAACCGTTCGCCGTGGCATAGGCAAACACTTTGGCATGCAATGTTCGCTGGGTCCCAGGGCCGTCCGGCTTCACATACTGAACGTCCAATTCCGGGGTGGCGCGAAGGTCACAGCGGGCAACGGGATTTTTGGAGTCAAGCCCAAGGCGAAGGCACTGGGCGCCAAGCGATTGCGCCAAGTCCAGGAGCGGTTCACCCCTTGGCGCGTGAAACGGAGCCAAGGCGGTCAGGGTCCCTTGTGTGTTCAAACCGGTCTCACTAGCCACCTCCAGAAACCGGCTTTGAGCTGTCTGATTCAAGGTATGGACCAGCCAAGCGTGGCGCGGACGTCCATCCATTTGCGCTCGAAACCGGCTCACCTGTGCAATAGCCCTTTCCGCCACAGCACGAAGCGGGGTACCTGCCGGATGACGTGGCGCGAGCCTGCTGGCGAGGTCTTCCAGAAACTGTGCCAACTCCTGAAATACCCAAGGCTCCTCGTCGGCGGAAAGGGCATCGAACGACTCAAGCTGCCCTCCTTGTCCCGGCATGGTCAAGTTGCCACTCCCCACTACCAACACATCCGGCTTATCTCCTTGGCGCTGCAAATAGGCGAGCTTGGGATGAAAGACGCCCTTGCCTGGAGCGGGCACCCCTAGCAGAGCATACTCAAGTCCCGCTCCCCGGCTGCAACCCACATCGAGCGAAGCCGCCAAGCCCATTTGAACATCCACGAGGACCGTTGTTCGCTCGCAGCCCACTTGGTGCAAGGTGGGCATGAACAAGCCCTCAAAGAAAGCCAAGTCAAACGTAAAGCTGGTCAACAACACAGCGGAGGGTCGGACCTGCTGGATGGTAGAGATGAGATTAGCCACCAAGTGTTTTCGCCTTCTTATTTTGTTTAGTTATGCCCTCGAAAATCCCTAATTTCGGAGAAACTTAACCCATAACCTATTGATTAGTAAATCAACGATTTACAGGGGCTAAATTCTCTAGGCATCACCAAATCATTTCGGATTTCACACTATAAATCATGGGTCTCTTGGGAATGAAACACAAATGAATTATGTCATTTGAATAAGCGATGTGAGTCATCTCACCGCCACCCTCCGCCCCTACCGAAAATATCGCTCGGCCAGGTCAATGCCGACCTGAAAGCCGTCCATGCTTGGGAAGGAACTGCAGGTGCAAGTCCAAGATAGCGGCGTCCAAGGTGCAATCTGCCAAACCTCTCTGGACTGCCATAGAACCTTGGACACTCGTGGTCCTCGTGCCGAGGCCCGTCACAGGCCTCGGCGACGAGGCCAACCTACTAGTAGCGCTGCCTTGCTGGGACAGTTTATGCCATCATATTGTTGGGTATCCCCTGTCGAAGCCTTGCTTACCGCCATCTTTGGCAAGCAGCCTGCGGTTTAACAGTCTTTTTGACCGTCTGCACCTGGGCCATCGGCGGAAAAATTAAATCTCACAAACGAAGAAAATAATGGACCGGATTGAAGAGCAAATGGAAGACGGTATCGTCGACCCGACAGAAACACCGACGCCACCGCGTTGCGTGCAGATTCAGGTCACCCTAGCAGGCAAAATTAACCTGGCCGACTTCCAGAATGCCGTGCCGGTCACGCGTGAGCTGTCGGTGGTCAATGAGACGGATTCCGACGTCAAGGAACTGCGGCTAACTGCATCGTCCGAGCCTCCATTTCTCAAACCCAAAACGTGGCACATTGACCATGTCGGAGCTGGTCAAACGGTCCGTATCAACGACCTGGACCTGCCGCTCGACGGCGCGCTGCTCAGCCGCCTGACCGAATCCGAGAAGGCTGTCGTAACGTTCAGGCTGACAACAGGACAGGACGCCACTGTTGAACTCGCGTCTAGCGAGACGACAGTCGAGCTACTGCCGCGCAATCAATGGGGCGGACTATCATCGCTGCCAGATATGGTCGCTGCGTTCGTCCAGCCAAATGAACCTGCCATCGAGCGTGTTCTGAAGCAGGCTGCTGAAGTCCTCAGGAAAGCGGGCAAATCCGGAGCGATTGATGGGTATGAAGGTGGTGCACGGCGTGCATGGGAGCTCGCCTCTGCCATCTGGAACGCGATTGGCGCCATGGGACTCGATTACGCGCTGCCCCCAGCCAGCTTCGAACATACCGGCCAGAAGGTGCGTAGTCCCAGCCAGATTGCCGACTCAGGGCTTGGAACCTGCCTCGACCTTGCGTTGCTCATGTGCGCAGCTCTGGAGCAAGCGGGTCTCAACTCGGTGCTGGTATTTACGAAAGGGCATGCGTTTCCGGGGGTCTGGCTGAAGAGCGAAGAATTTTCGATATCCGTTGTGGACGATGTAACGGCACTGCGTAAACGCGTGAAGCTGAAGGAAATGGTGCTTTTCGAGACGACCCTGCTCACGCAACGGCCGCTGCCTGCCTTCAGCTATGCCATTGGTCGCGGCGAAGAACAGATTTCAGAGGAAGAGGAGCAGAAGTTCCAGCTGGCCGTCGACATTAGGCGAGCTCGTCTCCAACGCATCAAACCGTTGGCAAGCGAACAGGCCGTCGCCCGCGGAATGCTCGGAACAGAATCATCGAGCATTTCGCCGGTATTTGAAGATGCGCCCGACCTACCGGATGAACTGGATGAGGAAAAATTGGACGCTGCTGTTGAGCGCCCTGAAGACCGCCTCACTCGATGGCAGCGCAAGCTGCTCGACCTGTCGCTACGAAACAACCTCCTCAGCTTCAAGGCCGGCAAAAAGTCGTTGAAGCTCGACGCACCAGACCCCGCCCACCTCGAGGATATTTTATCGGAAGGACATGCTCTCAAGCTGTTGACACGTCCTGAGCTGATGGACGGAAACGACCCCCGCAGTCAGGCTATTCACGAAGGAAGAGAACGCGAGAACATCCGCCGCCAGCATGCGCTCGATGCCTTGAAGCGCAAAGAGGTCTTCGTTGGCTTCACCCAGGATGAAATGGACTCGCGTCTTGTCGAGCTTTTTCGGACTTCGCGGACCTCTCTTCAGGAGGGGGGCTCCAACACGTTATATCTCGCACTGGGCTTCTTATCGTGGAGCCGCGACGACAAGGATGACAAGAAGTACCGCGCTCCTCTCATTCTGGTTCCGGTGTCGCTGGAGCGCCGTAGTGCACGCTCTGGTTTCAGCTTGAAGCTGCATGACGACGAGCCGCGCTTCAACCCGACTCTCCTCGAAATGCTGCGTCAGGATTTCGAACTCGAACTTGGTGTACAGGACACTGAGCTGCCGAAGGACGAATCAGGACTCGATGTCGTAGGCATCTGGAAGACCGTTTCCAATGCGGTCAAGGACATTAAGGGTTGGGAGGTCGTGGAAGATGTCGTGCTCGCGTCCTTCTCGTTCGCGAAATACCTGATGTGGAAGGACCTGACAGAGCGTACCGAACAGCTGAAGCAGAGTGCCGTTGTTCGTCACCTTATAGAGACGCCACGCGACTCGTATGAAAGTACCGTTGCGTTTCCTGACGTCCGGAAGCTTGATATTGAGTTACCGGTGAAGGAGACCTTCTGTCCGCTGCCAGCGGACTCGTCACAGCTCTCCGCCGTCGTGGCAGGAAGCAAAGGTAAAGATTTCGTTCTCATCGGACCGCCGGGTACAGGCAAGAGCCAGACCATCTCGAACCTCATCGCGCAGTGTCTCGCGGAACGTAAGCGCGTGCTCTTCGTTTCCGAGAAGATGGCGGCGCTTGATGTCGTGTATCGCCGCCTCGCTGATGTCGGACTCGGTAATTTCTGCCTTGAACTGCACTCGAGTAAAGCGCGCAAAACGGAGGTGCTCGAGCAACTTCGTAGGTCTTGGGATGCTGCTGCGGCCGTGGCGCCTGAAGAATGGCATGCGGAAGCAGCGCGCCTCGATGGGCTTCGCTCCCAATTGAATGGCTATGTCGAACGCTTGCATCTTCGCCATCCGAATGGGCTGAGCGTCTATGAGGCTATCGGCAAGGTGGTGGCAGGTCACGACCTACCGGCTCTCCAGCTATCCTGGCCATCAGCGCAAGTTCACGACGCTGCGGCTATGCGCACCCTGCGCGAGACGGCCGACTTGCTTGATGTCCACGCAAAGGTAATGGGAGAGGGGCAACTCACCACTAATCCTCTAGCACACGTTGCTCAGACCGAATGGTCACCCCTTTGGCAGGGCGAGCTTCTGGAAGCCGCTCGAGGCGTCGGGCCTGCAGTCCGTACATTTGAAACAGCAACTGCTGCGCTTATAGCTGCCATTGGGCTGCCGGTATTGCCACTGGAGCCACGTGTCCGCGATGGGCTGCGGTTGCTTGCAGAAACGCTGCCGGCGGCGTCAGGTCGTGACTGGCAGTTCGTCTTGCGTCCCGATGCAAAGACGATTGCTGACCGACTCCGTCAGGCTATCCCGTTGGTCGAGCGTTATCGCGAGCTGCATGGCTCCCTTTCGTTGCCCCGAGGCAATCAGGTGCTTGAAGACGTTCGCCTCGGCATCGTGCAGCTTTCCCGCCATGCCGAGCTCCTCGCACAACTATCGCCGACATGGAATGAGGCGCTGCGGTCGCGGCTGGGGTCGGGCATCGAGCTGTTGCGCAACCGGCAGGAGCTCCTGGGTCAACTGTCCCTTCCCTATCAGGAAGGGATTCCGACCGCCACTGTGCAGCAGCTTCAGGCTGATTGGCGTGAATTGCAGAATTCTTCCTGGCCAATGAGCGTGATGCGGCGCCGTGCACTGACCAAGAAGCTCAAGGAATTGGCAACAGGAGGAGTAGAACCGGACATCGGTGCAGATATCGAGCGCCTCGGAAAAATAGACACACTCCAAACCGAGATAAAACTCTTCGACGACCTTTCTCTGCTTACGTCCAATGCATGGGGCGGGCTGAAGACAGAGCTGGACGTCGCTCGCGCATCACTCAGGTTCCAGGTGGCACTTGAGCAGGCTCGTGTCCGGCAGCCGTGGGAAGATATCGGTCTTGACCCTGTGAGCCGTGGACAATGCGGCGATGCCGCGCGCGAAGACCTCCAGCGCATGCGCGAAATGCGTCAGATTGACCAAGTCGTAAGCCGGTTGGCCACACTCGATAGTGAGACAGATGGTGTCTGGTCGGGTTATGAAACGGACCTAACCGTCGCCAAAACCTATCTCAACTATCAGGGCGCATTGACGGCCGCTCGTGCCAATAGCAATTGGCAGGATGAAGGGTTTGGCGTCGTTGAAGAAGGGCGTGCTGGAGCGATTGCCGCGGCAGACCTGAAGAAAATGCGCGAGTTGGTCTCGCTGCACGAGCGCTTGCAGGAGCTCGAGGACCTGCCAGCCAAGACGTCTGGACTGTGGAGCGGGTTGCAAACGAAGCTGGATGGGGTCGAACCTGCCCTCAAGTTCTTTGAAGCATTGTCAGGCGCGCTAGCCGTTCTCGCGAGTACACCCGAAACGCTTGCGACCGTTAAGGCTCCAATTGCATTGCTCCTGGGCGACAGCAACGTCCTGCTTGAACCGACTGGCGTTATCGCCGGTGCGGGGCGAACCTATGCTGATACATTGCACTCCCTAAATGAGGCCATCACGCACTTCTCTGCTGCAAGCGGACTGCCAGAGTCGGACAAGACGATGCTAGGCGAGCGGCTGCCAGAACAGGTTACGCAGCGCGCGGACGACATCCTGAACTCCTCGAACCGTTTGAACGCATGGTGCGCGTGGCGCAAGGCGCGTCAGCAGGCACTCGCACTTGGTCTCACACCTGTAGTCGATGGGCTTGAGCAAGGAAAAATCCAGTTGGGTCGCGTCAAAGAGGCCTTTGAGACGGACTATTGTCGCTGGTGGCTCAACGCGGTGGTCGATGCTGACGAAGTTCTCCGAACATTTGTTTCTGCGGAGCATGAGAAACGCATTCGTGATTTCCGTGAGTTGGACGAGCGTTTCATTGGCCTCACGCAAGCGTGGGTTCGCGCACAGCTTTCCGCGGACCACCCATCGCCTACCCATGTGTCGAGAGGGTCCGAGTGGGGGCTGCTACGCTATGAGATGCAGAAGAAAACCCGTCATCTGCCGCTGCGGGAACTGATGTCGCAAGCCTCGGATGCCGTCATGCGCCTGACGCCGTGTCTGCTTATGAGTCCGTTGTCTATTGCACAATACCTGCCAGCGGAAACCGCAAGTTTTGACGTCGTTGTTTTCGACGAAGCGTCGCAGATTCCAGTTTGGGATGCCATCGGTGCAATGGCGCGTGGGAAGCAGGTCATCATGGTCGGTGACCCGAAACAGTTGCCGCCAACGAGCTTCTTTGACCGCGCGGAATCGGATGTCGACGACACCGATGTCGAAACCGAGCTCGAAAGTATCCTCGAAGAGTGCATCGGCGCAAACTTGCCCACGATGAAGTTGTCGTGGCACTACCGTAGTAGTCACGAGAGCCTGATTGCGTTCTCCAACTATCGCTATTACGACGGGGACCTAGTTACGTTCCCGAGTCCGGTGACCAATGACCGTGCGGTGAGCTTCAACCATGTGCTGAATGGACAATACGAACGAGGGGGAGCTCGGACAAACAAACCGGAAGCGAAAGCATTGGTGGCTGACCTTGTCGGCAAACTGAAGTCGCCGGGGTTCCGAGATAGCGGCTTGACCATTGGTGTTGTCACGTTCAATACCGAGCAGCAAGCGCTGATTGAGGACCTACTGGATGAGGAGCGTCGTAAGGACCCGTCTATTGAGCCGTACTTCCTCGAGGCGCAATTGGAGCCGGTTTTCGTCAAGAACCTGGAGAGCGTACAGGGTGATGAGCGTGACATCATGTACTTCTCCATTACATATGGCCCGGGTATAGACGGCTTGATGCCGATGAACTTCGGCCCGATGAACCAACAGGGTGGTGAGCGACGACTGAATGTTGCCATCACTCGTGCCCGCCAGGAACTTCGGGTATTCGGGAGTTTCCGACCGGAGCAGATGGACTTGTCGAGAACACAGGCATTGGGGGTGCGCGACCTGAAGCACTTCCTTGAGTTTGCCGACCGTGGCGCGCGTGCGCTTGGTGAGGCTGTCGCCGGCAGTGTCGGCGACTTTGATAGCCCCTTCGAGCAAGCTGTCTCCGTTGCGCTTACTGAAAAGGGGTGGGTTTTGCACTCGCAGGTCGGGGTGTCGGCATTCCGCATTGACCTTGGTGTCGTTGACCCTGACGCACCGGGCCGATATCTGGCTGGCATCGAATGCGACGGGGCAACCTATCATCGCTCGGCGACGGCCCGTGACCGCGACAAGCTCCGCGAGCAGGTATTACGTGGCCTGGGATGGGACATTCTACGAGTCTGGTCGACCGACTGGTGGATTGACATGCCTGGTACCGTCGAAAAGATTCATCGGCAACTTGAGTCGCTGCTGGCGGCACAGCGAGCAGTGCGAGTGAAAGAGGCAGAAGCTGCTGCAGTTCTAGCGCAGCAGGTAATTTCTGGGTCAATGAAACCATCGTCAGACCGTGTGGAAATGCCCTCTATCGTGGCAGACGATGCGGATGCCGTTGCGACGCCCCCCCTGACCTATGCACGAAATGCTTCTGCCGTATCAAGTGATGCCTTGCCAAGAGAGCAGTTCATTGAAGTGGACCTTGCATTTGCCGGGCTTGAAGCCGACCCGGGAGCATTCTTTGAAGAGACTTACACTCCCCGTCTCCTCAACATGATTGAGCATGTGGTGAACATCGAAGGTCCGGTTCTGGATGAGGTTTTGGCACGCCGCATTGCTCGGTTACACGGCTGGGGGCGTACCGGTCCACGAATCCAGGAACGGGTCGTCAGCCTAGCATCACAACACTATGAGAGTACGGCTGAAGATGTTGGTACATTCTTCAGGCTCAAAGGGAATGATGACGCGATTCAGTTCCGGCGTCCTGTGGATGGCACTGTACGGTCGGTCGATGAGATTTCGTTGACTGAATTGCAGGCACTCGCCTTCGAGATGAGAGAAGCGGGGCATGACCAGGAATCGGGCGTTTTGGCCATGGGACGTGAAATTGGTTTGCGGAAACTCAGCGCGAATAACCGGGCGCGGTTGGAATGCGCCTGGGTGAACATTAACCAAACCCTGGACTCAAATAGCTGAGTGTGACGTCTATTATGTCTGGTAAGTCGAGGTACTCGAGTTTGAGTGCCTCGACAACTCCGCTCAAAGCCTACTTCAGGCTGGGGTTAAAACCCCTGCACTTTGCAAATCGACCTGGCGAAGCCCACGCCAAAGAGCGTTCGTCCACCTCGCTCATCACACTGACTCCGTCGCACTCTTCACGTCATTAAAGCAATTATGTTCGGGCTTCATGCAGCCGAAAGCTGACTTAGCTCTTGCCAGAGCGCGTCCAGGCAGCAACACGGTGAATCCCCCGTTTTCCTAGCTTCGGGGCATGATTAGGAGGAGGCATGAGCAGTTCGCCTATGGAAGTTACTCAGCATGTTGGGCTGCCACCTCAACTTAATTTTAAAATCGAGTTCTTAGTCAAATACTAATTATCTCAACTTTCATTTTATAGTGACAAATGCATAAAACTTATGCGCTCATATGTTTCAAAGAGTTATCACAAGCACTGCTATAACTTTCATTTAATAACTACCAGAAGGATGTGGGCGTCGTTGCGCCCTGCCCACCGCGCCGTCTGACGGCAGACGTTGGTGACACTATAGCCTGCCCATCTATGCAGGCAGGGAATCAGCTCGGCTGGCTGCACCCGTACCAGCGCCGGTAATCGCCCGGAGTGACGCCAAGTGCAGCGCGAAAGCGGTTGCCGAGGTGGCTGGCGCTGGCAAAGCCGCTGGCGGCGGCGATATCAACCAGCGGCAGCGCGCTCGTTTGCAGCAAGGACTGCGCCCGGGCGAGGCGGCGCTGCATGATCCACCCGTGCGGAGCTTGGCCGAATGAGGTGCGGAACATTCGCGCGAAATGGTACTCGGACAGCGCCAGCTCGGCTGCCAGTTCACCCACCGTCAATTCGCCGTCCAGTCGGACCTCGATCAGCTCACGCACTCGGCGCCGCTGCCATGGGGCGAGCCCGCCTTTCACTGTCACCGCATGGCGGCGCGCCGTATTGGTTAGCATCAGGTGTGCCAATACTTCGTGGCTGAGCGCGTTGCCGGTCAGCCTGCCATCCAGACTGTCCCAGTCGAGCGCCGCCAGCTGCCTGCATAGCGCGGCCAGCACCGGGTCTTCCATATAAGTGCGGTCGAGCAACTGCATCTCGCGAGGTTCGCGATCGAGCAGCGTTACCGCCAGCGCGTCGAACTGCTCGGTCGGGAAATACAGGTGCAGAAAGCGGATCGGCCCCTTCACCTGCCAGTCGGACTCGTGCTCAGCCGGCAGTACGCACAGCTTGCCCGGCGCGCCACGCTGACACTGCGGCCGATCGCGCCGCACAATCTCGAAGCCGCCTTCGAGGTACAGGGACAAGGTGTGATGTTCGGGGCGATTGTAGAAGGTGTCTTCCAGCTGGGTGCGCAGCCACAAAGCGGCGGTCAGGCCATCGCCGAGCACGCCACAACGTTCTAGCTCGGCGTGCGACTGGGTCAGGGTCTCGTAAACGGGTAAGGCGGGGGTGGTCATGACAAGGTCCTCTATACCTTGCAGTGTACGACGCCCGTATGGCCTGTGTGCGCTGCACCGCAAAAAAGCGCAGGAATATGCAATCGCGTAAGGCAGCCATTGACGACACTCTGGGCATCGAACCGCCGGAGATTGCCATGAACGCCCTGCTCTATCTGTCTACCGCGCTGATCTGGGGCACGACCTGGATCGCGCTGAAATGGGAGCTGGGCAGCACGCCGATCTCGCTGTCTATCGCCTACCGCTTTCTGCTGGCGTCTGCGGTACTGTTTGCGATCCTGGCGATCCGAAAACAGCTGCGCCGTCCGCGCGGCGAGGCAGCTCGGCTGGTGCTTGCCCAGGGACTGGCGCTGTTCTGCCTGAACTTCCTGTGTTTCTACCACGCCAGTCACTATCTGCCGAGCGGGCTGGTTGCAGTGGTGTTCTCGACCGCGACGCTGTGGAACGCGCTCAACGCTCGGCTGTTCCTGAAGCGGCGCATCGCCCCGCAGGTGATGGCCGGCGGCGCGCTGGGCCTCGCCGGCATCGTCACGCTGTTCTGGCCCGAGCTGGTTAGTCATGGCGCTGACACCGGCACGCTGATCGGCCTAGGACTGTCGGTGCTCGGCACCTTGTGCTTCTCGACCGGCAACCTGCTGTCTGCGCGGCTACAGACGCTTGGGCTGAAGCCGCTCGAGACCAATGCCTGGGCGATGCTGTGCGGCTCGCTGATTCTGGTGGCTGGCAGCCTGGTTGCCGGCCTGCCGTTCACCATCGACACCTCGGCGCGCTATCTGGGCGCGCTGGCCTATCTAGCCATCCCCGGTTCGGTGATCGGCTTCACCGCCTACCTGATGCTGGTTGGCCGGCTCGGCCCGGAGCGCGCGGCCTACTGCACCGTGCTGTTTCCGGTGGTGGCGCTAAACGTGTCTGTGCTGTTCGAGGGCTATCACTGGACGCCGTTGGCGTTGCTGGGTTTGGTGCTGGTACTGGCCGGCAATGTGTTGGTGTTCCGCCAGCCCAAGCGCACCGCGGCCCTGCCCGTCGGCGCCAAGACAGTCTGAAGAATGCCTGGAGCGGTTCCACGACCGCGCAGGATGAGCTTTGCCCGGCCCTTGGCCGGGCTTTTTTCATTCGCCAGAACCTTGCGGGAAGCGTCTAGCGCTTGGCCCTCCGCTAGGCGAAGACTCTCTACCCGCTCGTCGGCGTCCCGACGATTCTCGAATGGCCGGTTGTCGTCCTATTTCGGGCCAGTTGGCCAGTCCTTGCCCCGGCGGGGCGCAATCAGTGCACCACCATGTGCGTAAAGGGTGCCACATAGGCCTGCAAGGTGACGAGCAAGCCAACCAGCACCGCCAGCGCCACCGAATGGAAGAACACGAAGCGAAGGATATCGCCCTCGTGGCCGAACCACTTGGTGGCGGTTGAGGCCACCACGATAGACTGCGCATCGATCATCTTGCCCATCACCCCGCCCGAGCTGTTGGCCGCCGCCATCAGAATCGGTGATAGCCCGATTTGCTCGGCGGTGGTCTTCTGCAGGCCACCGAACAGCACGTTTGACGAGGTGTCCGAACCGGTCAGCGCCACGCCGAGCCAGCCGAGCATGGTGCCGAATAGCGGATAGAGCACGCCAGTATGGGCAAACGCCAACCCGAGCGTGCTATCGAGTCCGGCGTAGCGGGTCAGAAAACCAATCGAGAACATTGCGCAGATGGTCAACAGCGAGAAGCGCACCAGCTTCAGGGTGTTCCAGTATTCCTTCACCAACTGGCCGACCGAATAGCCCATGATCAGACCGCCGACGATGGCTGAAAACAGGATGCCGGTGCCCGCCATCGATAGTACGTTGAACTTGAACACTGCCGGTTCCAGTGTCGGTTTCAGCACCACCGGCGGGACGCGTTGCACAAGCTTGTCGAGCCCAGGGATGGCAAAATTCCACGCCCACAGGTGGTCGACAAAGTTCTTGAACTGTGGGATGCCCCAGGTGAACACGAACACGGTGAGGATGATCCACGGCAGCCAGGCCTGGGTCACGCTGATCCGAGGGCCGCCGCCGGCGGCTTGTTCGGCAGCCCGCTCTTCCGCGGAGACGTGGGATTCATCATGCTGTTTGTGCAGCGCGGTGCTGGTCCACATTTCGCGCGGCTGCCACACCTTCAAGAACAGCGTCAGGCAGCCCATCGACACCAGAGCGGCGATCACGTCCACCAGCCATGGACCGTGCAGATTCGACACCAGGAACTGCGGGATGGCAAAGCTCGTCCCGGCTACCAGGATGGCGGGCCAGATCTGCAGCATGCCGCGAAAGCCGGCGAATGCCCAGATCAGCCAGAACGGCACCAACAGCGAAAACAACGGCAGCTGACGCCCGATCATGGCCGACAGCAGATTGATGTCAAGCCCGGTCACCGACGATAAGCCGATGATCGGTGCCCCCAGCGCCCCATACGCCACCGGCGCTGTATTGGCGATCAAGGCCAGCCCCGAAGCCGCTAGAGGCGAGAATCCGAGCCCGATCAGAATGGCGCCGGTCACCGCCACTGGCGTGCCGAAACCTGCCGCCCCCTCGAAGAAGGCGCCGAAACTGAAGGCTACCAGCAACAGCTGCAGACGCCGGTCCTCGGTAATCCCGCTGATACTGCTCTGGAGCACCTTGAACGAGCCATTCAAGGTCGTGAGCCGGTGCAGGAAGATGATGTTGAGCACGATCCAGCCGATAGGAAAGAGCCCCGACGCGAGGCCAAGCCCGACAGCTTTTCCGGCCATGGCCCCCGGCATGCCGAACGCGAAGATCGCCACGATCAATCCCGTGATCAGGCCCAGCAGCGCTGCGCGGTGAGCCTGCACATGAAACAGCCCCAAGGCTCCCAGCAGCACCACCACCGGCAGACCGGCCAATACCGTAGACAGGACGACATTGTTCAGCGGATCGTAATTCTGGAGCCAAACCATTTGCTGCCTCCTTCTTGCCATGTGTATTGGGGCGGTCCAGCTGTTAGGTCCCGGACGATTGCTAACACGCTTTTTTTAATTAAATCAGGTCGCTGTTTTAGTGCATCGCTGATTCGGCCATTGAAGAGCTCGACCATCCCCTTTGTCTCATCGATGCGGTGCACATCGAGCGCGAGGTGCTCGCCGTCGCCTCATAAGTTGCCGAGTGCACCTCCCGCCGCGGGTGCTTCGGCCGGACCGAACCATCAATGGTGGTGTTCCAGCAAGGAGCTCGGCAGCGTCGGCGTCTCCAGTCCCCCATCGCGCAGCCACTGCCGCGTACGCTCTGCTGCCAGCTCGATCAGCCGACCGCACTGGCTGTAGTCATATGGAGAGGTATTGAGCGGACACAGCGGCGGAATCACGTGGATCGCCGCTTGCGGTGCATAGGCGCGGATATCGTTGACCAGCTGACGGGCGATCAACAGCGTCAGCGCATGCATCGCCTGAGCGATTACGCTGCGCGGCGGCTGTTGCAACGCGCAGGCGAAGCCGGCTGGCAGCACGATGACGCGTCGCGCGCCCAGCTTCACCGCCACCGACACCGGCGTGTTGTTGGCGACGCCGCCGTCGACCAGCATGTGACCATTGAGCTCGACCGGCGGGAACACTCCGGGAATCGCCGCGCTAGCGAGCACCGCATCGACCGCCGGTCCCTGCCCCAGCACCACCTCGTCCCCGCTCAGTAGGTCGGTCGCGACCACGTGCAGCGGCAGGCTGGCGTCTTCCAGCCGGCTGAACGGCAGATGACGCACCAGCAAGGCACGCAGCGCCGATGCCTCGACTAGGTGCTGGCGGCGCCGCAGAATCATGTTGAAGAGGCCGAGCATCGTCATCGGCATGATGTCACGACGACGCAGCTGCCCCCATAGTGCTGCTAGCGCCGCCACGCCGTCGGCATCAGGCCGGCCGGCGAAATAAGCCCCGTTGATCGCGCCGGCCGACGCGCCGACCACCACGTCGGCTCGCTCTCCGTAAGCAAGCAGTTCGCGCAACATGCCCACCTCGACTGCGCCGAGGCTACCGCCGCCTGCGAATACGAAGGCGGTCTTCTCGCTACTGCCGGACATGGTGTTACCTCTTCGGGCCAACGTCACAACACCGGTCTTCCGGAACAGGAATGGCCGCTCCCGCGGCCCCATGTCTTAGTCGTACCTGACACCGCGTGCTTACGAAAGCGCCGCCGGACGAGCCCGGTAAAACCGCTTACCGGCGGTTCGCCTCCTGGCTCAGCAAATAGAAAGGGCAACCCGTGGGTTGCCCTTATGATGAAGGGGGGGTGGACTCCTAAAGCCCCAGCATCGCCGCCGTGGCGACGAAATCGTTGCCGTGCTTATTGATCAGCTTCTCGAAAATCGGCGCGAAACGCGCCCATTGCTCCTCGACCAAGAGCGCGGCGTGGCTGTCGCTCTGCAAATCGACAGTCAGAAAGCGGCCGATGGCCTCCGGCTCCACGTGGAAGAACGCCGGGTAACCATCCAGCCGGCAATTGATCAGCACCAAGGCGCTGCGATCGAGTCGTGCGCCGAGAAAAGTCATCATGGTCGTGGGCTCGGTGAGGTGATAGTGCGATTGTAACCCGGCAGGCAAGAAAGCCCCCACCGGACAGCCCGTTCACTGCGCCGACGACCCGGCCTGCTCAGGATTCACCAGCCAGGTCGCCAGCGGCGGTAGTGGCAGCGAGCGCGCTTTGACGCGCGCGATCGCATCGGCCGAGATGGGCACCCCCCAGCGCTGGAAATGCATGGTCAGGTCGTGGCCGGTGATGTCGGACAAGAGCTCGTACAGCGTGTCGGTCTGGCGCTGCCGACTAACACAGATGGCAGCCTGCTCGCCAGCCGGCAGCTCCCGGTAGCGGCGGTTGAGCTGACGAAAGATGTCCCACCCCTGCTCGGGAAACGCGTAGCGCAACTGAGCGAGAAACACCAGTTTGTCGATGTCGTCGGTATCACGGTCGAAATCGAAACCGTATTTCAGCTTGGCGATCGAAGCGGAATAGTGATGTGTGTCGATCAGTTCCGGATGCTTGCGCATGACTTCTGCGATGTAGAGCGGATAGAGGTTTACCGTCGACTCGATCCCATACCGCTCCGCCCACAGGCAGGTCTGCTGATAGTTGTGGCCGGTCTCGTGCATAACGCCCCAGTTCGTCGCTGCATCAACACTGGCAAGCTTCCAGTCGAGCAACGTCATGATGGGAAAGTCGGCGTGACCGTAACCGTGGCTGATTTGAATGTCTTCGACCAGCCACTGTTTGCCCTGCAGCGTGGGGTGCCAGGGCGAGGAACCATCGAAGCCCGCCAGATCCATCACCGCCGCCTGTGCCGCGTCATACGCTCTCATCACACGGGTCGGGTCCGCGAGCGTACGAACCTGACTCGACGGCACAACCAGCACGGTTTTGGTGCCCTCAAGCACCGCCCAGGGCGCGGGTGCGCTGCGTGCGACCGACCAGTCGGCGTTGCTGAGCGTGCCGAGTCGAAAATACGGTGCCTCTACTGCGCCGCCGATCGTTACCTGCAGCGTCTCGTTGGTCGACTCGGCCGACTCGACGATCACCAGCCCACCGTACTGACTGCGCACGAGGTTGGTTCCGGGTTTGAGCGGCACCGATAGGCTGACACGGGTGTAGCGGTTTATCGTCTGGCCGGGTTGGGTGCGCACGATCACGTCGGTATGAGGACCGACACGTAGCGACACGCCGTCGGTGCGGGCATCGTCGGGCAAGGTGACGGTGAGCGTCTCGCCGGCCGGCGCGTAGAGCGGGGTCGCGAGCCAGTTGCGCGGCAGCTGGCTCCAGCCGACGTGCGAGTAGCGCTCGAAGCGGCGGTCCAGCATCACGACGGCACTGATGCGCGGCGCATCTGAGGGTACGTCTCCAGGAAAGACCGACACGTTGCGCGGTGTCGGCAGCGGCATGGTCGGCGGCGTCAGCTGGTTCACCATATGACGCGCCTCTTCGAGTTGGAGCGAGGCCGTATCGGTCGCGGAAATCGGGTAGGTCACGATCTGCCCCCTACCCGCGTCAACCTCGGCCATGAGATCGGTAAGGCGGGTCCAGTGCTGCCCTGACGCATCCTGTAATGCCGACACCATCAGCGCGTTGTCGTTGCTTAGCGTCAGCGCCCAGGCGCCGTCGTGCAACGAGCTACTGGACCATGTCCATTGCTGTGCAGTACCCCCGTCGCAAGCGGCCAGCGACAGACTTCCTCCCTCGACCAGTTCACCTGCAAGACAGAGGCCGGTCCCAGAAACCGGATACAGCGCCGCAGCACCGAGCATCCAGCGCTGACGGAGGTCACTGCCATCGCAAGTGGCGGCGAGAACCTTGCTGCCATCCCCAGAGACGCACCAGCCACGCGAGCCGGAAATCAGCATGTCGCCGGATACTGCTGCAGCCTCCGCCAGTGCCGGCCAGCCCAGTGCCGCGACCAGTGCCATGGCTATCGGAAAATCAATGGGGTGCGTCATATCTCTACGATAGCCGCGGTTAGTCGGCCCTGACGTCTGCCCAAAACAAAAGCGGCCTATAGGCCGCCTATTTGTCTTGCAGTCTGTACTAGCGGCTTTTAGCCGAAGTGGCAGACGTAGTGCAGCGTGTCCGTCACTTCGATCTGGAAGCTGCTGTCGCCCGGCACGTTGAACGACTCGCCGGCCTTGTAGGCCTTGGCTTCGCTCTCGCCCTTCAGCGTAATGCGGCATTCGCCGGCCACCAGCTCCATGATTTCCGGCGCGCCGGTGTTGAAGGTGAGCGTCGACGGCAGGATCACGCCGACCGATTTCTTGGTGCCGTCCGCCAGGGTCAGGCTGTGGCTGATGCACTTGCCGTCAAAGTAGACGTTGGCCTTCTTGGCGACGCTGACGTTATCGATGAGTTCCATTGGTGATCTCCTTGTTGGTGTTTTGACAGGCAGGCAGTGTACCGCGAAATACCATGGTCGCGTTGTGACGCCGGGGGAACCAATGCCCGGGACCTTCGTCAGAATGTGCTAACGTGGTGATGCATGTCGCGGCGCACCATGCCGCTGTATTGCCATGTTGTTGGACGCCAGACAGTGTTGTTCCACCCCTATTGGGAGAGCCGTTGTTCATGGATATCCGCACCATCCGCGAGCAGGCGTTTGCCATGCCGCTGACCAACCCCGCCTTTCCGATCGGCCCCTATCGCTTCGTCGATCGCGAGTTCTTTATCATCACCTACCGCACCGACCCGGACAAACTGCGCGCCGTCGTCCCCGAGCCGCTCGAAATCGGCGAGCCGCTGGTGCACTACGAATTCATCCGCATGCCCGACTCCACCGGCTTCGGCGACTATACCGAAAGCGGTCAGGTCATTCCGGTCACCTTTCGCGGCGAGGCCGGTAGCTACACCCATGCGATGTATTTGAACGACCATCCGCCGATCGCCGGCGGTCGCGAACTGTGGGGCTTCCCGAAGAAGCTCGCCTGTCCCCGCCTGCAAGTGCATATCGATACCCTGGTTGGCGAGCTCGATTACGGCCCTGTACGGGTGGTCACCGCCACAATGGGCTACAAACACAAGACGCTCGACGCTATTGCGGCCGGGTACAACCTCGCCAACACCCCGAATTTTCTGCTGAAGATCATTCCACACGTGGATGGCACCCCGCGCATCTGCGAGCTGGTGCGCTACCACCTGCAGGACGTCACGGTCAAAGGCGCGTGGACCGGACCGGCGGCGCTATCGCTGTTCCCGCATGCGTTGGCGCCGGTGGCCGAGCTGCCGGTGCTTGAGGTTGTCGAGGCACGCCACATCGTAGCCGACCTGACCCTTGGCTTGGGTGAAGTGGTCTTCGATTATCTGGGTTAACCGAAAGGAGCACTGCAATGCAACTGAACGGAAAAGTCGCACTGATCACCGGCGCAGCCAGTGGCATCGGCAAGGAAATCGCCATCGTCTATGCCAAGGCCGGCGCCTCGGTGGCGATTGCCGACATCAACCTGGACGCTGCGCAGAAGACCGCCGACGAGATCAAGGCCGCAGGAGGCAAGGCGATCGGCGTGGCGATGGACGTTACCAATGAGGAAGCGGTCAATGCCGGCACCAAGGCGGTGGTCGATGCATTCGGTCAGCTCGACATCCTGATTTCGAACGCAGGCATCCAGATCGTTAACCCGATCATCAACTACAGTTTCGCCGACTGGAAGAAAATGCAGGCCATCCACGTCGATGGCGCTTTCCTCACCACCAAGGCCGCGCTGCGATACATGTACAAGGACAAGCGCGGCGGCACGGTGATCTATATGGGCTCGGTGCACTCGCACGAGGCCTCACCGCTGAAATCGGCGTACGTTGCCGCCAAACACGCCCTGCTCGGCCTCGCACGGGTGCTCGCCAAGGAAGGCGCCGAGTACAACGTCCGCTCGCACGTGATTTGTCCGGGCTTCGTGCGCACACCGCTGGTCGACAAGCAGATTCCCGAACAGGCCAAGGAGCTGGGCATCAGCGAGGAGGAGGTAGTCAGGCGGGTGATGCTGGGCGGCACGGTGGATGGCGTGTTTACCACCGTCGACGATGTGGCACAGACTGCGCTGTTCCTCGCCGCGTTCCCAAGCGCGGCGCTGACCGGCCAGTCGTTCATCGTTAGCCACGGCTGGTATATGCAATAAGGAGACGGCATGGCGACAAGCACGCTCAACGCCGCCTGCCATGTAGGCGCGGACCTCTACCAGAGCCCGCGTCTGCCAGCCGACCACCGCTACCAAGTGGTCGCGCTGGTCTTGCAGGGCGGCGGCGCGCTCGGCTCGTACCAAGCTGGGGTGTATCAGGGCTTGGCCGAGGCGGATCTGCATCCTAACTGGGTGGCCGGCATCTCGATCGGCGCACTCAACGCGGCGATCATCGCCGGTAACCCGCCCGAGAGGCGCGTCGAACGACTGCAGGAGTTCTGGCAAACCATCTGCCAGCCACCATTCCTGCCCCCCAGCCCCTTGGGGCAGATGAGCTTTCTCAGGGATTGGCCCGAGCCGCTAATCGGCCTGTACAACGGCTGGGAGGCATGGCGCGCGCTGACTGAAGGGCAAAACGGCTTCTTCGTGCCGCGCACGCCTTTCAACACCGACGGCCCAGCAGGCCCGGGCAATGCCAGTTACTACGACACCGCTCCGCTGAAGAGCACGCTCGTGGCGCTGGTCGACTTCGACCGGCTCAACGATACCCGCGAGATGCGCGTATCGGTCGGCGCGGTGAACGTGAAAACCGGCAACTTCGTTTACTTCGACAATACCAAGGAACCCTTGTGCGCCGAGCATTTCATGGCGTCCGGCGCGCTGCCGCCGGGTTTTCCGGCGGTGGAGATCGACGGCGAGTACTACTGGGACGGCGGCGTGGTGTCGAACACGCCGCTACAACAGGTACTGACCACCACCCCGCGCAAGAATTCGCTGGTCTTCCAGGTCGACCTATGGAGCTCTCATGGTTCACTGCCGACCGACCTATCCAAGGTGGCATTGCGTCAGAAGGACATCCAGTACTCGAGTCGAACCCGGATGATCACCACGTATATGGCGAACATGCAGAAGCACCGCCGATTGCTACGCGAGCTGATGCAGCTGGTGCCCGAAGACGTCCGCAAGGACAACCCCTGGTACCGACGCGCCGCGGAAGAGGCCTGCGACCGGCTCTTCAACGTGATCCATCTGATCTACAAGGAAAAGAATTGTGAAGGGAGCTACAAGGACTACCAGTTCGGAGCACTGACGATGCGTGAGCACTGGGCTAGCGGCCTGGCTGATATCGAGCACAGCCTGGCACACCCCGAGTGGCTCGACATGCCGCCGCCCGAGACCCCGTTCATTACTCACGACGTGCACCGTTTCTAACGCAGAAAATAAAACAAATAGCCCCTAGATCTAGGGGCTATTTGTTTTTAATAAATCCATATTTAATAAAAAGTTATTTTTCACAAAACACTATTTAAGTAAAAACCATTTTTTATGAGTGCATTTATGACGATAGCACGCATGTTTCGTGATTAAGCGCAGGGAATCAGGACGCCACCTGTCGGTACATGCGTTGGTTGGCAAACCGGGCTATACAATTCTTGTGAAAAACAAATTTATCGGGAAAGGAGGTTGCATGTTCCCTAATAAACTCGTGATCACGCTCGCGCTGACGACGTTGCTAATCATGCCATTTTATGCGGTGGCGGAAACCATTGAGCCTGATGCGTTGGCGGCACTTAAGCACATGGGCAACTACCTTCGAAGCTTGAAGTCGTTTTCTATCCAAGCCCGGTCAGCAACCGATTTGGTACTCGACAACGGGCAAAAAATCCAATCCGACAGTTCTCTCCGTCTGAGTGCTGTACGCCCGAACAAACTGTACTTTAATAGCACCTCGGCGCTACGTTCGCGTGAATTGTTTTACAATGGCAAGACCCTAACGGTATACACGATTGGGGCGCCTTACTATGCCCGCGTAACCGCTCCGCCAACCATAGGTGCCCTACTTGATGTCGCAGCCAAGAACTACGGAATTGAGTTTCCATTGGCCGACCTGTTCTACTGGGGAACAGACAAGGACAACGAGAGCAAGTTGACTGGTGCATTGCGAGTGGGGCCGGAGCTGATAAATGGCAAGAGTTGCCAACTTTATGCTTTTAGGCAGGAAAATGTTGACTGGCAAGTATGCATGACAGAAGGCCATGAAATTTTGCCAATAAAACTGGTTGTGACCACAACCAACGATCCTGTACAGCCTCAGCATGTGACTTATCTACAATGGGATGTAAAAGCCAGGTTGGCAGAAAGCGCTTTCGAATTTCACCCCCCAAAAGGAACGCAACATGTTGAGTTAGCGCCACAACCGACGAGTAATCAATAAAAGGAGTGCAAGCTATGTCCCAATCTAAATTTCGCTCTGCACAGCTGATATTGCTCCTCGTATGTAGTGCGCTGGCTGTTGAGCCAGCACTGGCTAGAAGGGGCGGAGGTGTCTCGTCCCCTCGTCCAAATGCAAGCGTAGCCAATCGCCCCCCAATCCCCAATAACACCCGCAATGTACGTACGAATGACCGCAATGCAACAATGAACAATAATGTGAGAGTAAGTCGTGAGGCCAACGTCAACGTCAATAAAAACGTTAACGTTCAGGGGAATAATGGTTGGAATGACGACTACCACCCCGTTGCAACTGCAGCAGCGGTGGGTGCGACGGTCGCGGTCACCGCTGCCGTTGTTGGTAACGTAGTTCACTCTATTCCACCAAGCTGCACCGCCGTTATGGTAGGTAACGTTGCCTACCAACAATGCGGCAGCACATGGTACCAGCCGCAATATTCCGGTACATCAGTGCAATATGTCGTGGTGAACCCACCACAATAAAAAATTACTCGTTAAGAAAAACTGGATGCAGATACATCCCCGCTTGTTTTGTGTCTCCACTACAAGCGGTAGCCCGTCCCTCTCTAAATAGTGTCTGACGAGGTTGAAATAGCTCCGTTTAGCGCCCGAAGCTCCACCCCTCACTTTTGGCTGCGATGACCGCTGCAAAGCCGCTGAGTCAGGGGCTTTCATCATGCCTATTAGCCTTAGCGCTTCAGGACCAGGGCCCCGCTTCCATCGGTCGTTCGGCTCTTGATCGCACCGCGGTCCACGCCGGTCAGCGTGGCGAACAGGTCGCGGGTGAATACCCGGTTTCCAAAGAACCAGGAGTGGCTCTGCAGGCCGAGAAATGCCGCCTGATCGGCCGCTGCCACCGATGGCTCGTTGCTGAGGTGCTGATAGTAGGCGGAACAGTCAACATTGACCGCCTTCGTTGGTGAATCGGCCGGCAGCCCTACCCGCCCGGCCCGAGGCTCGACGCCCAGCCGCTTCACATTGGACAAGTCGAGCGCCTCGTCGTGGCGATTGCTGTAGTTAGTCAGCCGCATGCAGTGCCGATAGACCGACTCGCCGCTGGGGTTGTCGGCCGCCAGTGAGTTGGACGACACATCGGCGGCCGCAAACAGAATCTGGCTGACGCTCCAACCGCTGTTGAACATCGCGGTGTCGTCGGCGTCATCGAACGCCTCGCGGACCACCAACGCGCCGGTAGAGTGACCGAGCAAATGGATATTGATCGCACAATCGGGCGTTTGCTTGCCTGACAGATAGCTGATGCCCGAGTTGACCAGCTCGATTGCGCTGCGTTTGGCGCGGTGCCGGTCCGGCAGGTAGGCGAGCGCTTTGTCGTCGCTTGGCCAGTCGAACGACACCACCACGCCGAGAAAGCCGAGTGCGCGCAGGTCTTGGGTCAGGAGACGGTGACGCTGCATTACCTCGGTCTCGCTCAGGTTGTAACCGTGGACAATGAACAGGATGTCACCCCGCTCCTCGCCCTGCGCGCTCTGCCAGATCGATCGTGCCCGCACCGCCTTGTACCAGCCGTTGGCGGCCACTGCATCGCCAGGCAGCGGATCTTCCCCGTCGGGCACCATCAGGAACCGGGGCTGCCCTATGTCGGCGATAAACCGGCCAGCGCGCACTGCCCGTACCGACATTACGTACTCGTACTGGTCAAGTTGGGTATTTTGCTGATTGATCATCATCGCTCCCGAGTCCAGTTTTGGGTATAGCAATCGGCGCTGATTATGCTGGACGACTTGCGCTGGCGATCTGCAGAGGGCCGCCAAGCGGCACATGCTCCGATGGAGAAGATTCATGGCGCCATCGTGAGCGTGCATCGATCGCCTGAGCTGGCTTGGCTACTCGGACTAGTCCCACATCCAGTGTCAAACGCCTTTGGCCAGCCTTGCCCGCCCCACGATGACCTACACTGGAAACAGGCCGTCGTTGTTTCGCGGCCGAGGAGTTACGCCATGAAAACACTGCGGAAACAAGGCGGCTGGTACAACGGTTTGATGATGTTCGCGATCGTGATAGCGATCGTAGTGTTCGCGGCGCAACCGTGGATTCTGCTCGCCATGCTCGTGACACTCGGCGTGGTGTACGCACTGCAGCTGCTCTCGCAGGGCATCGAACATTGGCGGCATCATCACAAGCCGCCGGGCCATGCCCACTAAATATCTCTTGTCATCAGGCGGCCTATCGGTCGCCTTCTCATCCCCACACCGGAAATTGCCTAGTTTTCACATCGGCATCGACTGTTTTCACGATTGATGACATATGAGACACGGGGCTTGCTACCGTTCGTCGGAGCAATGGCCTTCCGCACCGCAAAAATCCTGTATGGCCTACCTCCCGTCCAAGGCTTTCACAATGGGGGTTGCTCCAAAGAGCTCAGACTCTGTGCACTGCAACACTCGGAAATCAATGACAAATTTTTAATTTGTGATTTTGGAAACATCATCCACGATGATATCTCCCACGGCAGTTATCGGAGATCCAGCAATGAATTACCGAATTGAACGTGAGTTAGACGCCAAGGGCGGCTTTATTGGTTGGGCGGTCATAGAGACTGCTGGCGCAGTGCGGGCGGGGCCGTTTCCCCTCCATGCGATGGCTGAGGACGAAGTGTATCGTCTGATGTTGCGTGATGATGTATCGCTGTGGCACGAGCACGACGACTATCTGCCTGAATGAGTCGTCCAGCGTCGACCAATGCCAAGACGCGACGACATGAGCATCGTCCGCTAACAATTTCACTCAGACCTCACTACCAATCCTTCATCAAGACCGGGTCGGCGTCCTGTGACGCACGGCCCGGTCTTCGTTATGTCGTCCCTGTATCAATCGTGAAGTAGCACCACAATACAGGCCGTGTCCCATTTTGCTGGTGCAGAAAAATTCGGCCAACCTCATTGCAAGGCTGGCCGAAAGCAAGGGCTGGCTACCATTGCGCTCACAGCAGAGCCCCTCCGCTGAGAGGCTTTGAAGTTCAGTCTTCGAGAAAGCGCGCCTTGACGCTCTTGCCCTTCAGCTTGCCGGCGTTAAGGCGAGCTAGCGCCTGAGGCGCAATGCCGCGCTCTACCGCCACGTAGGTGGAAAAGTCGAACACCGCGATCTTGCCGACCTGGGCACCCGGTATACCGGCCTCGCCGGTCAGCGCGCCGAGCACGTCGCCTGGGCGGATCTTCTCCTTGCGCCCACCGAGGATCTGCAGCGTCACCATTGGCGGAGTCAGCGGCTTGCCACTCGTGTTCAGCTCGGCCATGGTGCCCCACTCCACCGGGCGACGTTGGTAGTTCTCGATCGCCTCGACGCGGAACATCTCGGCCGGCGTCACCAAGCTCAGCGCGATACCCTGCTCGTCACCGCGACCGGTGCGGCCGATGCGGTGCACGTGCACCTCAGGGTCACGGGTCAGGTCGACGTTAATCACCGCTTCGAGCGACTGGATATCGAGGCCGCGCGCCGCCACATCGGTCGCCACTAGCACCGAGCAGCTGCGATTGGCAAACTGCACCAGTACCTGGTCGCGCTCGCGTTGCTCCAGCTCGCCGAACAGCGCCAGTGCGGTGAAGCCCTCGGCCCTCAGCAAATCAACCAGGTCGCGGCACTGCTGCTTGGTATTGCAGAAGGCAATGCTCGACACCGGCCGGTAGTGCTTGAGCAGTTTCGCAACCGTGGCAAGACGCTGTTCCGGTGCCACCTCGAAGAAACGCTGCTGAATCTTGCTGTCGTCGTGCTGCGACTCCACCACCACTTCGGCTGGGTTGCGCAGGAATCGTGCGCTTTGCTGGCGGATCGTATCCGGGTAGGTTGCCGAGAACAGCAGGGTCTGACGCTCCGCCGGGCAGGCTTTCACCACCTTGGCGATATCGTCGTAAAAGCCCATATCGACCATCCGATCTGCTTCGTCGAGCACCAGCGTCTGCAAGCCGGCAAGGTCCAGGCTGCCGCGCTCGAGGTGATCGAGTATACGTCCAGGCGTACCGACCACGATGTGCGCGCCATGCTCCAGCGACGCCATCTGCGGGCGCATCGTCGCACCGCCGCACAGCGTCAGCACCTTGATATTGTCGAATGCACGTGCCAGCCGACGGATTTCCTTGGAGACCTGGTCGGCCAGCTCGCGAGTCGGGCACAGCACCAGCGCCTGCACGGCAAACCAGCGCGGATTGATCCTGTTCAACAGGCCGATGCCGAACGCGGCGGTTTTGCCGCTACCGGTCTTCGCCTGAGCAATCAGATCACGACCTGCCAGTACGGTCGGCAGGCTCTGCGCCTGGATTGGCGTCATGGACTTATAGCCGAGGCTGTCGAGGTTGGCGAGCATAGCCGGCGAAAGCGGCAGTGTGGAAAAAAGTTCAGTTGTCACAATGAGTTAGGGTAAGGCAAAAAGGCGGCCAGTCTACCACGTCGAGGCACGATTGGCCGAATCGGTTCAGTAATGAGGCCCGAGCCACCAGCAGGACCCAACCACCACCGCCAAGGTCAGCAACTTCTCGGCAGCCGACCCGGTTCGTACCGTCAGCGGAAAGCGCACGGGGACGCGTACCGGCCAGAATAATGGCACGCCCATCGGCGTCAGACCATCGGCAAGCAGGTGCGACAGATACCCCGCCAGCAGCGGCGCCAGCGTGCTCGACGCAATCTTATGACCGGACAGGTGCAACAGCAGCCAACTCAAGCCCAATACGGCCAGCAAAGAATGAGTGAGGCCTCGATGGCCGAACACCTTGGCAATCAGCGTGGACACCGGCCGCACCCGGCTGCCCAGCGCGCTCTTAGGGTGGTCGATGTCGGGCAGCAGCGCGCCCCCCATCGCCAGGGGCATCGACAACCACAAGGGGCTGATATGGAAGTGGGCCACGACGGCGCCGGCGACAGCGCCGAACACCAGGTGGGAGACAAGCATCATGACAGCAGCGCAATCCAGGCGAAAAACCGGCAATCATAGCTGATCTGCAGACAGTTGCGAGCTCGTCGTAGTCCGCTTTTTCTTCAATTTTATTGGAATGAGCCGGCTCAACCCCTACGGTTAACGCCGCCAGCATCTACACTGTCGTTATTGCCGCTTATGGAGCAGCACCATGCCGCCCACTCCGACCTCTCCCCCCAGCCCGCAGCGCCGCCGGTTTCTCGGCGTCATGATCGCTTCCGGCTTCGCCTTGGCGGTGCAGCCCATCAGTGCCGCCACCATCCATACCGACAGCGAAGGGCTACTTACCGGCAGCGTGGCGATCCCGACCAAAGACGGCTCCCTGCCCGCCTATTTCGCCCGCCCTAACCGTACCGGCCCGCTGCCGGTGGTACTAGTGGTGCAAGAGGTATTTGGCGTGCACGAACACATCCAGGACCTGTGCCGCCGACTCGCCAAGGCAGGCTACCTCGCGGTCGCACCGGAGCTCTACTTCCGCCAAGGTGACCCACGCAAATACCCCGACATCAGCCAGTTGATCAACCAAGTGGTCAGCAAAGTGCCTGACGAACAAGTCCTGGCCGATCTTGATGCCACTCTCGCCTGGGCCGGAGTGAGCGGTGGCGACGTGAAACGCGCAGCGATTACCGGGTTCTGCTGGGGCGGCCGCATCGTCTGGCTGTACTCCGCACACAACCCGAACCTGCGAGCCGCCGCGGCCTGGTATGGCCGGCTGGTAGGCGACAAGACGCCCCTGACACCACGCAACCCGATTGACCTCGTTGCCTCACTGCAGGTGCCGGTGCTGGGCCTGTACGGCGGTCAAGACTCGAGCATTCCAGTCGACAGCATCGAGAAGATGCAGGGTCTGCTCAAAGCCGCCGGCAATCCATCGCAGGTGATCGTCTACCCGGAAGCCGGCCACGGCTTCAATGCCGATTATCGACCAAGCTATAACGAGGCAGCTGCGCAGGACGGTTGGGCAAAAATGCTCGCCTGGTTCGCCGAGCACGGTGCACGCTGAGCACAACATCGCGCTGGATGCATATAAGCAAATAAGGTCGACAAAAAAAGCGGCTCATTGGCCGCTTTCCCTGTTTCCCATAGCGGGTGCCTTAGCTGACGCGGTACACCTGACCGGTCTGCGCACCCTCCACGCTCTTGCTGTACGCGAGTGCCGCCTTGGTCGCCGGCACAGGCAGGAAGCCTCGAAAATACGGTCCGTATGACGGCATCGACTCGGCGATCACACCCGGGCTGACACTGTTGATGCGCAGACCCCGTGGCAGCTCGATAGCCGCCGCCCGAACGAAAGAATCAATCGCTCCGTTTACCATCGACGCCGAACTGCCAAAGCGGATCGGGTCTTCACTCAATACCCCGCTTGTCAGCGTGATCGAACCGCCATCGTTGAGATAATCCTTGCCAACGAGGGTCAGTTTCACTTGGCCCATCAGCTTGTCGGCCAGACCGATCTGGTAGAGTTCCGGCGTCATTTCTTCTAGCGAACCAAAGTGCACAGCCCCCGTCGTGGCGACCAGTGCATCGAACCGACCGATCTTGGCAAACAAGGCCTGCAGACTGGCGACGTCTGTGATATCAGCCTGATAATCACCACGGGTTCGGCCCACTGAGATCACCTCATTACGCTGCGCGAGTTCGGCCTGCACGGCAAGGCCGATGGTGCCAGTGGCACCGATGATGACAATCTTCATCACCTTCTCCTTTCAGAATGCATTCGCCCCGGACTCGCCCAGAGCACACGACACACATAGCAAGCCCCCCCGCAGGTCACGCAATGAAAAAAGCGGCAGAACGCCGCCTCTCCCCAGTCCGCTCAACGCTTAGCCATGGATATGCTTGGTGATATTGGCGATGCGCGCGCCAAACTGCTTGGCAGTCTCCAGATCACCCGGTAACGGCCCCTCTTCCGGGCTCGAATCGGACGGCGACTGAGCCAACAGCCCGGAAGAACCCGCCAACCAATTCAGGTCATTGCGTGTGGCCGCCTTGGTATTGGACGGCAGCATCCCTGTGCCGACCCAAATCATGCCGTGCTGCATCGCCAAGGTGTTGAGGTAATGCAGCGTCGACAGCTTGTCGCCGTTGATGCTGGCCGAATTGGTGAAACCCGCAGCCACCTTGTCTTTCCACTTCTGTGCAAACCATGGCTTGGAGCTGGCATCGGCGAATTTCTTGAACTGCCACGACACCATGCCCATATAGGTCGGCGAGCCGAACACGATAGCGTCGGCTGCATCGAGCGCCTCCCAAGTACTGGCCGGCAGATTGCCGTCGGCGTCGATCGGGTACAGCGTCGCAGTTACACCGCTAATGGCGGCAGCGCCAGCATACACAGCCTCGGCCTGTTTGGCAGTGTGGCCGTAGCCGCTGTGATAAACAATGGCAATACGCGTCATGACATCTCCTTGATAAGGTCAACATAGACATCCCAGCTGGGTGTCGCTGGTAGGCTGACCCTCTTTTTTAGTTCATTTCGTAGCAGCCGGCCTGCTCAAGTTCATCGACGCTGAAATAACAACGCCGTCAAGCCTCGGCATGGGTAGCACGCGCCCAACCGCCCTTGCCTACAATTAGGCTCAGGGGCCACGGCCGCCCCCAAATAATCGAAAGGCGGTTCCCATGAAAACATGGTACCTCATCGCCCTAGCCACCGTCGCAGCGCCGGCATTGGCCAGCCCCAGCCATTGGCAAACTGCCGGCAAAACCAACAACGGCAACATCGTACAGGTCGACTCGGCCAATATGAGCAGTGATGGCGACGTGATTCATGCTCGGCTACGCGTCGAGTACAAGCCCCCGGTCACAGTCGGAAAGATCGGGCTGGTCAGTAGCATGCACATTGACGCCGCATTTCGTTGCAGAACGATGGAAACCTCCGCACGGCAATTAGTGATGTACCACGATGAGCGTAAAAACGACGTCGCACTACGTGAGGACCTGCCTCCGGATGGGTTTGGTCAAGAGCCAGACGGCAGCATTGGTGACGTCGCGCTTCATTACCTGTGCCGCGGTTACGCCACGCCGTAGCTCCACTGAACTCTTCAGCGTTGCGAATTCAACGCCAAAACGGTCACACAGAACAACATCACGCAAGCGCCGCCTGGCAGAAGCGCTCGACCTGCTGCGGATCGGTCACGAACGGGTTGTCGCTGCCCTGTAGCGCGCGGATTCGCTTATTCCGGCGTAACTCCCAGTCGTCCACCGGGTGCTCACGCGACCAAGCACACATCAGTTGGCTGTCCTGCCGGCTCATCCGCAACGCATAGGTTTGGTGCATATAGAGATAGATCCGTGCGATACGCCCACGGATCGGCTCAGGTGGCTGCACCTTCTTCATCTTGCTATCGATGATCATCGGGCACTGGCCGTATTGCGGATGTGGATTGCCGCGCTGCCAGGCGCTGAACGAATAATTACTGCGATCGGCGTTCACCTCGCCAATCGCCGGGACCAGGTTTACCAGGTCGCCCTCGGCCCTTGCGAATACCCGGTCATTGTCGGCGCAGTTCTTGCGCCCCCCGTTCTTCCAGCACTGCCGCTGATGGCCCAGCACCCAGGCCGGAACGATATGCTCCCACTCCAGACGGGCCGCGCGCGCAGCATTCTTGCGCGGTTTGAAACCGCAGGAGCGCTGATCAATGGTCTTGTCGTGATAATCGCAACCGCAATAGAAAGTCACCTCCATGCCGCTATAGAGACGCGGCAATACCCTCTTCGCTCCGGCGAAGTCACGATGCCCGACTGCCTTAGTACCATTCACCAGCGGCACATTGTCCGGAACCGATCCTGAGGAGCTGCCCGACAGTTCGCCGGTCAACTGGCCCGTCGCCTCGCGGATCAACTTTTCGGCATGCTCGGCCAGCGCCTTGCCACCGTGTTGAAGTGCCTTGTTGGCCAGTTGCTGCGCGTCCTTCTCGCTGCACGCGCTCACCAGTGCCAGCAGCGCACCCAGCGCCAGCCAGCGGAACATCGTCTGCTTCATTGCCTACCACTACCGGCCGACACCGGTTTTTACCACGTAAGGGCGGTCGATTTTACACTCGGGCAAATGGAATAACCGCGGCACGTTTAAATATTACAATTAAATAAAAACCCGCCAACAGGCGGGTTGTATAGTGGTATGAATCAATACGGCTTAGCCGCCAGTCATCGACATGATGCGGACGATCTTGCCAGGCCGTTCTCGGAACTCATGCCTCTCGGGCTTGAGCTCGATAGCCTCTCGGATCGCAGCTTCCAGCTCCGCGTCGCTGCAGCCAGCACGCAGCAGCGGACGCAGCTCGAAACGCTCCTCCTGACCCAGACACATATAGAGGGTGCCGTCCACCGATAGGCGAACGCGATTACAGGTAGCGCAGAAATGTTGGGAGATTGGCGTAATCAGGCCGAGCGTGAAGCGACCGTCCAGGGTCGACCAGTAGCGCGCTGGCCCGCCCCCGAGGTCCGCAGCCTGTGGCACCAGCGAGAACTGTTGCTGCAGACGCGCGAGCACCGGCTGTAAATCGAGAAAATGTGCCGCGCGACCGGTATCGCCCATCGGCATCGCCTCGATCAGGCGCAGCACAAAGCCGTGTTCGATACAGAACGCCACCATGGTCTCGATGTCATCGTCGTTGACACCCTTCATCGCCACCATATTGATCTTGATCGGTGCGAATCCGGCCGCCTTGGCCGCCATCAGCCCATCCATGACGCGTGGCAGACTGTCTCTGCCTGTTAGCTCGTGCACGCAGTCGCGTCGCAACGAGTCCAGGCTGATATTGAGTCGGCGCACCCCTGCATTGTGCAGCGCTTCGGCGTGTTTGCTCAGTTGAGTGGCATTGGTGCTTAGCGACAGATCGTCGAGCCCCGGCAGTGCAGCCAAGCGCGCCGCCAGTTCAGGCAGATTCCGGCGCAACAATGGCTCGCCACCAGTCAGGCGCACCCGCCGAGTCCCCAGACGGGTGAAAGCGCCAATCACCCGCTCGATCTCATCGAAGGTCAGCCAATGCTCCGGCTCCTCAAAGCCCCTGAATCCCTTGGGCATACAGTAGCTGCAGCGCAGATCACAGCGGTCAGTCACCGACAGTCGTATGTATTCGATCGTGCGCCCGAAGCGGTCCATCAACATCGCCTGCTCCATCTCATCTCTATTTATCTTCCGATTAAGATTGTAACGGCTTAACCAAGTTTAGGCAGCAATTGTCGAGCAATTTGGTGGGGATTTCGCGTAATTGGCCCTACAAACCACAGCTTACTGACCGTCAGTCCGCTGTGACACGCAAACACTAAGGAGTTGCCCGCTCTTGCGCGCTGCCTGCAGCTTCATGCCGGCCTTTCTGCCAAGGTAGCACTTGGTGGGCACGAAAAAAAGAGCCCTCCGGGGAGGGAGGGCATAGGAGTATCGGGGAAGTACAGCCTGCCGCCAGAAGGAGAATATGGCAAGCTGTTGTGCACGTCGCGGACGCCAAGCACAACGTCATGATAACGAGAGCCAACGCCCGCTTCCATACGTACAATTACCTATGTATACAAACAATTAACCAGCCTGCGCTTCCAGCTGACGCACGCGCTCGAATAGGCACACCGTCGCCGCCATCGCCACATTCAGCGACTCTGCCTGACCCGGCATCGGAATCTTTATCCTGGCCGGTGCCAGCGCCTGGAGCGCGGTAGAAACGCCGCTCCCCTCATTGCCGAACACAAAGGCCACCGGACCTGTCAAGTCCTGACTGTACAGCGATACCGCTCCGTCAAGCGCCGTTACCAATTTACTGCCGTTAAAGTCGTTCAACACCGCCTCAAGGTCTGCCGCCTCGTGCAAGTTCAACACAAAGTGCGCCCCCATCCCGGCTCGCAGCACCTTCGGCGAATACACGTCGACGCAGCCCTTGGAGAGAAAGACCTCGTTCACACCCGATGCGGCGGCACTGCGCAGAATGGTGCCGAGATTGCCCGGATCCTGGATGTCTTCCAACAGCAGCCGCGACACATGGGCTGCCGGGCGCTCGGGCACGGGGCGACGCGCCAACGCCAGCAGTTCGGGAGCGCTCGTCAGCGCGGTAACCTTGGCGAACACGCCGGGGGTGATATAGGACACCGCCACCCTCTCCCCAACTGAGGCGACCAGTTGGACGATCTCTGGATGAGCAGAGGCCTCAGCGTTGATATAGAGGGCGGTTAGCTCGCCGCCGGCCTCAAGGCTGGCGGTCGCAAGATGTATCCCCTCCAGCACCATCAGCCCGGACTTGCGGCGGTCGCGGGCATTCTGCAGCAGGCGGGACAGGTCTTTCAGGTCGTTGTTATGAGCGGAGGAAATCGTTTTGATCGGCATCTATCAGCGGGGTCGGGTTGCCGAAGCGACCAGAGCCTTGAAACGCTGGTAGTCACTCTCGTCGATCGGCCGCCCCGAGCGGGCGTTGTCCACATAAAACACGCCGGCAAGCGTCGGGCCGGCAAACAGGGCCATCGCTGCGAATTCGTGCGCCTCGGCCAACTCGACGAAGCCGCCGGGTTCACGTTTGGCCAGCATGGCAGCTACGGCCGACTGAACATGAATGCTTTGCGGTTTACCGCAAAGCTGACCGAAGAACGATGCCGGTTGCAGTGGGATCAACCGCTTCTCAAGCGGGTGTCCCTCTGGCAGGCCGAGCCTATAGCGCAGTTTGAGCGAATGGCTGGGCTGATCGTACAGCAAAAACAGCACCCGCTCGAATTTAAGATCATTGGCCAGGTGCCGGATCGATTCACGCAGCACGGCATCCAACAACTCCGGCGGCAATCGGTCTTCGACCGGGGTCGGATTGCTCGGCGCCAACGGGGGTGATGCCAGCAGATAACGAGCAGGATTGGCATAACCCGGCGCCCGAGCGTGGCGTGCCACCGCCAGCGTCGCTTGCACCACAGTCTGATAGACCTGTTCCTGGTTGATGTTGACCTCCGCCGCCACCGTAGCCAACCGGCTGTTCCAGGCAGGTTGCCACCATCCCAGATCTAAGGTATTGGCGGTTTCGACCGCCAGTTGCAGCAAGGTGCGGCGCGGGTCATGGTTCGCTCCGTCAAGCAGCGACAACAGAGCGGCCGGCAGCGGCAGGGTTTCAATGAACTGCTGCACCAGTTGGTCGTAGCTGACATTGAATGCCTCTTCTATCTGAGACAGCAATGGCCCGTCCTGGTGGCGCTGCTGCGTCATAAGGTACAGGCATGCCGGCAGGTTATAGATCAACGCTGCCAGGTAGACATCCTCCACCCGTATCGCATCAGCCAGGGACAACCACTCCTTGGCAAGGTAGGCCCCTATCCGGGCGCGCCCTAGCCAATCAGTCAGCTGATCGACTCGCGCAGCACCGAGCGAGGCCGTTACCGCGATGGCGGGCAGGTCGCGAAAGCGCCCCAGCACGCTGTCCAGCCCCGCCATTAACAGCACCGACTCGACCGATAGCGTCGCATCGTCGCGATTGAGAGCGCGAGAGCCCGACACCGCACGCAACAGGTCCAGCAAGAGCAGCGGGTCTGACAGACAGAGATTAGCTAGGTCGCCGAAATAGATCAGGTCGAGCTGTTTTTTGTCCAGCTCGTCCAAGGCCTGCCGGGAGGCGGGAAGTATCGGCCAACGTTGCGATGACAGGGATTGCAGCCAATCAGACGCGTTCATATGAGTGGTTCCATATCAGCAAGGCCTGCTGCAACGGCCCACCCAAGGGTAAGGTAGCAGTCGGCGCAACGCCGGGGACAGTAAAGGTATTACTCAACAGCAGGCTGCCCGGCCGCCCCTGCTGCTGAAACTGCCGCCAGACTCGCGCCATCGGCACCGGCGACAGAAAGGTATACACCGCATCGAACTCCTGCCAGCCAAGCGACCAGAGGCTGGCATAAACGATCCTCACATTGGCCGGCTGCCCTGCACGCCACCAACGCAGCCACGCCCAGCACCAGGCAAGCAGCGCATTCTCGCAGGCGACAATGGTGACGTCCGGTCGCTCTGCCGACAGCGCCATCGCAAACCGTGCATCGGCGCAACCGGCTTCGAGCAGTCGGGCATTCTCCGGCAACCGGGCCGCCACGGCCGCCACGGCAGCGGCGGATGAGCGATAAAACGGCACCGATTCAAACGCCGCATTACGAGCCAGCCCAATGAGCAACAGGGCCAATGCCAGATACAACCAGTTCGGCAGGCCAAGCTGCAGCATGCCCAACGTCGCCGGACAAAAGCCGGCATAGATCATCAACCGCCAGCCGCGCTCTCGCAGCATCCAGGCCAGCGAGGCCGCCAGTACGCCCTGCAAGCCGGCCCAAGCCAACGGTGCCGTGGCCGGTGCGATCCAGAACCAGGCCAACAGTGAGGCGGCCAGTTGGATCAGGGCAGGCTTGAACCAGCGCATCGCTTAATGAGTGGTAGGCTTGGCTGCTGCGGCCACGGCGGCATCGGTAGCCGTGGCCACCTGTCCGGCACTCACCTCGCCAGACGGGCCCACCGGCACGCCGGCAGCAAGAATTCTCTGCTCGGTTTCCTTGTTCAGCACCATGATGGTGATGCGACGGTTTTCGGCACTGAATACGTTCTGCGTATTGAGCGGGTTGGCCGCGGCAAGTCCGACCACGCGCAACACCTGGTCAGCGGGTACGCCGCTGGCCAGCAATTCGCGTCGTGCAGCATTGGCTCGGTCTGCCGACAGCTCCCAGTTGCTGTAGCCGCTCGAACCTCCCGAATACGGCCGCGCGTCGGTATGTCCGGAAATGCTCAGATGGTTGCTGACTTGCGCCAGGTCCTTGGCGAGGATGGCCAGGATTTCCTTGGTCTGCGGCAGCAACCGATAGCTGCCACTGTCGAACATCGGACGGTTCTTCTCGTCGATAATCTGGATGCGCAGCCCTTCAGGCGTCATCTCCAGCTTCACCTGATCCTTGTAGTCCTTCAGCAGCGGGTTGCTCGCGATCTTGTGCTGAAGGTTCTGTTCCAGCTCCTTCAGACGCACCTTCTCGCGCTCCTGTTCCTCGAACGGCGAGCGCCGCACCTGCCCCGCCTTGCGGGTCAGGTCAGTACCGCCCCCCTTGATGATACTGGTCGCCTGACCGGAACTGTTGCCGCCCATCAGGGCGACCTTGATCGGCATCTTGAAGTACTCGGCGATTCCCTTGAGCGTGCCTTCGGACACCGAGCCGAGTAGCCACATCAACAGGAAGAACGCCATCATTGCCGTCACGAAGTCGGCGTAGGCAAGTTTCCAGGCGCCACCATGATGCGCGTGACCACCCTTCTTGATGCGTTTGACGATAATGGGACGCTGCGATTCGTCAGCCATGACTGCACACTTCTCTGGTTAGCGGTTTTTCGACTGTTTAACGTGCTCTTCCAGCTCGGCGAAAGCCGGGCGGTCCGCCGAAACGAGCGCCTTGCGGCCGAATTCGACGGCGACCTGGGGCGCATAGCCGTTAATGCTGGCAAGCAGCGTCACCTTGATGGTCTGCAGAATGCGGGTCTGATCGGCATGACGGTGACCAAGAATTGCCGCGATCGGGCCAATGAAGCCGTAGCCCATCAAAATACCCAGGAAGGTACCAACCAGCGCTCGGGCAATCAGAATGCCCAGCTCTTCCGGCGGCAGCCCCACCGACTCCATCGTGTGCACCACGCCCATTACTGCGGCGACGATACCGAAAGCCGGCATCGCATCGGCAAGGTTGCGCACCGCATTGACCGGCACGTCCCCCTCGTGGTGGTGGGTATCGATCTCGACGTCCATCAGGTTCTCGATCTCGAAGGCGTTCAGGTTGCCACCAACCATCAGGCGCAGGTAATCGGTCATGAACTCGACCACGTGGTGGTCGGCGAGGATCGTCGGATATTTACTGAAGATTGGACTGCTCTCCGGCGCGTCGACGTCCATCTCGATCGACATCAGGCCTTCCTTGCGCACCTTGGTCAGAATCTCGAACAACAGGGCAAACAACTCCATGTACACCGCCTTATTGTACTTCGGACCCTTGAATACGGCAGGCAGTGCCGCTAGCACCGACTTGAGCGCCGGGCCGCCGTTGGTGGCCAGAAAGGCGCCGAACGCCGCTCCACCGATCATCAGGAATTCAAGCGGCTGAACCAGCGCGGCCAGGTGACCGCCGCCGGCAACATAGCTGCCGAATACCGCCGCGAGGATGATGACGTAACCGATTCCTACAAACATGTACCGTCCCGATCATTGAGAGAATTCGTCGGCATGCTTTGCCTATGCACACCGTTATCGAACTTATCGGCATGCTTGCAAAGATCATGAATAAAAAACGGGCCTGAATTTATCAGGCCCGTTAGTACAGCTGCAAGCAAGCTCTTGGGAAATTACACCAAGCCTTTGTCTTTCAACGCCTGTTCGAATTCGCGCAGGCACTCGGCTGCGGTAGCAAGCAGCTGTTCAATCTCGTCCTTGCTGATTACCAGAGGCGGCGCGGCTACGATGTGATCGCCGCAGGCCCGCATGATCAGGTTGTGCTTGAAGAAGATATCGCGACATAGCGTACCGATTTCACCCCAGTTCGGGAACAGCTCGCGGGTGGCTTTATTCTTTACCAGCGTGAACGCCTGTATCAGGCCGATGCCGCGCACATCGTCGACATGCTCGAACTGACTGAACACTTCGCGCCAGCGCTTCTGCATATATGGACCGATGTCCTCTTTCACCGCGGCGACAATCCCCTCGTCGCGCAGTGCAGCGACGTTGGCACGGGCGACGGCGGCGGCAACCGGGTGGCCCGAATAGGTGAAGCCGTGGTTGAAGTCGCCACCAGCAATCAGCCCCTCTGCGACCCGCGGACCGACGAATACCGCGCCGATCGGCAGGTAACCCGAGGACAGTCCCTTGGCGGTGGTGAAGATATCCGGAGTGAAACCGAAGCGCTCGTGGCCAAACCACTCGCCGGTGCGACCGAAGCCGCAGATTACCTCGTCAGCCACCAGCAGCACGTCGTACTTGCGACAGATACGCTCGATCTCCGGCCAGTAGGTCGACGGCGGGATGATCACGCCACCGGCCCCCTGGATCGGCTCACCGACGAAAGCGGCAACCTTATCCGGGCCGACCTCGAGAATCTTGTCCTCGACCCATCGCGCCGCCTGTATGCCAAACTCTTCCGGCGTCATGTCCTTGCCATGTTTGTACCACCACGGCTGCTCGACATGGACGATGCCCGGAATCGGCAGGTCGCCCTGCTCGTGCATATAGCTCATGCCGCCAAGGCTGGCACCACCGATGGTCGAGCCGTGATAACCGTTCCAGCGGCCGATCAGCGTTTTCTTCTGCGGCTGGCCCTTGATGTCCCAGTAGCAGCGCACCATGCGGATCATCGTATCGACCGACTCGGACCCGGAGTTGGTGTAGAACACATGCTCGAAACCCTCCGGAGCCACCTCGGCCAACAAGGTCGACAATTCCACTACCGCCGGATGCGTGGTCTTGAAGAAGGTGTTGTAGTAGGCCAGCTCTTCCATCTGGTTTTTGGCCACTTCCGCCAGGTCCTTGCGGCCGTAGCCGATGTTGACGCACCACAAGCCGGCCATGCCGTCGATAATCTTGTTGCCTTCCGAATCCCACAGATAGACGCCGTCAGCATGGGTGATGACTCGTGCGCCCTGCTCGTTCAACGACTTAGTGTCAGAGAACGGATGTAGATGGTGGGCGGCGTCCAGTGCACGCCATTGCTCTGTCGAACGTTGGGTCATGATGATTCCTCTTTGTTATCCCCGGCCTGGCCGGGCCAGCCTGATCGACGTAGTTCGGTCAGGCTGCTCTCCTTATTTTCTATGTCGGGCGTTAACGCTTAGACGTGCAGCAGCAGGAACTTGCGCTCCCACGGGCTGATCACGCGGAAGTACTCGGCGTTTTCCTTCTCTTTCACGCCGAGGTACATCTCGACAAAACGCGACCCCATCACTTCGGCCAACTCCGGGCAGGTACGCAGCTTGTCCAGTGCCTCTTCGGCGGTCGACGGGAACTGGTACGGCAGCTCATAGGCATTGGTCTGCATCGGCTCCGAGCAGCCGATCTGATTGGCCATGCCCAGATAACCGCAGGCCAGCGTGGCGGCCATGGCGATATACGGGTTCACGTCCACGCCCGGCACGCGGTTTTCCACGCGACGGCCAGCCGGCGACGAATGCGGCACGCGCAGACCGACGGTACGGTTGTCGTAGCCCCATTCGATATTGGTCGGCGCCGCGGTATAGCGGGTCAGGCGACGGTACGAGTTCACATACGGGGCGAAGAACGGCATCGCGCTCGGCAGGTATTTCTGCAGGCCGCCGATGTAGTGGAAGAAGTGCTCGGACGGCGTGCCATCTTCGTTGCTGAAGATGTTTTTGCCGGTCTTGTGGTCGATCACGCTCTGGTGCATATGCATCGCGCTACCCGGTTCGCCTTCCATCGGCTTGGCCATGAAGGTGGCGTACATATTGTGGCGGAACGCCGCCTCGCGTACAGTGCGCTTGAACAGGAATACCTGGTCGGCCAGATCCATCGGATTACCGTGCAGGAAGTTGATCTCCATCTGCGCGGTGCCGATCTCATGGATCAGCGTGTCCACTTCCAGGTTCTGTGCGTGACAGTAGTCGTAGATGTCTTCGAACAGCGGGTCGAACTCGTTCACTGCGTCGATCGCATACGAACGACGGCCGAATTCGGCGCGGCCGGTACGCCCGATCGGCGGAGCCAGTGGGATGTCCGGATCCGGGTTGGGCGACAGCAGGTAGAACTCCATCTCTGGTGCGATCACCGGCTCCCAGCCCTTTTCCTCATACAGGGCCAGCACGCGACGCAACACATTGCGCGGTGCGGTTTCGACCGCCTGCCCATTGGCGCGGAAGCAATCGAAGATCAGCTGCGCGGTCGGGTCAACCGCCCACGGCACGAAGCGCAGCGTGTTCGGGTCCGGTTGCAGCACCATGTCCGGGTCGGTCAGATCGAGCATACTGTCGTCCGGGTAGTCGCCGGTCACCGTCTGAATCAGCACCGCTTCCGGAAGACGCATTTCCGGCTCGGACACAAACTTGTCCTTGGGGATGATCTTGCCACGGGCCACCCCGGTCATATCGGGCAGGATACACTCCACCTCGGTAATGCGATGCTCACGCAGCCATTCAAAGATTTCGTTGTTCATAACAAGGTTTTCCTCTATTTCCGGCCGGTAGTCGTCCGGCTCTGCCGTGTGCCTCGCTGCGAGCCGACTTAACGGTCGCGGCGGGCACGGCGTGCTCGGCAAGCGTCACCGAACGCGCTGAAAATCGCTTGCGATACAGGGTTGCTTTCGTATTTCCACTCGGGGTGCCACTGCACCGCGAAGGCAAAGTTCTTGGCATCACGTACCCGATAGGCCTCGACCAGGCCATCGTCGGCCACCGCCTCGGCCTCCAGTGCGCCAGCAAGACGCTTGATGCCCTGCTGGTGCAGCGAGTTGACCATAACTTCTTCCTGGCCCAGCCAGCGCTTCATCAAGCTGCCTTCAGTCAACCTGACCGCATGGGCAGGCGCGTACATCGCCTCGACGTCGTCGACCTCTGGCTCGCGGTGATCGCGCTTGCCCTCCTCTTCCTGCACGTGCTGGAACAACTCGCCGCCGAATGCGACATTAATCTCCTGGAAGCCTCGACAGATACCCAGAAGTGGTACCCCTGCTTCCACCAACTGCATAATCAGCGGCAAGGTAGTGGCATCGCGCGCCGGGTCGTGCAAAGTGCCCGGTCGGCTGGCCGCACCACCGTAGCGATGCGGTTCGACGTTGGACAGAGAGCCAGGCAGCAAGATGCCGTCGACAATTTCGAGGATGTCCTCGATCGGCGACTCGTCGCCCAGTGCCGGGATTAGCAGCGCAACGCCGCCAGCTCCGCCGACCGCCGCCTTGATGTACTTCTCGCCGACCGCGTGGAACGGCAGTTTGCCAACCGTTTTGATGTCACAGGGAATGCCGATGATGGGGCGCTGCATGATCTCTCTCGCGTACAGGTTAGGACGAAGCCTTGATCGCTTCGATAGGGTCAACAAAGGGGTAGCCGAGCGCCTGGGCAACCGCTGGGTAGGTCACCTTGCCCCGGCAGATATTCAGACCGTTGCGCAGATGGCCGTTGTCGAGCAATGCGCGCTGCCATCCCTTGTCGGCCAGTTCCAGCATATAAGGCAGGGTGGCATTGGCGAGCGCCAGGGTGGAGGTACGTGCTACGCCACCGGGCATATTGGCCACGCAATAGTGGACGATGCCGTCGACCACATAGGTTGGGTCCTGGTGCGTCGTCGGTCGGCTGGTCTCGAAACATCCGCCCTGGTCGATGGCGACATCGACCAGCACCGCGCCAGGCCTCATTGCTTTGAGCATGGCGCGGGTGACGAGCTTCGGCGCTGCGGCACCGGGAATGAGTACCGCACCGACAACCAGATCGGCGATGCGTAGGATGTCGTCGATATTGGCGGCGCTCGACACTTGCGTTTTGATCCGACCGCCGAACATGAGGTCTATCTCTCTGAGGCGCGGCAACGATTTATCGAGAATCGTGACGTCGGCGCCCAGGCCCAGCGCCATTCGCGCGGCATTGATGCCGACTACGCCGCCTCCGATCACCGCAACATGCGCCGGCAGCACACCCGGCACGCCGCCGAGCAGCACGCCGCGACCGCCCTGAGCCTTTTCCAGGGCATGCGCGCCGGCCTGAATCGCCATGCGCCCAGCCACTTCGGACATCGGCGCCAGCAGCGGCAGACCACCCCGCTCATCGGTTACGGTCTCGTAGGCGATCGCGATCGCGTCAGATTCGATCAGTAGCTTGGTTTGCTCCGGATCGGGAGCAAGGTGCAGGTAAGTAAAGAGAAGCTGGCCTGGACGCAGCATCCGGCATTCGACCGGCTGCGGCTCCTTGACCTTGATGATCATTTCGGCGCGTTCGAACAGATCCTCGGCGCTCGAAGCGATCGCGGCGCCCGCCTGCAGATACTGCTCGTCGGCAAAACCGATGGACAAACCCGCCTGGGTCTGCACCAACACCTTGTGACCACGTGCAACCAGCTCACGCACACCGGACGGGGTCAACCCTACCCGGTATTCATGATTTTTGATCTCCTTCGGTACGCCGATTAACATAACCGTCTCCTCTGGGTATGTAGTGGTACATCGAGCGACGTGTCGTTTAAAAAACTGCACATTTCGCTTGTGACCCTCATCTGATTTTGACTATAAAATCCCCGTGAAGCAAAGAAATTTTAATTTTGCAGCGCAGCATGTGCGGCGAAGGGTGGTCAAAATCCTCATCACTTGTGGTTTAATATTCTTAACAACGATCGGATATGGCAACAATGGACGTCGGTGCACGACTCAGGATGGTTCGGGACCGCTTCGGCTTGTCCCAGCGCGAGCTGGCTAAACGGGCTGGGGTGACTAACGGAACCATCTCGCTCATCGAGCAGAACCGGGTGAGCCCGTCGGTCAGCTCGCTGAAGAAAGTCTTAGAGGGCCTGCCGATGACGCTGGCCGAGTTCTTTACTTTCGATGTCGAGCCCCAGCAGCAGCGCGCCTTCTATCAGGCAGACGAGTTGCCCAACCTCGGTAACGAGCAGATACAGCTGTTGCTGGTTGGCACCGCACATGAGCGCCGTGACATCGCCATCCTGCGCGAACGCTACGAGCCGGGGGCTGACACCGGGCCGGACATGCTGTTTCACGAAGGCCAGGAAGGCGGCGTGGTGATCACCGGCGAAATAGAAGTCACCGTCAACAACGAAACCCGCGTGCTGGGCCCCGGCGACTCGTACTACTTCGACAGCAAACTGCCGCATCGATTCCGCAACATCGGCGACAGTGTCTGCGAGATCGTCAGCGCCAGCTCGCCACCAACATTCTAAGCACGGCCATCCCACGCAGGGTGGCCGAACCTACTACCCAAAGGAGAACCCCATGGCACGCAGTCATGCCGAGTGGAAACAGCTTGCCGGCCAACTTACCATCGAAGGCCGCGCCTTCATCGACGGCGAGTACGTTATGGCCGGGGATGGTCGCACCTTCGACTGCATCAACCCGGCCACCGCCGATAAGCTGGCCCAGATCGCTCTGTGCGGCGAAGCCGAGGTGGAATGGGCGGTAAAGGCTGCCCGTCGCGCTTTCGAATCCGGAGCCTGGTCGAATCTCGCCCCGCTGGCGCGTGGCCGTATCCTCAAGCGCTTCGCCGCCTTGATCCGCGAGCACGGTGACGAACTCGCCCTGCTGGAAACGCTCGACGTCGGCAAGCCGATCGGCGACACCACCTCCGTCGACGTGCCGGGTGCAGCATACTGCGTGGAATGGTTCGCCGAAGCGATAGACAAGGTCGGCGGTGAAGTGGCGCCGGTCGACCCGAAACTGGTGGGCCTGGTGACCCGCGAACCGATCGGCGTGGTGGCGGCGGTGGTGCCGTGGAACTTCCCCATCCTGATGGCGAGCTGGAAATTCGGCCCGGCGCTGGCTGCCGGCAATGCGCTGATCCTGAAGCCATCGGAGAAATCCCCGCTGACCGCGATTCGCTTGGCGGCACTGGCGAAGGAAGCTGGCATTCCAGACGGAATCTTCCAGGTGCTGCCTGGCGCCGGTGAAGTGGGCAAACTCCTGGCGCTGCACAACGACATCGACTGCGTCGCCTTCACCGGCTCGACCGGCGTGGGCAAGCTGATTGCCGGCTACGCGGCCCAGTCTAACTTGAAGCGGGTGTGGCTGGAGCTGGGGGGCAAGTCGCCAAACATCGTCCTGCCGGACTGCACCGATCTTGCCAAGGCAGCTCGCACCGCAGCCGGCGCGATCTTCTACAACATGGGCGAGATGTGTACCGCCGGTTCGCGTGTACTGGTGCACAAGGACATCAAGGAACGTTTCATCGAGGAATTCAAAAAGGCCGCCCATGGCTACCAGCCGGCCGATCCACTCGACCCTGCCACCAGCATGGGAGCCATTGTCGACCAGATCCAGTACGACAAGGTCCTGGGCTACATCGACAAGGGCCAGACCGAGGGTGGCGGGCTTGTCTGCGGCGGCTCGGCGACCCAGGTGGCTGGCAAGGGGCTGTTCATTCAACCGACTGCCTTCGAGGTCGATGCCAACGCGACGATCGCCCGCGAGGAAATCTTCGGCCCTGTGCTGTCGGTGATCACGTTCAGCGACGTGGAAGAAGCGATCCGCATCGCCAACGACACTGACTATGGCTTGGCAGCTGCTGTGTGGACCAGCAATGTCAGCACAGCCCACCAGGTGGCACGCCGACTGCGCGCCGGGACGGTGTGGGTGAACTGCTACGACGAGGGAGGTGACATGAACTTCCCGTTCGGGGGCTTCAAGCAGTCGGGCAACGGCCGCGACAAGTCACTGCACGCGCTGGAAAAATATACCGAGCTGAAGAGCACGCTGATCAAGCTGTAATCGACGGCCAACACGAGGACAACGGGGCGCCACGGCACCCCGTTTTCTTATGCTATTTGGCCAACCTTTGCCGGCCCGTCACATAAAAAACGGGCCATACGGCCCGTTCCTGGGGATCACCACGACTCAGTCGCGGAAGTTGTTGTACTGCAGAGGGAAATCAGTGACTTCCTTGCGCATCAGCGCAATACAATCCTGCAGCACGTCACGCTTGGCTCCCGACACGCGCACGGCGTCACCCTGGATGCTCGCCTGCACCTTGAGCTTGGAATCCTTGATCAGCTTGACCAAGCGTTTCGCCATCTCGGTCTCGATGCCAACGCGCACCGTAATTACCTGCTTCACCTTGTTGCCGCTAACCTTCTCCAGCTTGCCGTACTCAAGGCAGCGGATGTCCACTCCACGCTTCGACAGCTTGCCAAGGAGGATCTCCTTGACCTGATCGAGCTGGAACTCAGCATCGGCAAACAGCGTCAGCGTCTTCTCGGCCACTTCGATGCGGGCATCCGAGCCTTTGAAATCGTAACGGGTGGACACTTCCTTGTTGGCCTGGTCGACCGCGTTGCGCACTTCAACCTGATTCACCTCGGACACGATATCGAAACTCGGCATTTTCTATGATTCCTTGTTGCTTGATCTTCATGGGCACCGGATGGTGCGGAAAGCCTTATTCTATAAAGCTTCACGACTGACAGCAATTCGTCCTGCCCGTTAGCGAAGGGGCGTGGAGTGAGCCGCAGCACATCCCAGAGAAGCTATTTCCGGCTAGGCGCGTTGCCGCAGACAGTACAGGTAGTACGGCAAGGTGGCTCTACATACGCTGCAGTAAAAAACCCGGCTGTCGCCGTAATGCCGTTCACTTAAGCAAGTGAACGGCATTTTTCATGGTGCGAATCTTGCTCATATTCCGGCCAGGTTGACTCCCTCACGTTGGTCAAGATGGTAAGCAAGGCTCATAAACACCCTGATTTCTCTGCACTTTCTCAGCAAATTGACCCCGCATGGATCGCCCACGCACTTGCAGTGACCGGCAAAGCCAGCGTGCGGCGGCGTAAATTGCCGGCCGAACAGGCCGTCTGGCTGGTCATTGCGTTGGCGATGGACCGGCATCAGTCCATCCCGGAGGTCGTCGCTCATCTCGATCTGGTGCTGCCTGACGAGGTCAATCCAGAGATTGCCAAGAGCGCCTTGACCCAGGCGCGGCAGCGCCTCGGCGAGGAACCGTTGGCCCAACTCTTCGGGCTCAGCGCGCTGGCTTGGGATGAGCGGCATCAGCGGGGAAGGAGCTGGCGCGGATTGGCCCGCTACGCGATTGATGGCAGTACGCTGCGTACCTCGGATACCCCAGAGAATCGTCAGCACTTCGGAGCACAGGCTTATGCCTCCGGCGTAGCCGCCAGCTATCCGCAGTTGCGGCTGCTGACGTTGACTTCGCTGGCGACGCATCTGGTGCGGGAGGCTGTCTTTGGCGAATACGCCAAGAATGAAATGCGCTATGCCCGTGACCTGCTCCAGGCGATCCCTGACCATTCGCTCACGGTGTTCGACAAGGGCTTCCTCAGTGCCGAACTGCTGCTACAGG
>NZ_JAUEDK010000018.1 GCF_030385785.1 Crenobacter oryzisoli
ACTGCGGATAGCTGGCGGCTACGCCGGAGGCATAAGCCTGTGCTCCGAAGTGCTGACGATTCTCTGGGGTATCCGAGGTACGCAGCGTACTGCCATCAATCGCGTAGCGGGCCAATCCGCGCCAGCTTCTTCCCTGCTGATGCCGCTCATCCCAAACCAGCGCGCTGAGCCCGAAGAGTTGGGCCAACGGTTCCTCGCCGAGGCGCTGCCGCGCCTGGGTCAAGGCGCTCTTGGCAATCTCTGGATTGACCGCGTCAGGCAGCACCAGATCGAGATGAGCGACGACCTCCGGGATGGGCTGATGCCGGTACATAGCCAACGCAATGACCAGCCAGACGACCTGTTCGGCCGGCAATCTACGTCGGCGCACGCTGGCTTTGCCGGTCACTGCAAGCGCGTGGGCGATCCATGCCGGGTCAATTTGCTGAGAAAGTGCAGAGAAATCAGGGTGTTTATGAGCCTTGCTTACCATCTTGACCAACGTGAGGGAGTCAACCTGGCCGGAATATGAGCAAGATTCGCACCATGAAAAATGCCGTTCACTTGCTTAAGTGAACGGCATTACCCCGTTTGGGGCGCTTTGTGTTTGGACGGGTAGCGGCTGGCTGTTACAGGGTCGGATAGTCTGTATAGCCCTTCGCGCCGCCACCGTAGAAGGTGTCCGGGTCCGGAGTGTTCAGCTCAGCGTCGTTGGTCAGGCGTTTCACCAGGTCCGGGTTGGCGATGTAGGTGCGGCCGAAGGCGGCAGCATCGATCAGTCCGGCGGCGATCAGGCCCTCGGCCTTGATGCCGGTATAGCCGCCCGCCGCGACGATCACGCCCGGGAAGCGGGCGCGCAGCGCTTGGCGGAACTCGGTGCTGTACGCCGGGCCGCCGGCCCAGTCTGGTTCGGACACGTGGAGGAAGGCGATGCCGCGTTTGGCGATTTCGTCGACCAGATAGTAGGCGGTCTCTTCCTGGCCGACGTCGGACAGGCCGTTGAACACGCCCAGCGGCGAGATGCGGATGCCGACGTGATCGGCGTCCCACTCGGCGATCACCGCGTCGAGCACTTCCAGCGTCAGACGAGCGCGGTTCTCGACACTGCCGCCGTACTGGTCGGTGCGCAGGTTCGCTTCTGGCGACAGAAACTGATTGAGCAGGTAGCCGTGGGCTGCATGGATCTCGACGAAGTCAAAGCCGGCACGGCGGGCGTTGTCAGTGGCGCGGCGGTAGTCCTCGATCAGGTCGTCCAGCTCCGACAGCTCCAGCGCGCGCGGGGTCGAGGTCGGTTCGCGCACCAGCTCGCCCTGTTCGTTGCGGATGGTGGTACGGGTGTCGGCGGCAATCGCCGACGGCGCTTCCGGCGCCTGGCCGTCCGGCTGCAGGCTGGTGTGCGAGATGCGGCCGACGTGCCACAACTGCAGCGCGATGCGGCCACCGTTGGCGTGCACCGCATCGGTGACCACCTTCCAGGCCTGCACCTGTTCCTCACTGTAGATGCCTGGGGCGCCGGCGTAGCCCTTGCCCTGCGGCGAGATCTGCGTCGCCTCGGCGATGATCAGGCCGGCGCTGGCGCGCTGCGCATAGTATTCGGCCATCAGCGGCACGGTGGGCACGTCGCCCGGCTCGATGCTGCGCAGTCGGGTCAGCGGCGCCATCAGCACGCGGTTGGGCAGCGTCACGGTGCCCACGTTGAGTGGGGAGAGCAGTTTATCCAGCGCCATCATGCTTCCTTTCGAATAGACCGGTCGTCTCTAAAAATGCGTCGATAAAAGCCCGTGCGGACACGGGCGGTCAGGTAAGGGATTGCCCCCGGATTACAGAGCCGGCAGGCGTTGTTCAGTATCGGCACGCGCCGCTTCCAGCGGCGCCAGGGTTCGGCCGACCTTGGCGCGCAGCGCGGCGCCGAGCCAGGTCGAGTACAGTGCTTCGGCCAACTTGGCCGGTTCGGCTACCGGTGTCAGCGAGCCGTCGGCCATGCCGGCCTCGATCGCGGCGGCGATGCGGCTGACGATGTGCGCCATGCCGTTGTCGAGCGCGGCACGCATCGGCTCGGACAGATCGCACACCTCGGCGGCCAGCTTCACTGCCAGGCAGCTGCCGTGGCGCTCGGTGTCACAGGCGCTGGTCACCCACTGCTCGAAATAGTCGAGCAGCTTGGTGCGCATCGGGCCGGCTTCATGGTTGAAGCGCGTGTCCATGCGCAGGTCGTACTCGTCGAAATAGCGGGTCAGCAGTGCCTCGCCGAAGGCTTCCTTCGACTTGAAATAGTGGTAGAACGAGCCCTTCGGGACCCCGGCGGTCGACAGCAGTTCGGCTAGGCCAAGGGCGGTGAAGCCGCGGCCGAGGATCAGCAGCTCGCCAACGGCGAGGATGTGTTCGCGGGTATCGGGGTGGGTAGCAGGCTTGTTCATGGTCAGAATAGTAATAGACCAGTCGGTCTAGCGCAAGAAGTCAATGAATAACCACAAGAATAACATGACTATTCCCTGGCACGGCCCTGGCCGGCGGTGCGCTCGGCGGCCTGTCCCCGCGCACCTGGTTGCTCGCCAGCTGCAGCTGGCAACATCGATCCTGCCGTTGTGACCTCTCCACCTTTGCTAGGGGGCGTAGTGTCGACCGTCCGTCGGCAGGCCGCCGTCAGTGTCCGTTCAAGGCTGCCGAAACAAGGTACTTCAAGGGAGCCGCATGGCTGCCTGGCCGGCAGTGCAATGGGCAGGTGGCGTCTTAATCGCGGGGCATGCAGTTTGCAAGTGGGCCGGTGTGATGCCCATTGCCTGTCATGACGCATGCGCGCGCGGTGACGCCCGATCGTCACCCGGTTTACAATGTCGCCACAAGCGCCGCACAGAGCGCACCGTATCCACGCCGATACCACCCGGAAAGACCCCTCAGAGAACCCAAGGAAGACCATAGATGAGCACCATCCGTCAGGAAGACTTCGTCCAGAGCATCGCCGATGCATTCCAGTACATCAGCTACTACCACCCGGTGGACTACATCAAGGCGCTGAGCGAAGCGTATGAGAAGGAAGAAAGCCCGGCGGCCAAGGACGCCATGGCGCAGATCCTGATCAACAGCCGCATGTGCGCCGAAGGCCACCGTCCGATCTGCCAGGATACCGGCATCGCCGTGGTGTTCCTGAAGGTCGGCATGAACGTGCGCTGGGACGCCACCCTGTCGGTGCAGGACATGGTCAACGAGGGGGTGCGCCGCGCGTACAACCACCCGGACAACAAGCTGCGCGCCTCGGTGCTGCTCGATCCGGCCGGCAAGCGTCAGAACTCCAAGGACAACACCCCGGCCGTGGTGCACTACGAGATCGTGCCGGGCGACGAGGTGGAAGTGATCTGCGCGGCCAAGGGCGGCGGCTCTGAGAACAAGTCGAAGATGGTGATGCTCAACCCGTCGGACAGCATCGTTGACTGGGTGCTGAAGACCGTGCCGACCATGGGCGCCGGCTGGTGTCCGCCGGGCATCCTCGGCATCGGTATCGGCGGCACGCCGGAGAAGGCGATGCTGCTGGCCAAGGAATCGCTGATGGCACCGGCCGACATTCACCTGGTGCGCGAGAAGAAGGCACGCGGTGAGACGCTGACCCGCGCCGAAGAGCTGCGCCTGGAGCTGATCGAGAAGGTCAACGCGCTGGGCATCGGCGCTCAGGGCTTGGGCGGCCTGACCACCGTGCTCGACGTGAAGGTGCTCGACTACCCGACCCACGCGGCCAGCCTGCCGGTGGCAATGATCCCGAACTGCGCGGCCACCCGCCACGTGCACTTCCACCTCGACGGCAACGGCCCGGTCAAGCTGACCCCGCCGAGCCTAGACGACTGGCCGAAGATCACCTATGACAGCTCCAAGGGCAAGCGCGTCAATCTCGACGCGATCACCCCGGAAGAAGTCGCCAGCTGGCAGCCGGGCGACGTGCTGCTGCTCAACGGCAAGATCCTCACCGGCCGCGACGCCGCGCACAAGCGCATGATCGACATGCTGAACAAGGGCGAGAAGCTGCCGGTTGACTTCACCAACCGCTTCATCTACTACGTCGGCCCGGTCGACCCGGTCGGTGACGAAGTGGTTGGCCCGGCCGGCCCGACCACTGCGACCCGCATGGACAAGTTCACCCGCCAGATGCTCGAGCAGACCGGTCTGCTCGGCATGATCGGCAAGGCCGAGCGCGGCCCGGTGGCGATCGACGCAATCCGCGACAACAAGGCGGTGTACCTGATGGCAGTGGGCGGTTCGGCCTACCTGGTGTCCAAGGCGATCAAGGCATCCAAGGTGGTCGCGTTCGAGGACCTGGGCATGGAAGCGATCTACGAGTTCGACGTGCAGGACATGCCGGTGACGGTGGCGGTCGACTCCTGTGGCGTGTCGGTGCACAACACCGGCCCGGCCGAATGGCGCGATCGCATCGCCAAGATCACCATCAACGTGGCCTGATCGTCAGCCAAACGGTCCGCCGATGGCAAAAAGCCGGTCTCATTGAGAAGGCCGGCTTTTTTCATGGGCACGGCGCAGAGCCGGTCTGGCATCGGGGTGCCCGTGCCGCCTGTCGCCAGGCTGATTTACAGCGACGGTCCCGGCCAGTATAAAGGGCGCATTTCCATTTACTCTTGTCATCCGCCATGCGCTCAATCTATGAAATTGCCGCCGACCTGTTCCTGTACAGCCCCGAGGGCAAAAGCTCCGGCATGAACCGCGAGCAGGTGATCGCAATGCTGCGCGCCCGCTGGCCGGACGAGGCCGAATTCCGAGCCTACATGGACAAGCAGACCCGCCAGGCTGCGAGCGAGAAACAGCAGCTCGCGCCGAAGAAGCTTCACTGAGTACTACATCCAGACAGGCCAGCCCATGTGGCTGGCCTGTCGTCGTTTCAGGAATGAGGATTACTGCGCCGGGGTGATCTCAACGCGGCGCGCCTCCTTGTCGTTGCCAGCGCCGGTGACGCTCTGTGGCGGCTTCATATGGATCTTGTCGTCGGCAAGGCCCGCCGCCAACAGGGCGTCCTTCACCGCCAGCGCGCGCTTCTTGGCCAGCTCCTCGTTGGCGTGCAGATCGCCGGTCTTGTCGGTGTAGCCGGTCACATCGACGCCGCCCCCCGCAGACTTGGCCGCGTCGACCGCCGACTTGATCGCCTGCTGCCCGTCGGCATCGATATCGGCTTGGCCGGTGGCGAAGTAGACCTTGGCCGGCCCGGCGGTGCTGCTAGCGGGGGCCGAGTCAGTGCTCGCCATCGGTGCCGACGCGGTGCCGGCGGGCGCGCTGGCCGCTGTCGCCGCGCTGCTGCCGGCCGAGGCGGTCTCGTCTACCGTCGGCGTCGCTTTTTCTGCCGTGGGTTTCGTGTTCAGGAGCGGAAACGCGGCTAGTGCTACCAAGATGAGCAGGAGCCACGGCCACCAGCGGCGCGGCTTGCTGCTTGCCTCGGCGACGACCGTGCTCACCGGCTCCGACACCTTTGCGGCCACCGCCTTGGCCCTTGCCTCCGCGTCTTGTGCCGCTTCGCTGAACTTGCCGGTCAGGCTACCGAGAAACGCCGTCGCGCTGCCAAAGCCGAGCATACTGGTCAACTGCGGGTTTAGCGCGCCAAGCAGCGTGTCGTGTTGCTCGCTCAGCAGCCGTGAGAGCCCACCGGCGTCGAGCTTGTTCTCACCGACTACCTTCTTGACCACGGAAAAGATCGCCGGCGTGACCAGTGTCAGCAGGCCACCGGACACCTCGCGGCTGATGTCGCCTCCCGAGGCCAGTGTGATCTGTTCTCCAGCATGGCCTGACACCGCATGACCGATGCCGCTGACCGACGAGACGGCGTCAGTGAGCGCGTCGATCTTGTCGCCGAACAGTTGGTTCAGCAGGCCATGACCGATCTGTTGCAGTTCGTCGCGGCTTTCCGGCGTAGCCAGTTGTTTGCCGAACTGTTCGGGCAGATGGATATCGGTCGGGACGCTGTCTAGCGCGGAGAGCAGGCCTTGAGCGCCTTCGGGCGTCGCGCCTTCCTGGGCAATGCCACCCAGTACTGCTGGCACCAGGGTCGAGATGCCCTTGCCGATCTTGCCGACGTCTTCGCCAAACAGGGAACTCACCAGCTGGACGAAATCGTCGCCAAGCGCACCGCTTGTCAACTCAAGCAGATTGATGCTCATCCTTTTCCTCCGTGCCCATTACCAGGCCAGCGCCGTCCGTAAAAAGATCGTGAACAGGCTCTTAATAACCGCTATCAGGCTGTGGCCTGCTCAGGCGCAGTATAGGCATTGTTTCTCTATTTATTGTTTTTGCATCGGGCGCCGGCCGGTCGCAAAGGGGCATGGGGCAAGGAAAGCGCCGAAAATCTGCCGTGATGGCTGGAATGCCATATGCGTAAAAAACGCGCTACGATGGTGTGATAGTCAAGGTCGAAGAGCAATCATGAGCCAGTCCATCGAGCTGGCCGCACCGTTCGAAGCCGAGCGGGTCGCCACAGTGCTGCGACAAGCGGCCGACTGGCTGATTGCGTCGGGTCGGGGCCATCTATCTAGAGCGTTAAGACCCCGCCCAGTTAAGAGGGCATTCTGCGGCGCAAGAAAAGGGGGCGAGAGACGGGTAGCGTGCCGGGGCCGAATCCTTCACCATGGCGTGTTGCCACATGCCGTTTCATCGCGATGCCTATTGCCTCCCGCTCCCAGTTGTCCAAGGACGTCATCCAATCCATGCCGCCCTATCCGGGCTTGCCGCTTGCCGCCGTGCACGTGGTCAGCGATGCGGTCATGCTCGCCAGCGCCTGCCGGGCTCTGAGCGCCGCCGGCACCATCGGCTTCGATACCGAGTCGCGTCCCACCTTCCGCAAGGGGGAGGAGTCGACCGGCCCCCATCTGATCCAGTTCGCCAGCCATGAGCGCGCCTGGCTGATCCCGGTGGCACTGCTGAGTGACGTTGCGCCGTTGAAGGCGCTGCTCGAATCACCGGCCATCGCCAAGGTGGGCTTCGATCTGAAATCGGACACCCGCCGCTTGCGAGACAAGCTCGGCATCGAGTGCGCTGGCCTCGTCGACGTCGGGGACCTGTGTCGCGAGGAAGACGAACGCCACACTGTCGGGGCGGTCCAGGCGGTGGCACGGGTGTTCGGTCAACATTTCCGCAAGTCGAAACGGGTGTCGACCTCCAATTGGGGCTGCACCGTGCTGACCGATGCGCAGCAGCTCTATGCCGCTAACGACGCCCATGTCGCACTGCAAGTCTACTTGGCGTTGCAACACGCCGGTCGGCTCCCGCTACGTTAAGAGTCGCCAGGCCGCCGCCCTGCGATGGTGTTCCGGCCTCGCCACAACGCTTGTGATTGAGTGCAAGCGCGATTGGCGAGTTTGAAGCCGGACTGTAGCGTTCCTTCAAGCCCTTTATGTTGCCTTTCCACGACGGTTCCCATCTGGTGTTGGTTATGTGCATCAATGCCGGAAATTGGCAAATAGGCCGATGGATGCCTCGATTGCCACTATAGCTGGTGCCAACCGCTTAACAGGGGTGAGCATGTGCATGAATCCATTTCAATGGTATTGCATATGTCTCAGCCGGATCTTCTTGAATAGTGCAAAAAACATTCTTAGACCGAAATGGTGTCTTGGTCATAGATGCCACAGTTGAGCCCCGCCGCTGCTGGGGTTGCCGCCGGCTGTGGGTGTCGGGACACAACACAAGATCCTGCCCACCCTGACGTGGCCTGGTTGCAGCACGGCTGGTAGCGAGCGGGCCACGGTTTCGACATAGGGAGTGAATCATGCAAAAGCGCATCAAGATTGCATTGCTACTGGCAGGGCTGGCGAGCGTGCCGGCAGCGATGGCGGCGTCGACCGACGAGCCGTGGTATGTCGGCGGTAAGGTGGGCTGGTCGAATTGGAGCAACCAGCGCTATAGCGACGCCATCCAGAATCCGTACGACGTGAACAAGGACACGGTGGGCGGTGGCGTGTTCCTCGGCTACCAGATCAACCAGTGGCTGGGCATCGAGGGTGGTTACGACTACTTCGACAAGCTCAAGTACAGCGCCACCAACCTGGCGGAGCGCCAGGACTTCAAAGGGGAGGGCATCCAGCTCACCGCCAAGCTCGGCATGCCGATTGCAGAGGGCCTCGATCTCTACACCCGCCTGGGCGGCATGGGCACGCGTGGCAAGGGTCTCGGCGAATCCAAGGACGTGTTTTCGCCGCTGGCGGCGCTGGGCCTGGAGTACCAGTTCAACCGCAACTGGGCGACTCGCTTCGAATACCAGTGGACCGGCAACCTCGGCGACAAGGACAAGGTGGGGCTGAAGACCGACAACAACCTGGTCAGCGTGGGCCTGCTCTACAAGTTCGGCGGCGCGCCGGCGCCAGTGCCGGTCGCCGCACCGGCGCCGACCCCTGCGCCGGCACCGGCCGCAGTGGCCCCGCACGAGTACAACCTGAGCTCCGATGTGCTGTTCGACTTCAACAAGGCAACGCTGAAGCCGAGCGGGCAGACCGCACTGGCTGAGCTGATGCATCAGCTGCAGGCCGAAACGTCGAGGGAGGCGAACATCACCGTGGTCGGCCATGCCGACCGGCTCGGTTCCGAGAAGTACAATCTCGGCCTGTCCCGACGCCGTGCCCAGACCGTGGCGAACTACCTGATCGGCCACGGTATCCCAGCCAACCAAGTCAGCGTTGAAGGCGTCGGCGAGTCTGAGCCGGTCACCGGCAGCCAGTGCGACGGTATCAAGAAGCGCGCGCAGCTCATCAATTGCCTGGCTCCGGATCGTCGCGTGGTGGTGAAGGTGAGCGGGCAACCGAAGCCGCAGTAAGCTGGACTGGCAACGTCGGAACCGCCTGGGGCCTGGCCGAAAGCGTCGTGAGTGCTTTCGGCCAATTCATTCAAAGCGTTGTAGGGCGGCGACTGAGCCGTCGCGCCGCAGGGTACCGGCCGTCGCATTTATATGCAAACTGGTCGGGACATCTCCGCGGTTTTCTTCTAGTATTTATTTAGTGAATTGACGAATTATGCCGTCAGTTATCACTCTGGCGCATTGCCTGGAGCGTGTGATGTGTCGGCCCGCGACGGTCGGAAACGGCGTTACGCGCTGTGGTTTTTGTTGTGCTCGACGTTTCCGAGGCAGTACTGATGGGCTACAAGATATCTTTCGCAGCGGGGGCCAGGGCGTTTCCCAATTCTCATCCGATCGAATACAACAAAATTGCGCTGGTGTGCGAAGGCGGCGGACAGCGGGGCATCTTCACCGCTGGACTGCTGGACGAGTTCCTCCATGCGGATTTCTTCCCGTTTCATCTGATGATCGGCTCCTCGGCCGGGGCACAGAACCTGTCGGCTTACGCCTGCGGACAGAAAGGCTATGGCCGCCACGTTATCACCCGTTTCACCACCTCGCCGGAGTTCTTCAACCCGCTACGTTTTCTGCGTGGCGGCCATCTGATCGATCTGGACTGGTTGGTTGAGGCGACCTCGCGCGAGTTTCCTCTCGACATGGCGCGGGCACGGCAACGCTTGGTTGGCCGAGAGCTGTTGCTGTGCGCCTGCCGCAGCGACGACTTCCAGCCGGTTTATTTTCCCGCCATCGAGACCGACTGGCTCGAGGCGATCAAGGCGTCGAGTGCCATCCCTCTGTTCTATCGCAATGGCGTCGAACTGGACGGGGTGCGATATCTCGACGGTGGGGTACGCGATGCGATCCCGGTGCGCGAAGCCTACCGGCGCGGCGCGGACCTGATCGTGGTCATCCGTACCACACCATCCGGTTTCGACGAGCCGCCGCCTTGGCGCCGGGGCATGCAGCGCCTGTTGGCGCAAAGCAGGCTCAAGCTGGTGGTCGACGTGGTGGAAAGCCACGAGTCGAGCTATCTCGCCACCCAGGCCTTCATCGATCAGCCGCCGGCCGCGCTGCGCATTCTGGAGATCGCCCCGAGCACGCCCTTGGCCAGCAAGATCCTGGGCAGTTCGGCCGAGGCATTGAGCCGTGACTACCGGATAGGTCGTCTGTACGGTCGCCGTTTCGTGAAGCATGTCGCCCCGCTCTTGCGACAGCGCAAGGACCTCGCCTCCGTGCAGTCCACCGACAGTCTGGTGGTCTGAACGCCGCGTGTTTTCTCTTTTCTGTCCGGTAGCGTCATCTTGCCGATCTGAACCGTGCCGAGCGGGGGCAAGGTGGTCGGCCGCTTGCTTGCCACTCACTCCCCCTCCAAGTCATAGCGCGTTTCGCAACGGTTCCGGCTGCTCAGTCCTGGTGACGCTCCAGGTCGGACAGCAGGATGTTCAGCGCTACGCTAGAAGTCTTCAATTCCCACAACGACAACGCCAACGACGCGATCATGCAGATCAGGCTCACCCCGAAAGTCATTTCGGCCAGCTGGTGCGCGCCGACGTAGATCTCGAACATTGCCAGGACGCACAGGAACAGGCTCAACACCCCTGCTCCCTGCATCCATTGGATCAGCAGGATGCGCTGGCGTAGTGAACCGATCTGCTTGAGCAGGTTGCTGCTCGGGCGGGTCTGATGGTCGTCGTAGAGGCGGCGCACGATCGCGGCCAGGCCGAGATAGCGATTGGTGTAAGCAAGGAGTAGCAGCGAGACGGCGGGAAACAGCAGGGCGGGGGTTGTCAGCGACAGTTCGTTCATCACAAGGGGGCTTAGAGCCAGTTCAAAGTCTTTTTGCGGCTGCTGCCGACCCCGGCAGGATGCAGCACTAGGAGAGCGTGCGGGCCGCAGCAATGCGGCCGAGGGTTGTACTGGCAGGGGCTAGGTGTTCTCGTCGATGTAAACATCGGTACCGATAGGGCTGTGATCGAACAGTTCGATCACGTCGTCGCTCTTCATGCGAACACAGCCGAGCGAGCTTGGGGTACCGAACGGTACGTGGGCACCGGCGCCGTGAATGTAGATGAAACGCTCAAAGCTGTCGACGTCCCCTCCCTGATTCAGGCCTGGCTGCATGCCGCACAGCCACAAGATTCGGGTCAGGATCCAGTCCTTGTTCGGGTACTGCTGATGTAGTGCCTCGGTGTATTTCCACGGCGTCACGGTCTGCCGAAAGATGATCGTATCCTTTTCGGCGCCATCGCCAATTTTCTCGCAAACACGGTGCCAGCCGCGCGGCGTCTGATAGCTGTTCTTTTGCTCGCCGACACCGAGTTTGGCGGTTGAAACGAGATACTGCCGTTCAGGCAGGCCGTATTCGTCGTAATAGGTCAGTGTCTGGCTCTTGACCCCGATCAGCAGCCAAGGCTTACCGTAGCTGAACGGATTGGGGTGGGTCGGCGTCAATGGTGCTGCGCTCTGCTGGGCCTGTAGCCAGGCGGCAATGGCAAGAGGATCGTAGTTCGGGGCCGCGAATGCGGTAAACGGCAAGGCAAGCAGGCCGGCAAGGATAAGCCGGCAGCCAATGAGTGATCGCATAGGGGGACTTGTACAGAGTGACGGTAGCGAGATGCTGCTTCCAGTATTGCCGATTCATCGGCGGACGTGGACGGAAGATACCAGGCTGGGCCGGCAGGGTGCGATTCATTCCGCGGCCTGTTGGCGACGACTACGGAAGAACTCACTCAACTGTTTGCTGCAGCGTTCTGCCGCTACTCCACCGAACACTGCGGTGTGTGGATTGAGTTGTCGATTGGCGAACAGGTCAAGTTGGCTGCCTGCTGCACCGGTCTTCGGCTCGCTGGCGCCGTACAACACCCGGTCTAACCGTGCCATCACGATGGCACCCGCGCACATCGGACAGGGTTCGAGCGTGACGTACAGATCGCAGCCGCTTAGCCGGTAGTTGTCGAGGGTAGCCGCCGCTTCGCGCAGCGCCAGCATCTCGGCGTGTGCCGACGGGTCGCGTCGGCCAATCGGCTGATTATAGCCACGACCGATGATCGCTCCCTGATAGACCACCACCGCGCCGACCGGTACTTCGCCCCCCCTTGCTCCCTGTTCGGCCAAGGCCAGCGCTTCGTCCATATAGCGGAGCTGCTCGCCCTGTGGCGGTACCAGTCGTATCGGCGGGTGTGCGCGTAGCGCGTGGCGTAACAGCGCCCGGTCGTGATCGGTCAACTGTTGCCAGTGCAGGCCGCGTTCGGCCGCTGCCAGTGCGAACAATAATCGCTCGGTGATGGTCTTTCCTGCTGCCTTCAGGAGCAGATAGGTACTGACGGCACCGGCGGCGGCGAGCTGTTCACGGCTGGCGATGCCGAGTTCGGCCAGTGCCGCGATGGCGCTGGGCGGCAGAGGGGGAGAGGTCAGCGGCGTCATGGCGAGATTATAACGTCACCGTCCATGAGCAGAGTGCAGACGGCAAAGGGGCGGGCAATCAGCGGTGCGACCAGATACGCCGGGCGGCCCGCCAGATGATGAGAGCACGGCTGGTATTGCGCAGCAGGCTGCGCAAACGACGGCTTGGCATCAGCGCTGCCAGCACGCCGCTCAGAAGGCGCCAGGTGCCGGCTTCCTTCCAGGCATCGACACCGTCGGCGACATTGGCCAGCGGCCGCTGCCATAGTTTCAGTTCCATGCGTAGCTTGACCCGCAGCGCTTCGCCCTTCATGAGCAGTAGCTCTTTCTTGAGGGCGCGCTCGTGAGGGGTCATGACGATCCCTTTTCGTTAAGGATTTCCCAGTCCTTGCGCACCTCATTGAGCGTAACCGAGAACGGTGCTGGTTGACTGTGCAGACGACGGCGCATCCGGTACAGGGCAAACGTGCCACCTAACAGAAAGACCACTGCCAAGAGGCCTAGCACCAGGGCGCGCCAAGGTTCTGGCGACAGCACCATGATGAAAAGCAGTAGCGCCTGCAGGCCTACCAGGAACGCGATCAAGGCGGCAACGCCGGTCAGCACGTCAAAGAGCAGTGCTTCCTTTTGCTCTTGAGCCTCCAGACCGAACAGTTCGGCACGGGTTAACAACAGCGAGACCAAGCCGCCCAAGATCGAGCGGAGCGAGCCTGGGCGGGGTTGTTGGGCATTGTCAGTCATGCAGAGATCAGCGACGAGAGATCAGTACACCAAGCAGCAGCCCAACGCCGGCGGCGATGCCGATCGACTTCCACGGGTTGTCGTGCACGTACTGGTCGGTCGCCTTGGCGGCGACCTTGGCCTTGCCGACGACAAGTTGTTCGGCGTCTTGGAGTCGGTCCTTGGCGAGCTTGAGGTTTTCCGCAACCTTCAGACGCAGCGCGCGGGCTTTGTCACTGCCCTCGTCACCAGCGGTAGACAACAGGTCTTCTGTGCTGGACAGCACCTGACGGACGTCTTGCAACAGCCGTTCTTTCTCGGCTTCGAATGCATGATCGGACATGGGACCTCCTTCGTGGTTGAGACAACAAGAGGACTTGCAGCGGGCTTGCTATTGAAAAGGCTGCCCGGCCATCGCGAGTGGTATGTCGATGAGGGTGACGCTGGCAACGCAGCAGACCCGTTTGACAGGGCCTTCGCTGCCAACAGCCCGCCGACCAATGGCTGGCCTCCGTCACTCCCTCGCTCGCTGATCCTTACCCTAACAGGCTGGTATGACAGGCGTCAAACCACCGTGGTCTGCCGCAGGCCATTTGGAAAAACGGCTCTTTATATGCTTTTGGTATTGCAAAAGTCTATTGTAGACAACATAAATTCGCTTGTCGTAGGTAATACCAGTTGCAGTTTTGTGACGTATTTGCAACATGTGTTTTTTTGTTGTCATCGAGTTATATGTATTTTATTTGTAGATTTTTGTATGAAAATCATCTAGTTACAAATAATTTTTTTGTAACGTAATGTTATTGTTAGCACAGAATATAAAAATACCACTTTGTTTTTCGCATGCTACCAATTTCTGCAGTGCTACTGGCTTTTTGACAGTGTTTCAGATGATTTGCAAACTCTTTCCCCACGTGCTTGCCACTTTATAAATTCCATCGGACAAAACCCGATTGGAATAATTCAAAGGCACTGCTGCGTTACATCAAAAAAAGCTTGCCTATATACAGAGGGAAATAATGAAAAAGCTGAAACTCGTTGCTGCGCTGCTTGCTGCTGCTCCATTGCTGTCGCACGCCGATGCCACCATTTATGGCTCTATCCGTACCGGTATGGATTGGTTCAAAGATGCTCATACCAATCAATCGAGCATGGGCGTCGACGACTATTCCAGCCGTATTGGCTTTAAGGGTAACGAAGACCTGGGGAGCGGTCTGAAGGCGATCTGGCAGGTTGAGAACGGCTTTGACAGCTCTGGCAAGGGCGGTACTGGTTCTGCCTCCGGTACCTTCGCCAACCGTACCACCTTCGTTGGCCTGCAAGGCGACTTCGGTAAGGTCCGCCTCGGCTACCTGGACGACGTGACCTCCGAAACGGAAGCCACCGACATCTGGTACGACGCGCGCCGCAGCGGCCTTGCTTTCCCGCTGTATGAAGGCAACGATCTGATCGGCGCCTTCGGTGACGGCCGCTTCAAGAACTCGATCCGCTACGACACCCCGGACCTCGCCGGTTTCAGCGGCATCCTGCAGTATGGCTTTGACGAAACCGCTCCTGCAGGGCAGCCGAAGGCAGGCCAGTGGGGGGCCCGTCTTGCCTATACCTACTCGGGTTTCTTTGGTGCTTACGCCTACCAAGCCAAGTTCAACCAGGGTAGCAACCATGGTCAGACTGCCTCGATCAACCGGATTGAAGGCGGTTACGACGCCAACAACCTGTATCTGGCTGCAACCTACAACTGGAACAAGTCGTTCGGCGATGCTACGGGTCTGGGCATCGGCAGCACCGACACCGCTGCGGAGCTAAAGAGCGAAACCTGGGCGGTGACGGCGTCTTACGACATTGGCGCCTTCAAGCCGAAGCTGACCTACTCGCAGTACAAGAGCCCGAAGGTCGATGGCCAGGAAGTTGACTGGGGCCGCAAGCAGGTTGCCGTTGGCCTTGACTACTCGCTGTCCAAGCGCACGCTGCTGGGCGTTCAGTACGCTCAGATCAAGAATGACCATGGCTACCAAGTGGCTAACGGTGATAAAGGCGACAAGTCGAGCAGCGCTGGCGTTTACCTGAAGCACAACTTCTAAGTCGCTTTCATCGCGCGATTTCCATCATTCAGTCATTAAGCCGCTGGGAACCCAGCGGCTTTTTTTTGCATCATCTAATGTCGAAACAAGAATAATAGTTCTAAAAATAAAATGTTTTGTCATATCTATTTTCGGTGTTGAAATGCCGAGATTAGAAATGATCGCATTGCTTATTTCCTACCTGCTGCTAGCAAAAAAGCAAGGGTTATTTCCGGGATAAGAAACCGTTTTGTGCGATCAATAATAATTGCTCATTGTGTATAACTGACTTTTATTGATTTGAGGCTGATGGAGAAATGGAGCCTCTATGTCAATAAAACACATTGTGCTAAAAACAAAACAGCCCCGGCGAGGCCGGGGCTGTTGATGGTAAGAACTAGGAAAGGGGTGTTGCCGCTTATTCCCACTCGATCGTTGCCGGCGGCTTGCCGGACACGTCGTAGACCACGCGGTTGATGCCGCGCACTTCGTTGATGATGCGGTTGGACACGCGGCCGAGCAGGGTGTGGGGATGCTGTTAGCGATTGTATTTAAAGGGTTTTGTTGGGTTTTCCTGTCCGGGGTTTTTACACCATTTACGTGTTGACCGGCCTGTGACCGTCGTTACGGAGGTAATGATGGCGGCAATCAGGCAAAGAAGTGGCAAGTGGCAGGCCCGGGTGACCGTGGCGGGTCAGGAGGTCTGCAAGACATTCCTATATAAAGCAGATGCGGCGCGCTGGGCGCGCGAACAGCAGATCGAGATGGAGAGGGCCATCGCCCATGGCTGTGCCGGCTACGCAACGCTGGCGATGGTGATCAAGCGTTACCTGGCCGAAGTGCTGCCGGGTCGGCGTGGGCGCACTCAGGATCAGTATCTCGTGCGGCGCTTCCTGCAGATGCCATGTGCTGAACTCGCCATCAGCAAGGTGCAGGCCGAGCATATTGCTGCCATGCGCGATCAGCGATTGAAGGAAGTTTCATCCGGATCGGTGCGGCGCGAACTGGACCTGCTGTCGTCCATCTTCAGCCATGCGGTCAAGGAGTGGCGCCTGTGCCGCGAGAACCCAGTGCTGTCGATCAAGAAGCCGGCACCGGGTCGGGCCCGGCAGCGGCGCTTGCTGCCGGGTGAGCTGGAGCGGGCCATGCAGGCCAGCCAATCGCCAGATTTTACGGCGATCATCACGTTGGCGCTGGAGACCGCGATGCGACGCAGCGAACTTCTGCAGTTGCGCTGGGACAACATCGATCTCCAGCGCCGGGTGGCCTACCTGCCACTGACCAAGAACGGTGAGTCGCGCTATGTGCCGTTAAGTCGCCGGGCGCTCGAGATCCTGCAACAGTTGCCGCGCCGGGCTGACGGCAAGGTGTTTGCCAAGAACGGCACTTCACTCAGCGGCGCGTTTCAGCGCGCTGTGGCACGGGCGCGGCGGCTCTATGAGGAAGAGTGTGCCCGGGATGGTCAGCCTGCCGATCCAAAGTATCTGATAGACCTGCGATTGCACGATCTGCGCCATGCCGCGACGACACGTCTGGTAGAGCATGGCCTGAGCATCATCGAGGTGTCGGCGATTACCGGGCACAAGACCCTGTCCATGCTAAAGCGCTACAGTCATCCCGATCCGGAACGTTTGGCCGCCAAGCTGGATTGAGCATGTTGGAAGAAGGCGCCAGCTGATGCCGAATTGGACTCATGCTCGAGCTTGCTGAAAGCAGCTACAGGCAAGCTCGAGCATGAGGGCGAAGTCCTTGTCCACGGGTTCTGGTGAGGCTAATTCTTGCGCCTATTGGTCAGCAACTTGCCGCGGCCAACTACGGCCCGAACGTGTCCTGACTTGCCGCGATGGCAATGGGGTGAAAAAACTCGCGAAACCTACATGGGGTCGATGGTTAGAGGGTTGGGTTGACTGCTCGGGTGATGAACGGTCCGCGGTGCCCTTTCCGTGCTCTAGCAAATCGATCACCGGCTTGCCGTCATCGCCACGAGCGACAACTTCTGCGACCGCCCTGAGGGGAGGGCGAACTACGCACGTTGCAGTCGCTCGTGACGCAGGTCAAGTGTATTTGGCCTGGTGTTCGACAGTTGTGAATACGTCGTGAACGTCGGCCTGTGCACTGCGGCCGAGAGGGTGTTCGACCTCAGTGTGGAGCCCTCTGCCTTCTATTTCAGATAGCCGCACAGCGGCGGCCTGACATCATGGTCCTGGCTGGTGCAACGTGCTCAACCGTGGGCACAGAAGCCTTCAACGAGGCAGATGCCGGTCTGGACGGGTATCCAGAACGTGCTTGTCATCGAACTCAAAAGGGGAGTCCGCCATCGGTCGCGACGGGCCGGGTAAGTGGCTCTGTCCAGGATGTCCTCGGTAGCGGCGCTATGGAGAGGGCATGTCCCAAGGACTCATTGTCGGACGCTCGGTCGGCGCCCAGGGCATGAGCGAATTGGAAAGACGATGGGCTACTCCGCAGTCACATCCAAACGCCGGCTTATGGACTTCTGACCCATGAGAAGCACCTGCGCTTTCTCGTCCCAACGGCAAGATTCCGCCCCATGTATGAGGACGAGGCAAGGGCCGAGTTGTCCGACAAGATCATGAAGGCATGGCGAGCCGGACAGATCTGGATCTACCGGCTTGGAGCGGCAGGTAGGAAGCCACGCGTTGGCGCCTCGCTAGTGCCGGCCCGCAGGCGCGCCGTCAAGTGCTGGGCACGCGGGTCCCCGAATCCACCGCGCTGCACTACAGGCGGGGCTCCACATCGGGTCCGAGGACTGAGTAACCGTCTTCGAAGCCAAGCGCCAGAAGTGAGCTGTCCCAGGGCTTGTCGGTTTTGACCATGGCGTTGAGCGTGGTCAGTTGCCTGTAGCAAGCCGGTTGAATCTGCTGAAGTGCTCGTGCACATGCTCGACCATCTGGCCTTCGATGCCGTCCGGTTGCGCCTTGGCGGCAGCGATGATGGTCTCGATGCTCGGGTGCAGGCCCGCAGGCAGATTTGCAGCCGCAGGCGCTCGCTGTGGAGTCTGGTCAGCCACTGACGTCGGCGCGTGGCCAACGCAGCGAGCCATTGCTGCTGCTCGTTGGCTGCAGGATGCCGGAAGCGGGCCAAGTCCTCGCGCCGTGCCAGCCCCACCGCCATCTCTGCCAGCCTGCGCGCGTCCCTTGTGCCGGTCCTGGCCAGGCGTCCCATGGAGTTGGCGAAGTCCGCGTCTGGCGCGGGTTGACCACCGCCTCCGGCAAGTCTGCAGCGTGCAAGCCTGCCTCGTCTCGTAGCCGCCGATGGCCACCATGACCACCAGCGCAACTCGCAGCGGCTGCCAGGCTGCCGTCGGAGCTGAGTGCGCATCGGCGTTGTTATCGAGCCGTGAACCTTGAACTTGGCGTTCAACACAAGGACATCGGCATGCGTCTTGGCCGTATCGACACCACCTATCATCGCTAGAAGCAGTATGGTCTTCGGGTCTCTTGCCTGTTCATGTGCGCCCAGGGACTGCGCGCGCAACCGCCCAGGCTTGAGGAAGACCGGTGCGGCTATCGTGCGTTCTTGACTCAGTTACGAGCTCAAAAAACCCCAGCGCCTAACACACTAAACTGGCCGGTTTGGCCGCCTCAGCAGCGGTCAAACGCTATCGAACTGGTCTGGGCTGAATACGAGCGGCACCAGATGGAATTGCCCTCGGAGGGAGGGCTGTCAGGCCCGACCCTGGATTCCGCAGCGTCCAGAGCGATGTCCCTTTCACTTCGCAATATTCATTTGGTATGAAGTAAGGTGTTTTGGCAGGCTAGGCTTAATCTGTGCTTTTTCGACTTTTAATACAAGATAGCTTTGCTTTGCAAAGCTATCTTGTATTAATTTCAATGTCAAGGCTTTTTCACTCCGTGAGTATTCAACAGTAAGGCAGTTTTTCACTCCGCGACCCTCAACTCTTTGAAAATGCAAGGAATAGTGAAATATGGCCCGAGTAAGGTAGTTTTCTGCAATCCCCTATATATATAAACTTTTTCAAAATTACCTTACTCAATAAATTATCTACGCGCGCGAGGGAGAGGGCCCGATCCGATCCGGCCGGAGAAAAGGAGCAGTGTCGTTTGCTGCGCCTGTGCGACGAGGGGGAGCGGGTCGTGTGGTGATGACTGGTGGCTGCGAGGGATGTGTGCCCCCGGCGCGGGTGCTTCGGGAGTAGCACGTTTGCAGCGGCGCAGGTCGGTGCACCGCGATCAATCAGCGTGCCGTAGGGTGCGCAGAGATGCGCAGAAACGGGGCTACACCACGCTCAAACAGGTTCGGGTAGTGCATCCCTGTCTGATGTGTTGATAAGCGATTCTAGGGCTGTTTCTGTCGATTTTTGTCCGTTGCGCTGCGCAGTAAAAATCATGGCCCGGACTGGCAGTGTTCAGCACATGCGCTGCTGCGCCACATTGGAAGCGGGCGGGGCGGGGGGGAGGGCCGCCCCGCTCGTTCGTATTCTCCCATTCGTCATTTTGGACGGTGCGGCATCGGCTCTTGCTTGGGGCTGCCCGGAGCAAGGAGACGCACATTCACTTCTCCCCGTGCTCAGCAGCAGATGCCATCTGCTCGTTAAAGCCCACGTTGGATCGACAAAAACCGGGCTTGGCTGCGTTTTTGCCTCGTCGGATACGCCAGTCATGCCTATTCCATAAAAATCGATTCTAGGGCTGTTTCTGTCGGTTTTTCTCTCTGACGCCTTGATGCGTCCTCTGCGCCCTGACGTTGGTCTCGCTGGCGCATTGCTGCTCCGGGCGTCTCGCCGGTTCTTGAACTAGGTGTCCGGGGCAACTAGGGCGGCAGGGACACTGCCGGTCTAGGGAAGGGAGCAACCCGCTCCGGCATTCATCCATGTCGGGGCCACGCTGCCCATTTCCCTCTGTGCTTAACAACTTGTTCTGCTCCCCCTCCTGAATACATCAAGCATGATGACCATCACCGCGGGAGTCGATCACGTCGCCCCGCAAGCTGAGTCATCAATCGCACGAGGAGGTCATCATGAAGCACCTGGAGAGCACCGCACGCCTGAATATGTTCAACGAGGAGAACGGCACCGACTGGATGCGTTCGTGCGAGCAGTATCAGGAGCGCATGGAGCGACAGCGGTTGCAGGCACGCCAGGAAGCCCAGCAGAGCCGCATGCGCCACCGGATGTGGTGACCATCCCTGCCATGCCACATTGTCTCGTGCGAGGCCTTTGCATGGGACAGGAGACTCGTCCTGCCTGCGCGGCAGGAACTCAACAGGACACGTCGTTTCGTCTGCGCCGATCGAGGGACAATTCGCCGTCTGGATAGGTGGCCGCCGTTGCCGAATGCTGATGCGGTGCCTCGGGTAATCGGAGCGCGATCGCCCGGGTCCACTGCCTCGTCACTGAGGCTGAGCATGCCAAGCGCCACGGTAGCGCCCCGGGCGGTGTTGGCGGCCAATCCGGCGTGGGCGCCCAATCTCGCTTGCAAGTTGAAGGTGCATGCAGGGGAGCTGCCGCATTATCAGCCACCACAATATCCCCCGGAGTGGCTTTTGGCGCCACTGCTTCCTAGCGGTGATGTCGTCTATTAGATGGTGAATGTTGGACTCACGCCTGGCGCAGGTTCTACGAGGAGGTTAAGCCGCTGGCTAAACGTGGCCAAGCGGTAGAGTGGATTGCATCGCTGATGCCATGCATAGACAATGCCCGCCACGCCTTGGACGAAGACGAGTGTCAGCGGCGGAGATTGGTGAAAAATGCACCTTTCCTGGCCAAGTTCAAAACCGGGCTCGACCATGGCAGCGTCCGTTGCTGATCGGTGTATTGGCGAATGATCTCGATGGGCGCACCGCCGCCGCTTCTGGCCTAAGCAGGACGACGAACATAACGCACGACTCTACAGCTTCTTGTGGATACTCGAATTGTTCTTCTTTCGGATCATCCGGCTGTTCAACAGTGCCGAGGTGGAGGTCTTTGGCGGGTAATTCACCAACAGGTGCATGAGATCGTTCTCGCCATCGAACGCCACCAGTTCCGCCTCGAAGACATCGCATATGCCGGCGACGATGGGGGGGATCGTCCAGCACTTCTTTGGTGAGCACTTCACGGCGATGCGTGTAACAAAGACTAAGTGAACATGCATCAGGAATATGAAGTGTCTGCCATGCCTAGGGCGAATCCACATTCAGGGGTTCCAGATCAGGAAGGCCGCCAGATAATAGAGGAACGCCATGAAGTGGCGGGCCTTGCGGTCGTAGCGGGTCGACAGTCGCCGCCACTGCTTGAGGCGGCCGAAACAGCACTTGATCGCGTTGCGTGCCCGGTAGCGCGTCGCGTCGAAGGGACGCGGCCGTTGGTAGCTGTGCGGCAGGATGACCGGCTGAGCGCCCAGTAACTCGATCGCAGCCACCAGCGCCTAGCTTGTCGTAGCTCTTGTCGGCCAGCACCCGGCGGGAACGGAAGTCATGCAGCAGGGCCGGTGCCTGGGTGATATCGTTGACCTGGCCTGCGGTCAGCAGTAGGCGCAGCGGCCGTCCCTGCTCGTCGCTGGCCAGGCGGATTTTGGTGCTCAATCCACCTCGGGAACGCCCCTTCCGTTGAGTTTTGCTTCCCTTTGCCGGTTACCATCTGCTCATGAGCATGCACGATGGTGCTGTCGATCTGCAGGTGGTGGTTATCGCGGTCGGCCACCATCAGGGCGAAGATCCGCTCCCAGACGCGGCGTGCGGCCAAGCGGGTGAAACACGAGTGAACCGTCTTGTGCTTGGTAACGCGTAGGCAGATCGCTCCAGCTCGCCCCGGAACGGAGGGAGCCCCCACAACACGCCGTTGACGAAGGTCCGGTTGTCGACACCGCTGTGTTCCGGGGCGCCCACCTTGCTGGACAGGTCGGTCGCAGACGGGCTCATTGGGCATCGGTCAGTTCGTAATGGCTGGGGTGTGGCATGGTCTGGCAGGAGGAAAGCGGGGGAGCCTGCCACTTTACATGCCCACCGCAAGGGAATGAATGTCGATTCGGCCTCGTGTCGATTTCATTACTCGTAGGCCAAAACTATAATTTTTGGCATGCAACGTCTCCAAGCCTTCAAATATGAACTGATGCCGACCGGTGAGCAGCAGCGCGACATGCGCCGCTTTGCCGGCGCGTGCCGATTTGTGTTCAATCGTGCGCTGGCGTTGCAGAAAGCCAACCACGAGGCCGGCGGCAAGTTCATCGGCTATGTGGCGATGGCGAAACAGCTGACCACCTGGCGCCATAGTGCAGCAACGGTATGGCTGAAGGATGCGCCTGTCCACCCGTTGCAACAGGCGTTGAAGGACTTGGAAAAGGCTTACAAAAACTTCTTCGCCAAGCGGGCCGACTTCCCGCGCTTCAAGCGAAAAGGGCAGTCGGGCAACTTCCGTTATCCTGACCCGAAGCAGATCAAGTTCGATCAGGCCAACGGCAGAATCTTCCTGCCGAAGCTGGGCTGGCTACGTTACCGCCATAGCCGGGAGGCGCCGGGCGAACTGCGCAACGTCACCGTCAGCCTGTCGTGCGGCAAATGGTTCGTCAGCATCCAGACCCGTCGCGAAGTCGAACCGACGATCCCGCAAGGCGGCGCAGTCGGTATCGACCTGGGCATTGCGCGTTTTGCCACCTTGAGTGACGGCACGTTTTATGCGCCGCTTAACAGCTTAAAACGGTATGAAACCGCCCTGCGCAAAGCGCAACGCGCGATGAGCCGCAAGACCAAATTCAGCAACAATTGGAAAATGGCAAAAGCCCGCATCCAGCGCATTCACGCCCGTATCGGCAACGCCCGTCGCGACTATCTGCACAAAGCCTCGACCACCATCAGCCAAAACCACGCGATCGTGTATATCGAAGATTTGCAGGTGCGGAACATGTCCAAGTCAGCGGCCGGCAGCACTGATGCGCCGGGTAGAAACGTTCGGGCCAAGTCCCATCTGAACAAAGCCATTCTAGATCAGGGGTGGTTCGAGTTTCGCCGCCAGTTGGACTACAAGCTGTCGTGGAACGGCGGGCATCTCATCGCCGTGTCACCACGCTATACCAGTCGGACTTGTCCGGAGTGTGGTTACGTATCAGCAGATAACCGCCGCACCCAGGCTCGGTTCGCGTGCGTGGAATGTGGCTATGAGAACAATGCCGATCTGGTCGGTGCGATCAACGTGTTAAGGGCGGGGCTCGCCCGGTTAGCCTGTGGAGAAACTTCGCCTGATGTTGGGGTGTCGGCCCAGGAACCCACCGAAGCGACTATACAGCTCAGCGTATAGCGCCGTAGGAATTCCCTTCCTTCCCGCTCTTGCAGAGCGGCGAGCGTTAGCGAGAGGTGGGGAAGGATGTCAAATGACATCACATCGTGTCATGTTTGAAAGAGGGAGAAAGAGTAATCCAACCGGGTCCAACCGGTATTCAACTCTTACACCACCAGAAATCACGATATCTTAGGTAGGAATAAGGTTTCAGTGGGCCTGCGTTGTTAAAAAAGGCCTGCTCCTAACTTTTCATCCTTATACCTGAATGGGAGACTCTTCGGTCGTCCCCTCTGCGCCATGGGAGCCAATACCGAAGGCCGGGCAATGTTCATGGCCGGGTTTCAAGTTTCCCCAAGGCGAGTGTCGCCAGTCCTGACGGGCTGCAACGCCAGATGCAGTAGGTCCCATATGCCTGTTCCTGCCCGCCGTGCAAGCGATGCCAAGAGGTCATGCCACTGCCTGAGTTCCCCAGCAGGGCCATCTATGGGATGCCGATGGCGAGGACGAACAGTATTCTGCTGAGGGCAGCCTTATCCTCTAGGCGAGGATGGCCACCTCTGCGGGGGTGGGGCGCTGCAGGCAACAAGGGCTGCAACGATTTCCTGAGCTTCTGGCTGACAACACGACGTTTCATTCTTGCCAAATGAGGCTCTATTTATTTGGCATTATGCGGGCTTTGGTTAGCGACTCTAGAGCATGTTCTGAGCCATGTCATAGCCGTAAGATTCAGCGACTATGGCAGACCGCAAACCCTACCCGGCCGATGTGAGTAATGAGGAATAGGTATTCGTCGCCCCCCTATTTGATCCTGCTTCCGCTCGATGCCGGCCAGCGTCGCCACGACCTGCGCGGAGTCAACGCGCTGCGCTACGAGGTGTGCACCAACTGTCCATGGCGGATGCTGCCCAACGATCTGCCTCCGTGGTCGCGGGTGCATCAGCAGATGCAACGCTGGCTGCTTCGAGGCCATCGTGCACGATCTGCGCATGCTGCTTTGTCTGGTCTATGCATGCATTCCGCATCCTTCGGCGGCAATTTTGAATAGCCGCACCCTGCAATCGACGCCCAGCAGCGGCGTCCATGCCGGCTACGGCAGTGCCGAGCGAAAGAAGGGCTCGAAAGTTCATCTGGCGGTCGATACGCTCGGCCACCTGCTGGCCCTGCATGTCACGCGGGTCAATGAGCAGGATCGGGATCAGCTCAGCCAGTTGGCTCAGGCCGTGCAGGCGATGAGCCATCGAGAGGTGACACTCCTATGTTGACCAGGGTTACACCGGGGAAACAGCTACCAACGCGGCCCGTGAGCACGGCATCGCCCTCGAAGTGGTCAAGCTCCCCGTGGCCAAACGTGGCTTTGTGCTGCTTCCATGCCAATGGGTAGTCGAACGCGGCTTCGGCTGGGCGGCCCGATTCCGCCGTTTGGCCCGTGACGACGGACGCCTACCTGAAACTCTGTCAGGGTTGCACTACCTTTCCTTCGCTTACCTCTATGTTGCTGCACCTAACTGATGCCATGAACATCGTTCAGAACATGATCTAAGTGTTCCGTAGTTGCTTGCTCTGTCTTTATAATCACCACCATTCATTCGACATTCACTGCTGACTTATTTCATCCCTTCGTCAGCATCATGGGCATCACAACATGAATCATCTGGCCCTGTCCTCCTCAGCTTGGTCGGTTGCAGATCTTCTGCGCGGCCCTGAATACCAGTGGCTTCGCGAGTCTTTGACCCTCAGCGACGTGGAAAGCACTTCCTTTGCTACAGGTTATGGTCGCCTAGGGGAGGCAGGATGAACGCGTTGGATAAACCCTTTGAACCAACCCTTGGTCGGCTTTTCAAAATGGCTGTGCTCGCAGGGGTTGAAGCCGCCGTCAAGCTTCATGTTCGTAGGGGAGACGATCTGAACGCCAGGGATGGTGCAGGCATGACGCCGCTCATGCTCGCCGCCTCGAAAAACAAGGCTTCCGTCTGCACCCTCTTATTGGCCGCAGGGGCCAACCCAAGCCTCCTCGACCTCTCAGGAAGGGATGCGCTGTCTATCGCTAGGCATGCAATGGCTTTGGAAGCCGCCTCGATACTCGAGGCAGCCATCATGCCTGAACCTGAAACGGAGCCTGAACCGGAGCTTGCTTGCAAGATGGAGCCTGTGGCATTCGGACAGAATCTCGATTGGGATGAAGGCAACGAGCATTCTGCTATCGACTTGTCAGGCTGGGAGGCGGATGAGGACGCACCCGTGCCAGAGGGTGACTCGTCCATCGTGGAGCTGGCGGCAGAGCTACATAGGACGATATCTGCCCTGATCCCGGACGATGACGCAGAGGGGTGGGTAGATTTCGAGGCATTTCTGCCTGAGCGCGCGGCACCGCTCCCTGGCAGCCAGGGTGAGGCGGAGGCCACGCGTCTCCGTCACTTGCTGTTGCGGGCGATTCGCGAAGGAAGTGTTCCCGAATTGGATTTTACCGAAGCCTGCACGGACGAATTTGGGGCCGTGAACCCGGGCTGGACCGCTCTTTTGCGCCTGACCCTTGGGGAGCTTGGAGCGGAGACGGACGAGCGGCATGAGCTAGGGGACGAGCCTTGGCTCGCTGGGGCACGGGAGTGGGAGGACGAGGAGGTTTCAAGGGCGCTAACCTTCATTGAAGACATCGAGTCGGGCCGAAATGAGCCTGCGAGGTTCTACGCCAAGGAGATGCGGGTTGGCGAGTTGCTATCCGCAGAAGAGGAAGCGCGGCTCGGACGCGAGATGGAGGAGGGACTTACCGAGGCCTCATTCGCGCTGGCGTCCTGGCCGGAGGGGCTTGAGGCCGTGCTGGAAGCTGCGGAACGCGTTCGCTCCGGTGCGCTCCGCCCTGAGAGTGTTGCGCTGAGCTCCGAGGCCGGGCTGGATGAAGAGGGGCAGTCCGTTGCAAGCCCGATCGAGGTCGACGACGAGGCATTGGACGAGGATGACGGCCTCTCAACGGAGACGAAAGAGTTTCTCGAGCGCATGGACGAGGTCCGTGCACTCTTCTTAGGGGCGGCTTGCGCGTCGTCCAATGCGATTGTATTGGGCGAGGCTGTCGTGAAAGTCCGGCTGTCACCGTCGTTCCTGTGTGGACTCGCAAGACAAGATGGGGCTGGCTGGGACACCTCCTCGAAGTTCTCCGCCGCTATTGGCAGATACGCCAAGGCGCGGGAGACCATGGTGTTGCACAACCTCAGGCTTGTCCTCTCTGTGGTCAAACGTTACCAAGGGCTGGGGTTGCCCCTGGAGGACCTGATCCAAGAGGGTAATATCGGCCTAATTAGGGCTGTGGAAAAATACGATTGGCGGAAGGGCTTCCGGTTCTCCACTTATGCAACGTGGTGGATTCGTCAGCAGGCAACGCGTTCTCTGGCGGAAGCTGGTAGGACGATCAGACTCCCTTACCATGTGCATGAGAGAACCCTTGTGCTACGCAGGGAAGCTGAGGCAGTAGAACGAGAGACTAGTCGAACACCGACCGACGCACTCCTAGCCGAGAGGCTGGGCATGCACGTCTGGAAGGTCTCGTCGTTGCGCGCCCGGATGGAAGAGCCGGTCTCCTTGGAGGAGCCGGACGAGTTTGGTGGATATTTGGCAGATACCCTTGCTGGGGAGGGGCTCCTCTCCCCGGAAGAGCATGTGGAGCGTATCTCCTTGATTGAGACCCTTGGCAAATTGTTCTCCGCGCTCGACCCAAGGAGTGCTGAGGTTTTGACACTTCGATACGGTTTCGACGGAACCGACCCGCGCACTCTTGAGGAGGTCGGGGAGCATTTCGGGGTTACCCGGGAGCGCATCCGGCAAATCGAGGCGAAGGCCCTGAAAAAGCTGGCTCATCCAGCAAGGGCCGGGATTCTCCGTGCATTTCTTTATCCCGACCATGATGCCGGGATGGAGGATGCGAACGGCTACGATCCTGAAGAAGCCCCCCCTTTGGCCGCTGACGCTCCTGGCGATGAACCCGCTAAGCAGTCTGGTAGGCCGACCAATGTGGGTCCGGCCGTCCAAACTGTCCCCGCGGCGATGGCAAGCGCGGAGGACGTCGAGAGGGTTCTCGAGTTCGCAAGAGCGTCGGGAGCTGTGGTGGAGGACCGGCGCGGCGATGGTGGATGCGTGTTGGTGCGCCTGCCGCCAGACAAATATATGAGGATAAAGAGTCTGCTCCAGGATCTTTTGGCCGCAGGCTTCTCGCCCTTGCCTGGAATGGTGTATCGGAAATGAGCGAAAAGACGAGAAACGCCCCGCCACGGGCGTCCGCGATGATGGAGGCGCTACGGGGGCTCGGCTACTCGACCGCGGCTGCTCTTGCAGACATCGTGGACAACAGCGTGTCCGCCGGCGCGTCTGAGGTGAGGGTCGAATTCACTTGGCACGGAAATGGCAGCCGTATCTCCGTGCTCGACGACGGCAGGGGTATGGACGACTACGGTCTCGAGGCGGCCATGAGGCTTGGAGACAAGAGTCCTCTCGACGCGCGGGACCCGGGCGACCTTGGACGCTTCGGAATGGGGCTCAAGACCGCCTCGTTTTCGCAGTGTCGGCGCCTGACGGTGGCCTCAAAAATGGCGAGTGGCGATAGGGCGTGCCTACGCTGGGACTTGGATGCCATTGCCGAGAGACCAGAGGATGGTTGGATTCTCTTTGAAGGTCCCGCGAAGGGCTCAGAAGGGCATCTCGCGCCGCTCGACGGGGTGGGCTCGGGGACGCTTGTGCTTTGGGAGCGACTCGACAGGATTGTCACGGATGGCTACACCGCCGATCACTTTCTTGCTCTCATTGAGGATGTGGAGAAGCGCCTCGCGATGGTGTTCCACCGCCTGCTAGAGGGGCCGCGCCCGAAGCTGCGCCTGTTGCTCAATGGCCGCGCAGTCGCCCCTTGGGACCCCTTCATGATCGGACACCCAGGAAAGCCGTGGAATTCCCCCGTGCAGAGGCGTCATACGCCGTTTGGGGTCGTGGAGGCAGAGTGCCATGTCCTTCCGCACCGCGACAGACTGACGCAGGCGGAGCACGATAATGCGGCTGGTCCGGAGGGTTGGACATCGCAGCAGGGTTTCTACGTTTACCGCAACGGGCGACTACTTCTGGCAGGCGGGTGGCTCGGCCTTGGGCAAGGAAGGGCGTGGAACCGGGAGGAGGCCCAGCGACTGGCGCGGATCCGCCTGGATATACCGAATACGGCGGATGCCGACTGGAAGATAGACATCCGGAAGTCGACCGCGCGTATACCCGTCGCCCTTCGGTCATGGCTGACCACGCTTGCCGAAGACACACGAAACCGCGCAAGGCGGGCGTTTGCATACCGCGGTTCGCCCGCCCCCGGGCCGGGAGCTCAGCAGGTCGAGCAGGCATGGACGGTCGAGCGCCTCAAGAATGGTATGAGATACAGGGTCGACCCGGAGCATCCTGCAGTTGCAGCAGTCCTCGAGGCGGCTGGCCCATTGCTTCCGTTGGTGAAGGCCATGCTTCGTGTGGTCGAAGAGACTGTCCCGGTTCAGCGAATCTGGCTCGACACGGCGGAAAGCAAGGAGACGCCGCTCACTTGCTTTGAGGGGGAGCCCCCTGCGCACGTCGCGGAGATTCTTTGCACCCTGTTTGAGGACATGGTGGGTCGCAGGGGGATGTCGCATTCCCTAGCCAAACGGACGCTGGCATCCACCGAGCCATTCCAGAAATACCCATCTCTGGTGGACGCACTGCCCGACGGCTCGTCCACGGGGGCAGACAACGACAGGAGAGGTGCATGACACGCGACGATGCTGGCACTCTGGAGGGGACAATCACCATCGCCCAGACTCTGTTGCGCAGGGAGAAGGACAAGGGAGAAGAGATCACCCCCATGCTGATATCCCAGAAGGTCGAGATGGCGGCAGCCCTGACGGATCCGGACGGTTTTGTCGACAAAGCGGCTGCGACGGAGGAGTTGATCCGCAGGTTCAGCCACTGGGTCGGCAAGGATGCCACCCTGAAAAACAACTTCAACCACGTCGACTGGCTGAACTCTGAGCGTAAGTGCGACTGGCGCTATTGGCACCGTCTTCAAAGGTATTTGGAGCGACGCCTGTCGGTTGAGGTCGTCGATGCGCTGGATAGGTCGACTGACGGCATCCTAGAACTCCTTGAGGATCCGAAGAGGACCGGCACGTGGGACAGAAGGGGGCTGGTTGTCGGGCATGTCCAATCGGGCAAGACGAGTAGCTATTCAGCTCTGATATGTAAGGCTGCAGACGCAGGATACAAGATCATCATCGTCCTCGCTGGCATGCACAACAACCTGCGCTCGCAAACCCAGATTCGGCTTGAGGAGGCCTTTCTAGGCTACGAGACGTCGCCTCAGCGCGAGCCCGGGACGCCCCTTGGTGTCTTCGAGGAGGACAGCGATCCAAAGATCCATCCCCACTGCGCAACGACCAGGGCAGACAATGGGGACTTCAACGCCTCGGTCGCGAGGCATTTCTCGATTTCGCCTGAGGAGCGCCCATGGCTCTTCGTGGTCAAGAAGAACAAGTCGGTTCTCACCAAGCTCCTGAAATGGATTCAGAGTCCGCACGTTTCCGACGCGACCGACGCAGCGACCGGCCGGAAGATGGTGACCAACCTACCGCTGCTGGTGATTGACGACGAGGCCGACCATGCCTCCGTGGACACGGGGGAAAAGCCGCTCAACGATGACGGCACGCCGAACACCGAGCACGAGCCCAAGGCCATCAACGGCCTTATCCGGAAGATTCTCCACGCGTTCTCCAAGTCAGCCTACGTGGGCTACACAGCCACCCCGTTCGCAAACATCTTCATCCACCGTCGCGGGGAGACCAACGAGGAGGGACCGGATCTTTTCCCGCAGTCGTTCATCAAGAACATTGCGGCGCCGTCCAACTATGTGGGTCCCGCGCGGGTGTTCGGTCTTCGTGGGCCGGACGGGCGCATTGGCGGTCTGCCACTGGCAAGGGATGTTTCCGACCACGTCTCCGCCGACGGGCAGGCGGGATGGATGCCACCAAAGCACAAGAAGACCCACGATCCGTTTTTCGCTGGCGGGAACGTGCTGCCGCCCTCGCTCCGTGAAGCGATACAGTCCTTCGCCCTTGCCTGCGCCGCTCGCGTGTGCCGCGGGCAGGGGGATGAGCACTCCTCGATGCTGGTGCACGTCACGCGCTACACAGAGGTCCAGGACAAGGTCCGCGGGCAGATCGATGACTTCGTTACCAAGATGACGCGCCGTATAACCCGCGGCGTGGACCACGAGGAGCTCGTCGGGCAGCTTCGGGGGATCTGGGAGAGGGATTTCGTCCCCACCTGCGAGAAGGTCGCAGTGGAAGCCCCGGATGCGGCGGGCGGCTCAAGGGTTCCGGCTTGGGATGAGATTCTCCGGGCCCTTCCGACTGTGCTCTCGGACATCATTGTGAAAACTGTGAACGGGAACGCCAAGGATGCCTTGGATTACGTCGAGCACAGTGAGAAGGGACTCAAGGTCATTGCCATCGGCGGGGACAAGCTGGCCCGCGGACTGACGCTCGAGGGGCTGTGTGTCAGTTATTTCGTCCGCACAACCAAGATGTATGACACCCTGATGCAGATGGGGCGCTGGTTTGGCTATCGCCCAGGCTATCTCGACCTTTGTCGTCTCTACACGACGAGCGAGCTGGTGCAGTGGTTCGGGCACATCGCGGATGCCTCGGAGGAGTTGCGGGAAGAGTTCGATACCATGGTCGGGATGGGGGCCACACCCTGGGAATATGGCATGAAGGTCGAGTCTCATCCTGTGCTGCTAGTTACCTCGCCCTTGAAGATGAGAAGTGCGAAGACTCTCTCCCTTTCCTATAGCGGCAGCATGGTCCAGACCGTTTCGTTCTTCAACACGCAAGAGCAGCTGGGGCAGAACCTCGAAGCCGCGGAGCATCTGGTGGCAGCGATGGGCGCCCCTTCCGAGGTTGGGCCGGGCAGGCCGCGCGGTGACACGGTGGACGAGTGGAAGCGTTCGTTGCTATGGAACGGAGTTTCCTCCGAGCTTGTGCTGGATTTTCTTAAGGCATACCAGACACCACTCGGGGCGGACAGGGCGAACAGTGCGGTGCTGGCGGAGTTCATTGGGATGATGAACGAGATCGGCGAGTTGAAGGAGTGGACCATTGCGCTGCTTGCCGAGGGGCGTCCGGGACAGCCCCACATGTTTTCGCCGCACGCCACGATATCCTCGTTCCCTTCGCGCGGCGACAACGGCGTGCCCGGCCGCTATTCAATCGGCGTGCTGACAGATCCGAGCGACGAGGCCATCGACCTTGGGGACGCCGAATGGAGTCTTGCGTTGGCGGAGACCCTCAAGGAGTGGAAGCCGGACGTGGCGAGAAACCGTGTCACGCCGCCCACCCGTCCGAGCGGAAAGAAGGTCAGGGAACTGCGGGGGCTTGGGCTTAATGGCTCGGCGCCCGGCTCGAGGAGAGGGCTGCTAATGCTCTATCCGCTTGCCCCTAAGATCGCGGGTAGGGCTGTCACGCAGGATTGGGACAAGCCGATAATGGCGTTCGCCATAAGTTTCCCCGCCAGCCAATCCGGGGTGAAGGTCGATTATAAGGTGGATCACTTATTCTGGGAGCAGGAATATGGCGCGGCCGATTGACGAGTTCATCCTCGCATGGGGTGCGCTCTCCGGCGACTCCCGCGAGGCGGGATGGCGCAGCATACCGGTCGCGTCGGCTGGGCCTTGCGTGCTCATGGCGGGAAGGCGCTTCCCCGGAAACGAGGAGGCTCTGCTTGCTGGTTTCAGGAGCGCGAAGGTGCCCGCCGCCGAGAAGCTTCCTGAGGGGCGCGGTTTCGAGGTCACGAGAGCGGATCCCTACGGCGACGGCAAAACATGGATATCGCTGACCCGCAAGGAGTCTGGGAGTGTTGAGCTGTTCGCTGAGATGGTAGGCGACGTTGCCGGGGCGATGGACACCGCGGCGGCAGCCGGAGAGGAGGGTGTCCTGCGGACTCTGCTCATCAGGGTCAGAGCGTGGCAGGAGTTCATGCGCAAGGGGGTTCAGGCGCTGTCACCCGAGGCCGAGCTCGGCTTGTTCGGTGAGCTAACACTATTGGGAACGTTGATGGACGCCGGGGTTTCGTCGTTCACGGCGGTCGAGTCGTGGGTGGGCCCCTTGGACGGAGCGCAGGATTTCGCACTTGGGGACGGGGCAGTAGAGGCCAAGGCGACGCTCTCGGATAGGTCCTTCCCAGCGAAAATAGGTTGCATGGAGCAACTTGATGACTCAGTTCTAAGGCCAATCTTCTTGGCGGGGATGCGCTTTGCCCTGCGCGAGTCGGGAACGAGCCTTCCTGAGCTTGCTGCGGACATCGCGGGGAGGCTCTCGGGCTTGCCGGACGCTGCGACGGCCTTCTCGGCCCGGCTGCTGGCGGCCGGATATCACGCCTCCCATGCGGACACCTACCGTAGGCGCTTCTCACTTGAGAAGACGCGCGTATTGGAGGTGGGTGAGGGCTTTCCCCGGATTGTGCGGGGGACGGTTCCAGACGCGATCACCCGCGTCATGTATGAAATAGACCTTGACCGGATCCCTGGAGGCGACTCCGAGGTTGGTGGGGCTCTGAAAAAACTTGGAGTGCTTTGAAGATGGAATTGGTTGATTTTCTGAGGGACACGCAGGCGGAGGTTAGGACGCAGATGAGCGAGGGGGCACCCTACGCGGAGATGGTCTTCACGGAGGTGGTCATGCAGCACCTCGCGGATGTGGGGATGACATTCGAGCCGAGCGTCTGCCACTACCAAGGCAAGATGGGCAACGCCAATCTACGTCTGAGCGGTTTCGCGATGTCCGACGACTTCGACCAGCTCGACTTGTTCGTGAGCCTATATGACGGTGTAGATGAACTCACCCCTGTCTCTGATACGGATACGAAGGGGGCCGTCCAGCAGTGCCTGCGCTTCCTGACCCTTTGCGCCGAGGGGAAGATGGCGGCAAAGCTGGATCCGTCGACCGATGTTTCCTCCCTTGCGATGCAAATCCATGAAATCTACAACGACTTGGAGCAGGTGCGCGTCTTTGTCCTGACTGATAGGGTAGCCAAGTCGAAGAGCTTCAAGACGCTAGAGGTAGGTCCGAAGACCGTCAGGCTCGAGGTGATGGACATCGAGCGGCTCCACCGGCACTGGTCTGAGGGCAAGCCGCGCGACGAACTCATCATCAGCTTCGAGTCGGAACCGCTCCCCTGCGTCTTTGTCCCCGGGGTGACGGGCGAATACGACTACGCCCTGACGGCCATACCAGGTGAAGCGCTACGGCACGTTTATGAAAAACACGGCCCGCGTCTCCTTGAGGCCAACGTCCGCTCGTTTCTGAGCGTGAAGAGCAAGGGGGTGAACGCCGGGATACAGAACACCCTGAGGACGGCTCCCGGCAACTTCATTGCCTACAACAATGGGATTGTGCTCGTGGCCGACGAGATTCGCCTTGCACGCGCTGCCGACGGCTCGCCGGGCATCGTTTGGTTGAAGGGTATGCAGATAGTGAACGGTGGCCAGACTACAGCCTCGATTTTCTTCACGAAGAAACGCTTCCCGGATACCGACCTCTCGTCGGTGCGCGTCCCGGCGAAAATTATCGTCCTCAAGGAGCAGGATCCGGTGAAGGAGGAGACGCTAGTTTCCGACATATCCCGCTATGCTAACAGCCAGAACGCGGTCAAACAGTCTGACCTTTCGGCGAATAAACCCTTTCACATCGACGTCGAGCGCCTTTCGCTCAGCGTCTATTGCCCGGATGGCGTCGGACGCTGGTTCTACGAGCGGGCCGCCGGTAGCTACAACACCATGTTGGCCCGCGAGGGCGCGAACACAGCGAAGGGCAAGGCTCTGAAGGCCGCCATTCCGACTACGCGGAAAATCACCAAGACCGACCTCGCGAAATACATCGTCGTATGGGACGGGGCGCCCGATGTGGTGAGCCTCGGCTCTCAGAAATGCTTTGACCGCTTCATGTCGTCCCTGACAGTGGCCGAGGCCGACACACCCTATGAAGCCCCAGACGTGGCGGAATACAAGGCAATGGTGGCGAAGGGCATCGTGTTTAAGGCTGCACAAAAGCACTTCCGGATGCTTTTTCAGGCTTTCCAAGCGAACGTGGCGGCCTACACGGTATCGCTTCTCGCGACCCGCTGGGGTGATCGTTTTGATCTCTCCAAAGTATGGGAGCGGCAGGCGGTGTCACCTGAATTGTTGGTCCAGCTCGGGACATGGGGAAGAGAGGTCAATGACGAGCTCCACAAGACCGCTGGGGGCCGGATGGTCTCGGAATGGGCCAAGCGGCCTGAGTGCCGGGAGGCCATCATGTCCCGCCAATACTCAGAGCCCGCCGGGGGTATTCCCGAGTTTCGGGCCGGCTGACGGGCAAGAGGCGTGGTGGACGTCGTAGACGCGAGGACTCGCAGCCGAATGATGTCGGGCATACGAGGACGCGACACCAAGCCTGAAATCCTAGTTCGCAAGGCTCTGTTCGCCGAGCGTTTCAGGTTCCGCCTCCACAGACACGACCTTCCCGGGTCTCCCGACATCGTCCTTCCGCGCTACCGGGTCGCAATCTTTGTCCACGGGTGCTTCTGGCACATGCATGCCGGCTGCCGTTACGCAAAGATGCCAGCCACGAGAACGGATTTCTGGTCGAAAAAGCTCAGAGGCAACGTGGAGCGTGATGCGAGAGCAATGGAGGCCCTAGTTGCCGCCGGCTGGCGTGTGCTTGTCGTTTGGGAGTGCGCTACGAGGGATGCGGCGACTAGGGCGGGGATTGGCTCCGCCCTCTCGTCGTGGATCGCTGGAGGCGAGGTCAGGGGCGAGATTGCCTTTTGCCCGCCGCGTGCATGAAGTCCGCTACAACGGTCGCAATCCGTCGAGCCAGCCACGGCGGGACGGCGTTGCCAACCTGCGTGTATTGCTGCGTCTTGTTGCCGGCAAAGTAGTAGTTATCGGGAAAAGTCTGGAGCCGAGCCGCCTCACGGACGGTCAGGCTGCGGCACTGCGCGGGGTCCGGGTGGATGAAGTAGTGACCGTCCTTGGCGATGTGTGCGACAACCGTCGAGGATGGATAGTCCGCAAGCTGCACTCGGAAGCGGTCGGCGAATGGGACGTTGTCCGAACGCACGTTTCCGTGTGCAGGGAGAAGGGCGGGTGGAAATTGTGTCACTTTTGGCGAGACCCTGATCGCCTTGGCGTAGGCGGATGCGAAAAAATACCTGTGGATATCCGAGCGCATGTGGCTGCGCGTCTCGTGCTGGATTACACCCCCAAGCCTTTCGTCCAAGAACCAGCGGCGTAGCCTTGGCCTGAGTGTGCTCTGGGAAAAGTCGTGGGTGATAAAGGGAGCACCTGCTGTTTCGTGAGACTTGGCGCGGAGAGCGGCAGCTTCCATCTGAAGGCGCACGGCTTCGGCCGCTCTCGGGTCGATGCCTGTTAGTAGCTTGGGAGTCTCGCGCATGGCTCTCAGCCAGGCTTCGTGCGAGTCGGATTCTTTAGACAGGCGGCTGCGTAAAGCAGGTAGGCCGGACAGGGCTTCTCCAACGGAGACAGGAAGGTTTTCCGCCCCGAGGCTGAACCTTGAAGGGTCTGAAGAAAGCTCTGGGGTGGCGCGTGCTACGTCGGAGCGTATGCCGAAGAGGATTACGCGATGACGCCCTTGAGGGACGCCAAAACGTTCGGCCTCGATCACGAAGTCTGCTGGTTTAAGGGTGGTTGAATCGCCCGGCGAGACAAGGGAGCGTATCTCGTATTCGAGTCCCTCGTTCGGGGCAGACAGGTCGGCCATGATTCGCTCGAAAATCCGTCCACCGCCGTGGGTCGAGGATAGCATGCCTTTGACGTTCTCCATGATGAAGACGGCGGGCTTAAACCTCTGGATGATTCGCAGGTATTCCTTGTAAAGGAAGTGCTTCTCATCACTTTCGAACTTTTCGATGTCTTCGCGAGTTCTACGGGAGCGGCCGGCCATCGAATAGGCTTGACACGGCGGCCCGCCGATAAGGACCCAGTCCTGCTCTCCGTTGAGCGCTTCGGAAATCCAGCGGTCGATTTCCTCTGGGGGGGTCTTCCCGAGCTCGGCATTCTTGGCTTCGGCCAGCGACTCGGCGGCCTCGTTACGAGCATCAGGATGGGAGAATAGCTGCTCCCTAGTGATGTTCCCCCTTATGTGGTCGTAATAGCAGTCAGGGGCTTTGCCACGCGGAAAGCGACGGAACATGGCGCGGAGCGAAAGGGTCTTGTGGGCTATCGCATCTTTCTCGATGGAGACCCTTAGAGAGAAGATGGGGGCGCCGTGCTCGTCGGAAACGGATGAAAAGCCCTCGCCAAGGCCACCTGGGCCGGCGAACAGGTCAATTATAGGGATTGGTTTTAGTGTCGCCATTTCATTTCAGTGGGGTGTTTCTGGCGCCAAAGCACAAGGGCGCCCAAAAGCGCCCAAGGATGCTACCGGATTATCGGGCGCAGAGTGCTCCCGTGCCATGATTTTACCTGGTTGGAATTTTGGCGAAAAGGGTGGTTTGCATCGGGAAGCTCATCCGCGAAGAGGAGCCTTGCTGACAAATTCTACTAGGATTGTCTCTCCGGCCCCGATCCCCTTGAAGATTGCACGGATTTGCACCTCATGAATTGGGTTTCCGCATGGGGCTCCCTTGGCTTCCATGCTGACTCATGACTGGACCTGCTGGAGGAAGGGCATCGGTGCCTTCACTAATTGTGTGTGGAGAGGTATAACAATGCGGTGCGGGGAGATGAGCACTGGACGGCAAGATTTCTTGACCGTTCCTTGACCGGTCAGAGAGGATTTCTGACCAATTTTGACCATTTTTCGGCGGTCAAAGCGCCGGTCAATAGCGTAGTAAAGAACAGGGCCAGCACATGGGCCGGCCCTTTGGTTCTGGCAGGGCTTATCTTAAAAGCCCTTTAAATACAGTGATTTATTATTCCCACTCGATCGTTGCCGGCGGCTTACCGGACACGTCGTAGACCACGCGGTTGATGCCGCGCACTTCGTTGATGATGCGGTTGGACACGCGGCCGAGCAGGCTGTACGGCAGCTCCGCCCAGTGTGCGGTCATGAAGTCGCTGGTGATTACCGCGCGCAGCGCAACCACGTAGTCGTAGGTGCGGCCGTCGCCCATCACGCCCACCGACTTCACCGGCAGGAACACTGCGAAGGCTTGGCTGGTCTTGTCGTACCAGGACACGCCCTTCTCGTCGCGGGTAGCGCGCAGCTCTTCGATGAAGATCGCATCGGCGCGGCGCAGCAGCTCAGCGTATTCGTGCTTTACTTCGCCGAGGATGCGCACGCCCAGGCCCGGGCCCGGGAACGGGTGGCGGTACACCATGCTGTGCGGCAGACCGAGTGCCACGCCCAGTTCGCGCACCTCGTCCTTGAACAGCTCGCGCAGCGGCTCGAGCAGCTTCAAGTTCAGCGTTTCCGGCAGGCCACCGACGTTGTGGTGGCTCTTGATCGAGTGAGCCTTCTTGGTCTTGGCGCCGGCCGATTCGATCACGTCCGGATAGATGGTGCCCTGGGCCAGCCACTTGGCGTTGGTCAGCTTCTTCGACTCGGCCTGGAACACTTCGACGAACTCGGCGCCGATGATCTTGCGCTTCTTCTCCGGGTCGGTCTCGCCGGCCAGCTTGCCCATGAACTCGGCCGAGGCGTCGACGTGCACCACTTTCACGCCGAGGTTGTCGGCGAACATCTCCATCACCATCTTGCCTTCGTTCAGGCGCAACAGGCCGTGGTCAACGAACACGCAGGTGAGCTGGTCGCCAATGGCGCGATGGATCAGCGCAGCAGCCACCGAGCTGTCGACGCCGCCGGACAGGCCAAGGATCACTTCCTCGTCGCCGACCTGTTCGCGGATCTTGGCGATCGCTTCGTCGATGTAGTTCGGCATGGTCCACGACGGCTGAGCACCGCAGATCTCCAGCACGAAGCGGTTCAGCATCGCGCGGCCCTGCTTGGTGTGGGTCACTTCCGGGTGCCACTGCACGCCGTAGAAGTGGCGCTTCTCGTCGGCCATCGCGGCGACCGGGCAGGCGTCGTTGCTGCCGATCACATGGAAGCCTTCCGGCAGCTTGGTGACCTTGTCGCCGTGGCTCATCCACACTTCGATCAGATGCTCACCGTTGTCGCCCTGACGGTCGACGATACCGTCGAACAGGCGGCTGGCGACGGTGCCAACCTCGGCAAAGCCGAATTCGCGCACGTGGCCCATCTCGACCTTGCCGTCGAGCGCCTGTGCCATCCATTGCATGCCGTAGCAGATGCCCAGCACCGGCACGCCCAGCTCGAACAGCGCCGGGTCGGCCTGGTAGTCCGATTCGTACACCGAGTTCGGGCCGCCGGACAGGATGATGCCGGTCGGGGCGAACGCGCGGATTTCCTCGATCGGCATGTCGAAGGAGTGCAGTTCACAGAACACATGCGCTTCGCGCACGCGGCGGGCGATCAGCTGGGTGACCTGAGAGCCGAAGTCGAGAATGAGGATTTTGTCCATGGTCGTCCTTTGGGTACGGCGCCGGGCGGGTTAAGGCTCCGGTCTTGCAAAGAAAAATTAGTCTTGCTCGTGGTACTTGCTCGGCAGCGCCGGTAGGCGGCGATCCGGTATGCGCGGGCTGCGCGCAACCAGCATCAATACCCCCGCTAGCACCATCCCCAGCGCGATCAGCGGCATGAGCCGCCATGAGGCGGCGTCGTAGAGATAGATCACCAGGCCGGCATAGACCAGCAGGGGCGAACTCACCAGCGTTGACTTGTTCAGCCCGTCGAGCAGCAAAAGCGCCACGCCGGCAATCGCCAGCAGCAGCGCAAGCAAGGTAGTAGTGTTCGGCAGTAGCTCGGTGCTCTTCAGAAACCACAGACAGCCGACGATGATCAACAGAACCGGGGCGGCGGCACTACGCATCGCTCAGCCCTTGTCGCGCATCATGCGCTGCTTTTCGCGGTCCCACTCGCGATCTTTCTCGCTCTGGCGCTTGTCGTGCTGCTTCTTGCCGCGGGCGAGGCCGACCTCGGCCTTGATCCGGCCCTTGTTATAGTGCAGATCGAGCGCCACGAGGGTGTAGCCAGCGCGTTCCACCTTGCCGATCAGCTTGTTGATCTCCGACTGGTTCATCAGCAGCTTGCGCGGCCGGACCGGGTCGGGCTTGATGTGGGTGGAGGCGGTGGGCAGCGGGGTGATGTGGCTGCCGACCAGCCAGAATGCGCCGCCCTTCCAGTTGACGTAGCTCTCCTTGAGCTGCACCCGGCCGGCGCGGATGGCTTTCACCTCCCAGCCTTCCAGCACCAGCCCGGCCTCGAGCTTGTCCTCGATGAAATAGTCATGGAAGGCCTTGCGGTTTTGCAAAATGCTCATGTGAAGCGGCGGGTTATGTGCAGGAAATCAAGAATTTTACCAGATTTGCCTGCCGGCTGTCCGGACACTGCGCGCCGGACGGGTGACCCGGGCTGGCTGCGATGGCACAATGGGGCTTTGCCCGCATCTTGGGCAAGTCGATTTTTAGCCTATCGCCATGTCCGTAGTAGAAAAGAACGTTTTGGTTACCCACACGCCGGCTCAGATGTTTGCGCTGGTTGACGACGTGCCGCGGTATCCGCGCTTCTTGCCGTGGTGCGGCAAAGCCGAGGTGCACTCACGCAACGGCCACGAGGTGGTGGCGAGCCTGACCATCGATTACCTGAAGATTCGCCAGCACTTCACCACTCGTAACAGCAATGTCTCCGATCGTGAGATCAAGATGGAGTTGGTCGAGGGGCCGTTCCAGCACCTGGAAGGGGTATGGCAATTCCATCCGGTCGGCGATTTCGGTTGCAAGATCGAGTTCCGGCTGACCTACGAGTTTTCCAGCAAGATCCTCGAGAAGATTATCGGCCCGGTGTTCGGTCATATTTCCGGGACGCTGGTCGACGCGTTCATCAAGGAGGCGGACCGGGTGTACGGCGATGACTGAGGTGATCGAGGTAGAGGTGGCCTATGCCCGGCCTGAGCGCCAGATGATCGTGCCCCTGTCCGTGCCGGCGGGGACGACCGCGTTGCAGGCGGTGCAGTTGTCGAAGTTGGCCGAGCAGTTTCCCGACATCGATTTGGCCGATCTCAAGCTCGGCATCTTTAGCAAGGCGGTGAAGCCTGATACGGTGCTGCGCGCGCGCGACAGGGTGGAGATCTATCGGCCACTGATCGCCGACCCGAAAGAGGTGCGCCGGCGCCGTGCGGAGGCTGGCAAGGCGATGAAAAAAGGCGGAGGCTCGCTCGACGAATAAGTCGTGCCAGGGCTGCCGCAAAACAGGCCGCGAAAGCGGCCTGTTTTGCATTAACGACGGCGTCGGACTCAGCGTGATGACACCTCGTCCAATACGGTTGGGGGGCTGTCATCGTCGGCGAGAAGCACCCGGTTCTTGCCGGCCAGCTTGGCCAGATACATTGCTCGGTCGGCCCGGTCGATCAGTTCGACGTCGAGCATGCCCGATTGCCAACGAGCTACGCCAGCGCTGAACGTCATCACCAGCCGCTCCGAGCCGGCGGTCAGCGGCACACGAGCCAGTGACTGTTGCAGCTTCTGAATGGTGCGCAGTGTTTCGTGCTCGGCGCTGTTCGGCAGCACCAGCACGAATTCCTCGCCGCCGAACCGCGCGAGCACGTCGGCAGGCCGGATTTCGCGACGCAGCGTGTCGACCAAGTGCTTGAGTGCCTCGTCGCCGACCAGGTGGCCGTAGTTGTCGTTCAGCTTCTTGAAGTCGTCGAGGTCGAGCAATGCTAGGCACAATGGTTGGCCGTTGCGCTCGGCGCGCAGGATTTCCTGCTCCAGCCGCTCGGCCAAGCCGTCGCGATTGAATGCACCGGTCAACTGGTCTTCCTGCACCCGGCTGGATGCGGCCGCCAGCGCCGCTTCCAGTTCGGTGATACGTAACTCGGCCTCCTGCATCTGGCTACGAGTTGCGGTGAGTTCATCACGAGATTCGGCCAGGTTCAGCTGCAGGCCGGTCGTGTCGTCCATCAGTGCGGCGACGATATGGGTCAGCTCGCTCATTTCACTGGCTTGGCTGATCTGCTGGCGATGTTGGGTCAGCTTCTCCTGGAAGCTGTCGGCGCTTTCGGTTATCAGCGACAGCCGGTCGATGAAACGGTCGAGCAGGCTGCGCAGCTCGTTGGCGGCCTTGTCGAGCGAACTCTTCAGGATGCCCTGCTGGTAGATCACTTCCTTCAGGCTGGCTTCGAGCTGGCCAACGCTGTCGAGGGTCAGCGGTTCATCGCTGAGCAGGCCTTGCAGTGCGCTGATCTGGTCGGTCAGATAGCTATCAGGGCGATAGAACTCGGCAATGTTTTCCAACAGCAGACTGAGTACGTCGCGCAGGGCCACCGCCAGACTTTCCTCGCCCTTGTTGTGCAGCTCCAGACTGAAGAAGAAATTACGCAGCTGGGTGAGAAAGTTGTTGAGGTCGAGATCATCGCCGAGTTCAGAGATCTCAGTAAGCAGGACCTGATAGGCTTCTGCGAGAGCCGGGTGCAGTTGTACCCGCGGCTCGATGCCGTATTTGAAGCTTAGCTGCAGTAGGCGGCGTACCAGCTGCCAGTCAGCGCCGAGTGGCGGCGGCGGGGCGGCTGAACGGGCGTCATCGCCGTTGCTGTCATCCGACTGGGTGGCCCACTGCTTCACCAGGTTGCTGAGCGTGCGGTTGAGTTCCGCGGGCTGGTTGCCAAAGGCGAGCAGCACCCGCTCCAGCGAGGCGCGCCGATGTAACTGGCCGCGGTCCCAATGTTCAACGTCCCACTGTTTGATCAGCTGTTGCAGCAAGGCACCCCAGGGTTCGGCCAGGGAGGTGGCATTGCGGCTTTGTGTGACGTAATCGATGGCGATGGTCGGCAGGACTTCCCAGTGACCCTTGTCGGTCTCCTGGCGGAACCGAGTCAACAGGGCTTGCTGGCTCGGGGTTTGGCCGGGTAGGGCCTCGAGTGAACGGTACAGCTCACCGGCGAGCTTCAGCTCCTGATTGGCGGGTACCTGCAGGATATCGTGGTAGACACGGGCGTAGTTGTCAGGTGTTGGTGCCAGCTTCTGTAGGGCCAGCTGCTTAAGTGCCTCGCGGGCAACCTCGGTCGGGTTGTGAGGGGGAGGGGACCAGACGCGGGAAAGACCTTTTGTGCGTGCCATCGCTATGGACTATAAGGTCGGACCCATTAGGCCGGAATGGCTCCGGGATGGGCCGGACGGGATGAAATCGGTAGGTTGCAAAACAAGTGGGCCTGCGGCCCACTTGTCGTTGATCGGTCGTTTTGGTCAGCCGGCGCGAGCGGGCTCGAGTAGCTGGAAGAAGACTTCGCCGTTGCGAATCATCCCCAACTCGTTGCGGGCCCGCTCCTCGATGGCGTCGTTACCGAGCTTCAGGTCGCGCACTTCAGCCGACAGCGCGCTGTTGCGTGCCAGTAACTGCTGAGTGGCGACATGTTGCTCGGCGACCTGACGATCGAGCTGCCACACCCTGAACCAACTGCCCTTGCCGAACCACAATGGGTACTGCAGAGCAAGGATCAGGACTACCAGGGTCAGGGTGAGCCAGCGCATCGCTTACTTCAACTGGTAGAACGCACCTTTGCCCGGGTAGAACGCAGCGTCGCCGAGTTCCTCTTCAATGCGCAGGAGCTGGTTGTACTTGGCCATGCGGTCCGAGCGGCTCAGCGAGCCGGTCTTGATCTGCATGCAGTTGGTGGCAACGGCGAGGTCGGCGATGGTGCTGTCCTCGGTTTCGCCCGAACGGTGGCTCATCACGCTGGTGTAGCCCGAACGCTTGGCGAGATCGACGGCCTTCAGCGTCTCGGACAGTGTGCCGATCTGGTTCACTTTCACCAGCAGCGCGTTGGCGAGACCGGCCTTGATGCCTTCTGCCAGGATGGTCGGGTTGGTCACGAACAGGTCGTCGCCGACCAGCTGCACGCGGCCAGCCAGACGGTCGGTCAGGATCTTCCAGCCCGCCCAGTCGTGCTCGCTCATGCCATCCTCGACCGAGATGATCGGGTAGTTGTTGACCAGGGTTTCCAGGTAGTCGACGAACTGCTCGCTCGACAGCGACAGGCCTTCGGCCGACAGGTGGTACTGACCGTTCTTGAAGAACTCGCTGGACGCGCAGTCCAGTGCCAGCATCACGTCTTCACCCGGCACGTAGCCGGCTTGGGTGATCGCTTCGAGGATCAGCTTGATCGCGTCTTCGTGCGAGGCCAGGTTCGGGGCGAAGCCGCCTTCGTCGCCGACGCTGGTCGAGTAACCCTTGTCGTTGCACAGCTTCTTCAGCGCGTGGAACACTTCGGCGCCGCAGCGCAGCGCTTCGCGGAAAGTCGGGGCGCCCACCGGCACGATCATGAATTCCTGGATGTCCAGGCTGTTGTTGGCATGCGCGCCACCGTTGATCACGTTCATCATCGGCACCGGCAGGCTCATCGGGCCTGCGCCGCCGAGGTAGCGGTACAGCGGCAGACCGGAGTCTTCGGCGGCGGCGCGGGCCACGGCCATCGACACGGCCAGCATGGCGTTGGCGCCCAGGCGGCTCTTGGTTTCGGTGCCGTCCAGCTCGATCAGGGTCTTGTCAATGAAGGCCTGGTCGGCGGCATCGAGGCCGATGATCGCTTCGCAGATTTCGGTGTTGATGTTTTCCACCGCCTTGAGCACGCCCTTGCCGAGATAGCGGGCCTTGTCGCCGTCGCGCAGTTCGAGGGCTTCCTTCTCGCCGGTGGACGCGCCGGACGGCACAGCCGCACGGCCCATCACGCCGGATTCCAGCAGGACATCGGCTTCCACGGTCGGATTGCCGCGCGAATCCAGAATCTCGCGGGCGACCACGTCGATGATCGAACTCATTCCATCTCCCCTTTTGTCTAAGGATGTCTTCAGTGTAAAGCGGGTATGCTTTCGGCCACCCTTTGAAGCTGGCTGGCCGAAAAGACTAGGCAAAGCTTACAACGAATGCTCTGGCAGCGGTTGTGACTTGACCAGTGCGTCGATTGCTTTCAGTGTGGCCAACAATTCTTTCATTCGGTCGAGAGGCCAAGCATTCGGGCCATCCGACAGTGCCTCGCACGGGTTCGGGTGCGTTTCCATGAACACGCCAGCGACGCCCGAGGCGATCGCTGCGCGTGCCAGTACCGGCACGAACTCACGTTGGCCGCCGGAGCTGGTGCCTTGGCCGCCGGGCAACTGGACCGAATGGGTGGCATCGTACACTACCGGACAGGCGGTCTCGCGCATGATCATCAGCGAGCGCATGTCCGACACCAGATTGTTGTAGCCGAACGACGCACCGCGCTCGCAGGCCATGAAGCGGTCGGTCGAGAGGCCGGCTTCAGCCGCGGCATCTCGCGCCTTGTCGATCACGTGCTTCATGTCGCCCGGCGCCATGAACTGGCCCTTCTTGATGTTGACCGGCTTGCCGGACATCGCCACCGCGCGGATGAAGTCGGTCTGACGGGCCAGGAAGGCTGGGGTCTGCAGCACGTCGACCACCGAGGCCACTTCCGGTACCTGTTCTTCGGTGTGCACGTCGGTGAGTACCGGCACGCCGATCTGGCGCTGTACTTCCGACAGAATGCGCAGGCCTTCGTCGATGCCGAAGCCGCGGAACGACTTGCCCGACGAACGGTTGGCTTTGTCGAAGCTCGACTTGTAGATGAAGTTGATACCAAGCTCGCCGGTGATTTCCTTGAGCTTGCCGGCGGTGTCGAGCGCCATCTGCTCGCTTTCGATCACGCAGGGGCCGGCGATCAGGAAGAACGGCTTGTCGATGCCGACGTCGAATCCACACAGTTTCATGCTCTGCTCCATAGCAAAACGGGCGGCAAGCCGCCCGTGCCAGTGATTACTGGGCCTTCTCGGCCTGGTGGGCGAGGGCCGCCTTCACGTAGGCGATGAACAGCGGGTGGCCATCGCGCGGGGTCGAGGTGAATTCCGGGTGGAACTGGCAGGCGAAGAACCAGCGATGGTCCTTCAACTCGACTGTCTCAACCAGTTTCTCGTGGCCGGCGGAACGGCCGCTGATGGTCAGGCCAGCCGCTTCCAGGCGCGGCACGTAGTGATCGTTCACCTCGTAGCGGTGACGATGCCGCTCGACGATCTGCTCGGCACCGTAGATTTTTGCCGCCAGCGAGCCCTGCACCAGGTCGCAGGCCTGGCCGCCCAGGCGCATGGTGCCACCCAGGTTGGAGTTCTCGTCGCGGGTCTCGATCTTGCCGTCGTGGTTCACCCACTCGTCGATCAGCGCCACCACCGGGTATTCGGTCTCAAGATCGAACTCGGTCGAGTTTGCGCCGGTCAGGCCGGCCACGTCGCGGGCGTACTCGATCAGCGCGATCTGCATGCCCAGGCAAATGCCCAGATACGGGATGTTGTGCTCGCGTGCGTATTTCACCGCCTTGATCTTGCCTTCCACACCGCGCTTACCGAAGCCGCCTGGCACCAGGATGGCGTCCATGTCCTTCAGCACGGCACAGCCGTCACGCTCGACTTCTTCCGAGTCGATATAGTGGATGTTGACCTGAGTACGGGTATGCACGCCGGCGTGCTTGAGCGCCTCGGACAGTGATTTGTACGACTCGGTCAGGTCGACGTACTTGCCGACCATGGCGATGTTGACCTCGTGGTCCGGATGCTCGATCGCATCGATGATGCGGCTCCACACCGACAGGTCGGCCGGGGGCAGTTCCAGCTGCAGCTGCTCGCAGATGATCTCGTCGATGCCCTGGGCGTGCAGCATCGCCGGCACTTGGTAGATGCTGTCGGCGTCGTAGCAGCCGATCACGGCGTTCTCTTCGACGTTGCAGAACAGGGCGATCTTGCGCTTTTCGTCTTCCGGCAGTTCGCGGTCCATGCGGCACAGCAGCACGTCCGGTTGGATACCGATTTCGCGCAGTTCCTTCACCGAGTGCTGGGTCGGCTTGGTCTTGATTTCGCCGGCGGCGGCGATGTACGGCACATACGACAGGTGCACGTACAGGGTGTTCTTGCGGCCGAGGTTGGAGCGCATCTGGCGGATCGCTTCCAAGAACGGCAGCGACTCGATGTCGCCAACGGTGCCGCCGATCTCGACGATGGCCACATCAGCATCGCCGGCGCCTTCGCCCATCTTCAGCTTGATTTCATCGGTGATGTGCGGGATTACCTGCACGGTGCCGCCGAGGTAGTCGCCGCGGCGTTCCTTGGTGATCACCGATTCGTACACCTGGCCGGTGGTGAAGTTGTTCGACTTCTTCATCTTGGCGTGGATGAAGCGCTCATAGTGGCCAAGGTCGAGATCGGTTTCGGCGCCATCTTCGGTGACGAATACTTCACCGTGCTGGAAGGGGCTCATCGTGCCCGGGTCGACGTTGATATAGGGGTCGAGCTTCAGCATGGTGACTTTCAGCCCGCGCGATTCGAGGATGGCCGCAATGGACGCAGCGGCGATGCCCTTGCCGAGGGAGGACACCACGCCGCCAGTCACGAAGATGTACTTGGTCATGGGAATATTGATCCGTGGGAATCCGGGATTTTAACCCGAAACCGGCCCGGTTTGAACCGTTGACATCTCGCCGCTTGTCGGCATGTCGGCTTGGGCAATGGTGGCGTTCTGGCGACAGTCGGGCACGCCCCCTGCATGTTGTGTGCCACAAGCCGCCATGGCTCCGGTATGATGCGCGTCCTGCGTCTCGCCGGGCAGGGGGCGGAGCGTGGTCGACTTGAGTATCCTGCTGTTTTTGTGTTATAAAGCCCCTTTTACCGGTTTTGGGAGTTCAACCATGGCGCGTGTTTGCAAAGTCACTGGCAAACGTCCGGTGACCGGGAACAATGTGTCCCACGCCAACAACAAGACTAAACGTCGTTTCCTGCCGAACCTGCAGTACCGCAAGTTCTGGGTAGAGAGCGAAAACCGCTGGGTTCGTCTGCGCGTATCCAACGCCGGCCTGCGTACTATCGACAAAGTCGGTATCGAAGCAGTCCTGGCTGATCTGCGCGCCCGCGGCGAAATCTAAGCGACGAGTAACGAGGTATATAGATCATGCGCGACAAGATCAAACTGGAATCGACCGCTGGTACCGGTCATTTCTACACCACCACCAAGAACAAGCGCACGATGCCGGAAAAGATGGAGATCAAGAAGTACGATCCCGTCGTCCGTAAGCACGTGATCTACAAAGAAACCAAGCTGAAATAAGCGGTTTCTCTGTTCTGGTCCAAAGAACCCTTCGCTGGTGCATGGCGAAGGGTTTTTTGTTGTCCGATTGATTTGTCCACTAGGACAATCGCCCCGCTTCAAAACAAAAGGTTGGCCATTTGGCCAACCTTTTTTGGTTTTGCTTTGCGCGTTGGGGCACGAAGGTTTAATGCGTTTGTTCCAGCGCCCGTTGCGTGCGCAGCGCCAGCACCAGGTCCTGCCAGGCCTTGGCCTTGTCCGGCAGGTTACGCAGCAGATAGGCTGGGTGGAAGCTGACGATCAGCGGGATGTCGTGGTAACGGTGCACCTTGCCGCGCAATCGGGCGATGCTGTCGCTGTTCTGCAGCAGTGTCTGTGCGGCGAACCGGCCGAGCGCGATGATCAGGGTCGGCTTGAGGTGGGCGATCTGCTGTAGCAGGTAGCCCTGGCAGGCGGCGATTTCGTCACCGGCTGGATTGCGGTTGCCCGGTGGACGGCATTTGAGCACGTTGGTAATGAACACATCGGTTTCACTGTCGAGGCCGATCGAGGCGAGCATGTTGTCGAGCAACTGGCCGGCCCGGCCGACAAAGGCGAGGCCTTGTCGATCCTCGTTTTCGCCCGGCGCCTCGCCGACCAGTAGCCAGCGTGCCCCCGGGCGGCCCCGGCCAAATACGGTATGGGTGCGGGTTTCGCACAGGCGGCAGCGCCGACAGGCGGCGACAGCCGCCTCCAGTTCGGGCCAGGGCAGCAATTCTCCGGCTTCGGGTAGCTGAGCCGGCGGTGCGATGGGGGGCGGTTCCGCCGCTACCGGGGGGGCAGGGGCGGCAGGCGAGGCCGAACGCTCGGTCAATTCGGTCAACGCAGGTCGAACCGGCCGAGGGGGCGTGGTTTCTGTTGGGGGGCTCGCTTCGACCTCTGCGGCGCGAACTTGGGGTAGGGGCAGCGAGCGGCGCAGCCAGAGTGGCCCAAGTCCCATTGCTTCGATGCGTTGCCACTGCCGGCTCACAGTGATGCCTCCATCAGGATCGCATGCTCGCGGCCCTGCTCGGCACGATAATAGTGCTTACGGATGCCGCATTCGCTGAATCCCAACGATTCATACAGCGAACGGGCGATAGTATTGCTCTCGCGAACCTCGAGGAACATGCGTAGCGCGCCTTGCTGCCGCATTCTCAGCATCAGCTCGCTCAGCAACTGTCGGCCTAGCCCCTGACCTTGCCAGTCGTGATCGATGACGATGTTCAAGAGATGGGCTTCGTCGAGCACCAGCATGATGACGGCGAGACCGACGATTTCGGCATCAAGCTGGGCGATGAACAATTGATGGCCGGACTCGAGGGAGCCGCGGTACTGGGCTTCGCTCCAAGGGTGCGCGGTACTGCGCGCTTCCAGTGTCGCCAGCAGCGTCAGGTCCAGCGCGGAAGCTGGGCGCAGCGTCAGCGTGCTCATCGGCGTTGTGCCTGTTGTTCGCGTGCGGTCAGCGCTACTTTGTTGCGGACATAGAGCAGCTCGGCGCTGCTGGCATCAAGGCTCGGGTAGGCACCGCTGCCGGCCAGGTCAAGATAGGCCGCTGCGCTGGGGCGCAATTCCGGCAGCTGTCGGGCCAACTGGGCCGTCAGATTTTCCGGCAGGCGATCGGCATAGACCGACAGGCCATTGCCCGCCGCGATCCATCCCGACTCTGTCAGCCTTAGTTCGGCCGGGTCGAGCAGTTCGATCGGTCCTTGGCGGCGTACCCCGTGCCTGGTGTCGTAATGGCCGACGTAGACTTCTTGCATCCGGGCATCGAGGCAGACCAGCAGCCGTTCGGTCGCCGGTGCCTGCGCGGCGACGGCGTCGAGGGTAGGAATGCCGATCAATGGCAGGCTGGCCGATACGGCTAGCCCTTGGGCCAAACCGGCCCCGATGCGCAGACCGGTGAAAGAGCCGGGACCCTGTCCGTAGACGATGGCATCGAGCTCACCGAGTTTGAGACCTGCAGCATCGAGCAGCTTCTGCAATTCCGGCAGCGCACGCTCGGCGTGCTGCTGGCCGACAGTCTCGTGAAATTCGACCCGTTGTTCGCCGTTCTGGATGGCGAGGGACAGGTCCTGAGTCGAGGTATCGAGGGCAAGCAGCTTCATCGGAGGAGCAACGGTAACGGCAGAAGAGGGGAAGCGCCGAATTATACGCGCAGTTGTTCGGCCCAAGCGAGCGCCTCGACGTGGGCCTGGTTGAGTGCGGCCGGGCCGATGCCGACTTCCTCGCACAGCCGCTCCACCCCGTCGAGCTGACAGGTTTCGCAGGCCAGAGCCAGTCGAAGGAAGGCGGCGCAGGGACCGGTGCCATCGATCAGTGCTGCGGTGATGTTGTCGGGCAGGTGCAGGTGTTGAAGCACCGCTTCCATCGGCATGTCGAACACTGCGTCGAGCAAGGAGAACAGGCCGACGATGAACAGGTTGTCGAGACTTTCTCCGTTTAAGCCGGCTTCGCGGCCGGCCAGTTCCATCAGGCGGCCACGCGTCAGTGCGGTCTTCTCCAGGGCGGTGCTGCTGTCGCGCCCCGGCTTACGGCTGATCAGCAGCAGGATCAGCCAACGGTAGAGCTTCTGGTAACCGAGCACGGTCAGCGCGTGGCTGAACGAGCCGATACTCGTGTTCAGGCCGGCGGCCGCCGAGTTGACGAAGTGCAGGAGCTGATACGACAGTGCCACGTCATGTTTCAGCACCTCTTCGACTTCGCCGACCGGCGCATCCTGGCGCAGCAGGTTGAGCAGTGTCAGGGCATTGGAGAAGCTTGGGTCGATCACCTTGGCCGACAGCGTCTCGGGCCGGGCAAAGTAGAAGCCCTGCATGCCATCGAGGTCGAGTTCGCGGCAGCGGTGGAAGTGCTCGTGTTCCTCGACCCGTTCGGCGATTCGCAGTACCGGATAGTGCCGCAGTCGGGCATTGAGGGTGCGTAGCGTGGTCGCGTCGTTGCACTGGACGTCGAGCTTGACATAACTTGCCAGCTCCAGCAGCGAGGCGGACGGGGCGTCGAAACTGAAGTCGTCGAGAGAGATGCTGAAGCCGAGTGCGCGCAGATGGCGGATGCGCGAGACCAGCTCACCAGTTGGCACCAGCGTTGACGGGATGTCCAATACGACGCGGCGGGCAGGCAAGAGCTCCAGGAAATCGCTGGCCAGCATCGCCTCGCCGACGTTCATGAAGGCGAGGCGATTGCCAACCAGCCACTGGGTGCCCATGTGGTTGAGCGTGTTCAGCAAGACCTGGGTATCAGCATCCAGCTGGGCGTGCTGTTCGGCCGTGCGGCTGTGCGAGCTGGCCCGGAAGAACAACTCATAACCGATTAGTTGCTGGTTGCGGTTCAGAACCGCTTGTCGGCCGATGTAGGCTTCGCTCGCTGTCACATCCTCCATCTGGCTTACCCCGGGTAGTACTCGGGAGTACGCAGGGCTGCTGGCGTGACATCCTTATTGTTCATCAGGTCTTCCATGTCGAGCACGAGTACCACCGAGCCGTCGCCGGAAAGCGTTGCGCCGGCAACGCCCTTCGGGCGAATGTTTTGCAGCGGCTTGATCACCACGTCGTCGCGGCCGACGAACGAGTCGATCGCGAGGATGAACGAGTGGGCGGCCGACTGCATCAGCACGCCGAATGCCGGCTTGTCGGTCGGCTCCCAGCCGAGCAGGTGAGACAGCGATTTCAGCGGCAGGATCTCGTCGCGCACGACGATGGTCGGCTTGTTGGAGACCTCCTGGATCACGTTCGGGTCGATCGGGATGATCTCGCGAACCATGGCGAGCGGCACGGCGAATGCCTGGTTGCAGGCGCGTACCACCAGCACCGGCAGGATGGCGAGCGTCAGCGGCAGGGAAATGCTGATGCGGGTGCCTTCGCCCGGCACCGAGGTGATGTCGATGCGGCCGTTGAGCTTCTGGATGTTGGTACGGACCACGTCCATGCCAACGCCGCGTCCGGACACGCTGGAAATCTGATCCTTGGTCGAAAAGCCCGGCAGGAAAATCAGTTGCAGGCACTGCTTCTCGTCCAGCGCGTTGGCGGTTTCCACATCGATCAGCCCCTTCTCGATCGCCTTGCGGCGCAGGACGTCGGCGTTCATTCCTTTGCCGTCGTCCTGGATCTCGATCAGGATGTGGTCGCCAACCTGCTCGGCGGTCAGGTGCACCTCCGCCTTCGCCGGCTTGCCGGCCGCGATGCGTTCCTCCGGCAGTTCGATGCCATGGTCGACCGCGTTGCGGACCAGGTGGACTAGCGGGTCGTTGAGGTCCTCGATCATGGTCTTGTCGAGTTCGGTCTCTTCGCCGACGATGATCAGTTCCACTTCCTTGTTGAGCTGACGGGCCAGGTCGCGGGCCAGGCGCGGGTACTTCTGGAACAGCCGGCCGATCGGCTGCATGCGCGTCTTCATCACCGCGTTCTGCAGATCGCTGACCAGAAGGTCGAGCTGGCTGACGGCCTCGTCGAGCGAACGCAGCGTGTTCGGGTCGCTATGACCCTGCAGAATTTCGGTGCGCAGCGTGGTCAGGCGGTTCTTGGTCAGACCGATCTCGCCCGACAGGTTGAGTACCATGTCGAGGCGGTTGGTGTCGATCCGGATGGTGTTTTCCTGCTGGCTGCTGCTGACCGGCGCATTGGTCTTGGCCGGTGCAGCCTTGGCCGGTGTCTTGGCCGGTGCGGCTGCGGGGAGAACTTCTCCGCTGACAGCCGCTGGAACCTGGGCTGGTATCGGCGCCAATGCAGGTTGGGTGGCCACCGGCGTGGCGGTACTGGCCGGTGCAGCGGCGACAGCGGCTGCCGGTACGATGACCTGCATCAGGGTGGCCCAATTGGGTTCGGCGCCGCTGGCGGTGGCCGGAGCAGTAGTCGCAGCGGCCACTACAGGGGCGGTGGCCACCGGAGCTGCCGCCGGGGCTGCGTCAGACGCTGCCGAGCCTGCCAAGGCTTCGTCGAGTGCGGCCAGTAGCGCAGGGTCGGCCGAAACTGGTTGCTGGCGTTGCGACAAGGGGCCGAACATGTCGCGTACCACGCCGGTGGCGTCCATGATCACGTCCATCACGCGGCTGTTGAGCGTGAGTTCTCCGTTGCGAAGCTTGTCGAACAGGTTTTCGGTGCGGTGGCACAGGGTGACCATCGCCTTGACGTTCAGGAAGCCTGCGCCGCCCTTGATCGTGTGGAAACCACGGAAAATATCGTTCAGCAGGGCGGTGTTGTTCGGCTGCTTCTCAAGCTCGACCAATTTGTTGTCGACGTCGGATAGCAGGTCGCAGGACTCCAGAATGAAGTCCTGCAGCAGTTCTTCCATTCCCGAGAATTCGCTCATGTTCGGCTCGTTTCGCTTTGGTAATCAGGGACGCTCGGCGCTTAGAAGCCGAGGCTTTCCAGCAGCTCGTCGACCTGGGCTTGGTCGGTGACAACGTCGTTCTTGCCCTGCGCATTGACGACCGGACCGTTGAGCAGGTTCGGGTCGAGCCCAGCCTTCTTGTCCGACGGCAGGTGCTGGATCAGCAGCGTCAGCAGTTCGCCTTCCAGCACCTTGACCACGTCCATGATCTTCTTGATCACTTGGCCAGTCAGATCCTGGAAGTCCTGGGCAAGGATGATTTCCATCAACTGGGTGTTGGTGGCTTGGGTGTGAGCGGGAACCTTGTGCAGATATTGGCGGGTCTCGCCGGCGAGTGCGGCAAACTGCTCTGAGGAGAGCTGGTTGGCGTAGAGCTGCTCCCAACGGGCGGACAAGCCTTTCGCCTGGCTTTCCAGTTCGTCCTGCAGCGGCTTGGCGATGTCGGCGGCATTCAGCGTACGTTCGGCTGCCTTTTCGGTCAGCTCGGCGATGTAGGCGAGACGGTCTCGGGTATTGGGGATCGCCTCGGCCACTTCTTCCAACGACTTGTCGTAGCCAAGCTCGCTCAGAGTGTCGTGCAGCTTGCGCGCCAACTGGCCAACCTGATGGTACATGTCGCTACCTGGGGTGAGCACTACCGGCTGGGCCGCAGCGGGCGTGGGGGCGGCTGCGTTGACCACGGACTGCTGGGACTGAATGCTGTTAAACAGAGCTTCCAGTGCTGGCGAGTCGCCGCTTTCCAGGACCACGGACTGCTGGGACAGAATGCTGTTAAACAGAGCTTCCAGTTCTGGCGAGTCGCCGCTTTCCAGTAGATGATCCGGCACAATACGTCTCCTGCGATGCTAAAAACCCAAGGGGGACTCAGGCGGTAGTCAGGGTGGTGAAGATCTTGCTGAGCTTCTCTTCGAGTGTGGCGGCGGTGAACGGCTTGACGATGTAGCCGCTGGCGCCCGCAGTAGCCGCTTCGATGATGTTCTCGCGTTTGGCTTCGGCGGTGATCATCAGGAAGGGCAGCGTGCGCAGCTGTGCGTCGCCACGAACGGCGCGCAGCAGTTCGATACCCGTCATGTTCGGCATGTTCCAGTCGGACACGATGAAGTCGAAGTGCTGGGTCTTCAGCTTGTGCAGTGCCACCTGGCCGTCTTCAGCTTCGTCGACGTTGGTGTAGCCGAGCTCCTTGAGCAGATTTCGCACGATGCGGCGCATTGTGGAGAAGTCGTCGACCACAAGAAAGCGAAGGTTTTTTTCTGACATGAAACGTAATTCCTAGTGTAATCCCTGAGATTACAGCGCCGGCCGGCGGTTAACGCTGCAGGATCGGGATCAGAGTTTCGGCCAATACGGCCGGGTCGAATTTGGCGACGTAGGCGTCCACCCCGACGCTGGCACCCATCGCCCGGTTGGCGTTGGACGACAACGAAGAATGCATCACTATAGGGATGCCTCGGAAGGCGGGCTCTGCCTTGATCAGTCGGGTGAGCACGTAACCATCCATCTCAGGCATTTCGGCATCAACCAGGATTAACTTGAGCGTATCACTCAGTGGCTTGTTGTCGTCGCGGTGGCGGGCGGCCAACATCTGCAGTCGATCCCAGGCTTCGCGGCCGTTGTTGGCTTGCTGGTACTTGACGCCCATCTTGTCGAGCACCATGGTGATTTCCTTGCGGGCCACCACCGAGTCGTCGACGAAATAGACGTATTGGTCGGCTTCGAGCGAGGCGGTCGGGAGGTCTGGCACGTGGGTGTCGCCGACTACGCTCGACAGAATCTGTTCGACGTCGAGAATGGACACGAGCTTGCCGTTATCCAGCTCGGTGACAGCGGTGATCAGGGTCTGGCTGGCTCCGCCTGCCATGTTTTCCGGAGCGCGAACCTTATCCCAGTCTACCCGGATGATGCGATCGACCGATTCGACCAGAAAGGCCTGCGAGCTCTTGTTGAACTCGGTGACGATCATGGTTTCGTACTGGCGGCCCTGGGTTTCCGCGCCGATGAATTTGGCAAGCGAGATGATCGGGATGATGTTGCCACGCAGCGACAGTACCCCTTCGACACCGAACGGCATATTGGGCGAGCGAGTAATGCTCGGGGTCTGCGAGACTTCCCGTACCTTGAACACATTGATCCCGAAGATCTCGCGGGTGCCCAGCGAGAACAGCAGGATTTCCATCTTGTTGGAGCCGGCGAGCATAGTGCGGCCGTCCACCGAGGTGAGCAAAGAGGCGTTGGTTGCCGTCATGGTCTGTTTACCTTAGCGACAGGTCGTTCTGCGTGGTTCTGTAAAAAAATCTTATGTTTTGCCGTGTTTTTATATTTTGAGCAATTCACGGATTTTGCTTGAGAGCTTATGCGGCTCGAATTTTGACACATAAGCGTCGACGCCGACCGATTCGCCAAGTTTCTGGTTGGACTGGCCCGACAACGATGAGTGCATCAACACGGGGATGCCTTCGCAGCGCGGGTCGGACTTGATCATGCGGGTAAGCATGTAGCCGTCCATTTCCGGCATTTCCACGTCGGTAAGCACGAGATGCAGCGAGTCCTTGAGCTTTTTGCCGGCCTGGTCGGCCTGGTTGGCGAGGCGTTGGATGTCTTCCCAGGCGCGCAGGCCGTTGGCCGACGACATGTGGCGAATTTGCATCGTGTCGAGGGTACGCTCGATCTGCTTGCGGGCTACCGCCGAGTCATCGGCGAAGAACACCATGCATTCTTCATTGACAGGCTCGATGTTGATGAAATAGTGGGAGTCGTCGATTGGCGTGGTCGCAGCCAGCACCTTTTCCACATCCATCATCATCACCAGGGTGTTGTTTTCCAGCTCGGTGACGGCGGTGACCAGGCCACCCATACGGTGGTTGATCATCTCGGGCGGGACGCGCATCGCCGACCAGTCCAGGCGCAGGATGGTGTCGACCGCTTCGACGAGGAAACCCTGGGTGTGGCCGTTGTACTCGGTCACAATCATGATTTCCGGAGTCTTTTCGGTCACAATGCCCGCGTATTTGGCCAGGTCGATCACGGGAACCAGCGCACCGCGCAGGCTGACCATGCCTTCGACGGTGTCGGGCATTTCCGGCGCCGAAGTGATCGCCGGGGTACGCATCACTTCGCGTACCTTGAACACGTTGATGCCGAAGGTTTCCTTCCGTCCGGTGCGCTGATCGTGCCCGAGGGTAAACAACAGAATCTCGAGTTTGTTGGTGCCGGCCAGTTTGGTACGGGCGTCAATTTTTTTCAGGAGCTCGGACACGGTTACCTCCAGGAAACCTGTTCATGTGATCGAAATGGTGATGTGCTTGTCGCTCAAAACGGCGTCACCATGTCATTGTAGTAATGACAAATGCATGATGCAAAAGCACTTCCCAAAGCCTGTAAGCGGCACATTTTGTATCTATCATACCGTTTAAGAATCTTTTTACAAATCGCAGCCGTATGACAAATCCTGTCCAAAATGCATCTGTGCGCGAACACCAACAGTTGACCGCGGCGTTTGCCCAATTCAATACCGTGTCCGGTCAGTTGATCGAAGCCTATCACTTGCTCGAGCAACAGGCGGTGCAACTGAACCAGCAACTGGAGGCGGCGAATCAGCGTTTGCGGGTGCAGGGGGCAGAGAATGCGGCGCTGGCCGAACGGCTCGGTCAATTGTTGGCGGCGCTGCCCGGTGGGGTGGTGGAACTGGATGCGGGCGGGGTGGTGCGGCGTGAGAACCCGGCGGCGAGCACCTTATTCGGCCGGCCGTTGGTGGGCTTGCACTGGGGGGCGGTGCTGGCCGACTGCGAGGCCGGGTCGCTGGAGCACAATTATCGCCTGCAGCTGAACGGTCAGCCTGGGGCACGGGTGATGCTGCAGTATCAGGACCTGCCGGAGCTGGGGGGGCGGATCGTGCTGGTGCACGATGTGACCCGACAGTTCGAACTGACCGCCGAGCTGGCGCACCAGCAGAAGCTGGCGGCGATGGGCAGCATGGCGGCGTCGCTGGCGCATCAGTTGCGCACGCCGCTATCGGCGGCAATGTTGTATACAGCCAACTTGCGTGAAGGAGGGCTGGCTCCGGAGGCGCGGGCGCGCTTCGTCGATAAATCGGTGGACCGGCTGCGCGCGCTTGAGGGGCTGATCCACAATATGCTCGACTTTGTGCGTGGCCAGGTGACGCAGCGCGAGCGACTCGTTGCTGGGCAGCTGACCGAGGATGCGCTGCAAGCATTGCCGCCGTCGGCGCAGGGTGTCGAGCTGCGTGGGGTGTCGGAGTTGGGTGAGACGGCGCAGATTCTCGGTGACCGCAAGGCGGTGGGCGGTGCGCTGTCCAATCTGCTCGACAATGCATTGCAGCATTCGCCGCCCGGGGGCGTGGTCGAGCTGTCGGTGCATCAGGCGGGCGATGAGGTGGTCTGGCAGGTGGCGGATCAGGGGCCGGGGTTGCCGGACGGAGTGCTGGAGCAGGTGTTCGAGCCGTTTTTTACTCGTCGTCCAGGCGGCACCGGCCTGGGGCTGGCGATCGTGAAAAAGGTGGCCGAAGAGCTGGGCGGCCGGGTGTCGTGCCGGAACCGGCCGCAAGGCGGGGCGCTGTTCGAGCTGGCGTTGCCGCTGGCCGACGAGGCGCGGCCGGGCGCCGCCAGCTGACAGCGCCCGGCGCCGGCTTACTCTTCCAGGTGCTGTCGTTTGCCGGTGACTTCGGCCCAGTCGGCGTGATCCGGCAGCGGGTCTTTGCGGGCCACGATCACCGGCCAGACTTTGGCGAGCTTGTTGTTGAGTTCGATATATTCCTGCTGGTCGGCCGGTACGTCTTCTTCGGCGTAGATCGCCTCGACCGGGCATTCGGCCACGCACAGCGTGCAGTCGATGCATTCGTCCGGGTCGATCGCCAGAAAGTTCGGGCCTTCGTGGAAGCAGTCGACCGGGCAGACGTCGACGCAGTCGGTGTATTTACATTTGATACAGGCTTCGGTTACAACGTAGGCCATAGCTTTTTCCCTGTGGGTGTCGTGGTCTCGACCCCAATTCTAGCCAAGTTTGCTCCCGCTTTTCATGACCTCCGTCGTTGCCCCCGCTCTCATCGCTTCCGTGTCGACCCCGTACCGTGGCCGATTTGCCCCCAGCCCGACAGGCTTGTTGCATGCGGGTTCCCTCGCCACAGCGGTAGGCAGCTATCTCGAGGCGCGCTGCCGTGGCGGCGAGTGGCTGGTGCGTATCGAGGATCTCGATCCGCCGCGCGAGCAGGCTGGTGCGAGCGAGCACATCCTCGCCACGCTGGCGGCGTTCGGCTTTGAATGGGACGGCGAGGTGGTGTACCAGAGCCGGCGCCATCGGTTATACCGCGAGGCGCTGCAGCTGTTGGCCGAACGCGGTCTGGCCTATCAATGCGCCTGCACCCGGCGCGAGATCGCGTTGGCGGCGCGCCCTGGCGTCGATGGTCCGGTGTACCCAGGGACCTGCCGGCACGGCTTGCCGCCGGGGCGGGAAGGGCGTGCCTGGCGGCTGAAGGTCGAGCCGGGCGAGGTCGGCTTCGTCGACCGGCTGCAGGGGTATTACGCCCAGGACCTGGCGCGCGATGTCGGCGATTTCGTGCTGTTGCGTGCCGATGGCTTCTGGGCTTATCAGCTGGCGGTGGTGGTCGACGACGCCGACCAGGGCATCACCGACATCGTGCGCGGTGCCGACCTCTTGGTGTCGACGCCGCGACAGATCTGGCTGCAGCGCTGTCTGGCGGTGACGACGCCGACTTATTGCCACTTGCCGTTATTGGTCAATGCGGCGGGCGAGAAGCTGTCGAAACAGACGCTGGCGCCGGCGATTGACCCAGGCAGGGCCGCTGCCGAGTTGCGTCTGGCGCTGAACCGCCTGGGGCATGAGCCTGACACCGCCTGCCAGAGCGTAGCCGAGCTGTGGCAGTGGGCCTTCGCCAATTGGCGTCTCGATCAAGTCGCCCCGAGCCCCGTTGCGGTTTGAAGGCCAAGACCTGCTGGTGTCGTTGCATCGCCTTGCGGAACAGGGGCTTTGGCGTCGCTCACAGAGTCCTGCGAAGTGATTCCGACTAGGGATGCTGCCGCGCTGAGGCAAGCCTGCGCAATGGCACTGGCCCAGCGGCGAGACCGGTGCCGTACCCGCGTGGCGCATTGCCAGTATCATGTAAAATTCGTCGGCTTGTGCTTGGTTTTGATTTTTTTCCGATAGTTTTCTCTCGTTTTTTTCTGGTTTATGGCTGGTTGTGCTTCGTTGCTTGATCAAGGTCAAATGACGTTGCAATGCCAATTGCCTGTCCGAGATGCGGTCCTTATCATCGAGTAAAAATAAGTATTTCATTACATTCTTTGTAACGAATGCTTTGGGCGCTACCGAGACGACGAGCTGTCGGCGTCACTCACTCGGGTTTAGGGATTGCGCAGGTGCGCGGTCCGGCAAGTTCGGAGCGGGGACAACCACTCCAGCAAGAAACGAAAGGAAGAGCCATGAGCAAGTTCGGTGTTCATTCTGAGTGCGGCAAGTTGCGCAGCGTGATGGTGTGCCGCCCCGGCTTGGCCCACAAGCGCCTGACGCCGGCCAACTGCCAGGAGCTGCTGTTCGACGACGTGATCTGGGTCGAACGCGCCCAGAAGGACCACGCCTACTTCGTCGAGCAGATGCGCGCCCGCGACATCCAGGTGATCGAGCTGCACGATGCGCTGGCCAAGGTGCTGGACGACAAGGCTGCCCGTACCTGGATCCTCGACCGCAAGGTCAAGGCCGACAATGTCGGGGTCGGCATGCTCGGCGATCTGCGCGGTTGGCTCAACGACATGGTGTCTGCGCAGTTGGCCGAACATCTGATCGGCGGCATCGCCAAGGCCGATCTGCCGTTCGACCCGAAAGGCCTGTTCGGCGGTTACCTCGACCGGTCCGACTTCGTACTGCCGCCGGTGCCGAACACCTTGTTCCAGCGCGACCCGAGCTGCTGGATATACGAGGGCGTCACCCTCAACCCGATGTACTGGCCGGCGCGCCGCCAGGAAACGCTGATCCTGCAATCGGTGTACCAGTTTCACCCGTACTTTGCCGGCAAGGTCAACGTGTGGTGGGGCGGCAGCGACCAGGACCACGGCCCGGCCACGCTGGAAGGCGGCGACGTGATGCCGATCGGCAACGGCGTGGTGTTGATCGGCATGGGCGAGCGCACCAGCCCGCAGGCGGTGGTGCAGGTGGCCAAGCGCGTGCTGGGCAAGGAGGGCGGCGCCACCCGCGTGATTGCCTGCCAGATGCCGAAGTCGCGCGCCGCGATGCACCTCGATACCGTGTTCTCCTTCCTCGACATCGACCTGTTGTCAGTGTACCCGGACGTGGTCGATGAGATCGTCTGCACCAGCATGTACGCCGGTGACCGCGAGGGCGAGATCCGCTTCGAGCGCCATGAAGGCAAGTCGTTCCTCGATGTGGTGAAAGAGGCGCTGGGCCTGTCGTCCATCCGCGTGATCCAGACCGGCGGTGACCTGTACCAGCGCGAACGCGAACAGTGGGATGACGGCAACAACGTGGTGGCGCTGGATCGCCGCGTGGTGGTGGCCTACGACCGCAACACCTACACCAACCGGCGGATGCGCGAGCACGGTGTGGAAGTGATCGAGATCCCGGCGTCCGAACTCGGCCGTGGCCGTGGCGGCGGTCACTGCATGACCTGCCCGGTCATCCGTGACGAAGTGAAGCTGTAAGTCGGGCCGGTTCGGCCGACCATGCGGTTGGCCGAACCTGATCCCCCGTTTCAACCCGAATTCAAACCGACCGACAGGTCGACCGCGTCCGACCCATTCCGTCCCACGCGGCCGCTTGCCAGACCGACTCTAATCAGGAGCTGCAACATGGCTTTCAATCTGCGCAACCGCAACTTCCTCAAGATGCTGGACTTCACTCCGCGTGAGATCCGCTACCTGCTCGACTTGGCCCGCGACCTGAAGCGTGCCAAGTACAGCGGCACCGAACAGCAGCACCTGAAGGGCAAGAATGTCGCGCTGATCTTCGAAAAGACCTCGACCCGCACCCGCTGCGCGTTCGAAGTGGCCTGCTTCGACCAGGGCGCCAACGTCACCTACCTCGGCCCGTCCGGCTCGCAGATCGGCCACAAGGAATCGATGAAGGACACCGCCCGGGTGCTGGGCCGCATGTACGACGCGATCGAATACCGCGGCTTTGACCAGGAGATGGTCGAGCACGAGCTGGCCAAATACGCCGGGGTGCCGGTGTACAACGGCCTGACCGACGAATTCCACCCGACCCAGATGCTGGCCGACGTGTTGACCATGTGGGAGCACAGCGACAAGCCGATCTCGCAGATCAGTTATACCTACCTCGGCGACGCCCGCAACAACATGGGCAACTCGCTCTTGGTGATCGGCTGCAAGCTGGGCATGGACGTGCGCATCGGCGCACCGAAGCACCTGTGGCCACATGACGAGCTGGTGGCCGAATGCCGTGCCATCGCCGAGAAGACCGGCGCCAAGATCACCCTGACCGAAGACGCCCAGGAAGCGGTGAAGGGCACCGACTTCATCCACACCGACGTGTGGGTGTCGATGGGCGAACCGGCCGAGGTGTGGGCCGAGCGCATCAAGCTGCTCAAGCCGTACCAAGTCAACGCCGCGCTGATGCAGGCGGCCGGCAATCCGGTGGTGAAGTTCATGCACTGCCTGCCGGCGTTCCACAACTCGGAAACCAAGGTCGGCAAGGAAATCGCCGCGCAGTATCCGGAGCTGGCCAATGGCATCGAAGTGACCGAAGAGGTGTTCGAGTCGGAAGCATGCATCGCCTTCGAGCAGGCCGAGAACCGCATGCACACCATCAAGGCCATCCTGGTGTCCACGCTGGCCGGCTAAGCGGCCTAGCCTTCGGGGCCGGTGCCGCGTTGCCGGGGCTCCGCCGCCGGCGCCTTGCCCCAACCACGAATGCGTCGCCGCTCACTAACACGGTAGCGCCATCCCGGCCGATCCCCCGCATCGGGCGGGTCGGCCGGTCTCATTCAGCTTCAGGCCGGCTGGCCACACGCCGACCGGCTCCCGAAAGGACTCATCATGCGAGTAGTCGTCGCCTTGGGCGGCAACGCCCTGCAACGTCGTGGCGAAGCCATGACCGCCCAAAACCAACGCGCCAACGTGCAAGTGGCCGCCAAGCAGTTGGCCGCCGTCACCCGGCTCGGCCACAACCTGGTGATGTGCCACGGCAACGGCCCGCAGGTCGGCCTGCTCGGCCTGCAGAACGATGCCTACGCCCGTCACGTCGACGAGAAGGTCACCCCATACCCGCTTGACGTGCTCGGCGCGCAGACCGAAGGGATGATCGGCTACATGATCGAACAGGAGCTCGGCAACGAGCTGCCGTTCGAAGTGCCGCTGGCCACCATCCTCACCCAGACCGAAGTGGACGCCGCCGACCCGGCGTTCCAGAACCCGACCAAGTTCGTCGGCCCGGTGTACAGCAAGGAAGAAGCCGACCAACTGGCCGCCGAACACGGCTGGACCGTCAAGGCCGACGGCGACTACTTCCGCCGCGTGGTGCCCTCGCCGCGCCCGAAACGCATCTTCGAAATGCGCCCGATCAAGTGGATGATCGAGAAGGGCGCCGTGGTGATCGCCGCCGGCGGCGGCGGCATCCCGACCCTGTACCAGGGCGACAAGCTGGTCGGCGTCGAAGCGGTGATCGACAAGGACCTGGCCTCGGCGCTGCTGGCGCGCGAAGTGGAGGCGGACTACTTCGTGATCGCCACCGACGTGAAGACCGTGTTCGTCGGCTGGGGGACTCCGGAGGCGAAGGCGATCAAGCGAGTGCACCCGGACGAGATGGACAAGCTCGGCTTCGCGGCCGGCTCGATGGGGCCGAAGGTGGAAGCGGCGTGCGAGTTTGCACGGCTGACCGGTAAGCGCGCGGTGATCGGCGCGCTGGAGGATATCGAGGCGATCGTGAAGGGCGAGGCCGGCACGGTGATCAGCACCGAGGTGAATGGCATCGAGTGGTACTGAGCGGGGCGAGTGAAGCGTGAAGAAGAGGGCGGCCCGCGGGCCGCCTTTGGTGAGGGTGAAGGTTGGCCGAAGCCGATTCGACCAACCTTGAGCCGTCTTCGCGTGGTGGGTGAGCTCAGTCCAAGAGCCCGATCGCCGTCGGCGCATCGGCGGGGCTGACGGCGAGCTCCTCGAACTCGACGACGTTGTCGATCTCGGTGCCCATCGAGATATTAGTGACGCGCTCGAGGATGATTTCGATCACGACCGGCACCTTGAACTCGGCCATCCACTTCTCGGCCTGCTCGATCGCGGGGGCAATCTCCTCCGGCTTGTGTACGCGAATCGCCTTACAGCCCAGCCCTTGGACGACGGCGAGATGGTCGACGCCGTAGCCTTCCACTCCGGGCGCATTGATGTTCTCGAAGGCGAGCTGCACGCAGTAATCCATATTGAAGCCGCGCTGGGCTTGACGGATCAGCCCCAGGTAGGCGTTGTTCACGACGATGTGAATATACGGCAGATTGAACTGCGCACCGACAGCCAGCTCCTCGATCATGAACTGGAAGTCGTAGTCGCCCGACAGCGCGACGATTTTGCGGGCAGGGTCGGCAGCGCGCACGCCGAGCGCGGCGGGGATGGTCCAGCCTAGCGGACCGGCTTGGCCGCAATTGATCCAGTGGCGCGGCTTGAACACGTGCAGGAACTGCGCCGCGGCGATCTGCGACAGACCGATGGTGCTGACATAGCAGGTGTCCTTGCCGAAGGCGCTGTTCATGTCCTGGTAGACGCGCTGCGGCTTCATCGGCACGTCGTCGTAGTTGGTCTTGCGCAGCATGGTGCGCTTGCGCTCGCGGCATTGTGCGACCCAGTCACCGCGGTCCTTGAGCTTGCCGGCGCCGCGCCATTCGCTGGCCACGTCGACGAACAGCTGCAGCGCCGCCTTGGCGTCCGACACGATGCCGTAGTCGGGGCAGAACACTCGGCCGATCTGCGTCGGTTCGATGTCGACGTGCACGAAGCGACGCCCCTTGGTGTAGACGTCGACCGAGCCGGTGTGGCGGTTGGCCCAGCGGTTGCCGATGCCGAGCACGAAGTCGGATGCGAGCATTGTGGCATTGCCGTAACGGTGCGAGGTCTGCAGGCCGACCATGCCGACCATCAGCGGATGGTCGTCCGGAATCGTGCCCCAGCCCATCAGCGTCGGGATGACCGGCACGCCGGTAATCTCGGCGAACTCGACCAGGAGTTCGGGGGCGTCGGCGTTGATGATGCCCCCGCCGGCGACGATCAGCGGGCGCTCGGCCTCGTTCAACATCGTGAGCGCCTTCTCGATCTGGGCGCGGGTGGCCTGCGGCTTGTAGAGCGGCAGCGGCGAGTAGGTATCCGGGTCGAACTCGATTTCGGCCATTTGCACGTCGAACGGCAGGTCGATCAGCACCGGGCCCGGTCGGCCGGAGCGCATCAGCTGGAAGGCCTGCTGGAACACGCGCGGCACCAGCGCCGGTTCGCGCACGGTGATCGCCCATTTCGCTACCGGCTTGGCGATGGACTCGATGTCGACCGCCTGGAAGTCTTCCTTGTACAGCCGTGCGCGCGGCGCCTGGCCGGTGATGCACAGGATGGGAATGGAGTCGGCCGACGCGGAGTAGAGACCGGTGATCATGTCGGTGCCGGCCGGCCCGGAGGTGCCGATGCACACGCCGATATTGCCGGCGCGGGCCCGGGTATAGCCCTCCGCCATGTGCGAGGCACCCTCGACGTGACGGGCCAGTATGTGGTCGATGCTGCCGATTTTCTTCATCGCCGCGTATAGGGGGTTGATGGCGGCGCCGGGAATCCCGAATGCCAGTACGATGCCTTCGCGTTCCATCACCCGGACTGCCGCTTCGGCGGCGCTCATCTTGGCCATGGTGCTGTCTCCTGGATTAGTCCCCTCTTGTGTGAATGAATGCTGATATGCGGCTCCTTCCCGTGTGCTGCCGGTGCTTTGGCCTGCGTGGCCGGAACGGGGGGGGCTTGACGGTCGGGCGGGCTAGGTCCGTTTCATGCTCCGCATCAGCCCGGTGTAGATCAGCGCGCCGGCCGTCGCGCCGATAATCCAGCCAAAGTTGTTGGCGGGCAGCAGCTTCAACAGCTGCGTGCTGATTTCCCAGCCGACCGAGATCAGGCCGGATATCAGCAGCGCGATCAGCCCGCCCCGGTTCCAGCCGCCGTCGTAGTAGAAGCGCCCGGTCGGCGCCATGGTATAGAGTTCGGCCGTTTTCACGACCTGGCGCTTGACCAGGTAAAAGTCGGCCATCATCACGCCGTACAACGGTGCCAGCACGGCGCCGAAGATGCTGACGAAGATGTCGATCGCCTTCGGGCTTTCGACGAAGATCCATGGGCAGACCAGCACGGCGAGGATCGACGCGATCAGGCCGCCCTTCTTGAAGTCGACGTGCTTCGGGAACAGGTTGGCGATGTCGTACGCCGGCGAGACGAAGTTGGCGACGATGTTGATGCCCATCGTGGCGACGACGAAGGTGAGGCTACCGATCACCACCGCAAACTTGTTCTGGATCCGCGCGACGATCTCGACAGGGTCCATGATCATCGAGCCGAACACCTTGGCGCTGCCGGAAGTGACGATCACCGTGACGATCGCGAATACGATGAAGTTGACCGGCAGGCCGAGGAAGTTGCCCACCTTCATCTGATGCTCGCTCTTGGCGAAGCGCGCGAAGTCGCCGAAGTTGAGCAAGAGTGCGGCGAAGTAGCTGATCACCAGCAATACTGCGTCGCCCATGCCGAACCACTGCTCGCCGCCGGACAGGACCTTGCCACCCAGTGTCAGGTTAAGGCTGGAGAGGCCGGCCTGTGACAGGATCCAGCCCATCAGCACGAACATCACCACGTAGACAGCCGGGCCGCAGAAGTCGATGAAGCGGCGGATGGTCTCCATGCCGCGCTGGAAGATGATCAGCTGGAACAACCACATGAATAGGAAGCAGACCCAGCCGAGCCCGTCTAGGCGCAAGAAGCTCGCGTCGCGCAGCGCGATGGCGGACGGCACGAACAACAGCAGCAAGGTGGCGACCGCCTTCGACGCGAAATAGGTCTGCACGCCGTACCAGACGATGCCGACTATGCCGCGGATCAGCGCGGCCAGGTTCGCGCCCATCACGCCCATGCTGACCCGGGCCATCACCGGAAACGGGATGCCGTGAACCTGGCTTGGCTTGCCGACCCAATTGATCAGCACGTACACGCACAGGATGCCCACGGTCATCGCCAGCAGCACCTGCCAGCCGGAGATGCCGAGCAGGAATAGGCTGGCGGCGAAGGTGTAGCCGCCGACGCTGTGAACGTCGGACATCCACATCGCGAAGATGCTGTAGCCGGTCCAAGTGCGCTTGCTCATAGGCACCGGGGCGAGGTCGTGGTTGTAGAGGCGCGGATCGGCCGCTTCGATTTGTTCGTCGGGTTCTGGATGCGGTGCGTCGGCACCGAGTGGGGGTGAAAAGGACATGTTACCTCCCGGCTGCGATAGCCATTTAAAGCCGCGAACAAGACCCTTCCGGCGTTGTTGCGCTGCCTTGCCGTACTTCCTGTACTGTCTGCGGCAGCGTGCCTGGCCGGAACCGCTTCGCGGGCTGTTGTTAGCGGCTTTTAGCCCACTATAGAAAGCTTCGCCGTGAAGAAACCGGCAGGCTGCCAAGCGGGGAGTTCGACTTGGCGGGCGGCGGTCATCTGCTCTGGCAGTGGACGATACGGCAGCGGGTCTTTCCCTTCGGGCGGCATTTATCAGTAGCGGGTTACTGCCGCCAAAAGAGCAAGAGCAGGTACGGGATATGGCCGCTCGGTTCGACTCGGTCGATCTTCAGCTAGGTTTTGCAATGTACCTTGTAATGCAAGGTATCTGTTCATATACTGCAGCCGAGAGCCATCGCGTGGTTACTGCCGCCGTAGTGCCTTGCATTGCAAAGTAGAGGGGCGCCGCCGCGCCAGCCAAGGAAGGATGAGTGAAGACACAACTGAAAAAGGGCACGCTGGAGATGTGCGTCCTCGCGCTGCTGGCACGCGCCGACAGCTACGCCTACGAACTGGTCAGCCGGCTGGCCGACTGCATGGAGATCAGCGAGGGCACGATCTATCCGCTGATGCGCCGCTTGCAGGGTGAGGGCTGGGTGAGCACCTATCTGGTCGAATCGCCGAGCGGCCCGTCGCGCAAGTACTACGCACTGACCGAGGCCGGGCACGACAGTCTGGCCTCGATGCAGACCGAGTGGCAGGAGTTCGTCGCCGAGGTGAACAGTGTGCTGGTACCGCCGCAGGGGAGCGCGGCCGGGGCGATAAAACGGGACAATCCGCAGGGAGGCAACAAATGAATCAGCAGACATTCATGCGGCAGCTGGAGGCGGCGCTGGCCGGCCTGCCGGCGGCCGAACGGCAGGACATCCTCGCCGACTACGCCGAGTATTTCCGCGACGCGCTCGCCGATGGCCGTAGCGAAGAGGAGGTGGCAGCGTCGCTCGGCGACCCGCAGCGGCTCGCCCGCGAATTCCAGGCCAAGGCCAAGCTGCAGGCATGGGAGTCTCGCCGCTCGGTCGGCAACCTGTTCGGGGTGATCGGGGCGATGGCAGGGCTTGGCGTGCTCAACTTCGTGCTGGCGATCCCGTTCATGATCTACCTGGGCTTTCTGACGCTCGGCTTCGTGGTGTCGTGCAGCCTGCTGTTCGGCGGGGTGCTGCTGACTGGACTCTGGGCCAGCAACAGCCTGTTCGGCTGGCCGGCGATCGAGCCGGTGCTGTTCCACCACGGCAGCGGCGTGGCCTGGGTCGCCAGCACGTCCGACAGCGCGCGGCCGCTGGTCAATATCCAGGGCGGGCAGGGCGACCGCGTGGTGATACACCGCGACGCGGCGACCGGTGCCACGCGCATCGAGGCGTCCGGCGCCGACGGTGCAGTGCGGCTGGAGCGTAGCGCCGATGGCTCGATCAGCCGCCTGCAGCTCACCGGTGACGACGGCGTGGTCGAGCTGCAGGGGCTGGAGGGCTTGCCCGACCTGCCCGACCGTTCGGTCCTGCTGGTGACAGGTCTGGCGCTGCTGCTGGCCGGCGGGGTTGGCCTTGCGATCGCGGTGGTGCTGGTGAGGGCGACCTGGCGAGGCCTGGCACGCTTCGGTCGTTATCAGTTGTCGCTGCTGTCGGGCGAGCGCAAAGAGGCAGTGCGCGTCTGAGGCACAAGGTCGGCGGGACCGTTCGTCGGCGTGCCGTCGCGCCGAGGCATGACGTGGCGGCATGGTACCGCGGTATGGCTTGACATGAAGCTAAAACCGGCTTGCCATTCGGCCGGCCAGCCACGATAATCCGCGCAACATGCAGGAGAGAGCCGCTTTCCCCCGAAGGAATGGGCGGCCGCCGAAGGCGCAAGCGCACCCGCAATCGCTCAGGCAAAAGGACTGTATGGGACACGGTGGCCGATCGGCCCACCGACCAAACTCTGGAGAGCGGCGCGTGCCAGACACGGCGCCCACCGAAGGGGCTAAGGGTGGCAACGCCATCCGAAAATCTCAGGTGTCCGGGACAGAGGGGTGTGTAGTGAGGGAATTGCACACACTGGCTGCCAAGGATCCGCCCCGATGACACAAGCACCCCGCCGTACCCCGCTGTACCAATCCCATATCGACGCCGGCGCCAAGATGGTCGAATTCGCCGGCTGGTCGATGCCGATCCATTACGGCTCCCAGCTGAAAGAACACGAAGTCGTGCGTGCCGATGCCGGCATGTTCGACGTCTCGCACATGGTGGTGATCGACATCACCGGTGCCGATGCGCGCGACTGGCTGCGCAGCCTGTTGGCCAACGACGTGGCCAAGCTCGGCTTCGTCGGCAAGGCGCTGTACTCCGGCATGCTCAACGAGCAGGGCGGCGTGATCGACGACCTGATCGTCTACCTGGCCGAAACCGGCTACCGCATGGTGGTGAACGCCGGCACCCGTGAAAAGGACATCGCTTGGTTGAAGAAGACCAGCGAAGGCCGCGACGTGACGCTGACCGTGCGCGACGACTTGGCGATGCTGGCGGTGCAGGGCCCGAACGCGATCGACAAGGTCTGTGCGGTGAAACCGGACTGGGCCGAGCAGATCCGCGGCCTCAAGGTGTTCCAGGGCCTGCCGTTTGGCGAGTGGTTCGTCGCCCGCACCGGCTACACCGGCGAGGACGGCCTGGAAATCATGGTGCCGGCCGCCGAAGCACCGGCCTTCTTCACCGCGCTGATCGGCGCCGGCGTGACCCCGACGGGCCTGGGCGCCCGCGACACGCTGCGCCTCGAGGCCGGCATGAACCTGTACGGCCACGACATGGACGAGAGCATCTCGCCGCTGGAAGCCGGCATGGGCTGGACGGTGGCGTGGGAACCGGCGGAGCGCGACTTCATCGGCCGTAAGGCGCTGGAAGCGCAAAAGGTCGCCGGCGTGGCGATGAAGCAGGTCGGCCTGGTGATGGAAAGTCGCGGCGTGCTGCGCGAAGGCATGCGCGTCGTCGTCGACGGGATCGGCGAAGGTGTGATCACCAGCGGCACCTTCTCGCCGACGCTGAAGCTATCGATCGCGATCGCCCGCGTGCCCAAGGCCACCGCCGATGTCGCGGCGGTCGATCTGCGTGGTACGCTGACGCTGGTGCGTGTCGTCAAGCTGCCGTTCGTGCGTAACGGCAAAAAAGTCTACGAATAATCCCGATTGAACCTTGGCTCGGCCGGACCGCGTATTCGGCCGGACCGTTCCGTCATCCTGAGAGAGAAACTACCCATGAGCCAGATTCCTGCCGAACTGAAATACGTCGAAAGCCATGAATGGCTGCGCCTTGAAACCGACGGTACCGTGACCGTTGGCATCACCGACCACGCCCAAGAGCTGCTCGGCGACGTGGTGTTCGTAGAGCTGCCGAAGGTCGGCGCCACCCTCGCCCGTGACGAGCAGGCTGGCGTGGTCGAGTCGGTGAAGGCCGCCTCCGACGTGTACTCTCCGATCGCCGGTGAAGTGGTCGCCGTCAACGAAGGCCTGGAAGCCGAGCCGGAGCAGGCCAACACCGCGCCGTACGCCGAGGGCTGGTTCTTCAAGATCAAGCCGGCCAACGTCGCCGACCTGGACGGCCTGATGACTGCCGAAGCTTACGCCAAGGAAATCGGCGCCTAAGCCTGACCCCGTCAAACGCCCTGTGTCCGCACGGGGCGTTTTGCCATTAAGCATTAGCTGGACGCACGCACCATGACGCTCTCTGAACTGTTTAATCACAACGAATTCGTGTCGCGCCACATCGGCATCGACGATGCCGACGCGGCTGCGATGCTGGCTGAACTGGGCCTGAAAACCCGTGCCGAGCTGGTCGACCAGACCCTGCCGGCCGATATCCGCTTCAACCAGAAGCTGGCGCTGCCGGACGCGCTGTCCGAGATCGAGTCGCTCGCCAAGCTGCGCGCGATCTCCAAGAAAAACGTCATCAACAAGTCGTTCATCGGCCTCGGTTACCACCCGACCCGCCTGCCGACGGTGATCCTGCGCAATGTGCTGGAAAACCCGGGCTGGTACACCGCCTACACTCCGTACCAGGCCGAGATCGCCCAGGGTCGCCTGGAGGCGCTGCTGAACTTCCAGCAAATGATCATCGACCTGACCGGCCTCGACGTCGCCAACGCGTCGATGCTCGACGAGGCAACCGCCGCTGCCGAAGCGATGGCGATGGCACGCCGCGTGTCCAAGTCGAAGTCCAACCAGTTCTTCGTCGACAGCCGCGTGCTGCCGCAGACGCTCGACGTGATCAAGACCCGCGCCGCGCACTTCGGCTTCGAGCTGGTGCTCGGCCATCCGGAAGAGGCCGGCAACGCCGACTACTTCGGCGCGATCTTCCAGTACCCGGGCGAAGCCGGCGACCTGATCGACCTGACCCCGCACATCGCCGCGGCGAAGGCGCGCGGCGCGGTGAGCATCGTCGCCGCTGACATCATGGCGATGGTGCTGTTGAAATCGCCGGCCGAGATGGGCGCCGAAATCGCGGTGGGCCTGTCGCAGCGCTTCGGCGTGCCGATGGGCTTCGGCGGCCCGCACGCTGCCTACTTCGCGTTCAAGGACGAAATGAAGCGCTCGGCACCGGGCCGCATCATCGGCGTGTCGGTCGACGCCAAGGGCCGTCCGGCGCTGCGCATGGCGCTGCAGACCCGCGAGCAGCACATCCGCCGCGAGAAGGCCAACTCGAACATCTGCACCTCGCAGGTACTGCTGGCCAACATCGCCGGCTTCTACGCCGTCTACCACGGTGCTGCCGGCGTGACACGCATCGCCGAGCGTATCCATCGTCTCGCCGCGCTGTTTGCGCACGCGATGAAGAGTGCCGGCTTCATGCTGGCATCCCACTGCTTCTTCGACACGGTGCAGGTCGAGCTGGGCGCGAAGGTCGACAAGGTGTACAGCGACGCCCTCGCCGCCGGCTACAACCTGCGCAAGGCCGACGGCAGCGTGCTTGGCGTCTCGTTCCACGAGCAGGCCACCGAGGAAGACCTGATCAAGCTGATCGAGCTGTTCACCGGTACTGCGCCCAACCTGCAGGCGCTGGACGAGTCGGTACGCGACGATGCTTATCTCGCCGGCCTGCGCCGCGAGAGCGCGATCCTGACGCACCCGGTGTTCAACACGCACCATAGCGAGCACGAGATGCTGCGCTATCTGAAGAAACTCGAGAACAAGGACCTGGCGCTGAATCACTCGATGATCTCGCTGGGCAGCTGCACGATGAAGCTGAACGCCACCAGCGAGATGCTGCCGATCACCTGGCGCGAGTTCGCCGAGATCCACCCGTTCGCACCGCGCGAGCAGACCGCCGGCTACCTCGAGATGATCGAGGGCCTCGCCGAGCAGCTGAAGGCGATCACCGGCTTCGACGCGATCTCTATGCAGCCGAACTCCGGCGCGCAGGGCGAGTACGCCGGTCTCCTGGCGATCCGCCGCTACCACGACAGCCGCGGCGACACCCAGCGCGACATCTGCCTGATCCCGCGTTCGGCGCACGGCACCAACCCGGCCACCGCGCAGATGATGGGCATGAAGGTGGTCGTGGTCGACTGCGACGACGCCGGCAACATCGACGTCGCCGACCTGAAGGCGAAGACCGAGGAGCACGCTCAGGACCTCGCCGCACTGATGCTGACCTACCCGTCGACGCACGGCGTATTCGAGGAAGCGGTGCGCGAGATCTGTGAACTGGTGCATAGCCACGGCGGCCAGGTCTACATGGACGGCGCCAACCTGAACGCCCAGGTCGGCCTGTGCCGTCCGGCCGACATCGGCGCCGACGTGTCGCACATGAACCTGCACAAGACCTTCTGCATCCCGCACGGCGGCGGCGGGCCGGGCATGGGCCCGATCGGCCTGAAGGCGCATCTGGCTCCGTTCATGGCGAACCACGTGGTCGCTTCGGTGCCGGGCGCGCAGCCGGGCGAGGGTGCCGTATCGGCTGCACCGTTCGGCTCGGCATCGATCCTGCCGATCCCGTGGATGTACATCACGATGATGGGCGCGGACGGCATGCGCGAGGCGACCGAAGCGGCGCTGTTGAACGCCAACTACGTCGCCACCAAGCTTTCCGGCCACTATCCGGTGCTGTACACCGGCAAGAACGGCCGTGTCGCCCACGAGTGCATCATCGACCTGCGTCCGCTGAAGGCCGCGTCGGGCATCACCGAGGTCGACATCGCCAAGCGTCTGATGGACTACGGCTTCCACGCGCCGACGATGAGCTTCCCGGTGCCGGGCACGCTGATGATCGAACCGACCGAGTCCGAGTCGAAGGTCGAGCTCGATCGCTTCATCGCCGCGATGATCGCGATCCGCGAGGAAGTCGCCAAGGTCGAGCAGGGCATCTGGCCGGCCGAAGACAACCCGCTGAAGAACGCACCGCACGTCCAGGCCGACGTGATCGGCGAATGGGTCCACCCGTACAGTCGCGAGGAAGCGGTGTTCCCGCTGCCGTACGTGGCCGAGAACAAGTTCTGGCCGTCGGTGAACCGTATCGACGACGTGTACGGCGACCGTCACCTGGTGTGCAGCTGCCCGAGCGTCGACGCGTATCTGTAAGCGCGCATTCGGTCTCACGCTCAACGGCTCCCTTCGGGGAGCCGTTTTTTTATGGTCGCATTGTGGCAGGCGAAACGGGGAGGTAGAGTCGGTCGCCTGATGAAATGAAGAGGGGGCAGAGAGATGAGCAGCGCAAGCGTCAACATCGTCGGGGCCGGCCGGCTCGGGCAGAGCCTGGGCCGGCTCCTGGCCGACTCGGGGTGCTACCGGATCGCCGGCGTGCTGTCGGCGCACCCGGAGTCGTCGGCGCGGGCGGTGGCGTTCATCGGGCAGGGCGAGGCGGTCGGGACCCTGGCGGCGCTGCCGGCGGCGGACTATACGCTGTTGTCTGTGCCGGACGGCGCAATCGCCGGCTTGGCCGAGGTGTTGGCGTGCGAGGCGCGCTTCGAGGCGAATGCGCTGGTGTTTCATGCCAGCGGTGCCGGCGAACTCGATCTGCTGGCGCCGTTGGCCGAGTGCGGCATTGCCGTCGGCTGCCTGCACCCGGCCTATTCCTTTGCCGAGCCGGCACGGGCGGTCGCCGGTTTTGTCGGCACGCCGTGTGCGCTCGATGGCGACGAGGTGGTCTGTGCGCGGCTGGCGGCGCTGGCAACGGCGATCGGCGGCCGGCCGTTCCGGTTGGCTGCGGGTGGCAAGGCCGCCTACCATGCGGCGCTGTCGGTGGCATCTAATTACCTGGTGACGCTGACCGAACTGGCCGGACAGCTGGCGCGGCAGGCGGGCGTGCCGGATGAGAATGTCGCCGGCCTGATCGGCCCCCTGATGCGCCAGACATTGGAGAATGCGCTGATGCTGGGGCCGGCCGCGGCGCTGACCGGCCCGATCGTGCGCGGCGACGCCGGCACGGTGGCGCGGCACCTGGCGGTGCTGCCCGACGATGCGCAGGCGGCATACCGGCGCCTAGGCGAGCGCACCGTCACGCTCGCTGCAGGGCGACTCGATGCGGCGCAGCGAGGAGCGCTGCTGGCTATGCTGCGGGATTGAGGTGGACCGGCCGAACCGGCGAGGATTCGGCCAATCATTGGGTGCTCAGCGCGTCGTTACGTTGAACACCTGGCGCAGGTAGGCGAGGAAGGTCTCGTCGCTGCACATTATCTTGCCCGGGCTGTCCGGCAGCTTGGCGACCGGCTGGCCGTTGCAGCTGACCAGCTTCATCACGATCTGCAGCGCTTCCACGCCCATGTCGTTGCTCAGGTTGGTGCCGATGCCGAAGCTGGTCTGGATCCGGCCGTCGAAGTGGCGGAACAGCTCGATCGCCTTGTCGATGTCGAGGCCGTCGCCGAAGGTCAGCATCTTGGTCGCCGGATCGATGCGCAGCGCCTTGTAGTGGCGGATCGCCTTTTCGCCCCAGTCGAACGGATCGCCGCTGTCGTGGCGCAGGCCGTCGAACAGCTTGGCGAAATACAGGTCGAAGTCGCGCAGGAACGCGTCCATGCCGACCACGTCGGTCAGCGCAATGCCTAGGTCGCCGCGGTATTCCTGCACCCATGCTTCCAGTGCGGCCTTCTGGAAGTCGCGTAGCCGCACGCCGAGCCCCTGGAATGCCTGCAGGAACTCGTGCGCCATCGTGCCGATTGGTATAACGCCGAGTTTCCAGGCCAGATAGACGTTGCTGGTGCCGCGGAAGATGGCTGGTACCGCGGCATTGAGCTCGCCGACCAGTTGGTGGTGCCAGTCGCGGCTGAAGCGGCGGCGGGTGCCGAAGTCGGCGAGCAGCAGCGGTCCGTCGTGGTGGTGGCTCTGCTCCGCCTCGAACTTGAGCAGGCGGGCGATCTTCTCGGTGAGGCGGCGCTGCCCTTCCTGCAGCATTTCCGGTGTCGACAGCCGCTGGAAATACAGTTCGTTGACGATCGCCAGCACGAAGATCTCGAAGAACATCGCCTGCACCAGCGGTCCCTTCACCCGGATGTCCAGTCCACCGTCGGCGGCGATCTCGGTGGTGATGAAGCGGCGCTGCAGGTGGAACAGTTCCAGATAGTCGACGAAGTCGGCCCTGATGTAGCGCAGCGAGCGCAGGTAATTGAGCTCTTCTTGGCTGAAGCTCAACTGACAGAGCAGGTCGAGCTGTTCGTCCAGTTCCTCCTTCAGTTCGCCCAGCGGGTAGAGCGGGGTGTTGCGGCACTTGAACTCGTATTCGCCCCAGGCGGCGGGGAACTGGTGCAACACCACCTGCAGCATGGTGAACTTGTATAGGTCTGTGTCGAGCAGCGAGGTGATGATATGGCGATGGAGGGTCTTCATCGCCTGATTATATGCCTATGAAGGAGGACTGCCGTCGGCAAATGCCGACGGCAGCTATATCAGAGTCTGATCGATCATGCCGGCGCTAAGCGGCGCGCTCAGCCGGCGTACAGCACGAAGATGGCCGGCCGCTTGTGAAAGTCTGGCGCCGGGTTCGGCCAGTTGGCGATGCGGCGGCTGACGATGGTCTGGCTCGGCAGGTTCAGATCGCAGGCGACCGCCAGCCGGGTACTCGGCGACAGCACCTCGCGGCACTGCGCCAGCAGCGCATTGTTGCGGTACGGCGTCTCGATAAACAGCTGGGTCTCGTTTTCCTGGCGCGAGCGTGCCTCCAGGGCCTTCAGCACCTTGGCGCGTTCGGCGGCATCCACCGGCAGGTAGCCTTTGAAGGCGAAGGTCTGGCCGTTGGCGCCGGACGCCATCAGCGCCAGCAGAATCGACGAGGGGCCGATCAGCGGCTGCACCCGGTAGCCGCGCTCGTGCGCCAGCGCCACCAGCTGCGCCCCCGGATCGGCCACTGCCGGACAGCCGGCCTCTGACACCAGGCCGACATCGTGCCCTTCGGCCAACGGTGCCAGCAGCGCAGCCACGTCGGCCGGCGGCGTGTGCTCGTTCAGCGTGCTCATCGTCAATTCGCGGATCGGTGTGGTCACGCCGAGCGCCTTCAGGTGGCGGCGTGCGGTCTTCTCGGCCTCGACGACGAAGTGGGTGATATGCAACACCTGGGCGCGCTCGGCCTCGGGCAGCCAGGCCACGCTCTCGTCGCCAAGCGGTGTCGGGATCAGAAACAGGGTACCGGCCATTACAGAATCTCCACGCCTTCGTTGTTCAGCATCGTGATCAGCGCAAACAGCGGCAGGCCGATCAGCGCGTTCGGGTCGGTTGATTCGATCTTCTCGATCAGTGCGCCTCCCAGCCCTTCGCTCTTGGCTGCACCAGCACAGTGGATCGCGTCCGGTTCCAGCTCGAAATAGCGGGTGATCTGCGCATCGGTCAGCACCCGCAGGGTGACATGGGTGAGGTCGACCGCTTCCTGCAGATGGCCGGTCGCACTGTTATATAAGGCCAGCGCGGTGTGGAACGTGACGGTGCGTCCGCTCATCCACTTGAGCATCGCGATGCCGTTCTCGACCGTCCCGGGTTTGCCGATCTGTTGGTCGTCGAGCAATGCCACCTGGTCCGAACCGATGATCAGCGCGTCCGGATGGCGTGCGGCCAGCGACTGCGCCTTGACGCGGGCGAGGCGTACCGCGGTGGCGAGCGCCGATTCGCCGGCCAGCGGCGTTTCGTCGCAGACCGGCGCCACCGCTTCGAATGGCAGCGGCAGGCGGGCGAGGATTTCGCGCCGGAAGCGCGAGGTGGAAGCGAGAACGAGCGGCATGGGTGAGGGCTTGATTCTTTTGACAAAAACAGGCGGCGGATTATATCATCCGTCGTTTATGTCTAACCCGATTTTGATTGATCCCGTCGCGTTCGCCCGCGAAGGTCGTACTCGCACCGGCAAAATTGCCGTGGCCGAGCTCGATCCGCGCGTGCACGACAGCCTGGCCGACACGAGCGGCGAGGCCGAATTCGTGCTGGTAGGCAGCGTGGACAGGCTCCGGCGCCCGCACCTCACGCTCACGGTCAATGTGACCCTGAACGTGCCGTGTCAGCGCTGTCTCGAAGCGATGACGGAAACGCTCTCGACGCGTGCCGACGTTGTGCTGTTTTTCGATCAGGAAAAACTCGAGGCAGCCGCGACCGAGGACGAAGAGCTGGACGCCATCCTGGCCGAGCCGGAAATGGACGTGATCGCGCTGATCGAAGACGAAATCATCATGGGCTTGCCGTTTGCCCCGAAACACGAGGTATGCGGCACGGAAGCTCTTGAGCGCGCCAAGAACGACAAACCCAATCCGTTTGCCGTGCTGGCCAAGCTGAAGAAATCCGCGTCCGAGTAACCCGTTTTACTGAATTTTTCAGGAGTCGACCATGGCTGTTCAACAGAACAAAAAGTCCCCGTCCAAGCGCGGCATGCACCGTGCCCACGATTTTCTCACCGCTCCGGCCCTGGCCAAAGAGCCGACCACTGGTGAAGCTCACCTGCGCCACCACGTTAGCCCGAACGGTTTCTACCGTGGCCGCAAAGTGGTGAAGGCCAAGGGCGAGTAATCGCACCTTAGCCACCACTTTTACGTAACAAACCAAACCTTCCAAAACAACAGGTAGGTTCACTACCGCAGGTGTTGATGACTATCACCGTAGCGGTCGATGCCATGGGCGGTGACGTTGGCCTCAAGGTCACCGTCCCGGCATCCATCCGATTCCTCCAAGACACTCCCCACGTCCATCTGATCCTGGTCGGCGACGAAGTCGCAATCCAGGAGGAACTCGTGCGTCTGCGCGCACCGCAGGAACGCATTCGCGTGCAAGCCGCGTCCGAGGTGGTGGGCATGGACGAAGCGCCGCAGTCGGCGCTGAAGAACAAAAAAGACTCGTCGATGCGCGTGGCGATCAACCTCGTCAAAGAGGGCCAGGCGCAGGCTGCGGTGTCGGCCGGCAATACCGGCGCGTTGATGGCGACCGCCCGCTTCGTGCTCAAGACGATCCCGGGCATTGATCGCCCGGCCATCGCGAAGCTGATGCCGAACATGAAGGGGCTCAGTTGCGTGCTCGACCTGGGCGCCAACGTCGACAGTAGCCCCGAGCAGCTGTTGCAGTTCGGCATCATGGGTGCCGAACTGGTGTCCTGCGTGCTGGGCAAGACCAATCCCACGGTCGGCCTGCTCAACATCGGTTCGGAAGACATCAAGGGCAACGAGACGGCCAAGCAGGCCGCCGAGCTCTTCAAAGAATCCGAACTCAATTTCCACGGCAATGTCGAAGGTAACGATATCTACAAGGGTACCGTCGATGTTATCGTGACTGACGGTTTTACCGGCAATGTGGCGCTGAAGGCCTCCGAGGGGCTGGCCAAGATGATTGCCACCTTCCTGCGCGAAGAATTTACCCGCAGCTGGTGGACCCGGTTGTGTGCGCTGGCCGCGATGCCGGTGCTCAACCGCTTCCGCGAGCGCGCCGACACCCGCCGCTACAACGGCGCAAGCCTGCTGGGCTTGCGCGGCATCGTGGTGAAGAGCCACGGCGGGGCTGACGTGACAGGATTCCGTTTTGCGCTGGCGCAGGCTTACGAGGAAGCCAGCTCCAATGTGATTGGTAATATTGCTGACCGGGTTGCCGACCAACTCCAAAATCTCAAGCGGCCCGAGTCCAGTTCAACCGAGTAAGACACCTATGGCCTACTCTCGCATTCTCGGCACCGGCAGCTACCTGCCTGAGACCGTGCTGACCAACGCGCAGCTTGCCGAGCGCGTCGATACCAGCGACGAGTGGATCGTCAGCCGCACCGGCATCCATTCGCGCCACGTTGCTGCCGATAACGAGCTGACCAGCGACCTGGCGGTGCGCGCCGCGCGCGCGGCGATGCAGAATGCCGGTGTGACGCCGGACGAGATCGATATGATCATCGTCGCCACCACCACCCCGGACATGCAGTTTCCGAGCACCGCCTGCATTGTGCAGGAAAAGCTCGGCATCCCGAACTGTGCTGCGTTCGACGTGCAGGCGGTGTGCGCCGGCTTCGTCTACGCGCTGGCGACCGCCAACGGCCACATCCTCAGTGGTGTTGCCAATAAGGTGCTGGTGATCGGGGCCGAGGTGATGACGCGCATTCTCGACTGGGAAGACCGCCGCACCTGCGTGCTGTTCGGCGACGGCGCCGGCGCCGTTGTGCTGGGCGCCTCCGACGAGCCGGGCCTCATCCGCTCCAAGCTCGCCGCCGACGGCCGTCACCAGCATATCCTGAACACACCGGCGCAGATCGCCGGTGGCAAGATTCAGGGTATCCCCTATCTGCACATGGACGGCCCGGCGGTGTTCAAGTTCGCCGTCAAGGCGCTGTCCGACATCGCCACCAAGACGCTGGCCGAGGCCGGCCTCGACAAGAGCGAGCTCGACTGGCTGGTGCCTCATCAGGCCAACGTGCGCATCATCGAGTCGACCGCCAAGCACCTTGGGTTGCCGATGGAGCGCGTGGTCGTGACGCTGCCCGAGCAGGGCAACACCTCGGCCGCATCGATCCCGCTCGCCTTCGACGCCGCCGTGCGCGACGGCCGCATCAAGCGAGGCCAGACCGTGATGCTCGAGGGCATCGGCGGCGGCATGACTTGGGGCGCGGTGCTGTTGCGCTTCTGATCTTTACCGATTGATTCTTCCACCTGACACGTCGTCCGCCGGCTTTTGCCTGGTGGGCGGCGTGTCGTGGTATCTTGCTGCCGATTGCCAACAAGGAGACACCTGATGGCGTTTGCCTTTTTCTTTCCAGGCCAGGGTTCGCAAAGCCTCAACATGATGGACGGCTTTGACGGCTTGGCCGTGGTTCGCGACACCTTCACCGAAGCGTCCGATGCGCTCGGCGACGATTTGTGGGCGATGCTCAAGGCCGACTCGGCCGATGCGATCAACGCCACCGTCAACACCCAGCCGCTGATGCTCGCCGCCGGCGTCGCTACTTGGCGTGCCTGGCTGGCAGAGGGCGGCGCCAAGCCTGCCGTGCTGGCCGGCCACAGCCTGGGCGAATACACCGCACTGGTGGCTGCCGACGCGCTCGGCTTTGCCGATGCGGTGCGTCTGGTGCGCTTGCGTGCCCAGGCGATGCAGGACGCGGTGCCGGCAGGCACCGGCGCGATGGCCGCCATCCTTAACCTGTCCGACGACGATATCCGCGCCGCCTGCGCCGAAGCCGCGCAGGGCGAGGTGGTGGAGCCGGTCAACTTCAACTCGCCGGGCCAGGTGGTGATCGCCGGCGCGAAAGGCGCGGTCGAGCGCGCGATGCAGCTTTGCAAGGCCAAGGGGGCCAAGCGTGCGCTGCCGTTGCCGGTGTCGGTGCCGTCGCACTGCGCACTGATGAAGCCGGCCGCCGACAAGCTGGCCGCTGCGCTCGCCGCTGTCTCGATCAACGCTCCGGCAATCCCAGTGCTGCACAATGCCGATGTGGCGAGTTACAGCGATGCGGCGCAGATCCGCGACGCGCTGACCCGCCAGCTGTACAGCCCGGTGCGCTGGACCGAGACGGTGCAGAAGCTCGCCGCCGATGGCATCCGCCTGGGCGCCGAGTGCGGCCCGGGCAAGGTGCTCGCTGGCCTTGCCAAGCGCATCGACGCCGAGTTCAAGGCCTTCGCGCTGACCGATGCGGCCGCGCTGGCCGCCGCGCGCTCCGAACTGGTCTGACCCCGATTCGCCGGTCCGGCCGTGACGCCGGACCGGCCCTGTTTTCAAGGAATGAGCATGTCTTTGCAAGGTAAAGTGGCGCTGGTGACCGGCGCCTCGCGCGGCATCGGTGCCGCGATCGCCGAACAGCTGGCCGCCGAGGGCGCGATCGTCATCGGCACCGCCACGTCCGAGTCGGGCGCGGCCGCAATCGGCGAGCGTCTGGTTGCCCAGGGGGGCGCCGGCCGTGTGCTGAACGTCACCGAAGAAGGCGCGATCGACGCGCTGATCGAGTCGGTGGAGAAGGAATTCGGCCCGATCGCCGTGCTGGTCAACAATGCCGGCATCACCCGCGACACGCTGCTGATGCGCATGAAGGACGAGGACTGGGACGCGATCATGGACACCAATCTGAAGTCGGTGTTCAAGGCTTCCAAGGCCGTGCTGCGCAGCATGATGAAGGCGCGTTTCGGCCGCATCATCAACATCGCTTCGGTGGTCGGCGTGACGGGCAACCCCGGCCAGACCAACTACGCGGCCGCCAAGGCCGGCATCATCGGTTTCACCAAGTCGATGGCGCGCGAAGTGGGCAGTCGCAACATCACCGTCAACTGCGTCGCGCCGGGCTTCATCGACACCGACATGACCCGTGCGCTGCCGGAAACGCAGCGCGAGGCGCTGGTGCAACAGATCGCGCTGGGCCGCCTGGGTGAGGCGAAGGACATCGCCGACGCGGTGGTGTTCCTTGCGTCCGATCGTGCCAACTACGTGACCGGTCAGACCCTGCATATCAACGGCGGCATGTTGATGCCATAATCGGGCCGCCCAATGCGGCCCCGTCGCCGCGCTGATATTAGGTAGGCTGCTCTAATTTTTTTTAGTACAATTGTCGGGTTTGAATATCCCGCACACAGAAAGGTACAGGGTTATCCATGGAAAACATCGAACAGCGCGTCAAGAAGATCGTCGCCGAACAACTGGGCGTGAACGAAGCCGAAGTGAAGAACGAATCTTCGTTCGTCGACGATCTGGGCGCGGACTCGCTCGATACCGTTGAGCTGGTGATGGCACTGGAAGAAGAGTTCGAGTGCGAGATCCCGGATGAAGATGCGGAAAAAATCACTTCCGTTCAGCAAGCTATCGACTACGTGTCGGCTCACCTGAACAAGTAAGCTTCTTGTCATCTGAAGGGACCTCTGCACGGAAGCGCCTAGCGCTTTTCGCAGGGGTCCTTTTTGTTATTAGTAGCGCCGAAACGGCCGTTTGAATGTCTGCAAGATTGTCACAATCGGGTGTTACCGTTTCGAATCATCGGGAGGCGCCTCCCGCCTTCACGGAGAAAGTCCCGTGTCCAAACGACGAGTAGTAGTAACCGGCCTCGGCCATGTGTCCCCGGTTGGCAACGACGTTGCCAGCGGCTGGGCGAATCTGCTCGCCGGCAAGTCCGGCATCGCCACCATCACCCGCTTCGACGCCGGCGACCTGGCGTGCCAGATCGCCGGTGAGGTGAAAGATTTCAATATCGGCGACTATCTGGCGCCGAAGGAGGCACGTCGTATGGACGTGTTCATCCACTACGGCATCGCTGCCGCACTGCAGGCGATCGCCGACGCCGGCCTCGACGACATTCCGAACCTCGACAAGACCCGTGTCGGCGTCAACATCGGCTCCGGCATCGGCGGCTTGCCGCTGATCGAGGAGACCGGCGTCGACCTGATCAACGGCGGCCCGCGCAAGATCGGCCCGTTCTTTATTCCGGGTTCGCTGATCAACCTGATCGCCGGCCATGTAACGATCATGAAGGGCTATCAGGGCCCGTCGTACGGCATCGTGTCGGCGTGCACCACCGGTGCGCACTGCATCGGCGACGCTGCGCGCAACATCATGTACGGCGACACCGACATCATGATCGCCGGTGGTGCCGAGGGCGCGATCTCGCGTCTGGGTATCGGCGGCTTTGCCGCGATGAAGGCGCTGTCGACCCGTAACGACGACCCGGCCACCGCTTCCCGCCCGTGGGACAAGGGCCGCGACGGCTTCGTGATGGGCGAGGGCGCCGGTGTGCTGGTACTGGAAGAGTACGAACATGCCAAGAAGCGCGGCGCGACCATCTATGCCGAACTCGCCGGCTTCGGCATGAGCTCGGATGCCCACCACATCACCGCTCCGAGCGCAGAAGGCCCGGCACGCGGCGTGACCAACGCGCTGCGTGACGCCGGCATCAACGCCGATGAAGTGGACTATGTGAACGCACACGGCACCTCGACTCCGCTCGGCGATGCCAACGAAACCAACGCGCTGAAACTGGCGTTTGGCGAGCATGCCAGGAAGCTGGTAGTGAACTCGACCAAGTCGATGACTGGCCACCTGCTCGGCGGCGCCGGCGGCGTGGAGGCGGTGTACTCGGTGCTGTCGCTGCACAACCAGGTGTCCCCGCCGACCATCAACCTGAACGAACAGGACATCGAAGGCGGCTGCGACCTCGATTACGTGGCCAACACAGCGCGCGAGATGAACATCCGCGTGGCGATCTCCAACTCGTTCGGCTTCGGCGGCACCAACGGCACGCTGGTATTCAAGCAGGTCTGATTCCGTCGGTTCCGCGTTGACACCCGAAACCGCTGCGTTACACTCGCAGCGGTTTTCTTTTTGCTACAACGGTTTCGGCCAACCCGGGCCGTTCTCATGGCGCCATCATGTTCTGTCAGCCTCTCGCCTCGATTCCCGACCTGTTGGCGCTCCATGCCGCCGACCGCGTCCGTTTCCCCTACCTGCTGCAGTCGTCCGGCGATACCGGCTGGGACCTGCTGCTGGCCCTGCCGCGCGAGCGCCGCGTCTACCAGGCCGGTGACGAAGCGGCGTTTCTCGCCGATCTGGCCGCGCTGCCGCGCGAGGACGTCGCCAATCCGCACGGTTTGCCGTTCACCGGCGGCTGGTTCGTCTACCTCGGCTACGACCTGCTGTCGGCCTTCGAGCCAACCGTGCCGGCGGCGCTGCCGGACAGCTTCCCGATCGCCGCCCTCTCCAGGGTGCCGGCCGCCGTGCTGGTCGACCGCGAGAAGCAGCAGGCCTGGCTGATGGCCGAGAGCGAGGCGGAACGGGTCGAACTGGCGCGCAGCGTCGAGCATGTCCCGCCGTTCCAGCCGCAGCCGGTGGCACTGGCCGCGCTCGAGGAGGATCCGCCGGAGTGGTACACCGACGCGGTGGTGCGGCTCAAGCGCTACATCTACGAGGGCGATGTGTTCCAGGTGAATATATCGCGCGGCTGGCGTGCGACCTTGGCCGACGGCATCGCCGCGCCGGACCTGTTCGCCGCGCTGCGCCGCGCCAACCCGGCACCGTTCTCGGCCTTGGCAGACCTGGGCGACGCGCAGATCGTCAGCTCCTCGCCGGAGCGACTGGTGCGAGTGCGCGACGGCTGGGCCGATACCCGGCCGATCGCCGGCACCCATCCGCGCTCGACCGATCCGGACGAGGACGCCGCGCTGAAACAGCGGCTGATCAGCAGCATCAAGGAGCGTGCCGAGCACGTGATGCTGATCGACCTGGAGCGCAACGACCTGGGCCGCATCTCGCAGCCGGGCACGGTGGAGGTGAACGAGCTGATGGCAGTGGCGAGCTATGCCTACGTGCACCACATCGAGTCGAATGTGCGAGGGCGCCTGCGAGACGACGTCGACACCGTCCAGGTGTTCCGCGCGCTGTTCCCCGGCGGCACCATCACCGGCTGCCCGAAGGTGCGCACCATGCAGATCATCCGCGAGCTGGAGAACAGCGCGCGGCGCGCCTACACCGGCACGCTTGGCTACCTCAACCGTGACGGCACAATGGACAGCAATATCCTGATCCGCACCTTCATGCAGGAGGGCAGCCGGCTGCGCTTCCGCACCGGCGGCGGCATCGTCGCCGACTCCGATCCGGAACGGGAACTGCAGGAGACCCGCCACAAGGTGCGCGGGCTGTTGCGCGCGCTCGG
>NZ_JAUEDK010000019.1 GCF_030385785.1 Crenobacter oryzisoli
GGCTATGTCACCGTTAGGTGTGGAAACTTGCCAAGAGCACCATCCAGGAGGGCTGCCGGCGTGCTGATACGGTGGGCGTCAAGGTGTCGGCGCCAGCCCAAGTAGTTGGGTAAGTACTTAGTCGCCACGCCGTGGAAGCGGTTGAGCCACGCGCGTAGGCGACTGTGGTAGGCATTGACGTTCTGAACGTGGTAAGCCCCCCGAACACGGCGACCTGCCTTGAGATTGACCGCCTCATGCGAGATGTTAGCCTCGCGGGCGAAGTACCGGTAGGTGGCATTCCCATCGCTCACCAACAGCACGTCTTTGTCGAGAACAGCCGGCAAGACCGCTTTGAGTTGTGCCTTGGTCACTTGCCCTTTCCCCGTCACAAAGTCGAGGGTTTGCCCACTGCGGTCGCGGGCGACCAGCACACAGACTTGCTGTTTGGACAAGCCACGCAAACTCGCGACGCCCCCGCGCCGACGCGAGGAGCGCTGCAGGTGGTGGGCGCCTTTTTCCGATTCGAGCAGATAGGTTTCGTCGGCCTCGGTAATGCCGAACAGGCGGGCCGGACGGTCGTCTTTCAGCCAGGCCAGGAAACGGTGACGCCAGCGAAATGTCGTGTTCCGATGCAGGCCCAGCATCCCGGCTGAGCGGCGCACCGTCAGCGAATCCAGCATCGCCTGGCTGTAGCCGAGCCACTTCTCCCTCCGGCGGAGCCGGGCTAGTGGGGTGTTCGTCAGCGCGTTGAAAGTTCTCTGGCAGCGCCGGCAGCGATACCGCTGCAAACCATGAGCCGTTCCATGCCGGTAGGCCGCGGTGGTCCCGCAATGTGGGCAAGCCTTATCGGCTAGCCGTGACTCAATGAGGGCTCTGCAGCGTTCGGTGTCATCGTGTTCCCGCAATGCATCAGCAAGCCGCTCTCGCTGACGCCTCGTCAGACGGGACACATGGCTCAGCCACCGTTCAAACTCAGTCGCTTTCATCATCTCCCCCGTCGTGATGACCATCAATCTGGAAGATTAGGTCGCTGAGGAGGCAATTCCACACCTAACGGTGACATAGCCTTTTTATTTGGCTGAACGGTCAAAAACGGGGTCAGGCAGCCCGACAGGGCATTGAAATAGGCCAGGGTTGGTCGAAACAGAGCGGGAAGCTAATCCGTCGAGACGACCCGTTGGGCTACCCCGGCGAATGCATCGATCATCTGCGCGACACTGTCACCCACAGCCATGCCGCGCACCGTCAGCGCGCAGACCCCCAGCCCTATCGCCGGGCTCAGCGGCCTTGCGACGATGCCGGCCCCACTCGACAGGCTCGCGGTAAACGGGTCGACCAGCGCCAAGCCGCCGCCCTGCGCCACCAGCTCCCGAGCGATCTGGAAGGTCTGCACGCAGGTGGTGACGGCCGGCGTCACGCCATGCTGCGCACAGGCGTCGGCAAACAGCCGGCCGATATGGTCGGTCTCGGGAAAGCCGACCGTCGGCGCCCCATCGAACTCGGCGATCGTCATCGGTTCGGAGGCCGCCGGCGCGATCACAACCAGTTCGGCCCGTGCCAGCACCCACTGTCGATACCGGGATGGTCGGGCGGCTGCAAGGTGAAGCCGACATCCGCCTCGCGCATCAGCAACGCCTCGACGATCTCGAGGGTATGCTGGGTCGCCAGGTCACACAAGGCATGCGGCTGGCGCCGCCGCCACTGACCGAGCGCTTGCGGCATCACGCTGACTGCCAACGCCGGCGTCGCCACCACTTTCACCCGCTCTGCCACCCCGCCGCGCAGATTCGTCGCCAGCCGCCGCATGGATTGGACGTTGGCGTTGAGCTTCTCCACCTCGGCGTACAGCTCGGTCGCCTCCGGCGCCGGGTAGAGCTTCCCTTTCACCCTGTCGAACAGCCGAAAACCCAGCTGCTGCTCGGCCTGCTGCAGCGCCTTGGTCACCGCCGGCTGCGACACATGTAGCCACTGTGCGGCCGCGCTGATCGAACCGGCCTACATCACCACGCCGAAGATCTCGATATGGCGAAGCCTCATGCCGGCGGTGCCTCACCACCGAGCTGGGTTTCGGCCAACGCCACCCAGAATGCGGCGCCGACCAGCACATTGTCATCGTTGAAATCGTAATGCGGGTTGTGCAGCAGACAGCCGCCCTCGCCCGGCCCGTTGCCGATGTAGACGTAGCACCCTGGCACCGCCTGCAGCATATAGGCGAAGTCCTCTGCTCCCATGCTCGGCGGCTTGTCGAGGAACAGCTTGTCGTCGCCGACCAGCCGGCGCGCCACCTCGCGGCAGTAGCCGGCCTCGCGCTCGTGGTTGATCGTCGACAGATAGCCGCGCGTGAGCTTCACGATGGCGCGCGCGCCGTGCGCAGCGGCGGTCTGCTCGACCAAGAGCGGCAGGCGCTGCTCCAACAGGTCGCGCACCTCGGGCTTGAAGTAGCGCATCGTGCCCGACAGCGTGGCGCGCTGCGGCACCACATTGTGCACGGTACCGGCCTGCAGCGTTCCCACCGTCACCACCGCCGATTCGAGCGGGTCTAGATTGCGACTGACGATGGTCTGCAGCGCCAGCACCACGTGCGAGGCGACCACAATCGGGTCGACCCCCTTGTGCGGCCGTGCCGCGTGCGTGCCGACGCCGACGATGTCGATGTCGAAGCGCACCGTGCCCGCCATTACCGGGCCGGCGCGCACCGCCAGCGCCCCCTGCTCCATGTCGGGCTGGTTATGCATCGCGTAGACGCCATCGACCGGGAAACGCTCAAACAGCCCGTCGGCGATCATTCGCGCCGCGCCGGCGTCCTTTTCCTCGTCGGGCTGAAAGATAAACTGCACGGTGCCGTCGAAGCGGCGCGTCTGAGCCAGATAGCGCGCCGCCAACAGCAGCATCGCGGTATGGCCGTCATGGCCGCAGGCGTGCATCACTCCGGCGTGCTGCGACGCGTACGGCTTGTCGGTTTCCTCCTGGATAAGGAGCGCATCCATATCGGCACGCAGACCAATGCTACGCTGGCTGGTGCCGGCACGCAGCGTGCCGACGAGTCCCGCGCCGCCGATGCCTCGCGTCACCTCGATGCCCCAAGCGGTCAGCAGCTCGGCGACCCGGTCACTGGTGCGGTATTCCTGTTGCGATAGTTCGGGATACTGGTGCAGCTCGCGACGGAAGGCGATCAGTTCGGGTGCCAGCGGACGCAGTGCCTCGAGCAGCGGATGGAAAGGTGTGTGAGCCATTATGTCACCAGGCAAACGCCGGCGGATCGGCCGAAGCCGCCGCCGGCGGTGTTTGAACGCGATGCTTATTTGATCGATACGTCTTCGAAATCGAACGAGCCGTTCGGGTTCATCACGAAGCCCTGCACGTCGCTACGCATCGGGATGTAGATCTTCGAATGCGCGATGGTGATCCACGGCCGCTCGCGCTTGAAAATCTCCTGCGCCTTCAGGTAGTAGGCGGTGCGCTGGCGCTTGTCGCTGGTTTGCCGCGCCTTCTGCAGCAGCTCATCGAATTCCTTGTTGCAGAAGCGCTGGCCGTCCTTGCTGACGCTGCACGACAGCGTGCCCCACAGGAAGTCGTCCGGGTCGCCCGAGTCGCTGGTCCAGCCGCTCATGTACACATCGTGCTCGCCTTGGGCGGCGCGTTTCAGGTACTCGCCCCATTCATAGCTCTGGATATTCGCCTTCACGCCGATCTTGGCCCAGTCCTGCTGAATCATCTGCGCCATCAGCTTGCCGTTGGGGTTGGTCGGCCGCTGTACCGGCAGTGCCCACAGGTTCAGCGTGAAGCCGTTCGGATAGCCCGCCTTGGCGAGCAACTGCTTGGCCTTCTCCGGGTTGTATTCGTTCTTGTTCCTGCCGTTCCAACTCCACACCGACGGCGGGTATGGGTTGATCGCCTGCGTCGCGCCGCCCTTGGGAAACATCGCGCGGAACAGCGCATCCCGGTCGATCGCCATGTCGAGCGCCACACGCACATCGCGGTTGGCAAGCTGAGGCCGCTTCAGGTTGTAGGCGAGATAGGAAATGTTCATCGCCCCAGTCGACACGATCTTGATGCCCGGCACTCCAGCAAGGCCGTCGAGATCGGACTCGCGCACCGCCGCGGCCACCTGGCACTCGTTGTTTTTGAGCTTCTGCAGCCGCACCTGCGGGTCGGTAACGATCGCGAACACCAAGCTCTGCGTCTTCTGCTTCTTACCCCAGTAGTTCGGGTTGGCCGCGTAGCGCACCGCCGCATCCTTCGCATAGCTCTTGAACAGATAAGGGCCGGTGCCGATCGGCTTCTGGTTGATGTCAGCGGCGCGGCCTTCGACCAACAGCTTGCCCGCGTACTCGGCCGACTGCATGCCCGCCCAGCCCATCGCCAGGAAGTTGATGAAAGTCGAGTTGCGCTCCTTCAGGCGCAGCTTGACGGTGTACGGGTCCACCTTCTGCACCGACTCCACGCTCTGCGCGATGCCGTAGTCGTTCGGGCCGATCATCTGAGTCCTGAACGCCTTGTTGAATGGCGTCTCCGGATTGATCCAACGGGTGACGGTGAACACCACATCGTCGGCGTTGAAGTCGCGGCTAGGCTGGAAGTAATCAGTGCTGTGGAACTTCACTCCGTGGCGCAGATGGAAAGTGTATTCGAGCCCGTCGTCCGACACTTCCCAACTGGTCGCCAGCGCCGGCTGCAAGGCCGTGCCACCGCGCTTGAACTCGACCAGGCCCTGGAAGATCTGGCGGGCGACATTATACGTCGAGGCACTGTCCCACAGCGCCGGATCGAAGCCCTCGGGCGCCGTCTCGGCACAGAACACCAGCGGTTTGGCGGCCATGGCAGCAGGCGCGGCCACGCTCACTGCACAAGCCGCCATCAGGGCGGCAAAGCGATGCTTCATCCAATTTCTCCTTTGTACTTTTTTATTGGCGGGCCTTTTGAGCCGCTTCGCCGATTCAAGAGGCCGGCCCACCCCAAATGAATTAATGTGGGACAGGCATAACCCCAAGTCATGGGAAGGCTGTAGAGCTAGAGTAGCAGCCAAGGGGTTACAGATGTAACACCCGCGTAACAGTCGCCGCCCAGAACCGCAGGTTCTCCCCCTCGTGCATCTTTTCATTGGTCAGCCCTGCAGCGGCTGCGTACGCTGAAAGTACCTCCCAACGGACTGGCTTCATGGAACGAATCTGCATCATCGGCGGCGGCGTGATAGGCCTGACCAGCGCTTATTATCTGGCTCAGCGGGGGCTGAGCGTCACCGTGCTCGAGCAGGCCGACGACGTCGCGCAAGCGGCAAGCCGAGCCAACGGCGGGCAGCTCAGCTACAGCTATGTCTCACCGCTGGCCGATGCCGGCATGCCGATGAAGGCACTGGGCTGGATGTTGAAGAAGGACGCACCGATGCGTTTGAAGCTGCGCGCCGACCCGCGCCAGTGGGCGTGGCTGTGGCAGTTCCTGCGTGTTTGCAATGTCGCGGCCAACCGCAGCGGTACCGCTCGCCTCTGGCAGCTGGCGCAGCATAGCCGTGCATTGATGCAACAATTGCGCGACGAGGGCTTGGAGGGGTATCACTGGCGACGCAACGGCAAACTGGTGATCTTCCGCCAAGCGGCCGGTTTCGAGACGGCACAGCGCCTGCTCGACTACCAACGCAGCCTCGGCGCCGAACAGCGAGCGCTCGACGGCAACGCGTGCCTCGAACTGGAGCCGGCGTTGCAGAACCAGCGGGGCCGGATCGCCGGCGGCATCCATACGCCCAGCGAGGAAGTCGCCGACTGCCGGCTGTTCTGCCTGCGACTGAAAGAGCGGATCGCCCTAGAGGGCCTCGATGTGCGCTTCTGCTTCGGCGAAACCGTGACCGGCTTCGAGTGCAACGGGCAGTGGATCGATGCAGTGTTGACGAAAACGGGTCGCTACGACTGCGACGCTGTGGTGCTGGCCGCCGGGGTCGGCAGCGTCGCGCTGGGACGGCAGTTGGGTCTGCGTCTGCCGCTCTACCCCCTCAAGGGCTATAGCCTCGACATGCCGCTAGGCAGCCAAGCGCCCCGCCTCAGCGTCACCGATTTCGACAACAAGGTGCTGTACGCGCCGATCGGCGAGCGGTTGCGGGTAGCCGCAATGGTCGATCTGGTCGGCTTCGACAACCGAATCGACCGCGGCCGCATCGATACGCTGACCCGGCTGGTCAGGAGCAGCCTGCCGCAAAGCGGCCTGCTTGAGTCGGCTCTCCCGTGGGCCGGCCTGCGCCCGGCCACCCCGAGCGGCGTGCCGATGATCGGCCGCGCCGGCCCCGACAATCTGTGGCTCAACCTCGGCCACGGCGCGCTGGGCTTCACCCTGGCGGCCGGCAGCGGCGAACTGCTCGCCCGGCAGCTTCTCGGCCGGCCCATCCCGCCGGGGCTGGACGGCTTGCAGCCGGCGCAGTGATCCCATCGCCATCCAGGTCGTGCCTAATCTAGACTGACGACATGCCCTCATCCCGCCCGCGAGAAACCCCGCTATCGACGAAGCCGCCACTGACATCGGCGACACTCGCCGACGCGCTGCGCCGTTCTGGACCAGCATTTCGAATCAATCGCCGACCCGCAGGACGGTGGCAGGCCGATACGCCACTTTCCATCGCTCGACCTGGCGCTGATCGCCTTTCCGCGTGGCGCCGCACCAGTGTACGCCAACGTGCTGTTCTCACGCGCCTTTCCCGAAGGCATCATCGCCCGCTTTGATTCAGCCAGCTTTGCGGTCGCCAACGTCCGCTTCCTCGCCGACCAGCAGGATGCCACCGGCAACAGCATCGCCTGGCGAGCCGACAGCGACTGGCTGCGGCTTCGCTGGCGCGCACTCAACACGCCGCGCCGCCCCGAATACGACTTTGTCTCCCCTTACCCGGCCTCGCTACTCAAGCTCTTGCCGGCTCTCGGCGTGCTGGAGCTGGTCGCAGTCGGTCTCTACACCCTGCACAACCCGATTGAGTACGACGGCGAAACCCGCCCGCTGATCGACTGGCTCGACGCGATGATCACGGTCAGCTGCAACCGCGCCACCAGCGTGTTGACCCGGTTGCTGCACCAGGCTGGCCAGATAACCCGCCGCGACGAGGGCGAGACCCGCAATGCGGTGAATGCGCTGTGCGGGCGGCTCGGCTTGCCGCTGCTGCGCTTCGACGACACTGCCGCGGACGGCGGCTGGGGAAATACGGCCGGCTCCGGAGTCGGACACATCCACGTCGGCGCCTGGGACATGGCCCGCCTGCTCTGGCTGCTGGACGACGAGGCGCTGATGCCCGACTGGAGGGTCGACGGCGAGCCGGTACAGCGCCCACTCGGCCTGACCGAACGGGCACTGTTGCGCCATCTACTGCGCAATCAAGGCCTGCACGACATGCTGTCGAGCACGGCGCTAGCCGGGGTACCGGGTTACCCATGCGGCCTGCCTGCTTGGCTTGCGCCGCGCTGGCTAAGCACTGGCGGTGGTGCGCGGCTCGACGGCAAGACCTACCCTTCAGGAGCTGCCGCTGCCGCATCCGATGCGGAGGTCTACTTCGACCACAAGACCGGTCGCACCGAGAATTACGGCAGCGACGCGGGCATCGTGCGCGGCATTCCGGGACGGGCGTCGCGCCACTACATCGTGTCGCTCACCAGCAATCTGGGGGAGCGCTATGCCGACCCCGCTTTGGCCCCTGGCTGTTATCCGGTGCAACTGGCTACACTGGGAGCCACCATCGACAATCTGATGAAACACTGGCTGGAGCCCTGAATGACCCCATCGCCCCTGTTGCGCCCGCTACGCCAAGGCGACACGCTCGCGGTGATCGCACCGGCCGGCCCCGCCTCTGCCGACCAGGTCGTCCGTGTCGCGCCGTGGCTGGCCGAACAAGGCTACCGCGCCGAGCTGCCACTCGCGCCGGCACCATCTGGCCGGCAGCGATGCGGTGCGCCTCGACGACCTGCACACCGCCTTTGCCGATCCGCGCTTCGCCGCGGTGCTGTGTCTACGTGGCGGTTACGGCTCCCCGCGCCTGCTCGACGCGATCGATGTCGATCTGATCGCCGCCCACCCCAAGCCCTTCGTCGGCTATAGCGATCTTACCGCCTTGCACACGCTGTTCAACCAGCAGGCCGGCCTCGTCACGTTTCACGGACCGATGCTGACCACCGACCTGCTGCGCTACGACGAGCCACACACGAAACATTCGCTGTGGGCGCAGTTGCGCGGCGAGATCGGAGCCGGCAGCACCTTGCTTCATCCTGCCGACTACCCACTCATAACGTTGCACGGCGGCGTGGCGCAGGGCCGGCTGGTCGGCGGCAACTTGAGCATGCTGTGCTCAATGCTCGGCACCCCATGGGCGCTGCAGGCAGACGGCGCCATCCTGTTCCTCGAGGACGTCAACGAGGAGCCATACCGCGTCGACAGGCTGCTCAACCACCTGCGCCTCGCCGGCGTGCTCGAGCAGCTCAGCGGCGTGCTGCTCGGCGATTTTGCCCAGACCGATCCAGGCAAGCTCGCCGCGCTCGACATGGTCTGGCAGGACTATCTCTTGCCCTTGTCCATTCCGGTGCTGGGCGGCTGGCGGGCCGGACATTGCACGCCGAACCTGACGCTGCCGTTCGGCGCACTCGTCACCCTCGATGCCGACCGCCAAACACTGCGGCTAGACCAAACCCTATTCACCGCGGAGACCCCGGATGAAACCCGCGCACATCATCATCCCGCTTGAGGCGCTGGCCGGCCACGACGAATACGTGACGATCCGCGACATCCCGCATGTTCGGATCGATCTGCGTTACGCCAGCAACAACAACTTCATCGGCCGCGACCTGTACGGCCACTTCGACGGCGGCTTCCTGCACCGGCGCGCCGCCACCCAGCTCGCCGAAGCGGCTAGACGGCTGCAACGCTACAAGCCCGGCTGGCACCTCCTGGTGCTCGACGCACTGCGCCCCGGCCGGGTGCAGCGCCAACTGTGGGCCGCGGTGGAAGGCACGCCCAAGGAAATCTACGTCGCCAATCCCGACCGGGGCTCGATCCACAGCTTCGGCATGGCGATCGACCTGACGCTTGAGGACGAAAACGGCGTTGAGCAAGACATGGGCACACCGTTTGACGACTTCACGTTGCTGTCTCACCCGGCCCGCGAAAAGGAAATGCTCGCCAACGGCAAGCTCAACGCCCAGCAACACGCCAACCGGCTGCTGCTGCGCCGCTGCATGACCGAGGCCGGTTTTGCCACCATCCCGACCGAATGGTGGCACTTTGACGCGGCCGACAAGGTGATGATCCGCGCCACTTTCCGTCTGGTGGAATAAGGACACGCCCCATCTGCAGTCAAGAGCCGCTAACCCGGACAAAATTCGGTAAGACTGCAATCCAGCACAGCAGACCAGCATGACAGAGCAACCATGCTGAAAGGACCTTATTAGCCGCGCCAAAACCGTATTGAGACGCCCGTGTTATGCTCATGACTTCATCCCGCCCGGAGCCCCGCCATGCCCGACCTACCCCATCTGCTCACCTTCGCGCTCGTCGCCCTCGGCATGGTGCTGACCCCGGGGCCAAACATGATCTACCTGATCTCCCGTTCGCTCTGCCAGGGACGTCAGGCCGGTTTCGTCTCGCTCGGAGGGGTGGCACTCGGCTTCGTGTTCTATCTACTGTGTGCGGCCTTCGGCATCTCGGCACTCTTGTTCGCAGTCCCCTTTGCCTACGACGCACTGCGCCTGGCCGGCGCCGTCTACCTGCTCTACCTTGCCTGGCAGGCGCTAAAGCCGGGTGGTCGCTCACCGTTCGAGGTGCGCGAACTGGCACCGGACAGCCCGAAAAAACTGTTCACCGTCGGCCTCTTCACCAGCCTGCTCAACCCCAAGGTCGCGCTACTCTACCTCGCACTCCTGCCGCAGTTCATTGTCCCGACCAAGGGCAGCGTCCTCGTTCAGTCGCTGCTACTGGGCACGACGCAAATCGCGATTAGCCTTACCATGAACTCGCTGATCATCATCAGCGCTGCCGGCATCGCCGCCTTCCTGGCCGGGCGCCCGCTCTGGCAGCGGATCCAGCGCTGGCTGATGGGGGCCGTGCTGGGCGGCCTTGCGCTGAAGATGCTGACCGAGGCACGCCGCTAAGCCCAGGACTGCCCGCATTTCGCCGCAGCGGAGCCTGCCCTCCTTGCCTGTCCAGACAGGAAAGAACCATTTAACCCTATGCAATCACCGACGTATTCAGATATGCACATTTAAGGCTGCGACTGATCATCACACCATGAAAGCGGATCGCTCCTACGCACGAACTTGACGAAACAGAGGCATGTCGGGGCCACTGAGGATGGGGGATGCCTTCAAGCCTATGGCATGAAGGAGATGAATAAATATGCTGCGAACAGCGAAAGATGTACCGCTCCTTGCAGCAGTGTCGTGCGCCCTGTACCAAGCGTGAGGGTAGCGATCATCAACGTCAGGACCAGTAGCACCGTTTCTTTTCTACCGATACCCAGGAGAAGCGCCTGCCCGGTGGACAGACACACTAAAGCCACCGTAGGAATCGTCAACCCGATACAGGCGAGCGCCGAACCCAGCGCCAGATTCAGGCTATTTTGCAGGCGGTCGGCCCGTGCGGCACGCACGGCAGCCAGACCCTCGGGCAGCAAAACGAGCGCTGCGATCACAATGCCAACTACGGCGTCTGGAGCACCCGCATCTTCGACCAGGGACTCAACCACTGGCGACAACACCTTCGCCAACAGGACCACTGCAACAAGACATATCAGCAAAAAGCCGGCACTCAACCGGGCGGTGCCAATACTGGGGGGCTCGGCGTGCACATCCTCGTCAGGCACGTTTGCGATGAAATAATCGCGGTGCCGAAGGGTCTGCACAAAGACAAAAACGCCGTAAAGAACCAGAGACGACAAGCCAGCAAATATGAGCTGCGATAGCGATAGCATTTCGCCATGGCCAGTGCTTGTGTAATTCGGCATCACCAGGGTCAGAATGGACAGTGAAGCAAGCACGGCCAACGCGGCACTAGCACCACGCACCTGGAAATCCTGCTCATGATGACGTATCCCTCCAACCAGCAGACAAATTCCGACAATCCCATTGCAGACGATCATCACCGCTGCGAACACAGTATCGCGTGCAAGGTCAGCTTTCTCGGGCGTTGCAGTCAACATGACCGACACGATTAGCGCAACCTCGATGATGGTGACGGCCACAGCCAGCACCAAGGTGCCGTATGGTTCACCCACACGGTGGGCAACCACTTCGGCGTGATGCACCGCACTGAATACCGCACCCGCAAGTGCAACAGCAGCGAGCACCAGCAGCGCTTCATGGCTTGGCATGACATAGATCACCCCCAATACAAGCCATGCCGTAGCAGGCACCCAGATCGTCCAGCGTGACAAAACCGTCGATACAACGGCCATTTCCCGAACTCCCTTTCCCTGTTGGTGGGGGTAATGCCCAACTTTGGCGACCCAATCCACGCCGCCACTGGAACAGTAGGGCAAAGGCACAGGCAAGCTGTACCTAAACGGGGGTCAACAGGATAAAGCCAGCCCTGGATGCACCCGTATGCTTAATCACCTTCATAACAATGCAGGGCCCCTTCACAGCTACGTGCAGGCTATCGTCGGCATCGCATTGCTCAGCATAGAACATTGACCCCTTACCACCGCAGCGGCACGGACTAGTACCACCAGCCCGCGACTTGCCCCCACTCACAACCGAACTCGCCGCCGCCATCGCCTTGGTGACGTCAGCTCCAAAGCCATTGAACGGCTTTCACGTGAGAGTCGAGAGTGTCCACGGCTTGGGGAAGCCCAGTTAATTACAGTGCGTCTGAACGGCGACATCCTCCGACCGAGGAATTGCTAGATTCCCCTCTGGTCGCTGCAATTGTCTGCTTCAACAAGCCTGAAGCCGTCAGAAGGAATACTCCAAAAACATAGCTTATCAACATAGCTGCCCTGAAAAATTCATGCCATGTCTGGAGGAGGTATGGTCTCTCGTCAGATGAGGACAAAAAAACACCCCGGCAAGCGGGGTGTTCGGCAGGCAGAATAACGTTACAGGCAAAACCATGTTCACTAGCTGGGTGAGCAACGATTCGGCAGACCTCTTCTTAATTGAGAGCGCACTCGCCTCAGTGCTTGCGAAAATCGCGCGTCAGCTTGGCCAGATCCCCCGCTGCTTCAGCCAACCGGTCAGCACTACCCTCGACTAGACGGGTGGTGGCCAGGTTATCCTCGGCCAGCACGTTGAGCTGCTCGAGCGCCGACGCCACCTCGTGCACCGCTTGCGACTTTTGCGATACTTGCGCGGCCAGTTCCACCGCCTGCGCATTGGCCTGTTCGGCGGCGGCGATCAGCCCATCGAGATTGACCGAAGAAAGCCGGATCTGTTCTGTGACCTGCCCCACCTCACTGACCGTGGCGTCCATGCTTGCCACCGCCGACTGGGTGATCGTACCGATCCGCCCAACGATGCCGCCGATCGAATCGGTGGTGGTAGTGGTGCGCTCGGCCAGCTTGCGGACCTCGTCGGCCACCACGGCGAAGCCGCGGCCCAGTTCGCCGGCCCGCGCCGCCTCGATCGCCGCGTTCAACGCCAGCAGATTGGTCTGATCGGCGATCTCGTGGATCAAGGTAGTCATGCTGCGGATCTCGGTCATCGCCTGATCGAGTTCTTGCATCGCCCGACGCGACTCGTCGACCACGCCCACCGCACGCTCGGCAGCCTGTGTGGCAGCCAACATCGTGGCACTACCGGAGCTGGCCACCTCGCGGGTATGCGCAGCGCCCTGCCGCCCCTGGTCGGCCAACCCCACCACCTCACCGATTGCGTTACTCATCACTTCCATATTGCCGCTGATCTGGCGCAGCCCACTGCCCTGCTCGACAGAGCGCGCCGCCAGCGCGTGCATCTCCTCGCGCAGCGAGTTCGCACCCGCCGAGGTCACGCCGCCGACGCTGGATACGTCGGCGATCACCGCACGCAGGTGAATGCGCAACGATTCGAGGTTGACGACCAAGCGTCCGATCGGACCGCCGTCAGTGATAGCAAAGTTATGGTTGAGCCGCCCTTCGGCCAGCGCCTGGAAGCCCTTACGCAACGTGCCAAGCGACTTGCTCAGATGCGCTACCATCCAGCCGCCACTGCCCAACGCCAACGCAGCACCGGGCAGTGCCAGCATCAGGCGTCCGCCCAGAACAAGGTCCGGCACCACAGCGCCACCCAACATCAAGCCACCACCCAGCCCCAATCCGATCGTGCCCCAGCGCAAGGGGTTTACGCGTCGCTGCAAGGCCTGCAGCGACGACGGAACTGTTGCGGTGCGGCTTCGCACCGCGCGATACAGTGCCTCAGCCGCCTGCACCTCGGAACGACTCGGTGCCGAACGCACCGACATATAACCGACGGTACTCCCGTTCTCGGTGATCGGCGTCACATAGGCTTCAACCCAATAGAACGCGCCGTTCTTGGCGCGGTTCTTCACCAAGCCGCGCCACGGGTTGCCGGTCTTGACCGTGTCCCACAGGTCCTTGAACGCCTCCGGCGGCATGTCCGGGTGGCGGACCACATTGTGGTTCTTGCCGATCAGCTCCGCCTCGCTGAAGCCACTGATCTCGATGAAGGCCCGGTTGGCATAGGTGATCGCGCCTTTCAGGTCGGTCTTGGTGACAATGGGATGGTCAGAGTGAACGAACAGCTCTTCGTCGGTAATGGGCAGGTTAGTCTTCATTTGTAGCTATTCTTTTCGAATGGGCTGATTTGTTTAAGCCATTCTAACAAAATGGTCATGCTAGATGGTTGAAATTTATGAGTGTCCCCCTACAAAAATCTTCTACTGAATCAAAAATGAAAAAAAGGGACATTTCTGTAATGCCGTTCACTTAAGCCGTTCAGTCCGGATTTTAGCTTCGAAGAACGCTTGGAAGTAACAAAAAAGCACCGTTTTTCCACCTTGGTGGGCGGTGCTTTTTCCTTAAGTGAACGGCATTAGGACATTTCTGTCCCTTTTATTACGACCTCACCATTGATCAACGATGCACGAAAATTCGCTCGACATCGGTTAGCGCCACCAGCGAGGTGCCGCCGGCATAGCTGATCGACGATTGCAGGTCTTCTTGCAGCTCATTCAGCAGCTTGTCAATGCTGCCCTTGTATTCGACCAGGATTTTCTTACCTTCAACATTGACGTACGCCCCCTTGTTGAACTGCGAGGCGCTGCCGAAGTATTCCTTATAGTGTTTGCCGTCGATCTCCACGATCTCGCCGGCCGACTCGTCATAGCCGGCAAACAATGAGCCGGCCATGATCATCGCTGCCCCGCAGTTGATCGCCTTTGCCATGTCGCCGTGCTCAACGATACCACCGTCGGCCACCACCGGGATCGTCACCGCCGCCACCACATCGAGGACGGTCGATACCATCGGGCGGTGGAAGCCGGTCTTGTTCTTGGTGATGCAGACTCGGCCACCGGCAATACCGGCCTTCACCGCATCGCAGCCCCAGGCCTGTAGATCGCGAGCCGCACCAGCAGTCGCGATATTGCCGCCGATTAGAAAGCTGCCTGGGAGTTCGGCCTTGATGTACTTGATCATGCGCTCGGCCTTCACGCACCAGGCGTTGGCAACGTCGACGGTAATGTATTCCGGAGTGATGCCGGCGGCTTTCAGCTCGCGCAGCTGCTGGTACGAGTCTTCGTTCACGCCCATGCTGATCGAGGCGAACAGGCCCTTGGACTGCATGTCGCAGCAGAAAGCCACCGCATCGACGTTGAAGCGGTGCATGGTATAGAACCAGCCACGGCGCGCGAAGTATTCGCAGGTCTCCGCGTCCACCACCGATTTCATATTGGCCGGGTAAATCGGCATTTCGAAGCGGCGCGGGCCAAACTGCACCGAGGTGTCACACTCTTTGCGGCTGTCGACGAGGGTTTTCTTCGGGACGAGATAGATGTCGCCGTAGTTGAATTCAGTCTTGATCATGCGTGCGTTCTCCAACGGGTAATGCGGTGTTTGACCGGCCCACAAAACGACAGGCCCCAAACAAAACGGGAGCCCCTAGGGGCTCCCGTTTGCACTTTTCCCTGCGCTGCCGCACCGCGGCTCGCACACAGAATTCCTGATGAATTTAGGCCAGTTATCTTAACGCGTCAATACTTCGCATTAAAATAAATACGCCACGTTAACCAACTCGGCCTTCGCTGATACGGAGCCAATCGATGATCGGCTGCCAGCTTTCCCGCTCGCGCGCCACCTGCGCGGGCCGGTAATCGAACAACGTGGCCCCCTGCGTTGCAGCATGGACATAGAGCTGGGTATCGCGCAACCACGCGAGCACCGGCACCTCGAACTGGCTGAGGAAGGACTCCAGTTCGCGGGCCGAACGAGTACGCGGATCAACCCGCATGCCCACCACGCCGACGTAAGCGCGGCCTTTGCGCACCGCTTTCTCCTCGAACAGCTTGGCCAGAAACGCTTCGCTTGCCGCCATATCGAACGGCGATGGCTGAATCGGCACGATGACCCGGTCGACCCGCTCGACCAAAGCCTCCAGCTTCTTGCCGTGCAAGCCGGCCGAACTGTCGAGCACGATCACCTCGGTCCCCCTCGGCGCCCTGGTCGGCTCCCCAACCTTGACTTCCCAGCCGGATATCGCCGGCAGGGACGCCGCTCGCCGCGTCAGCCAGCCAAGCGACGACTGCTGGCGATCGACATCGCCGAGCATCACCTTGCGACCAGCCGCAGCATAGTAGCCGGCCAGATTGGTCGCCAGCGTCGACTTGCCGCTGCCCCCCTTGGGATTTGCAATCAGGATTGAAAACATCGCCACCCCTTGGCCATCGGTATAACCCCACTATACCAGCCATCCACGGCACCGGTCCGGCTCAGAATCTGTTCACGATCTGCTGCATTCGGGTGATCCTGCGGTGAAATAATGCTCAACATGCTCATGCACTCTCCGTACATTCCGCTTTTCCGCCTCATTTCGCCTTGGCCAACCCTTCGTTCGCGAGATCGTGAACAGGCTCTCAATCGTCAGCGACGACCGTCAGCGCGCCATGCAGGCTGTCGGCGAGCGCCGCGCACTGCGCATCGGCGCTGTCCTCCGGCAACCTGACCCTAAGCCGAACTGCCTCGCCGTAGTCCACTTCCAGTATCGGCACCCCCTGCTGCTCGCACCAGCGCCGTAACGCCGACTCGAGCGCAAACGGTACGCCGAACCACAAGGTCTTGCTGCGCACCACCGCGACCAATTCGGCATCGGCCAGCGCTTCGCTGACTGCCTGCGAGTACGCACGCACTAAGCCGCCCGCACCAAGCTTGATCCCGCCGAAGTAACGCACCACCACCGCCAGCACATTGGTCAGCTTGCGGTGCATCAGTACGTTGTACATCGGCTTGGCGGCTGTGCCGCCCGGCTCGCCGTCATCGTCGAGGCCGGAGTCGGTCTCGCTGAGCAGCACCCAGCAGTGGTGACGAGCGTCTGGGTACTGTCTGCGCAGTTCGGCCAGCCGCTGCATCGCCTCGGCTCGGTTAGCAACCGGCTCGACGTAGGCAATGAAGCGGCTCTTCTTGATCTCGATCTCGCTCTGACAAGGTGTTTTCAGGTGGTACATGAACAATTCGACGACATGGACAGTCCGGTATCTTAGAGCGCCCGGCCGAAATCGGCGAGCCGCGGTAAAAACGAGAGGCTCACGCAACTGTCCTGCAAGCGGCAGGTCCAACAACTACACTGGTTAAAAGAACCCGTTTTCCGGCCGCCTGCTTCCCACAAGGAGGAGTCATCATGGTGATGCTGCTGATTGGTTTCGGGGTTGTCATCGTTGCAGTCGGCTTTGCACTGCGCACTTGGCTCGATGATGAGGGGGAAGAACGGCTGTCTCACACCCTGCCTGACCGGGATCACGTCTGATGCCATCAACATGACGTTCGGACTTGCGATAGCGCGTCCGGAAGTCGACAATGGTCGGAGTCTGGCCTCCCGGTATCGTTGATGGCGCCTACTGCCTGGTTTGTCGGTGCACTGATCGCACTGATTCTCGAGTTTCTGTCCGGTTCGTTTTATCTGCTGGTTGTCGCCATTGCTCTGGCAGGTGGCGGTCTGTCCGCGCTGCTTGGCGGGGAGCCGGCCTATTCCCTGTTGGCCAGCAGCCTGATCGGCCTGGTTGGCTTCGCCATACTCATACGCTACCGGCGCCGCCTGAATCCGCGTCGGGTCGACCCGACCATTGACGACCCTGACCTCTATCAGCAGGTCACCATCCTGCACCTGGATGCCGAAGGTCGCGGGCGAGGCTTTTATCGCGGCGCAGAGTGGGACATCCAGCTCGATGCTGCGGCCACCCTAAGCCCCACGCCCGAGCACGGCTATATCGTCGGCCGTGACGGCAACCGACTGATTCTTTCCCCGCAGCCCCCCCTCCCGAGGTAAGCATGGAATTTGCGATCGCCTTTTTTGTTGCCTTTGTCATTTTCGTCTTCAAAGCCGTCGCCGTAGTCCCGCAGCAAAGCGCCTATATCCTGGAACGGCTCGGCCGTTACCACGGCACGCTGACTCCAGGTCTCAACATCATCATTCCGTTCATCGACCGAATCGCCTACAAGCACAATCTGCGCGAGATTCCTCTCGATGTACCGAGCCAAGTCTGCATCACCCGTGACAATACCCAACTGAAGGTCGACGGCATCCTGTATTTCCAGATCACCGACCCGCAACTCGCCTCGTATGGATCGAACAACTACGTGGTCGCGATCAGCCAGTTGGCGCAGACCACGCTGCGCTCGGTGATCGGCAAGATGGAACTCGACAGGACCTTCGAAGAGCGCGACGAGATCAACCGCGCCGTCGTCGCTGCACTGGACGAGGCGGCGGTCTCCTGGGGGGTGAAGGTGCTGCGCTACGAGATCAAGGACTTGGTGCCGCCGCAAGAAATCCTGCACGCAATGCAGCAGCAGATCACCGCCGAGCGAGAAAAGCGCGCGCGCATCGCCACGTCCGAGGGACGCAAGATCGAACAGATCAACCTCGCCACCGGTCAACGCGAGGCGGCGATTCAGGAGTCCGAGGGCCAGATGCAGGCGGCGATCAACCAATCGAACGGCGCCAAACAGGCCACGATCAACAAAGCACAGGGCGAGGCCGAGGCGCTGCGGCTGGTCGCCGACGCCACTGGCGACGCGATTCGCCGCATTGCCAGCGCGTTGCAGGAACCCGGCGGGCTGGAAGCAGTCAACCTGAAGGTAGCCGAGCAATACGTCGGCGCATTTGGTCAACTGGCCAAGAGCGGTAACACACTGATCTTGCCGGCAAATGTCGCCGATGTCGGCGGACTGGTCGCCTCGGCCTTGCAGATCGTCAAGGGCAGCCAGGGAGCCGGCAAGGAGGTGTCGAAGGAGTAATGCCAGCACCAAGCCAGGGAACTCATTGAAGCCGGGCAGGTCACAAGCCAGTTAAACGGGGGTGACAGCTCTTGGCTGCACCGCCTGCCCGGCCCGTGCCCTTGTGACATCTTGGCTTGTCGAAGCCCGCGCCTGCCCCCATAATCGTTCGCATGAAATTTCTCGCTGACCTCTTTCCCGTCCTGTTGTTCTTCGGCGCCTACTGGTTCACCCGCGACATGTTCATCGCCACCGGCGCTGCTATGGTTGCGACCGTACTGCAGGTCTCCGTTGCCTGGATACGCCACCGAAAGGTGGAGGTGATGCAGTGGGTCAGTCTCGGCCTGATCATGGTGCTCGGTGGCGCCACGCTCTTGCTGCACGACAAGCACTTCATCATGTGGAAACCTACCCTGCTCTACTGGATCATGGGTGGTGGGCTTTTGGCCGGCTCGCTGGCTGGCAAGAACGGCATGCGTGCCGTCATGGGCCAGCAGATCAACCTGCCCGACGGCGTCTGGAAGAAACTCAATCTGGCCTGGTCGGTGTTCTTTCTCGCAATGGGTGGCATCAACCTCTTGGTCGCCTATCGCTTCAGCGAGGAAATCTGGGTCAACTTCAAACTGTTTGGCGGGATCGGCCTGATGGTCGCCTTTGTCATCGCCCAAAGCTTGTACCTGTCCAAATACATCGAGGATTCCAAGTAATGCTCTACGCCATCATCGGCCACGACCGCGCAGGTTCGCTAGATGCGCGCCTCACGGCACGCCCGGCGCACCTTGAGCGCCTGAATGCCTTGCAGCAGGAAGGGCGTCTTGTGCTCGCCGGGCCGTTCCCGGCGATCGACTCGACTGACCCGGGGCCAGCCGGCTTCTCCGGCAGCCTGATCGTTGCCGAATTCGCCTCCCTCGACGCGGCACGCGCCTGGGCCGACGCCGACCCATATGTGGCGGCCGACGTTTACCAGAGCGTCGATATCAAACCTTTCAAACAAGTCCTGCCGGCATGAGTGATACACTCGCGCTCATGCGAGATAGGTTGGCCGCACTCGCGCCCGAGCATCTCGACATCGAAGACGAAAGCGCCCTGCACGCCGGCCATGCCGGGGCCAGAAGTGGTGGCGGGCATTATCAGCTAACCATCGTCAGCGCCCGCTTTACCGGCCTGTCCCGACTTGAGCGGCAGCGACTGATCTACGGCACACTGGGCGACCTGATGTCGACGCGTATCCACGCACTGGGCATCCGAGCGCTCAGCCCTGAAGAAATCTAGCATTACACTCGAGGAAAAAGCATATGCGACTGAATCGACTGGCCGCTGCCATGGTGGCAGCCACCTTGGCCCTGCCCGTTCTGGCTGCTCCGGTAGCCACCGTCAACGGCGTAGCTATCGACAAGAGCGAAGTGGACAACGCCGTGACCATGCTGCAGAAGAACAGCAACGGCCAAGTGAAGGACAGCCCGGCGCTGCGCGAAGAGGTGAAGAACCGCCTGATCAATCGCGAGCTGATCCTCCAGGAGGCCAAGCGTCGCGGCCTCGACAAGAGCCCGGAAGTGCAAAAGCGCCTGGACGAAGTGCGCAACGACCTGGTTCAGGAAGCATTGTTCGCCGACATTCTGAAGAAGAACCCGGTTGACGACGCCAAAGTGAGAGCAGCCTACGACAAGATCGCCGGCAACGTGCGAGGCACCAAGGAGGTCCATGCTTACCAGATCGTGCTGGGCTCCGAGGACGATGCCAAGAAAGCCATTGCCGACCTGAAGAAAGGCAGCAACTTCGAATCGCTGGCCAAATCCCGCTCGAAGGATCCGAGCGCCAAGCAAAGCGGTGGCGACATGGGCTATATGAACCTGTCCGCATTGGAACGCGACGTGCCGCCGCTGGCCGCTGCACTCAAGTCCCTGCCTAAGGGCGGCGTGAGCCCGGCTCCGGTGAAGTCCAACGCCGGTTGGCACGTATTCAAGGTGACCGACGTGCGTGACGCGAAGGTGCCTTCGTACGACCAAGTAAAAGGCCAACTGGCCCGTGACCTGCAAGAGCAGGAAATCGCCAAGACGGTCGACGGCCTGCGCAGTTCGGCCAAAATCCAATAACTCCAACAGGATCAATCATGCGCAAAACCCTTGTTGCGGCCAGCCTTATGGCCGCCGTCGCCGGCAGCAGCTTCGCCGCTGTGCCGACGATTTCCCAGGCCCGCATCGACGCCATCGTGCGCTCGCTGCAAGCGCAGGGCCAACAGGTCACCCCGCAACAGCGCGAGATGGTGCGCAACCAGCTGGTGACCGCCGAACTGCTGAAGCAGGACGCCGAGAAGAAAGGCCTCGACAAGACACCGGAATTCCGTGCCGAACTGGAAAACATGCAGACCATGGCGCTCGCCAACCAGGCGATCCGCGACTTCCAGCGCCGCAACCCGGTGACCGACTCTCAACTGAAGGCCGAGTATGACCGTCTGGTCGCGCAGATGCCGGCCAAGAAGAGTTACCACGCCCGCCACATTCTGGTGAAGACCGAAGCCGAAGCCAAGGCAGTGATCGAAGCGCTGCGCAAGGGTAAGCCGTTCGACCAGCTGGCCCGCGAGAAGTCGCTCGACCCGGGCAGCAAGGCCAACGGTGGTGATTTGGGCTGGGCTGATGCGGCCAACTTCGTCGGCCCATTCGGCGACGCGCTGACCAAGCTGTCGAAGGGTCAGGTGACCTCGACCCCGGTGAAGACCGAGTTCGGCTGGCACGTGATCAAGCTGGACGACGTGCGCACCGAGAGCGCACCGCCGCTCGAGGCGCTGAAGCCGCAGCTGGAACAGAAGATCGGCCAGGAGCGCGTCGATCAGTACATCAGCGACCTGAAGGCCAAGGCCGGGGTGAAGTAAGCGCTGCCAATGACGACAAAAAGGGCGATGCATGCATCGCCCTTTTTTCTTGAGACGTTGGCGCGGAACCGGTCACTCCTCGTCGTCGTCCTCACCGGCACCCTGCCAGGACGGCGCACGCTTCGCCAGGAAGGCTGCCACCCCTTCGCGTTGCTCACTCTGGCCGAACAGGCGCAGGAATGCGGCCTTTTCGAGCGCAAGTTGTTCGTCGATCGAACGCAACTGACTGGCCTCGATCAGCTTGCCGGCCTCGCTGACCGCGTCCGGCCCCTGCGCCGTCACCTTGTTGGCGAGGCTCACCGCAACGATCTTGGCAAAGCCCGGGTCGACCACCTCTTCCACGAGACCGATCGCCAGCGCCTTGTCGGCCCCGATGGTTTCACCGCCGAGCACAATACGTTTGGCCCAGGCCACGCCGACCTTGTCGGTCAGCGCCTTGGTGCCGCCCGCACACGGCACCAGCCCTACTCGCGCCTCCGGCAGCCCCAGCTTGGCACCACGCTCAGCGACCATATAGTCACAGGACAGCGCCCACTCCAGCCCACCGCCCAGCGCATAACCGTTGATCGCCGCCACTGTCACACCATGGAACTGGCGCACCGCGCGAAAAGCATTGGCAAACGCGTCGGCCACTTCGGCGGCGAGCGCCGCGTCGCCGCTGGCAAACTGTTTCAGGTCGGCACCGGCCGAGAAGTAGCCCTCGCCCGCGCCGGTCATCACCACTGATCGGATATTCGGATCGCGGTCGAGCGTGCTCATCTCCGCGAGCAGCTCCTGCAGCGCCTGCAGCGACCACACGTTGGCCGGTGGGTTGTTTAGCGTGATGATGGCCGTATGGCCTAGTTTTTCTACTACCAGATATTTCGCCATTACGGCTCTCCACAATAGTCAGACGCTCAGGGGCTGCCCAATTGCAAGGCAGTCCGGCCGTAAAGCTATGCCACCACCAGAAACGCCATCAGTACCAGTCAAAATCAAGGCGGCAAAAAATGCCACCTTGTTTCATGCCATAAACGCAGAAACCCGCCCTACGGACGACATCCCACTGAAAAATGGATGCTGCAACCGGTCCTGATCGCATCTCTCATAATATAAACCGCTAGAAAAAAATGATTACATCAAGTCTGACAAATGGACAATTTTTCGTTCTCTGCGGGATACCAGGCCCACTCTGTTAAAATCGACCCGCCACTCCCTCACAATCTCTGTTCCGCTCGCCATGCTTGAGACCAGTCTGTTCGCCCTGTTTGTCGTCGGTTTGCTCGGCGGCGGCCACTGCCTCGGCATGTGCGGCGGGCTAGTGACGGCGTTCACCCTCCAGCTCCCTTCCGGGGTGCGTCGGGCGCCATTCCTGCTTGGATATAACGTTGGCCGAATCGGCAGTTATGCGCTGATCGGCGCCCTGCTCGGCGGCCTCTCCGGAGCCGGACTGACGCTGCTTGCCACCCGTCCATTCCAGTGGGTGCTGTACTTCCTCGCCAATCTGATGCTGATCGGCATGGGCTTATACCTGGCGGGGATGTCGAGTGCGGTGACGCGGATCGAAGCGTTCGGCCGCCCGCTGTGGCGTTTACTCCAGCCACGGCTTGCCCGGCTGCTGCCGGTCCGCTCGCCGGCGCAATCGATTGCGGTCGGCGCCTTGTGGGGGTGGCTCCCTTGCGGGCTGGTCTACAGCGCCAGCCTGTCGGCGCTCGCTGCGGCCAACGCGGCAAGTGGTGCGCTGACGATGCTGGCGTTCGGGCTGGGCACCCTACCCAATCTGCTGCTAATGGGGGCGTTCGCCGATCGTTTGCGCGCACAGATACAAAAACGGCCAGTCCGCCTGCTGGCGGGACTGGCCGTTACGGCGATCGGCCTCTATAGGCTGGCCGAACCGCTGTTGAGCGGGGCGTTGTTTATTTGAACGACGCCATGATGGTGCTGACGTTGTAGCGGAACATCGTCAGATAGGTCGCTGCCGGACCGTCGGCTGGCGACAGCGCGTCCGAATACAGCTTGCCGCCGATCTTCACCCCGGCCTCGGATGACAGTTGCTTCAAGAGGCGCGGATCGGTCATGTTCTCGAAGAACACCGCCTTCACTTTCTCCCGCTTCACCTGGTTGATCAGCATCGCGACGCCCTTGGCCGAGGCCTCGGTCTCGGTGCTGACGCCTTGCGGCGCAAGGAATCGCACCTTGTAGCGGTCACCGAGATAGCCGAACGCATCGTGCGAAGTCAGCACCTTGCGTTGGGCCAACGGCACCTTGGCAAACTGCTGCTGGGCCCAGGCATCGAGTTCTTTCAACTGCTTGGTGTAGCTGGCCGCGCGCGTCTGGTAGTAGCTTGCGCCGGCCGGGTCGGCCTTGGCGAGACCGGCAGCGATGTTTTTCACGTAGATCTGCACCCGCGCAGGATCCTGAAATGCATGCGGGTCGATGCCACCGTGCTCGTCGTGCCCCTCCTCCTGCTCATCGGCCTTGCGCGGCGTCACCCCCTTGGTGCCCTCGACCATCACGCCCTTGAAGTTGGCCGAATGGCTCAAGCGGTTGATCCAGCCTTCGAATCCCAGGCCATTCACGACGAACACCTTAGCCCCGGCCACCTTCTTCACATCCGATGGCGTCGGCTGGAACACGTGCGCGTCCTGGTTCGGCCCCACCAGCGAGCTGACTTCGACCCGATCACCACCGACCTGGCGGGTCAGGTCGGCGACGACACTGAAGCTCGCCACCACCGGCATCGGCGCGGCCCAGAGCGAACTGGACAGACCGAGCAGCGCGCCAGCCCACAGCAGTTTCTTCATTGCAACCCCTTCAACCTTCTAAATGACGCGTCCGGACATAACGCGGCAGCGCACCACCGACCTTGCCGAACAATAAGGAAAACAAGTACACCAGCCCCGCCAGCAGGATGATCGCAGGGCCGGACGGCAGCTCGAAGTGATAGGAGAGCAACAGCCCGCCGACGCCGCTGCCAAATGCCACGCCGATCGAGGTGGCCAGCATGCCGCCAACCGAGCTGGCCCACAGCCGCGCGGTGATCGCCGGCAGCATCATCAGGCCGACCGCCATCAACGTGCCAAGAGCCTGGAAACCGGCGACCAAGTTGAGCACTACCAGCATCAGGAACAGCATGTGCCAGAAACCGCCACGGCTGCCGACCGCACGCAGGAACACCGGGTCGAGGCTTTCGAGTAGCAGCGGCCGGTAGATCACCGACAGCAACAGCAGCGTCACCGTGGCCACCGACGCCACCAGGATCAGCGCCGGTTGGTCCACCGCCAGCACCGAACCGAACAGGATGTGCATCAGGTCGACGTTGCTACCCGATTTCGAGACCAACAGCACCCCGAGCGCCAGCGACAGCAGATAGAACGCCGCGAAACTGGCATCTTCCTTCAGGCTGGTGAAACGGGTGGCAAGGCCGGCCAGCAACGCCACCAGCACGCCCGCAACGAAGCCACCCAAGCTCATCGCCGGTAAGCTCAGACCGGCAAGCAGGAAGCCGACCGCTGCACCAGGCAGCACTGCGTGGCTCATTGCATCGCCCATCAGGCTCATGCGGCGCATCACCAGAAACAGGCCGATCGGACCGCTGCCGAGCGCCAGCGCAAGACACCCCGCCAGCGCACGGCGCATGAATGCGAAGTCGGCAAACGGCGAGACAAAGAGGTCGTACAGGGCATGGGCAACCATCATGCGGCCTCCCCATCGACACGGCACACCGGCGCATGTTCCTGCCAGTGCGCGGCCCGGTTGACCGCGCGCAGCAGGTTGTCGTCGGTAAGCACTTTCTCGGTCTGTCCCCAAGCCACGATTTCGCGCGCCATCAGCAGCGTCTGCGAGAAGTACGCGCGCACCTGCTCGTAGTCGTGCAGGACCGCAATCACAGTACGCTTCTCATCGCGCCAGCGACGCACCAGCTCCAACAGGTCGTACGTCGTCTTGGCGTCTACCGCGTTGAATGGCTCATCGAGCAGAATCAGCCGGGCGTCCTGCACCACGATGCGCGCGAACAGCACGCGCTGGAATTGGCCGCTCGACAGTGCCGAGATCGGCCTATGCTGGAACTCGGCCAACCCCACCTGCTCGAGCGCCGCGCACACCCTCGCATGCCCCTCCCGACCGACCCGGCCAAATGGGCCGGTATGGTGCCACAGGCCGGTCGACACAAGGTCGATCACGCTCACCGGCAGGCTTCGGTCAATTTCCGACTGCTGCGGCAGATAGGCGATGTCGTTACGCTTGAAACCGTTCAGGTGTACCTTGCCGTGGTCGGGCTTGAGCGCGCCGATCATCGCCTTCAGCAAGGTGCTCTTGCCAGCGCCGTTCGGGCCGAAGATCGCAGTGCACTCGCCCTCGACGAACTGGCCACTGGCGTGGTGTACCGCGGGGTGTCGCTGATACGAAACGGTAATGTTTTCGAGAGCGATACTCATGCGCTGCCCTCCAGCGCCCAGCCGACCACGGCCCAGAGGCCGGTCAGCACCAGCGCAGCCCACAGCAGGCGCTGCCAGACGGCCATCGCCAGCAGGCTGGGAGTCAAATCAGATAAATTCATTGCGAATAACTTCAGGATTCCAGACAGGCATTCAGAGCCGATTCGATCGCATCGGCGTCAATCTCACGGGCGATCAGTTCGAAACGGCTGTCTCGCCGCCACGCCACTTGGCTTGCGCCCCATTGGCCGTCGACCCAGTTGAGCCACACCCAGCTGTCGAGCACGCGAAACACGCCCTTGGCGCGTACCAGCGACGGCACTTGTTTGGGCAATGCATCGAAGAAACGGGTGAGTCGAGCCCCGTCGAAATTGCGGCCGGCGTCGAAGGTCCACCCCTGCGACTGCCAGTCGCTGTGCGCCTCGGCCGGTGCAGCCGGGCGGTAACGGGCCTTTTCGGCCAACGGCAAATCCAGCCATGCGACGTCGACGGCGCCGTTGACCACCTCGCTTACCAGCGTCTTGGCCGGGAACAGATTGGCCGAAAGACGGCGGAACTCGGCCATCGTGTCGACGTCCGCCAGATCGATCTTGTTCGCCACCAGCACATCAGCAATGCTGATCTGGTCGCGATACAGCGGCTGGCGGTTGTAATCGGGATCGCTGAACTGGCGTGGGTCGACCACGGTCAGCACCACACCGACCTCCAGCGCATCGCCGAGCGGTTTCTCGCGCAGTTCGTCAATCACGCTGGCGGCATGGGCAAGACCACTCGCCTCGATCAGCAAGCGATCCGGGCGCTCGCGGCGCAGCAGATTGGCGACGGTCACCGTCATCTGCGGGCCGGCCACGCAACACAAGCATCCACCGGCGATCTCGGCTACCGGCAAGGTGCCGTCGTCGATCGCCGCGGCATCGATACCGACTTCGCCGAATTCGTTGACGATCACCGCCCATTTCTCGTGGATAGGCCGCTGCGCAAGCAGCGCCTTCAGCGCAGTGCTCTTGCCGACGCCGAGAAAGCCGGAAAACAGGTTGACAAGGGTTTTCTTCATGCCTGGCAGCTCCTGCAGGTACCGGTCAGCACCAGGTTTTGCGCGCGCGGCGTGAAACCCACCGCGCTCATCGCATCGGTCAGCGACGTTAGACAGCCGGTAGCATCCAGCTCTTCGACGCCACCACAGCGCTCGCAAACCAGAATCAGTCCGTCATGCGGACAATCGAAATGATGGCAAAGGATGAAGCCGTTCAATGCTTCGACCCGGTGCAGCAGTCCTTGCTCCACCAGAAAGTCGAGTGCACGGTAGACCGTCGGCGGCGCGGCAACGCCGCGTTCACGCTGCAGATCGGCCAATATCTGGTAGGCCTTCACTACACCGGGGTGCTCGAGCACCAGTTCCAGCACCTGCTGGCGCAACTCGGTCAGACGACAGCCACGCGACTCGCAATGCCGTCGTGCGGCATCGAGGTAAACGGTCTTATCCATGAGTACACAACAGAGGGGGATTGTTCGAACAACGGCATGTTACTGTATAACATCATACATTAACAAGCATTAACATTTCTCACACATTCAGCCAAATAAGCTTGTGTTAATCTTTGCCGACTCAACCGTCATGACAATAGGAAAAAACCGATGAAAAAATGGCTACTACTCGCGCTGACAGCTCTGTTCGCCAGTCAGGCCTTTGCCGCCGACCCGGTGACTCAGCGCAAGGAAGTCTTCAAACAGTACAAACAAACCGTCGGCCAGATGGGCAAGACCGTCAAAGGCCAAGCCCCTTACAACAAGGATGAATTCGCCAAGCTTGCCGCCCACCTCGACATGCTCGCGCAGCAACCGTGGCAATACTTCCCGGCTGGCAGCGACAAGGGCAAGACCGACGCCAAGCCGGAAATTTGGAGCAAACCGGCCGAGTTTCAAAAGGACATCGACAACTACAAGGCCGAAACCGCCAAACTGAAACAGGTCGCCAACGATGGCGACCTGAATGCGATCAAGGCCCAGTTCAACGCGGTACAGAAAACCTGCAAGGCCTGCCACGACAGTTTCCGGCAGGACTGACCCACCCTCTCCCCCCGGCCCTGCTTTTGCAGGGCCGAACTTTTTGGTGTGCACGCACTCTGAACCGCGGCCGGACTTCAGAATACGTGCGATGATGCGTCTGCCCAGTTGCGGCGAGCAGGCGCATACTACGCCGACAACATCCCGGTCTTCACCAACAAACCAGAATCCAGACCATGAAACGCTTCCTTGTCTGCTGTACCCTGCTGGCCGCCAGCGCAACGGCCTTCGCCAGCCCCTATCAGGACCGCGTCAGCGCCTTCAAAACCATGCTACGCACCTTCGAACCGATGGGCGTAGTTGTACGCGGCCGCGACCCATATCGTCCGGATCAGTTCCAGAAACAAGCTGACGCACTGAAGACCCTGGCTCGTGCCCCGTTCGAGCATTTCCCGCCGAACAGCATCGAGGGCAAGAGCCGCGCCAAGCCAGCCATCTGGAGTGAACCGGCCAAGTTCAACGCCGACAAGCAGGACCTGTTCACCAAGGTCGACGCACTGGCCACCGCTGCGCAAACTCACCAGCTGGCTGAAGTGAAACGCGCCTACAGCGCTGTAGCGCAAAGCTGCAAGGCGTGTCACGACAGCTTCCGCGGCCCAGAGCAGTAAGCGCCCGGCACAGTGGCCGGTCACCCTGAGCACCGGGTGATCGGCAATCCCCCACCTAGCCAGCCCTCCACCGGCAATCGCCTCCTCGACTTGCCGCCCTCACCTGGCTCTGCCTAAGCGGGATTGCCATTGAGGTGGCAAACCGGCATGAAGCACGAGAATACCGATTCCTCTCGCCCCCATCGCCGGCCCCGCCCCCCCCATAGCAGAAGAACGGCACCGGAGCCACTTGCTCACCGCGGACGATCGCAGGGAGACATCACGATGGAAACAGCCTTGACGCAAGCGGCCCAATCGAACAGCGAAATCGAGTTTTGGTTCGAGTTCGCCAGCACCTACAGCTACCTCAGCGTCATGCGCATCGAGGACGCTGCGGCGCGGCACGGTGTGACGGTGATATGGAAACCGTTCCTGCTCGGGCCGATCTTCAAATCCCTCGGTTGGGACAGCTCACCATTTCTGCAGCAAAAGGCGAAAGGCGAGTACATGTGGCAGGACATGGCACGCCAATGCCGCAAGTACGGGCTGCCTTGGACCCGGCCGACCACCTTTCCGCGCCGCGCCTTGCTGCCGTTACGGGTCGCGCTGATCGGCGCCGATACGCCGTGGGCGGGCGAATACTGTCGACGCGTCATGTCGCTAAACTTTGCCGCAGACCGGGACATCGACTCGCCCGAGGCGGTAGGCGACGTGCTCATGCAGCTTGGCTTGCCCGCCGCGCAGCTCATCGACGCCGCACAGGCGGAACCGACCAAGCTTCGGTTACGCGAACAGACAAGCACAGCCTTGGACCGTGGCGTGTTTGGCGCACCGACCTTCTTTGTTCGTGGGGAGATGTTCTGGGGCAACGACCGGCTCGATGATGCGCTCACGCTCGCCGCTCAATCGAACCGGCAATAAAGCAATCGGGTGAGCCCGGGGGGGGGCCCGATCTGCTCACCCGGCCATTAGTGAAACAACATCGCAACTAACGCGATGCTGACAAAACCCCGCGCAGCAATCCCCGCTAGTCGCACTGCCTTCGACAACACGAGCAGAACGACAAGGTAGCGCAGCAAGGCCAGGAGGGGTTTGTTAGCGGCCCTAAAGCTGCTCGGCCGCGCGCTGGCTACCCTTCTTCAAGGCTGTCTCTTCACTTTTCGTGAGGTGATACGCCCAGGGATGCTTGCCTTCGGGTAGTGGTGCAAGCGAAATCGCCAGGATTTGCTGCTGTGCCTCGGCCAGGAGCTCGTAGATGGCGTTCGAGGTGGCCATGGACTTTTCGAGGGTGGGTTTCGTCAAGGCGTCTTGAAACTCGCTCAGGCCCTGCGGATTCTTGACGTCATTGAGCCCCTTGAAGGCCTCTGCGGTCGAATTGACAATGTCCTTTAAAAGGTTGATCTGCAGGTTGAATATCTTTTCCACGCATTCGACACCGATACTCGACGCCTTCAATGTATTGGAATATTGCGATTGACATACTTCAGCCCATGGAGCAAATGCAAACTGAGGGTTTTCCATTGTGCTTACCTTGCTGGAGTTGAATAAGGCTCTCGCCGCTAGCAAACAGGACGCCGGCTCCGCAAACCAGCGATTGGACTTAACGAAAACGCCAGGTTGGTGCCCCATTGCAGGCAACCTCCCTGGCGAGACCGGAGAACGACATGCGTTGTCGAAACAACAGGTTAAGTCTGCTTCATTCTAGGAAGGGTCGGCCTCCAGTCAACAAGGGTATGGTTATGCCACGATCGAAACCGATTGCCAACGGCTATAGCGATGCCGTCATCCCAGCAATACCGCGCATCCCGGCAAATCTTCGGAATCACGCCACCGGCCCCCGCCTTCTCTGCCGCCCATGGCACTGCCAATGCACTGGCCACCGGCCTTTCGGTCTAAAAAAGCCCCGTTTCCTGCAATACGGGCCTGATTCACATTAATGCAAAAAATATAAGCAATGCGGTGCACCGCCATTATCGGCGCCGAGCGGACCGCTCCATGTCGTCAAATCCGCCACGCTGACATACCGGTCTCCGACCCTGCCTGGCCGAACCGGCTCAGACGCGGGTCAGCAGCAGATAGACGCCGCCGGCCGACAGCAAGGCCATCAGCACCGCCAGCGCAGGCGATGCAAAACGCAGACGCGGCGCAACGCCACCCAGCGGCTTGCGACCCGTCACCATCGCGTGCACCAGGTTCTGCTTCTTCACGAGCTTGTAGGTGAGGATTGCCAGCACGTGCAGCCCGACCAGCCCCAACAGCAGATTGAACGACAGCTTGTGCCAGGCGGTAATTGCTTCGGCCAGGCCGCTGTCGATGCGCGCCGCCAGCGGGCCATCGTAGAGATAACTGTCGACGTCGGCGGAGAACAGGCCGGTGCTGACTTGAAACAGCAGCACGCCCAGCAATGCCACCACCATCAGCGCGCCGAGGGGGTTGTGCCCAGGCTGCTCGTGCTCAGCCAGCTCGCCCTTCAGGTACCGCATGATCGTCCCCGGGCCACGCACGAAGTGTGCAAAGCGCGCCGTGTCGCTACCGACCATACCCCACAGCAAGCGGAACAGCAACAGGCCGGCAATGCCAATACCGCACCAAATGTGGTACTGCAAGAGATCCCCTCCCTGCTTGCCGCTATACCACATGCCGGCAAAGCCGGCGACCAGCGACCAATGGAACAGCCTCGTCGGCGCATCCCAGACCCGTACTCCCTGCATCATGCTGTCATCCCTTTGCTCCATTCCAAAAGCTGACTCGGCCACCATCGGGCCGAGCATTGAATTCCGTCATCAGACCCAGCTGCCCGACAACCGTTCCGGCGGCGCGGAAATTATACGGCAACGCCTTGGCAGCCCGGCTTGCCGCCGATCGGCGCAATGCTGGCACCCACCATGATTAAGGCAATACTCTTGCCGCATTTATCATTCCATTCGTATACTAAATCCAAGGCTTACCCGGCCTCAGCCCTGGCATGACGCCCATCCCTCGCTACCCGCGCCCCGCCTCGCCATGCTGAATCACGCACTGCCCCTGCCCTGCGGCGCCATCCGCAACGGGTCGGGCCGCCGGGTATCGTCCAGCCGTGCCCGACGGAACAGGCGGTGTTCCATCCAGCCCACGCACGAGAACCGCCATGACAACCAATGCGCCGCTGACGCTCGATCAGTCGAGCCGGCCAGGGGAAAACTCCACCGCCCGTATTGCGCTCGCCAGCTTCATCGGCACCGCGATCGAGTATTACGATTTCTACGTCTTCGCCACCGCCGCCGCGCTGGTGATCGGCCCGACCTTCTTCCCCAAGGGCTCTGAGACCGTACAGCTGCTCAGCGCCTTCCTGACCTTCGGCATCGCCTTTTTCGCCCGCCCAATCGGCTCGGCACTGTTCGGACACTTCGGCGACCGGATTGGCCGAAAGTCCACTCTGGTCGCATCGCTGTTGGTCATGGGCATCTCCACCGTGCTGATCGGGCTCTTGCCCGGTTACGCTAGCATCGGCGTGGCAGCGCCGGTACTGTTGTGCGTGCTGCGCTTCGGTCAGGGCATTGGGCTTGGCGGCGAGTGGGGAGGCGCCGCACTGCTTGCGACCGAGAGCGCCCCACCCGGCAGGCGGGCCTGGTTCGGCATGTTTCCGCAACTGGGGCCATCGGTTGGCTTCCTGGTCGCCAACGGTCTGTTCTTCGGCCTGGCGCTTGTCCTCAGCGACGCCCAGTTCAAGAGTTGGGGCTGGCGCATTCCTTTCCTCGTCAGCGCGCTCTTGGTGTTGGTCGGCCTGTACGTGCGGCTAAAGCTGGCCGAGACCCCAGTGTTCGCCAAGGCGATGAGCGAGGATCAGCGCGTCAAGGTGCCGCTGTTCGAAACGCTGACCTACTATTGGCGGCCGGTACTGCTCGGCACGCTGTCCATGGTGGTGTGCTACGCGCTGTTCTATATCTCGACCGTGTTTTCGCTCAGCTACGGCACCAGCGCAATGGGCTACTCGCGCCAGGAATTCCTCGGCCTCTTGTGCTTCGCCGTACTGTTCATGGCGCTGGGCACACCGCTGTCGGCCTGGGCCTGCGACCGCTGGGGGCGCAAACCGGTGTTGCTGCTCGGCACGCTGCTCGCCGCGCTGTCGGGCTTCACGATGGCACCGCTGCTCGGCAGCCACTCGATTGGTGCGGTGGCACTGTTCCTGGTGATCGAGCTGTTCCTGATGGGCTTCACTTTCGGTCCGATGGGCGCATTGCTGCCGGAGATCTTCCCGACCCAAGTGCGTTACACCGGCGCATCGATCTCTTATAACCTGGGCGGCATCCTCGGCGCCTCGGTTGCGCCGTACGCCGCGCAGTTGCTAGTCGCCCAGGGAGGGCTCGCTTGGGTAGGCGGTTACGTTACCGCCGCTGCGCTGCTGAGCTTCATCGCCGTACTAGGCCTACGCGAAACCCGCGACATCAGCCTCGCCACCGAACGCTGATTCAGCTAAGCCGAGGCGGAATACCTTCCGCTTCGGCCCCTCCCCTGATCTTGGCAGCCCACCCTGCCAAACAAAACGCAAATAATTCCTATTTCGTTGTTTTTTTACCAATCGATACGCCATCTATTCAGATCAAATAGCATCGATTCTCATTTGCAAATAAAATGGCGCCGGCCTTGCCTGGGCGAGGAAACACAGCAAACCCCAGCGCAAGTCGCCTCAAAGCTGCCGATAACTACAAGCGAATCATCTGCCCACTATGAATCCGATCAGACTGGCTCCGGCCACCCCTCTCCGCTCCCTCCCCCTCGCCCTGCTGGCCACCTTCGCCGCCATTCCGGCTTTTGCCACCGACAGCGCCACGCTCGACAACGTCGTGGTATCGGCAGGCGCCGCCAAACCGACCCAGATCAGTGAACTACCCGGTGTCGCCTGGGTAGTCACCGCCGAAGAACTGCAGGAACAGACCAAGGCTGGCATTCCGCTGAAGGAGGCGCTCGGCAATCTGGTGCCGGGCCTCGACATCGGCTCGCAAGGCCGCAGCAACAACGACCAAAACATGCGCGGCCGCAGCGTACTGGTGATGATCGACGGCGTGTCGCTGAACAGCTCGCGCAACCTCAGCCGCCAGTTCGACTCAATCGACCCGTTCAACATCGAACGCATCGAGGTGATCTCCGGTGCCAACGCGCTGTACGGCGCAGGCGCCACCGGCGGCATTATCAACATCATCACCAAGCATGGCGAAGCCGGCCCGGCCCGCTTCACCACCGAAGCGGGGGTGCGCACCGGCTTCAACGCTGGCGACGATGCCGACTGGAAGCTTGCGCAGTCGGTCAGCGGCGGCAACGACTGGGTCGTCGGCCGCTTGGGACTCGCCTACCAGAAGAACGGCGCTGTCTACGGCGCAGACGGCAAGCAGGTCTTCACCGACATCACGCAGACCGACCTGCAATACAACCAGTCTATCGACCTGTTGGGCAACCTCGACTTCAAGCTGTCCGGCGGGCAGAAGCTCTCCGTCATGGCCCAGTATTACGACTCTGGCTACGACGGCGACCGCAGCCTTTACATGGGCAAAAACCTGATCGGCTCGTTCCCGGTCCTCAACGGCAACAAGTCCGACCCAAGCCAGCTTGAGATGCGCGACGGTTTCGACTCCGACCGCACCCCGCGAACCAAGCGGCTGATGGGGCAGTTCGACTACTTCGCGCCGAACATACTGGGTGGCCAGGAGCTGTACGTGCAGGGCTATGCCCGCCAAGAGAAGATCGACTTCTTCCCCTTCCCGGGCTACACCTCGACCAAGCCGACCGTGCTCTACTACGGCGCCTCGCAGCAGAACACCGACCTGTACGGCCTCAAGGCTGTGCTGAACAAGGATTGGGGCGACATCTTCAGCCTGAGCTATGGCCTGGAAGCCAGCCGCGAAGAGTTCGACTCCAACCAGATGCTGTTCGACTTCAAGACCGCTTCGCAAAGCGGCGGCATGCAGCTGCACGAAACCACTCAGATCGGTCGCTATCCCGGCGTGCAGACAGGCGGCATATCGGCCTTCGCTCAGGCCAAGTGGCGCCTCACCGACAAGCTGAACCTCGACTTCGGCCTGCGCCAGCAGCACATGAAGAACTCAGTCGACGACTTCGTCGCATTCAACCAGCAGATCTACATCGCCAACGGCAACCTCAAGTCGGCCGACGCGGTGCCGGGCGGCAGCAAGAGCTACGACGTCACGCTACCGAACGTCGGCGTGGTCTACAAGCTGATGCCGGGCAGCCAGGTGTGGGCCAACTATTCGGAAGGCTTTGAGCTGCCGGATGCCGCCAAGTGGTACGGCCAGGGCAACTACACGTCGACCGGCAAGCTGATCCAGGGTGTCAGCGTCACCAACTCCGCACTCGACGGCATCAAGACCCATCAGGTCGAGCTGGGCTGGCGCTACGGCCGCAATGGCTGGCAGCTCCAGGCTGCGCCGTTCTACACCTGGTCGGATAAGTCGCTCAGCTATGACTCGACGACTCTGCTGATCAAGGAGCTGAATCAGAAGGTCCGCACCTACGGTCTGGAAGGCCAGGTCGCCTACAACCTCAACGACAACTGGCGCGTCGGCAGCAACTTCCTCGCGATCAAATCGGAACAGCAGGACAGCAAGGGCAACTGGAGCAAGCGCGACGTAACGGCCGCCAGCCCGTCGAAGGTCAGCCTGTTTACCGACTGGACCCATGGTGACACGGCGCTGCGCTTGCAGGGGCAGCAGGTGTTCGACCTGTCGGATGCAGCGGGCAACAAGCTCAAGGGCTATGCCATCTTCGATCTGCTTGGCAGCCATAAGCTACCGGTCGGCACGCTGAACTTCGGTATCCAGAACCTGTTCAACAAGCAGTACCAGACCCTGTGGAGCCAGCGCTCGCAAATCTACTACGGCAAGCTGGTCACCCCGCAGACCGTCTACTATGAGGGCCGTGGTCGCACCTACGGCGTGACCTATACCGTCAGCTACTGAGCCTGCTGCGTTACCAACCCGCCGGAATCGCTGGCGGGTTGGCCTTTCAATGCCACCAATGTCTCCGTTGGGTCGGCCGGGCCTGCCCTGCTCATCGCAGGCCATGGTACCTGGTGCAGTACTTCGGGACGGCTCGGCCAACGCTGGCCGGAGAAATCACCTTGTCGCGCACACTGCCGAATGTATCGGCAATGCTGCTGAACAAAGATGTGACGCAGAGCGCCCCTGCCACGGCGCGCTGCGCAATAAAAAACGGACTGGCCAACCCCAAGGTTGCAACCAATCCGTTTTGTTCGCCACCAGCAGGCGGCGGGTCAATGCTCCATCAAGCCACGGCCTCGTTCACCACACCATGCGCCTGTTCGTCAGCGTGGTAGCTGGAGCGCACCATCGCACCGACGGCGGCGTGCTTGAAGCCCATTTCATAGGCTTTTTCCTCGTACCACTTGAAGGTGTCCGGGTGCACATAGCGCAGCACCGGCAGGTGGCCGTCGGTCGGCTGCAAGTATTGACCGATGGTGATCATGTCGATGTCGTGGGCACGCATGTCGCGCATCACCTCAAGCACTTCCTCATCGGTCTCACCCAGGCCCACCATGATGCCCGACTTGGTCGGCACGTTAGGGTTCTTGGCCTTGAAGTCTTTCAAGAGCTTCAGTGAGTGCTCGTAGTCCGCACCCGGGCGAGCCTGCTTGTAAAGACGCGGCGCGGTTTCCAGGTTGTGGTTCATCACGTCCGGCGGCATCGCGGTCATGATGTCGAGCGCGATGTCGAGGCGGCCGCGGAAGTCCGGCACCAGCACTTCGATCTGGGTGCCCGGCGATTGCTTGCGGATTTCGCTGATGCAGTCGGCGAAGTGCTGGGCACCGCCGTCGCGCAGGTCGTCGCGGTCCACCGAGGTGATCACCACATACTTCAGGCGCAGCGCCGCAACCGTTTCAGCCAGGTGGATCGGCTCGTTCGCATCCAGCGGGTTCGGACGGCCGTGGCCCACATCGCAGAACGGGCAGCGACGGGTGCAGATGTCGCCCATGATCATGAAGGTAGCCGTGCCCTTGCTGAAGCACTCGCCGATATTCGGACAGGTGGCTTCCTCGCAGACGGTGTGCAGCTTCTGCTCGCGCAGGATCTGCTTGATCTCGTGGAAGCGCTGACCGTTCGGCAGCTTGGCGCGGATCCATTCCGGCTTCTTCAGCTTTTCGTCGAGCGGAACGATCTTGATCGGGATGCGCGCGGTCTTGTCCGCGCCCTTGTGTTTCACGCCGGCGGCGTTGTCGATCTTCATGCAGTCTCCTCCGTCACCGCGAGGTGACGCTCCAGATGCGGTAGCAGCCGCTCGGCGACGTCTTGCAGCGTCACCGGTCCGGCCAAATCCTTCAATTGCGTGACCTGCAGCCCGGCGTAACCACACGGGTTGATCCAACTGAACGGGGTCAGGTCCATGTCCACGTTCAGGCTCAGGCCATGGTAGGTCGCGTGGTTGCGAATGCGCAGGCCCAGCGAGGCAATCTTGGCGCCGTCGACGTACACGCCCGGTGCGTCAACGTCACCGTAGCCGGTCACACCGTAATCGGCCAGCACGTCGATCACCGAGCGCTCGATGCGGCGAACCAGCTCACGCACGCCGATGCCGAGCCGCTTCACGTCCACCATCAGGTAGACGACCAGCTGGCCCGGACCGTGATAGGTCACCTGGCCACCCCGATCGGTCTTCACCAGCGGAATGGCGGTGTGTTTGAGCAGGTGTTCTTCCTTGCCGGCCAAGCCGAGCGTGTACACCGGCGGGTGCTCGACCACCCAGATCTCATCCGGAGTATCGACGCTACGCTCGGCCGTGAACGCCTGCATGGCGCGCCAGGTCGGCTCGTAATCGACCCGGCCCAGCCATTTGACCTGGCGTTCCATTTACAGCACCACCTTGACCATATGGTGACTGGTCAGCGAGCGATAGATGTCGTCGAGCTGCTCGCGACTATGCGCGGTGATGGTCACCGTCAGCGCCAGGTATTTGCCGCTGGAACTTTCGCGCACGTCGAGGTCTGCCTCAGTTGTGGCCGGGGCATGCTGCTTCACCACTTCAAGGATGGTCACGGCAAATTCATCGTGCCGATCACCCATGATCTTCAGCGGGAAACGGCAGGGAAAATCGAACAGATCGTCTTTGTTACTCATGACTTGGGCCCAACTGATAGGCCACTGGCTAACACCAATGACCGGATTCACAACGGCTTAGCGCCGCTAACAAAAATCCTGCTGCAGCGTTGCGCCTCCTAGCCGTACCACCTGTACTGCCTGCGTGTCGGCGCGCGCCTTGCAGCAAACATTGCATTGAATTTTGTTAACGGCTCTTATTGTCGCACTATGCGGGACGACGTTCCACCCGACCGGAAGCAGGGTTTTACCTCACACTCGACACTAACGTGCAAATCGTTAATTTACAATACCTTACCATAACCAACAGCCCGCCAAGCCGGCCACCTGAGGGCGCCATCGCTACTGGGTAGCGATTCCACAAGGCGACGCGCAAGCTGCGAGGCTGCGCGCCGCCCAACGGGTCAGGTGAGGTCTTTACCCTGCCTTACAAGCCCAGCATCAGCTTGATGCTGTCCCACAGTCGGCCGAAGAAGCCGGCTTCGCCCACCGTCTTCAGCGCCACCACCGGACGCTCCAGCAGCGGCTTGCCGTCCAGGCTGACCTTCAGAGTGCCAACCTGCTGACCGGCCTGGACCGGCGCGATCACCGGCTGCTTGGTCACCAGCTCGGCCTTCAGTTTGGAAGCCTGACCCTTGGCCACGGTCACATAGATATCACCTCCGAAGCCGATCGGCAGCTTGTTGGCGTCGCCCTTGTACACCGACACTTCCGACACCGGCTTCTGCCCGGCGTAGAGCTTCGGCGTATCGAAGAACTGCAGACCGTAATTGAGCAGCTTGGCGCTCTCGACCGCGCGCGCCTCGACACTGGCGGTACCCACCACGACCGAGATGACGCGGCGGCCGTCGCGGTGGCTGGTGGTGACCATGTTGTAACCAGCAGTGTCGGTATAGCCAGTCTTCATCCCGTCAACGTTCGGGTCACGATACAGCAGCAGGTTGCGGTTCGGCTGGGTGATGTTGTTGTAGGTGAACGACTTGATCGAGTAAGTCGTGAAATCCTCGGGATAGTCGTGGATCAGCGCCGCGGTCAAGATACCCAGATCGTGAACCGTGGTGTAGTGGTTCGGATTCGGCAGACCGGTGGCGTTCATGAAGTTGGTATTCTTCATGCCCAGCTTCTTCGCCTGCTGGGTCATCATCTGAGCGAACACGTCCTCACTGCCGGCAATGGCTTCGGCCAACGTAACGCAGGCATCGTTGCCCGACTGCACGATCATGCCCTTGATCAGGTCAGAGACACTAGCCGGCTTTTTCGGGTCGAGAAACATCCGCGAACCTTCGGTCTTCCAGGCACGTGTCGATGCCGTCAGCATCTGATCCATCGACAGGCGCTTTTCCCTGATCGCCTTGAAAACCACGTACGCGGTCATCAGCTTGGTCAGCGATGCCGGCTCGATGCGGGCATCCGGATCGCGCATAGCCAGGGTCTGGCCACTCTGGTAATCCACCAGATAGTAGGCTTTGCCAGCGATGTCGGGAGCGGGCGGCACAAAGGCCGAGGAAGCAAAAGCGAACGAAGGCAGCGCGAGCGATGCTGCCACAATCAGGCTGGTCAGTTTTTTCATTGGCATTACGTACTACGAGGGGTGGGCGGCAAATACTGTAGGCGGCGATTATACACCCCCTACACCTGGCGAGGGACAGCGTAAAGCCGTGCCCGCGCAGACTTGGTGCAGGGCAACGGCTTGGAGTTCCAGGCGGCGCCTGATAATCTGGACTTCAATAAAAGCCACCAGCAAATCTAGGCCCGGCGCGCTTGCCGCAAGCGCAACACGCAGAGAGAAGCTGCATATGGCTCAACGAAAACGACAGACCAAGAGACCCACTGATACCATGCAAGCGAAGCACGACTACCTAGAACGCATCCTGACCGCCCGAGTATACGACGTCGCCGAAGAGACCCCGCTCGAACTCGCCCCCAACCTGTCTCGCCGAGTCGGCAACAATATTCTTCTGAAACGTGAAGATTTGCAGCCGGTCTTCTCGTTCAAGATCCGCGGCGCCTATAACAAGATGGCCAAGCTGACGGCCGAACAGCTCGCGCGAGGCGTGATCACCGCCAGCGCCGGCAACCACGCCCAGGGTGTCGCGCTGTCGGCGCAGAAGCTCGGCTGCGCCGCCACCATTGTGATGCCGGTGACCACCCCGCAGATCAAGATCGACGCCGTCGCCAGCCGCGGCAGCAAGGTAGTGCTGCACGGCGACTCGTACAGCGACGCCTACCAGCACGCGATGAAGCTGGTCGAAGAAACCGGCCTCACCTACATTCCGCCATTCGACGACCCGGACGTCATTGCTGGCCAAGGTACAGTAGCGATGGAAATCCTGCGCCAACACCCCGGACCGATCGACGCGGTGTTCGTCGCCATCGGCGGTGGTGGCCTCGCGGCCGGCGTGGCTAGCTACATCAAGCGACTGAAGCCCGAAATCAAGGTAATCGGCGTGCAGACCGTCGACTCGGACGCGATGAAGCGCTCGATCGAAGCAGGTGAGCGCGTCGAACTTAAGGATGTCGGCCTGTTCGCCGATGGCGTCGCAGTAAAGCTAGTCGGCGAAGAAACCTTCCGCATCTGCCGTGAGCTGCTCGACGACATCATCCTGGTCGATACCGACGCGATCTGTGCGGCGATCAAGGACATCTTCGAGGACACCCGCTCGATCACCGAGCCGGCCGGCGCGATGGCGGTAGCCGGTGCCAAGGCCTACATCGAACGCGAGGGCTGCAGCGGCGAAACGCTGGTAGCGATCGCCTGCGGCGCCAATATGAACTTCGACCGGCTGCGCCACGTGTCCGAGCGCTCGGAGCTGGGTGAGCGCCGCGAGGCAATCATCGCCGTCACCATCCCGGAGAAACCCGGCAGCTTCAAGAAGTTCTGTTCGGTGATCGGCAGCCGCAGCATCACCGAGTTCAACTATCGCTACGCCGATGCCGGCACCGCCCACGTATTCGTGGGTGTGCAGATCCAGAAAAAGGACGACGTCGGTCGCATCATCGCCGACCTGCGCGCCAACGATCTGGACGGCCTAGACCTGACCGACAACGAACTGGCCAAACTGCACATCCGCCATCTGGTTGGCGGCCATGCCCCACAGCTAAAAGACGAGCGAGTGTTCCGTTTCGAATTCCCGGAACGCCCAGGTGCGCTGATGCGCTTCCTCGAAGCGATGCGCACCGACTGGAACATCAGCCTGTTCCATTACCGCAACCACGGTGCCGACTACGGCCGCGTGCTGGTCGGCATCCAGGTGCCGGACAGCTGCAACGGCGAGTTCCAGCGCTTCCTCGACACCCTGGGCTACCCCTGCGTCGAGGAGACCGACAATCCGGCGTACAAGCTGTTCCTCGGCAAGACTGCCCACTGACCCGCTTCGGCCGACCTTCGGGTTGGCCGAATGCCCTAGCTAGTGACGAAACATGATTAAAGCAGTTCTGTTCGACCTCGATGGCACTCTTGCCGACACAGCCCGCGACCTCGGCGCCGCGCTCAATGCCATGCTGGCCGAGCACGGCCTACCTCTGCAACCTTACGAGGCGATGCGCCCCATCGCTTCGCACGGCGCACGCGCACTGATCAAGCTTGGCTTCGGCATCGACAAGGAGCACCCCGACTTCCCAGCACTACGCGCCCGCTTCATGGACGAGTACGAGAACAGCTTCGACAAAGAAACCGTTCTATTCGATGGTGTCGCCGAGTTAATCGTGAAGCTGACCGAACGCGGCCTACCCTGGGGCATTATCACCAACAAGCCACAGCGCTTCACCGCCCGCCTCGTCGAGGCCCTTGCCTTCCCTGTTGCGCCAGCGGTGATCGTCAGCGGCGACACAACGCCAGCACCAAAACCCGACCCGCGCCCGATGCTGCACGCCACCAACGTGATCGGTATCGCGCCGGAATACTGCCTGTACGTGGGTGACGCCGAGCGTGATATCGAAGCGGGGCGCGTCACGGGCATGCGCACACTAATCGCTAACTGGGGCTACATCGCCGACGACGACCTACCCCACGCCTGGCAGGCCGACGCGTTCATCGACCACCCCCTCGACGTGCTGAAGCACCTAGACTGAAAAAGCCCCCTCACTCGGCCGGCACAGGCAAAAACCGCGCCACACTTGGCTCGGAGGGGGATTATCAGATATACTGAAAACTCATCTGGGGGCGACCTGGTTTCGACGGGGGTTGCGAAGCAGATGAGGGCATACCGGGATCTCAGTCACCCCGTAAAACGCTGAAATTCTATAGTCGCAAACGACGAAACTTACGCTCTGGCCGCTTAATCGCGCCAGACACTGCAACGGTTCGCTGATGGGCCGTGTGGGGCAACCCACAGCAGTGTCACTTTACATCAGCTAGCTCTGTGCCGGGTCACTTGACCCAGGGCGAACTAATAGGTGACTCGCCTCAGCCAAGCCTGTCCGTCGGCGTGGTCTGCGGTTAAATCCAAAAGACGAGGCTAAGTATGTAGAACTCACTGTAGAGGACTTTCGGACGCGGGTTCGATTCCCGCCGCCTCCACCAGCCTATCAACGGCAGCAGACGATAGCAGACGACTCGAAACGCTTGCGCAGCAAGGGTTTCAGCCCACTAGGGGCCGTCTATTACCGTCTGCTGCCGTTTCCTTTTTCGCTCCTTTTTCGCTCCTTTTTCGCTCCTTTTTCGCTCCTTTTTCGCTCCTTTTTCGCTCCTTCTTCGCTCTTGCGTCGCACTTCCTTCGCACTCAATTTCTGAGCACCAGATCCAAGCCGCTTCGTCCTTCTTGACGCACACTAGACTCGCGGTAGTTAGAGCCGCTAACAAAACCTACTGGATGATAAGGCTGCCCTCAATGGCATCCTGTTTGTCCTCACCACCGGTATCCCTTGGGAAGATCTACCGCAGGAACTCGGCTTTGGCAGCGGCATGACCTGCTGGCGTCGCTTGCGCGACAGGCAGGAGCAAGGCGTCTGGGATCGTCTGCATCTGGCCTTGCTAACCCAGCTGCGCCAATGCGACCAGATCGACTGGAGCCGCGCCAGCATCGACGGGGCCAGTGTCGCCAGCCCCCGGGGGGCCAACAAACCGGCCCCAACCCCACCGACCGGGGCAAGCTCGGCAGCAAGCGGCACCTGATCGTCGACCGCCGCGGCGTACCGCTGGCGCTGAGCGTGACCGGGGCCAACCGCCACGACGTGATGGTCTTCGATGCCTTGGTAGATGCCATTCCGGCCATTCCCGGTCTACCGGGGCGCCCTCGCCGGCGGCCGTACAAGCTGCATGCGGACAAGGGTTACGATTTCTGCCGCTGCCGGGAACACCTTCAACGTCGGGGCATTTTGGCCCGGATCGCCCGACGAGGCGTCGAGAGCAGCGAGAAACTGGGGCGGCACCGCTGGGTAGTTGAACGTACCCACGCCTGGTTTGCGGCACTGGGCAAGCTGCGCATTCGCTTCGAGCGACGACTGGACACCCATTACGCTCTGCTCAAACTGGCTTGTTCCTTGATTTGCTTACGCTTTGTCGAACGGTTTTGTTAGCGGCTCTTAGTCAGCAGCTGCCACTTCACCGGCTTGACGCCTGCTGGTGCATTAATCTCGATCACCAATACCACCGCCACTGGTAACGTTCCTGTTCCGCCATCGAGTAAAACGATGTGTAACACCTGCACCTGCTGGCATACGGCCACTCATCGTTCGCCTATGATGAAGAAGCTCTTTGACCAGTTCGTCAACCGGACGCCTAAATACAACGCATCTTGGTACCGTCCACTTAGCTCTGGCGTCGGTTACGTCCAACGTTAGCCGTCACAACCATGCCCCTGAAGCGCGCACTTCCGAGAACTTCCTATGACCCAAACTCTCACTTACTTGCTGCAGATCAGATTCGAACCGATTGTAATTCCAATTATCTTTTTATTGCTGTCCACATTTCTTCAAGTCATGTTCGCGACATTTAGTGCCAAGACTCTCGGTGCCGACTTGGCTGCTGCGGCTATGGCTCTTCTTATTTCTGCCGTTATTACAAAGCTTAATGGATTTAAGGGGCCCGGAACATCTGTCGTCGTTACTTTCATCGCTATATCGCTTGGCATAATATGGTGCATATGCCTACGTCTCGCTAGCTCTGCATCGACCGCGAGTTCAAGACCGTCTTATTCGGAGCCAAAAGCTGGACCGCGCCACATATTTTCATTCTTGCTAGGGCTTGTTGCCCTGTATGCAGCTTCCTGGGTAGCTGTCGCATCGTAAATCTCAAAGGTGATGCTATGACTATGGCTATGCAAGTACTCTTCGGCATCCTAGTTCTTCTGATACTAAGTCCGGTACTTTGGAGGCTCGCCATCTATGTAGAGGGGCTCCCCAGACACAGATTTTTCAAACCTCTAACTGCGGCACTTCGCATAGAAGGGCTTAACTTCGTGCCATCCCTCCTGTCAGAGCAAGAGGCTAATGCGGAGTTAGAGCGATCTCTCTCCGAACTTCGCGAGCTCAGGGCTCATCACCTCGCCACTATAGGCGAGGTGCTTGAGCAAGCTAGGGCCAGCGCACAGCAGGAGGCCGAAGTCATTGTTAACGCGGCGCGGTTAGAGGCAGAGAAGCAAATTGAGATAGCTCGGGAGGCACTACGAGAAGAGGTAGCCACGCTCGCCCTCAAAGGTGCAGAGCAAATCCTGCAGCGGGAGCTAAGTGAGACCTTGTACAAGGATATCCTTGAAAATATCAAGAATGAGTTCAGCGAAGGTAAAGATAGCTAACCCTTCATATACAGGCACTGAACAAGACACCGCTAGCCTCTGCCCATGCTTGGCATTGACAGCAGGGGTTGCCGTTTCATTTGATGCATACCGAGCCACCGGAAATAACTGCTTTTGGCCGGTTTTTACCCATCACGCGCACCAATCACCGGTGTGCTACTGCAAAGCATTTTCGCGCACAAGCCCAAAACGGAGGAACGATGACCGTCTGCAGATGCTTAGCGCGCATAAAATCGCAAGTTTTCAAAACACGGTCTCAAGGGGAAATAGGCCAGTTACCAGGTCTTTAGATGGGATTCATGCAGCTGCATAATTCACGACACATGAAGCGGGCGGGCGTGGCGGGGTCACGAGTGCGCGCGCCGGGCGCTGACAGCGCTAGACATTTACCATCTTGGCCAGTCAGAGCCGTCTATGCCTTATCCCGATGACTGCTTTCTTCTAGCCCAACTGGGAGACTGAGAAGCCAGTTTGGTGGCGGATCGGTCTGCACGATGACCTACCATTTGCCATTGCCGGCCTGTGGCGCAACTGGCGTGAGCCAGACAGCAGGCTGTCGATTTCGTTCACCGCGATCACCATCAACGTCGCCGCCCACCCATTCCACAAGCCGCCGAAACCAGGTGAGCCGCTCGACAAGCGCGGCTTGGCGATCCTCCGCCCCGAAGACTACGATGCTTGGCTCGACTGGCGTGACCGGAGCTGGCACGCACTTTCCTGCAGCCCTACCCCGCCGAGCTGATGCATGCAAAGCCGGCACCGCTGCCTAGCCGAAGCAATCCAACACCACCTTCCTACACAAAAGCAGGACGACTTATTCTAGCCGTCCGTCGCACTCGGTTTCGCCATTTTGATTTATGGGTGCAATGATCAAATACTAGCAAACCATCATCGAGCACGATGATGAATACCACCACTGTGGCGATGCGCGCCTTGGTGCCAGAAGCCCTGCCGGCAGTGACCGTCATTTCGATTCTTCTGAGTCCATCAGCCGCGTGCGCGCCCCCTCCTTAGACACTGAAGCAGTCATTGAACTGGCGCAACGGCACCAAGCCAAGAGTCTCGCCTCGCAACTGACGCTGGCAGAATTGGCCGCACGATTCCCGGACCGTGTCCTGCTGCTCGATCTGTTGGGTTTCGATTGGGGGACAAGTGCAGTACGAATTGTGGAATGGATCGCCATTCCGTGGCGGGGTGTGTCGCGTACGATGCGACAGCATTGATGACACCAAGGAAGCATACATTGTGCTAAATCCAGACGAAGGCGTTCAGAACGTCAACGATTGATCAAACAATAAAGCTCTTCGACAATTTGAAAGAGCACAAAAATCGTGGCAGCAGTGCTCGGCCGAAAGCATCCTTTGCAGACTGTTATTTCAACACTAATATTCGAAATAAGTGGTTTTCACTACAGTACGTCCTCACAGTTTTTCCTGACTTTCCCGGAGGAAGTGATGACAGAAGAGCAAGGTATAGCCGCCTCACCCTCCTCAACTCAAACGACAACCGAAGCGCCTCGCCCTCAGTCAAATCACCCAAAGTTTCTCCCACCGTGGCGTCTACTGCTTCTATGGGTAAAACGCATTATTGCAATTGCTTCTACATTCTCTACCTTCATTTTCGTTGCATTGATTATTGGCTCAATCCTAAAAGAAACATTCCGACAACATACAATAGACCTACAACCTCTCTCAGTGACGAAGGCTTTGGGTGACAATGGTTTTAACTCCGAAGTTATCACACGCCAGCTAAAAGATGAGATTCTAATTGTTCATGAGAAAGCCCTGGGAAACATTGAATTTAACACTGAATCCAGATCCATATCTTCCAAAGAACAAGCATGGGATGGCTTACAAATTATTAGCGAGAAAGAAGTAAAAACCACATTTAAATCTCAAATCATATTGTCAAATGAGGAAGTCAGTATCGACATCCCGAAAGCAGGTATCTCTGTCGCCAGCATAGCAGCAATGATCCGCAGCCTTTTTCCGTTTAATTGGAATTGGACACGCAAAGAAATAACTGGAGAATTCACTCAAGCTGGAAGTGAAATTTCTATGCGATTGCGTTTAAACGGCGTTGTTATTTTTGTGGCGACAGCAAACGGACCAGATGAGGTGGAAACGCTGATCCGAAAAGCTGCCTACATTGTGGAAGAAAAAACGGAGCCATATATCGCTGCAGCTTTTCTCTTAGAGGAGAGTAATGGTGACCTTTTGAAGGCGGATGATGCTGCGGATCGGATCATAGCAATGCTGCCTACCGAAGACGAGAACACGAAGCATGCCTATGTATTAAAAGGGGTGATTGCAAGGATGAGGAATAGACCAGACGATGCGGTCTCTTACTTTTCTCGTGCTCCAGACTTGTCCCTGGCAAGTTATAACCTGGGGAGTCTCCTGAGTGATCAGGGCAAGTACAATGACGCAGTTGCTGCATATCGCAAAGCGATCAGACTTGATCCAGAAAATTCCTTCGCACACTTCGGCCTAGGCAATGTCTGGAATATATTGGACAAAAAAGAATATGCCATCGGCGAATACCAGGAGGCCATCCGTCTGAAGCCTAAGTCCATCCTGCCACACAACAACTTAGGCGTCATCTGGGACGAGCTGGGCAAGGACCAAGAGGCCATCGCCGAATACCAGACGGCTACCCGCCTGGATCCTAAGTACGCCGCTCCGCACAACAACCTGGGGAATGTCTTGATCAAACTGGGCAAGGTCCAAGAGGCCATCGCCGAATACCAGACGGCTATCCGCCTGGATCCGAAGCTCACCGATCCGCACCGCAACCTGGGGTGCGCCTGGGCCAAACAGGGCAAAGACCAAGAGGCGATCGCAGAGTATCAGGCAGCCATCCGCCTGGAGCCAAAGAATGCCGACATACACATCCTGTTGGGCAGTGTCTGGGCCAAACAGGGCAAGGACCAAGAGGCCATCGCCGAATTCCAGACGGCTAGCCACCTAGACCCGAAGAGTCCATGGCCGTACTACAACCAGGGGGTCGTCTGGGCCAAACTGGGCAAGGAACAAGAGGCGATCGCCGAATACCAGGCAGCCATCCGCCTGGAACCGAAAAATGCCCTTCCGCACAACAATCTGGGGCTCGTCTGGGCCAAACTGGGCAAGGAGGAGGCTGCGATCGCCGAGTATCAGGTGGCCATCCGCCTGGATCCGAAGTTCGCCGCTTCGCACAACAACCTGGGGCTCGTCTGGGACAAGCTGGGCAAAGAGGAGGCTGCGATCGCCGAATTCAAGGCGGCCATTCGCCTGGAACCGAAAAATGCCCTTCCGCACAACAATCTGGGGCTCGTCTGGGCCAAACTGGGCAAGGAGGAGGCTGCGATCGCCGAGTATCAGGTGGCCATCCGCCTGGATCCGAAGTACGCCGCTCCGCACAACAACCTGGGGGTTGACTGGAACAAGCTGGGCAAGGAGGAGGCTGCGGTCGCCGAGTATCAGGCAGCCATCCGCCTGGAACCGAAAGATGCCCTTCCGCACAACAATCTGGGGCTCGTCTGGGCCAAACTGGGCAAGGAGGAGGCTGCGATCGCCGAGTATCAGGCGGCCATCCGCCTGGATCCGAAGTACGCCGCTCCGCACAACAACCTGGGGCACGTCTGGAGCAAACTGGGCAAGGTGGAGGCTGCGGTCGCCGAGTATCAGGCAGCCATCCGCCTGGAACCGAAAGATGCCATTCCGCACAACATTCTGGGGCTCGTCTGGGACAAGCTGGGCAAGGAGGAGGCTGCGATCGCCGAGTATCAGGTGGCCATCCGCCTGGATCCGAAGTACGCCGCTCCGCACAACAACCTGGGGGTTGACTGGAACAAGCTGGGCAAGGAGGAGGCTACGGTCGCCGAGTATCAGGCAGCCATCCGTCTGGATCCGAAAGATGCCATTCCGCACAACAATCTGGGGCTCGTCTGGGCCAAACTGGGCAAGGAGGAGGCTGCGATCGCCGAGTATCAGGCGGCCATCCGCCTGGATCCGAAGTACGCCGCTCCGCACTACAGCCTGGGGCTCGTCTGGGACAAACAGGGCAAGGACCAAGAGGCGATCAGCGAGTATCAGGCAGCCATCCGCCTGAACCCCAAGTTCGCCATGCCACACTTCGACCTGGGGCTCGACTGGTACAGACAGGGCAAGGAGGAGGCTGCGATCGCCGAGTATCAGGCGGCCATCCGCCTGGACCCGAAGTTCGCCGCTCCGCACTTCGGCCTGGGAAGAATCTGGGGCAAACAGGGCAAGGACCAAGAAGCGATCGCCGAATATAAAGCAGCCATCCGTCTGGATCCGAATGATGCCCTTCCGCACAACAACCTGGGCATCATCTGGGCCAAACTGGGCAAGGAGGAGGCTGCGATCGCTGAATATCAAGCGGCCATCCGCCTGGAGCCGAAGGAAGCCGTTCCACACAACAACCTGGGGCACGTCTTGGCCAAACTGGGCAAGGATCAAGAGGCGATCGCCGAATATAAAGCAGCCATCCGTCTGGATCCGAATTTCGAAAGCCCCCACTACAACCTAGGCAACCTCTGGCGCAAAAAGGGTAAAGGGGAGGATGCGATCGCTGAATACAAAGAGGCTATCCGGATTAAACTAGCATTTGCTGACTCGTACTACAGCCTTGGCTTTGTTTTGCTTCAACTCGCCAGCGCCGAGATCTCTTTACCCGAAAAGTATTCCGACCTACGTGATGCTTGCGAAATGTTAAAACGTTGGGCAAAACTTAACCTGACTGGAGCTTCGAATGCTAAGTTCATTCATGAGATCGAAAGCCAAGGACAGGGACTAAGCTGCTCACACTATGCGGGGTAACAGTGCGATACGGTCCCTCTCATTTTCGGAAGGCGATCTGAATGGGAAGTGAAGACAGTGTAAATCTCACCTGCCTATCATTCGAACTGCTTGGATCCGAGAGCAGGCCTAAGGCTTCTGCGGCAACAACTATTTTTCCTCATGATCTGCGCAACGTCGTCTTTGAAACCGATGAAGAGCAACAAAAAAGCCGCCCACCCGAGCGGCTTCAATCCATCCTCGGCACCTCACGGCGCCGGCTGTTCGGTCAACGAATACGGCCCAAACCTCACCACCTCCACACCTAACCAGTCATTCAGCTCTTGGAATCGAGCCTGCAGCGGTGCGATCTCGTTTTCGTAGAACACTCGGGCCGCCTTCTCCGCATCGCCAAATCCTCCAGTGTTGTTGGGGATAATGCCCATTAGCTGGGCCGGCACCCGATGCGCGGCCAAAACATCATCACGGGTCACGTTCTTGATGTTGAAGAACTCATCGCGGGCGGCCACCTCACTGATCGGGATGATCTGGATCCCATCCTTCTTGCCGTTCGGCGCGTACATAAACAGGTTGCGGAAATTGCCTGGCCCTTTGCTATTCCTCAGCGCCTTGCGCATCGCGTCGACGTCATCAGGGTTCTGCGCCGGGTCGGTCATGTAAAGGATGAATCCGGCGTGGCTGCCGTTCAGGTAATACTTACGCCGGAACAGCGTCGCCGACTCGTTCAGCCAGGCGCTGTTCAACGCGGCCAGATACTCCGGCAGGCCGTACACCTCCTGGTTGATGTCGTGCTCGATCAGGTGGAACAGCTCGCCAAGTTCGCGCTCCTGGTTCCAACCTGGCACCCACCAGTAACGCTGCAGATCAGTGCCGCGGCGAACAAACTTTGCCAATGCCGGAGCCAGCGGCATGCGGCCGCCAAGGCGATTGCGCGGTGCCTCGACGTACATATTGCCGAACACCAGATAGTCCTGCGCCAGCTGCTGAAATGCCGATCGGCTCAACAGCGGGTGCGGTTGAAACGTCCGGGTCAGCACGTTGCGCTTCACCGCGATCGCGCTATTGTGATGCACCGAGGCTCGCCAGCTGCGCGCCAGCCCTTCCCAGCTGATTGGCGGCTCATACCAGCGGCCGGCGTTCTGACACTCCAGGTAATCCATGATCTCGCGCCGGTCGAGCACTGGCAGCGGCTCCCCAAAGGTAAATGCCTCAATGCCGGCACCGGCTGTCGGGACAATAGCCGGCGACGGATCCATTGCCGTGAAGTGAGGGGGTTGGCGATGCTCGGCCATCAGTAAATCTCCATGAAACCGGAGTTGGCCGCTGTCGCCCCCTCCAGCGGTTCGTTGAAAAGGGCGTGCATGGTGGCCCATGCGATATCGGCGTGGCTGACCTCTTCCGATCGACCCGCCTGATAGGTCACCTGACGCCCGCTCGGCGTCATAGTCTTCTTGATCGCCATGAACGACGCGGCGATGTCGGTATGACCTGCGTCGTACTCCAGGCGACCGTGGTGCAGCACGTTCAGCGCCTTCAGCACCATCTTGGTTTTCAGCTCCACGTTGTAGCTGAACGGCACCGCGTCAGGACGGAAGCGCTGCACCAGCTGGTAAACCGCCGAGCCGATGCCGGTCACGTCCATGCCGATGTAGGTCACGTTGAAGCGGCCGCAGGTATCCATGATCACCTTGGCCTGGCCCTCGTAGTCAGAGCCATGGAACTGGATCCGCTCCAGAATGCGGAACTTGCCGCCGGGCACGGCTGGCGGGGCCAGCACCACCAGCGCCGCCTTGTCGCCGCCGTTCGCCGGGTCGTAGCCGAGCCAGACGGGGCGGTCGCCAAATGGCCGGGCGGTGAACGGCTTCCAGTCGCCCCATACCTCCCAGCTGTCCACCATGGCGCTTTGCATCAGCGAGAAGCCGAACACCGAGTCGCCATCGTCGATGAATTGGCACATGAACAGCTGCGCGAACTCTTCGGGGATGTACTCCAGGCGCAGCTGATCCAGGTCGAACAGATCACAACCGCCGGCCAGCGCGTCCAGGATCGTCACGATCTGGCGCCACTGCCCGTCAGGGCAGTGCAGGCCCGCAGCTAGGGCCTCGTGGCTCACGTCCAGCCGGATATGCTCGGACTTCGGCCGCCCCTTGTTGAAGGCTTCACCGATCCACACCGGATAAGCCTCGTGGCTCATCGCAGATGGGGTCGAGAAGTACGTCATCCGGTATTGCTTCTGCGAAGCCATGCCGCTGGCCAGCTTGCGCAGCTCACGATAGCGCGGGATCCAGAAATACTCGTCCACATACAGGTTGCCGTGGCGCCCCTGCGCGGTACGGCTGTTGGTGCCGATGAACATCAGTTCGGCCGCGTTCGGCAGCTTGATCACTTCGCCCTTCAGCTCAACGTCGGCCACCTCCTTGGCGAAATCGACGATGTAGCTGCGGAACTGGAAGGCCTGAGCCTTCGAGGCCGACAGGAAAATCTGATTGCGCCCGGTCTTCAGCGCATCGATGAATGCCTCGTGGGCGAAATAGTAGGTCGCGCCGATCTGGCGCGACTTCAGGATATTACGGATCCGCTCGACCAGGCCGGCCCGATACCAGTGCTTCTGGTAGCCGAACATCCGATCGAGGAACGCCTCCTCCAGCTTGCGCTGCTGTTCCTCGCTGATCGCGTTCTTCTCGGGCTGGCGCTTCGGCGCCGCGTTGCGGTTGGCAATCGCCGGATTCAGGTCGACCTCGCGGCCAGTCTTCTGATACTTGTCGACCCGCGCCATGCGCTCGACCTGCCGACCGAGCGCATCCATTTCCTTGTACTCGGAGTTGCCCTTGTTGGGCATCTGGATCAACTGGATCAGCCGGGCCTCGATCGTGGAGGCAATGCGCTCGGCGTGGTCCGACTCGTCCCAGGCATCGCGCCGTTTCCAGCTATGTAACGTCGCCGCGTTGAGCCCCAAGTGCTCGGCAATGCGCGCAATCCGCCAGCCCTGCCAGTACAGAGCTCGGGCGACACGGCGTGGGTCCAAATCGGTCGGGATAGTGGGGGTGGATGCAGTCATGCCCGCCAGTCTGCCGTGCCAACATCGCCGCGCCTCACAGTCGAGTTTGTGTCGGAAAACGGCACAACAGCCAGCGGTTGAGCGTGTCCCGTCAGGGTTTCAGCATGGGCGACATCTCACCTGAGTCGCCCCTGGCAACCCCGCAAAAGGATCCGAAATGGCAGGCAAGTCCAAGCAGTTCTGCATCGCCACCGAAGGCGCCACCACCGACGGCCGCGTCATCGAACGCACCTGGCTGGAACAGATGGCCACGAACTACGACCCAAAACGCTACGGCGCCCGCGTCAACATGGAACACATCAAGGGCTACACCCCAGATAGTCCGTTCAAACGCTATGGCGACGTGCTGTCGCTCAGCACCAAGGAAGGCGACGACGGCAAGCTACGCCTGTATGCCGTCATCGACCCGACCGACGACCTGATCGTCATGACCAAGGCCCGTCAGAAGGTCTACACCTCGATCGAGGTCAATCCCAAGTTCGCCGATTCCGGCGAAGCCTACCTGGTCGGCCTAGCAGTCACCGACGACCCGGCCAGCCTCGGCACCGAGATGCTCCAGTTCAGCGCATCGGCGAAGGCCAGCCCGCTGACCAAGCGCAAAACCGACCCGGACAACCTGTTCTCCGAAGCCATCGAATTCACCCTGGAACTGGAAGAAGAGAACAGTGCCCAGACGCTGCTGGAAGGCTTTAGCGCCAAGATCAAGAACATGTTCAGCTCTGCGCGCAAGGCAACAGACGCTGACACCGCCGAGCTGCGCAGCGCCATCGAGGTCATCGCCGAGACCCAGCAACAGCTGCTCCAGCAGTTCGCCACCCTGCCCCAAGCCCCCAGCCTCAAGCCCCTGCAAGACAAGCTCGACCAGCTCAGCGCCGACCACGACGAGTTGGTGCAGAAGCTCAGCCGCGAACCGCAGCGCCAACCGCGCGAACGCACGCCAGGCGGTAGTGCTGGCGAAACCCTGACCGACTGCTAACCCGCCCTTACAGAGAGACTGCCCACCCATGAAAAACGATACTCGCCCGCGTTACGAAGCATTCGCCACCCAGGTAGCGAAGCTCAACGGTGTTGCCTCTGCCGCCAACACCTTCACCGTCGAACCATCTGTCCAGCAAAAGCTGGAAGACCGCATCCAGCTGTCCAGCGCCTTCCTGCAGAAGATCAACATGGTCCCGGTTGATGAGAAGGACGGCGAGAAGGTCGGCCTCGGCGTGCTCGGCACTTCGGCAGGCCGAACCAAGACCGGCCCGAACAAGAAGCGCTGGCCGCGTAGCCTGGCCGACTTCAGCAAGGGCGGCTACAAGTGCCAGAAGACCGACTTCGACACCGCCATCCCGTATGCCCAGCTCGACCTGTGGGCCAAGTTCCCGGACTTCCAGAACCGCCTGACAAACGCCATCGCCACCCAGCAGGCGTTGGACCGCATCATGATCGGCTGGAATGGCACCAGCATCGCCGAGGACACCGACCGCGACGCCAATCCGCTGCTTCAGGACGTGAACAAGGGTTGGCTGCAGAAATACCGTGAAGAGTCGCCGGCCCGCGTGATGCACGAGGTCGAGAAGGGCTCCGGCAAGGTGTTGATCGGTCCCGACATCCCCACCGCCAAGGGCTACAAAACCCTCGACGCCCTGGTGTTTGATGCCGTCAATGGCCTCATTCACGAAGTGTTCGCCGAAAGCACAGACCTGGTCGTCATCGTGGGCCGCGACCTGCTGAGCGAGAAGTACTTCCCCAAGATCAACAGGGACCAGCCGGCAAGCGAAGAACTCGCCACCGACATCATCGTGGCGCAGAAAACCATCGGCAATCTGCCCGCGGTGCGCGTGCCGTTCTTCCCGGCCAACACCATGCTGATCACCAGCCTGTCCAACCTGTCCATCTACTACCAGACTGGCGCCCGCCGTCGCCATCTGCGCGACGAGCCGGATTACAACTGGATCGCCGACTACCAGTCTTCCAACGAGGACTATGTGGTCGAGGTCTATGAGGCCGGTTGCTTGGTGGAAAACATCGAGCTGGTGGAGCCGGAAGAGGAGACGAAGGCGTAATGGTCAGCCCTGCACGCGCCCACTTCCAGCGGGTCACCGCCGCCGAGGTCGCCGCCTCGGCGGCGCCCGGAAAGCCGATGGGCTGCTCCGAATACGACCTGATGCTGCTCAAGCTCGCCGAGGACAACCGCCGGCTCAAAGGGATCCAGTCCATGGAAACCCGCGCCGACATCAAGCGCAAACTGCTGCCGGACTACGTCCCTTGGGTCGACGGCGTGCTCGCCGCCGGCAATGGCGCCCAGGACGATGTGCTGATGGTCGTCATGCTGTGGCGCATCGATGCCGGCGAGTATGCCGGCGCGCTCGACATCGCCGAGTACGCCATCCGCCACCAGCTCACCATGCCCGACCGCTTCGCGCGGACAGCTCCGACCGTCATTGCCGAGGAACTGGCCGAAGCCGCCAAGCGCGCCCGCGATGGCAAGGCCGCCTTCGACCTGGAGCAGCTGCAGCGCGCGGTCGACCTCACCGCCGACCAAGACATGCCGGATGAGGTCCGCGCCAAGCTCTACAAGGAACTTGGCCTCCTGCTCGAACCGGCCAACCCGCCGGCCGCCCTCGCCCAGCTCACACGCGCCAAACAACTGCACGACAAGGTAGGTGTGGTGAAGGACATCGAGCGGATCCAGAAGACCATCAAGAACGACAGCGCCGGCCAACCGGGCGGCAGCTGACACCGAGCGTACCCCGCGCACCAGGGCGGCAGGGGGCGGCGACAGCCTGGCTGATCAAAGCCCCCTCCACCGCCCCCAACCGGAGCCGCACCCATGATCTATCCCAGCACCTCCAACGCGCAGACCGCGCCGGAACCAGTCGTCCGCAACAGCGGGTTTTTCCCCGACATCGACCCGGCCGCCGTGCGCGGCGCCATGCGGATCGACGACACCGTCACCGCCCCTCGCCTGCATCACGCCATCGTCGAGGCCGTGGCCACCATCAACGGCCAGCTGCGCGACTGGCGCCAGGCCCAGCTGGCCGCCGGCTTCGCCACGCTCGACGCGGTGCCGGCCGAACAGGTCGATGGCGACAGCGTCCAGGTCGCCCGCTACCTGCGCGCCGTCTACAGCACGGCCAAGGCCAGCCTCGCCGAGCGCTATCGCGACATCGACGCCACCGCCGACGGTAACAAGCGTGCCGATCTGCTGGAAGCGCCCATTGACGATCTGCGCCGCGATGCAGCCTGGGCGGTGCGCGACATCCTCGGCGTCCGCCGTACCACCGTCGAGCTGATCTGATGCGCGTCATTGCCCACCAGGGCGACACCGTCGACGCGCTGTGCTGGCGCCACTACGGCCGCACCGCCGGCGTCACCGAAGCGGTGCTCGCCGCCAACCCAGGGCTCGCCGACTTCGGCGCCATCCTGCCGCACGGCACCGCCGTCGAGCTGCCCAACCTAACCCCGACCCCGCAACCCGCGCGGATGGTCAAACTGTGGGACTGAACCATGGCTGAACCTGTAACCAGCAGCGCCGCCGCCACCGCCGTCGGCGCCGTGACGCTGCTATCCATCCTGTCCGGCCCGCAGGCCGGTGTTGTCGCCGCCGCCTTCGCCGGTGCCGTCGTGTTCGTGCTCGCCAGCAGCGAACTCAACCTCTGGAAAAAACTCGGCTACGGCTGCGCCTCGTTTATCGGTGGCCTGGTCGGCAAGCGCATGGCGGCCGACGGACTGACCATGCTGACCGGCGGACTGATCCGCGTCGAGGTCGAGGTCGGCGCCCTGGTCGCCGCCGCCGTCGTCGTCAACCTGCTGTTGCTGCTGATCGAGCGCGCCGGCCGCGACGGTGGTGGCTGGCTGGATCGGCTCAAGGGAGGTAGCAAATGACGCTGCCGACCCTGTTCGAGCTGTCGCTCCTGGGCGTCATCGTCGGCCGCGTCGTGCTGTTCGAGCGGCACGGCGCCGATCACCGCCCCTATGCCGCCCTGCTCGCCTACCTGATCGCCGCCGCCGCCGGCATCGCCGCCATCCTGCTGCTGTTCGGCCAGCTGACGCCGACCGATCCGTTCCGCCTGGTGCTGCTCGCCGTGCTGTGCGCCGCCCTGCTCGCGGTGCGAGGCAACGTCGTCGAGCTGTTCCGTGGCCGCGAGCAGGAGCCAGACCACCCGTTCATCCACCTGTTGAGGAAAACCCGATGGTTCTGACAATCGGCAGCAAGGGACAGGACGTCTCCGAGTTGCAGCGGCTGCTGGTCACGGCCGGCGCCAAGCTGGTCGTCGACGGCGACTATGGCCAAGCCACCGCCAAGGCCGTCGCCGCTTACCAGAAAAAATCCGGCCTGTTGGTCGACGGCAAGGCCGGCCCGCACACCCTCGACGCCCTGCGCGCCGGCACGCGGAATGCCAGGTCGCTGACTGATGCGGACATCCGCCGGGCCGCCAAGCGCCTTGATCTGCCCGCCTCGCGCGTCCGCGCTGTCTGTGAGGTGGAAAGTGCGGGGATGGGTTTCACCGCGCTCGGCAACCCGGTCGTGCTGTTCGAGCGCCATGTGTTCTATCAGCGCCTCGCTGCAGCAGGCCGCGACGTCGAGGCGCTGGCCGAGCGTTACCCCGCCCTGGTCAATAAACAGCGAGGCGGCTACACCGGCGGCCCGGCGGAATGGGCACGCCTCAACACCGCCTGCACCATCGACCGCCTCGCCGCGTTGGAGTCGGCCAGCTGGGGACGCTTCCAGATCATGGGCTATCACTGGGACGCCCTCGGCTACGCCAGCGCCGACGAGTTCGCCACGCTTATGAAACAGGACGAGGGCCAGCACCTCGACGCCTTCGTGCGCTTCCTGCTGATCAACCCACTGATGCTGCGCGCGCTGCGCGAGGGGCGCTGGGCTGCGTTCGCCCGCCTCTACAACGGGCCGCGCTACAGCGAAAACCTCTACGACGTGAAGCTCGAACGCGCCGACCAGCGCTTCGCTAGGGCAATCGAAAGGGCCGTCAAATGACCGACCTCTACGACCGCGCCCAAGCGCTGGAGCAGCGCCAGCGCGACGAAGCGCTCGCCCGCCACGCTGCCGGCCGCAGCGTCGGCACCAGCCTGCACCACTGCGAGGACTGCGGCGACGACATCCCCGAGGCCCGCCGTCGTGCCGCGCCCGGCTGCACCCGCTGCATCGCCTGCCAGGCGTTGGCCGAGCGATGAACAAGCCCGCCCACCTGCGCGCCGCCATCGAGGCGGCGTTGCCCGATCTGCGCGCCAACCCCGACAAGCTCAAGCTGTACGTCGACCGGGGCGGCATCGCGAACACCGGCACCGCCTCACGCTCGTTCGAGTACCGCTACCAGCTCAAGGTGCTGGTCATCGGGTTCGGCGATCACCCGGACGTGCTGTTCATCACCCTGCAGGAGTGGCTGCGCGAGCATCAGCCCGAGCTGCTGCTCAATCCCGAGCGTCAGCGCGATGGCCTGCATTTTCAGGTCGACATCATCGACCACACTGAAGTCGACATCGAAATCACCCTGCAGCTCACCGAGCGCGTCGGCGTCAAATCAGACCCGGCCAACGCCGGCCGCTGGATCGCAACGCACTTTGGCGAGCCACCGCTCGACCCCTATGCAGGCCAGGACTGGGAACTCGTCGTCATGGAGGATGGTGAACAGGTATGGCCGACGACCTGAGTCGCTTGCACCAGTGGGCCGACGGCCTGCTGCAAAACCTCACCCCAGCCGCACGCCGCCAGCTCGCCCGCGAGATTGCCCAGCGCTTGCGTGCCAGCCAGCAACAGCGCATCGCCGCCCAGCAGAACCCGGACGGCAGCGCCTACGCGCCACGCCTGCGCCAAAAGGTCGGCAAACTGCGCCAGGGCAAGATGTTCACCAAGCTGCGCACGGCGCGCTTCCTGCGTAACACCGTCAACGACAGCGCCGCCGTGGTCGGCTTCGCCGGCCGCGTCGAGCGCATCGCCAGGGTGCACCAGTACGGCCTGCGCGACCGGGTCCGCCCCGGTGGCCCCGAGGTGGACTATGCCCGCCGCGAGCTGCTGGGCTACACCGAGCAAGACGTCCAGATGGTCGAGGACGTGGTACTCGCGCACCTCGCACGCTGACCGGGTTGTGCCGCCGGCCGGCACAACAGCCAACGCATGACCACCTCGCCATGGCGCGGCACGCTGTCGCCATGGATCAACCCGCCGACCTCTCCCGCCGCCTCGAATCGCTCATCCGCCTCGGCACCATCGCCGACGTGCAGATGAAGCCGCTGCGCGTGCGCGTTAAATCCGGCCAGCTCACCACCGACTGGCTGACATGCTTCTGCCTGCGCGCCGGCCGCGTCCGTCGCTGGAGTCCGCCGACCAAGGACGAACAGTGCATCGTGTTCAGCCCCAGCGGTGAAACCGGCGCCGGCATCGTGCTGGTCGGCCTGCCCTCCGACCTCATTCCACCGCCAAGCGACAGCCCGGACGAAGACATCATCGACTACCCGGACGGTGCCCGCATCACCTACAACCACGCCACCAGCGCGCTGTCGGTGACTGGCATCAAGACCGCCAACGTGCAGGCCGACGTCAAGGTGACGGTCGATTGCCCTAAAACCGAGTTCACCGGCGACGTCGACATCCTCGGCAAGCTGACGGTCAACGGCGAAACGCTGCTCAAGGCGCTGCTCAGCTACATGGCCGGCATGAGCGGCAAGGGTGGCAGTGGGAAAACTGTCATCGAGGGCAACATCGAACACCGCAACGGCAAACTGTCCTCGAATGGCGTCGTCATCGACGAGCACACCCACCCGGAGCACGACGGCCCCAACACCGAGAAACCAAACAAATGACCAGCTACCTCGGCATGAACGCCACCACCGGCCGCGCCATCACCGACCAGGAGCACGAGCGCCAATCGGTTGCCGACATCCTGGGCACTCCCATCGGCAGCATGGTCACTTTGCGCGAGTACGGCTCGTACAACCGCGAGCTGATCGACCAGCCCATGACGCCGGCCCTGCGCCTGCAAATCATGGCGTCCAGCGTGATGGCGCTGATGCGCTGGGAGCCGCGGCTAACCCCGGTCAGCGTCGATCTCACCGCCAACGAACAAGCCGAGCAGCCGGGCACCTCTTGGCAGCTCGGCGTCGTGCTCGCCCGTAAGGAAGGCCCGCAGTCCGGCCAACAGCTCACCGTCGACGTGCCACTGACCCGGAGGGCCGCCGCATGAGCCAACTGGTCGACCTCTCGCGCCTGCCGCCGCCCGATGTTCTGGAGCCGGTCGATTTCGACACCCTCCTCGCCGAGCGCAAGGCCGCCATCGTCGCGCAGTTTCCCGAGGATCAGCGCGACGCCGTGCGCCGCACGCTGGAGCTGGAGTCCGAACCGCTCACCAAGATCGCCCGCGAAAACGCCTACCGCGAAATGCTGCTGCGCCAGCGCATCAACGAGGCGGCGCTCGCCACCATGCTGGCCTACGCCGAGGGGCCGGACCTCGACCAGATCGGCGCGCGCTACAAGGTCGCTCGGCTGGAGTTGGTGCCGGCCGACCTCGACGCCGTGCCGCCGGTGTCGGCCGTCATGGAGGGCGACCCGGATTTCCGTGAGCGGATTCAGGAGGCGTTCGACGGGCTGTCGGTGGCCGGGCCGAAAGCGGCCTATCGCAAGTTCGCCCGCGAGGCCGACCCGCGTGTCGCCGACGTTGCCGTCACCAGCCCGGCGCCGGCCGAAGTCGTCGTCACCGTCCTGTCGCGCGAGGGCGACGGCACCGCCTCGCCGGACCTGCTCGACAAGGTGCGCGCCTACCTGAGCGACGAGGACCGCCGCCCGGTCGCCGACCGCCTCACCGTGCAGAGCGCCAGCATCGTCAACTACCGCGCCGACGCCGTGCTCTACCTCTATCCCGGCCCGGAAGCCGAACCGATCAAGCGCGCGGCCGAGAAAGCGCTCGCCGCCCAGGTCAACCAGCGCCGCCGGCTAGGCCAGGACATTCGCCGCACCAAGCAGACCGCCGTCATGCACGTCGAGGGGGTTCAGCGCATCGAGTTGCTGGCACCGGCCGTCGACCTTGTGCTCGACGACCACCAGGCCGGCTACTGCACCGGCTACAGCGTCACCATCGGGGGCACGGATGAGTAGATCGCTGCTGCCGACCAGCGCCTCGCCGTTGCTGCGCGCGGCCACCGCCGCACTAGCCGCCGCCACCGAGCTGCCCGTCCCACTGCGCGACCTGTGGAACCCCGACGCCTGCCCGGTGCCGCTACTGCCCTATCTCGCCTGGGCGTTTTCAGTCGACCGCTGGGACGAGAACTGGAGCGAGGCGACCAAGCGCGCGGTCATCCGCGCATCGTTCTACGTGCATCAGCACAAAGGCACCATCGGCGCGCTGCGACGCGTCGTCGAACCGCTGGGCTATCTGATCGAGGTCATCGAGTGGTGGCAGACCGACCCGCCAGGCCCGCGCGGCACCTTCCGCCTCAAGGTCGGCGTGCTCGATAACGGCATCACCGACGAGATGTATCGCGAGCTGGAGCGGCTGATTGACGACGCCAGGCCAGTATCGCGCCACCTGCTCGGCCTGGCCATTAGCGCCGAGTCGCGCGGCCGCGTCTATGTCGGCGCCGCCGCCTACCTGGGCGATGTGCTCACCGTTTACCCCTATACCTCATCCACCATCGAGGCGAGAGGCGTCGTCAGCGTGCGCGGCGCCACCCACCTCGTCGACACCCTGAGCGTCTACCCATCATGAGCCAAACCTACTACGCCATCCTAACCGCCATCGGCGAGGCTAAGCTCGCCAACGCCACCGCGCTCGGCACCACTCTCAAGCTCACCGCGATGGCGGTCGGCGACGGGGGCGGCAGCACGCCGCAGCCGGACCGCGACCAGAAAAAGCTGGTCAACGAGAAGCGCCGCGCGCCGCTCAACAGCCTGTACGTCGACCCGCTCAACCCGTCGCAAATCGTCGCCGAACAAATCATCCCCGAGGACGTTGGCGGTTGGTGGATACGCGAGGGCGGCCTCTACGACCAAGACGGCAACCTCTGCGCCGTGGCCAACTTCCCCGACACCTACAAGCCGCTGCTCGCCAGCGGCAGCGGCCGCGTCCAGACCATCCGTATTGTGCTGGTCGTCTCGAACACGGCGGCCGTCGAGCTGAAAATCGACCCGTCCGTGGTTCTCGCCACTCGCGACGAACTCAAACGGGTCATTAGTGCCCACCTGGAAGCGACCGACCCACACCCCCAATACACCACCGAGCAAGAGTCTCATACGATCGCGGTCGAGGAACTCGGCAAGCTGGGCATCGGTGGCGTGCTCGACCTGCGCGGTAACGCTCTCCCCAAAAAGCCGCGTGACATGCCAATGGGCGTGCGCGTCGGGCTGGTCGATTGCGGCGAACTCGGGGTCGGCGGTGGGAAGGGTACGTATGGCGTGATGTACATCACACGCGAATGGGTGGACGTCTCTGGCGTCTCCACTTTTCAGCGGCAGCTCTGGGTGAATGGCAAGCTGTACGTACAAATCGGCCTGGATTTCGATACGTGGGGAGAATGGCGCCGTGTGGACGGAGCAGATTGGAGTGATGTTCGGGACAAACCGACCACCCTAGACGGCTATGGCATAACCGACGCCGCAACACTCAAAAGCCCAACCTTCACCGACAAGCCGACTGCCCCCACACCCGATGTTGGTGACAACTCTAAAAGACTAGTCAACACCGAGTATGTAGCTCGGGAAACAGTCCGAAATTTCGCACTGGGCGAAACTGGAGGTGCTCCGACATGGGTGCGCCTCGGCCGGTGGTCAGGCACATCGCAAGTGGGGAGGAAACTGTATCTAAAACTCATCACCGGAGCTGGGTACAACGCTTTAAACGATCAAAGCGCCATATGCGAGGTTCATTTCCAGACGGCGAACGGGATTAACGGCCAGACAGGTAGCTCTGGTGACTTCTACGGAAGTGGGTGGGGATGGGTCAAAGGCGCCAGTGCATTGGGCCATATTTTTGTAGTGCAGATTGACCGCGACACCTTCGATTTTTATGTGCAATTCCTGGTCGTCCCAGGACCTTCCACGTATCAAATCAGCATTGCTGGGGGTAAGTGGGGTCACGATGGTGCTGCTGACTCTCCCTCCGGAAATTACATCGACTTGCCAGTCAGTAGAATTGCCACAGTGGAGGCCGTCGGCGCCAAGCCGGGCACATTGACGGTCACCTTCGCCGACACGCCTCCGGCCGGTACGCTCGTCTGCAATGGTGCAGCCGTGTCCCGCGCCACTTACGCCAATCTATTTGCCGCCATCGGCACCAAGTATGGCGCCGGAAATGGTTTGACGACGTTCAACCTGCCCAACATCCCGGACGGCTACGCCCTGCTGGCCGGTGCAGCCAGCAACGTCGGGAAGGTCGTGACAGGTGACGTGATCAGCCACAGCCATACGGCCTCATCCGGTGCCGGCGGTAGTCATACCCACTCGGCATGGACGGGCACAGATGGCGCCCACCAGCACTACAGCGGCGCAGCGACCTGGGTCGGCAATGGCGGTAACGCGTCAGGCGGTGCCGGTGTCGCCACAGGTGGCGGAACTTGGGATGGCGCCCACGCCCACGGCGTCGGTGTCGGCGCCGTCGGCGACCACTCTCACACGGTCACCGTCAACGCGGCCGGCGGCTCGGCCAACCTGGCCGCCGGTATCAAACTGCTCCCCTGCATCGTGTTTTAACCGAGGTAACCCATGCACGTTCCGTTTATCGAATTCCATCGCTATGACAGCGTCACCGGGCGCTACCTCGGCCCAGTGCCGGCCTACCTCGATCCGCTGGAGAGCAGTGACGAGCAACCTGTCTACGCGGCTCCCGCGAATGCCATTGCCGCATCGCCGGCCGGAGAGTTGGCTCCGTGCCAGTCCTACCGGCTTAACGCGGCCGGGGATGCCTGGGACGTGGTGCCCGACTACAGCCAGGCCGAAATCTGGGATACCACAACCGGGTTGCGCTGTGCGCCCACTGCGTTTGGCGAGTCCTTGCCGGCCAATTTGGCCACCGACCCGCCGCCGGCCACCGGCGAATATCAGGCATGCGAATGGGACACCAAGAAGCGCCGCTGGCGTCTGGTGCCGGACTACTCCGGCGCGGTATTGCGCTCGACCGAGACAACTGCCCTAGTTCCGTCGCCGCCACGCGGCCTGCCGCTGCCAGCCAAAGTCACGGCGGTGCCGCTGCCGATCATGGCCCCAAAGGAGGCGGCACAATGGGACGTCGTGCAGGAGGCGTGGCAGATCGTACCGGACCATCGCGGCGAAACGTGGTATCGCACCGCAGACGGCTCCCCGACCATGCTGGCCGAGATCGGCGCTGTGCCGGATGGGCTGACCCAATTACCGCCGCCATCGCGCCATCACCACTGGGACGGTGCTGGCTGGATACTCGACGAAGCTGGCACAGTAGCCCTGCTGGCGGAGCAGAGAGAAGCCGCTGCTGCTGCCGTGACCCAATGGAAAGAGGCCCAGATCGCCGCCGGCACCGTGTTCGAGTTCGACGGGCACCGCTGGGATGGTGGCCTGACGGTGCGCTACCAGATGGCGTCGACCATCGCAGCGGCCGAGCAGATCGGCCTGCCGACGGGGTTCTTCTGGACCGACGCGGACGACCGGGACGTGGCCGTCACCCTGGACCAACTCAAGGCGCTGCAGTCAGCGCACGAATTGGCCATGGTGGCGCGCGGCTGGGAGATTCATGCCCGGCAGCGCGAGATGAAACGCGAGGTCGCGGAAATGACACTGGAACAGCTGGCCGAGTTTGTGCCGTGCTGGCCAAAGCACTAGCTCACCAGGAATTGACAGCAAAAAGCCCCGCAAACGCGGGGCTTGTTCCTTGTGACGCAACCAGCTAATTGGCCGTTGGCTCTATCTGCGACGCTTCGAACTGCAAGGCGCTACTCACAGACGACATGAAAAACTTCAGCGTCGGGTCATCGTGAAAATCCGCCATGGCCGACCCCATGCCAGCCAGGCACGCGCACAGGTTTTCCAAGGTATCGGCCGGGCTACAGCCGATCAGGGGGTTCAAGCGGGATGCGTCTGATCTAGTTCTGAATTGCATTACTGTTTTTGTTTATTGATGACGAACAAGTATTTTCTAACTTTGCGCCATCAAGGGATATTGGCCGAAAGGCCAATATCCCGCCCCAACAGCTTGGCCAGCAAGGCCGTGCGCGTCGGGCACTCCAGCTTGTCCAGCATCGCCGCCACATGCGCCCGCACCGTCCGCACTGTCACCCCTAGCGACGCCGCAATGCCGGCATTGGTTAGCCCGCATTCCAGCAGATTGGCCACGTCACGCTCGCGGTCGGTCAGCCGCGCCAGCACCGCCTGACGCCGGGCCTCCTGTTGGGTCAGCTGGCGCAGCAGCGCCAAGCCCTCGCCGGCGATCATCTCCCGCCTGTCGAGCAACGCAGCCGCCACCCTACCGTTGACTTTGCTAATGGCAATGTCACACACCATTAGCATATCCACCTCGTCTACCGCCCCCAGGATGTCACTTAGGAGGACGGCAGACGATGTGTCCATGGGCGATGCTCGGGCTGTTTAATCCGTGATAGAGCTGGCAAGGTTGTGGCGCCACTCCGCACAACAAGCACAAGCGGCGCCCACTCTCGCGCCGCGTCATGCTCTGTCTGCATTCCAATCACCCGGAGATCAGGGCATGGCTCTAGACCAGTACCACCACGGCGTGCGCGTGCAGGAGGTCAACGACGGCACCCGGCCGATCCGCACCGTGGAAACCGCCGTCGTCGGCATGGTGTGCACCGCCGACGATGCCGACGCCGCCGCGTTCCCGCTCAACACCCCGGTGCTCGTCACCAGCGTGCGCAGCGCAGCCGGCAAGGCCGGCGACAAGGGCACCCTCGCCCGCTCGCTCGACGCCATCGGCGACCAGGCCAGCCCGGCCACCGTCATCGTGCGCGTCGAGGAAGGCGCCACGCCCGAGCAGACCATCAGCAACATCATTGGCGGCACCGACGCTAGCGGCCGCTACACCGGCATGAAGGCGCTGCTCGCCTCACCGGCCCGCCTCAAGGTCAAACCGCGCGTGCTCGGCGTGCCGGGCCTCGACAACCTGCCGGTCGCCACCGAGCTGATCAGCATCGCCCAGCAGCTGCGCGGCTTCGCCTACCTGTCCGGCCATGGCGCCACCACCAAGGAAGAAGCCGTCGCCTACCGTGACAACTTCGGCGCCCGCGAAGCCATGGTCATCTGGCCGGACTTCACCGGCTGGGACACCACCGCCAACGCCGAAAAGTCCGCCTACGCCATCGCCCGTGCCTTGGGTCTGCGCGCCAAGATCGACAACGACATCGGCTGGCACAAGACCATCTCGAACGTCCCGGTCAACGGCGTCACCGGCATCAGCCACGATCTGTTCTTCGACCTGCAAAACCCGGACACCGACACAGGCTATCTCAACAGCCACGACGTCACCACGCTGATTCAGGAGGGCGGCTACCGCTTCTGGGGCTCGCGCACTTGCAGCAAAGACCCGCTGTTCGCGTTCGAGAGCTATACCCGCACCGCCCAGGTGTTGGCCGACACCGTCGCCCTGGCGCACTTGTGGGCCGTCGATGGCCCGATTACCCCGCGCCGGGCACGCGACATCATCGAAGGCATCGGCGGCAAGATCGCCGAGCTGGTGCGGGGCGAATACCTCATCGGCGGTAGCGCGTGGTTCGACGAAGAGCTGAACCCGAAAGACAGCCTCAAGGCCGGCAAGCTGCGCATCAGCTACGACTACACCCCGGTGCCGCCGCTGGAAGACCTGGGCTTCTACCAGACCATCACCGACAGCTACCTGGTCGACTTCGCCAAGGCCGTCGCCCGCTGACCACCGGCCGGCAACGACTGGCCAGCACTGAAAGGACAAGCACATGGGCATGCCCCGCAAGCTCAAGCATTTCAACATGTACGGCGATGGCAACGACTGGCGCGGCGAGGTCAAGGAAATCACCCTGCCGAAGCTCGCCCGCAAGATGGAGGCGTACCGTGGCGGCGGCATGGGCGGCGAAGTCGACGTCGACCTCGGCCAGGAAAAGCTCGAAGCCGAGATCGCCTTCGGCGGCCTGATGCTCGACGTCTTCCGCAACTTCGGCTCCGCCAAGGCCGGCGGCACCCTGCTGCGCTTCGCCGGCTCCTATCAGGACGACGACACCGGCGAAGTCATCGCCACCGAAGTCGTCATGCGCGGCCGCTACACCGAAATCGACATGGGCGGCGCCAAGGCTGGCGACGACACCGAGCACAAGGTCAAAGCCTCACTCACCTACTACAAGCTCATCGCCAACGGCGAAGAACTGGTCGAGATCGACATGCTTGGCATGGTCGAGAAATTCGGCGGCGTCGACCGCCTCGCCGAACACCGCCGCGCCATCGGCCTGGCCTAACCCCATCCGGCCAGCCAAATGAGCAGGCCGCTCACTCCCTCCAAACAGGAAACCATCATGAGCAAAACCACCACCGTCACCCTCGAAAACCCGATCACCCGCGGCGCCAACACCATCACCACCATCGCACTGCGCCGCCCCAACGTCGAAACCCTCAAGGGGCTGGCCCTCTCCGACGTCCTCAGCATGGACGTGCAAACGCTGGTCACCCTGCTGCCGCGTATCTCCACCCCGTCGCTGACCCAGCACGAAGTAAAGGAAATGGACCCGGCCGACCTCATGGCACTGGGCCAGGAAGTCACCTATTTTTTGCTGCCGAAGCGCACGGTGGACCAAGTGAAAGCGGAGATTGGCGACGGCCAGACGGCGCCATCGACTTCTACTTCCTCGAACAAGCAAGCCCCGGTCAGCGCCTAAGCCTGCCCAACCGCGTGGAAGATGCCATGGCCGACGTCGCCGTCATCTTCCACTGGTCGCCGCAACAGATCGGCGACATGTCCCCCACCGAACTGATGCAGTGGCGCGAGCGCGCCCGAGTACGTAGCGGAGTCGACGACGAATGAGCGCAGCGCGCAGCCTCAAGCTGGAAGTGGTCCTCAAGGCCATCGACAAAATCACCCGACCGATCAAAGAGGCCACCACCTCCAGCGTCGGGCTCGCGCACACGCTCAAAGAGACCCGCAACCAGCTCAAGCAGCTGAACAGCGCACAAGGGCAGATCGACAGCTTCCGCAAGCTCGCCCGCGACGCCGCCATCACCGGCAACCAGCTCAAGGCCGCCCAGGACCGGGTGCGCAGCCTCTCCCAAGAGCTGGCCACCGTCGACAAGCCAACGGCCGCCATGACGCGGCAGTTCCAACAGGCCACCCGCGAGGCGTCCGCTCTCAAGCAGCGCAGCCAGGAACTCGCTCGAAACCTCCAGATGGCCCGGGGTCGGCTGGAACAAGCCGGCATCAGTACCCGCTCACTGGCCAGCCATCAGCAGACCCTCAAGCAGAAGATCGCCAGTACCACCTCCTCCCTCCAGCAGCAGGAAGCACGGCTCGCTCGCGTCAACACCCAGCAAAAGCGCCTCGCTGCCGCCCATGCCAGCTACGGCAAGCTGACAGCAGTACGAGACAAAGTTGCCGGCAACAGCGCTGGAGCACTGGCGGCAGGCACCGCTACCGGAGCGGCCGTGATGATGCCGGTACGCGAGTATGCGAAGGCAGAGGACGCGGCCACCCAATTGAAAGTAGCCATGATGGGCGCGGGCAAGAAGGTCAGCAGCGACTTCGGTGCCATCAATAAATTGGCGGTCGAGCTTGGCAACCGATTGCCAGGCACGACGGCAGATTTCCAGAACATGATGACGGCCCTGGTGCGCCAGGGCATCAGTGCCAAGGCAATCCTTGGCGGGGTGGGTGAAGCAGCGGCCTACCTGGGTGTGCAGTTGAAGCTGCCGTTCGAACAGGCAGCCGACTTCGCCGCCAAGATGCAGGATGCGACGGGCACCACTGAGAAAGACATGATGGGGCTGATGGATGTCATCCAGCGCACCTTCTATGTCGGCGTTGATAGCAGCAACATGCTCAACGCTTTCGCGAAGCTCTCTCCCGCCCTCGACATGATCAAGCAGAAAGGGCTCGCCGGCGCCAAGGTGCTGGCCCCCTTACTGGCGATGGCCGACCAGCAGAACCTGTCGGGCGAGTCCGCGGGCAACGCATTCCGCAAAGTGTTCCAGCGGAGCATGGACGCCAAGAAAATCGCCAAGGGTAACAAGCTGATCAAGGCGGCCGGCCTCGACTTCAAACTCGACTTCACCAACGGCAAGGGCGAATTCGGCGGCCTGGACAAAATGTTCAACCAAGCCGCCCAGCTGCAAAAGCTCAACACTCAGCAGCGTAATGCGGTAATTGCCGAGATTTGGGGGGACGACGCCGAAACGCTGCAAGCCCTGAACATGCTCATCAACAAGGGCAAGGCCGGCTACGACGAGATGGCCAAGAAGATGGCCGACCAAGCCTCACTGCAAGAGCGGGTGAATGAGCAGCTTGGCACGCTCAAGAACCTGTGGGATGCCGCATCGGGGACGTTCACCAACGCCATGGTGAATTTCGGCGAGGCGATCGCGCCGGAGCTGAAAGCAGCCACCGAATGGATCGGTAGCCTTTCCGAAAGGATGGGCGACTGGGCCAAGGCAAACCCAACGCTGGCCAACACCCTCATGAAAACCGCCGCCGTGCTTGCCATCGTGCTGACCGTCACCGGCGCCCTGGGGCTGGCCGTCGCCTCCATTCTCGGACCAATAGCGATGGCCAAGCTTAGCTTGTCCGTGCTTGGTATCCGATTTGGGATCCTTGGAAAAGGCGCGGCCGAGGCCGGCAGCAAGGTCGGCCTGATGCGTAGCATTTTCAATCGGATTGGCAGTGCTGCCACTTGGGTAGGCAGCAAGATCGGCACACTGCGCAACGTTCTTACTGCGGTACTAGGGTTTGCTCGCGCGTTCGGGCTTGGGCTTGTTCAGGCTTTCGTCGGTCCGGTGTCAGTGATTGCCAAGACCATTTTCATGTTGTCGCGGCTTCTGCTGACGACACCGATTGGCCTCATCATCACCGGCATCGCTGCGCTCGCCTACTACCTGTGGAGCAACTGGGAAGTCATCGGGCCGAAGTTCTGGGGGCTCATCGACCAGATCAAGCAGGCATTCGCCACAGGCTGGGCCTGGATCAAGAGCGCCGCATCGAGTGCCGCTCAATTCGTCGTCACCCTGTTCATGAACTGGAGTCTGGCCGGAATCATCTACCGCCACTGGGACAGCATCATGGCGTTCATGGCCAGCCTGCCGGGCAGGTTCACCCAGTTCGGCACCAACATCATGCAGGGCCTAGTCGGCGGCATCACCAACGGCCTCACCCTGGTCAAGAGCACCATCATGGGTGCCGGCGAAAGCACCATCGCCTGGTTCAAGGAAAAGCTCGGCATCCACTCCCCGTCCCGCGTGTTCGCCCAGCTGGGCGGCTGGACCATGGCAGGGCTAGAGCAAGGGCTCACCGACAACCAGGGCGGCCCGATGAGCGCCGTGAAGGGCATCGCCAAGAGCCTCACCGCCGCCGGCGCCGGCATCGCCCTCACCGCTGGCTCGGCCGTGGCCGGCATCAACCTCGACACCCGCCCACCCATCGCCGCCCGTGCAACGACCGCCGCCGCACCGGTAGCCACCCAGCCTATCCAGATCATCGTGCAGCCCGCCCCGGGCATGAGCGAAGAACGGCTCGCCAAGCTGGTAGCCGCTGAGGTCGAGCGCATCCAGCGCAAACAGGCCGCACGCGGTCGCAGCAAACTCACCGACAACGACTAGGACACCACCCCATGGCCATGATGACGCTGGGCCTGTTCGTGTTCAGCATGGACACCCTGCCCTATCAGGAATTCAAGCGCCGCGTCGCGTGGCGCCACCCCAGCAACAGCCGCGTCGGGGCCCGGCCGGCCAGCCAGTTCCTGGGCATCGACGACGAAACCATCACCCTGTCCGGCGTGCTGCTGCCGGAAATCACCGGCGGCCGCCTATCGCTGGAGACCATCGAGGCCATGGCCAACCAAGGCCGGTCGTGGCCGCTCATCGAGGGCACCGGGGCCATGCTCGGGCTGTTCGTCATCGAATCACTCGACATCACCAAGAGCGTGTTCTTCTCCGACGGCGCCGCCCGCCGCTACGAATTCACCCTGCAGCTCAAGCGCGAAGAAAACACCGCCAAGCTCGGCGACCTCGCCAGCATCATCAAGGGGCTGCTGCTATGACCTTTCAGGCACTCAACGCCTCGACCAACCTGCCCGGCATCGGCAGCTTTTTTGCAGGCCAGAATCGCACCCCTGCCTATCAGATCCTGCTCAACGGCAAGGACATCACCGACCGGTTTCGCGACCGGCTCATCAGCCTGCACCTCACCGACAACCGGGCATTCGAAGCCGATCAGGTGGAAATCCAGCTCGACGACAGCGACGGCCTGCTCGACATCCCACCTCGCAATGCCCGCCTGCAGGTGCTCATTGGTTGGGCCGGCCAGCCGCTGGTGGACAAAGGCGAGTTCACCGTCGACGAGGTCGAGCACAGCGGCGCCCCCGACGTGCTCACCGTGCGCGGCCGCAGCGCCGACTTGCGCCAAGGGCTCACCACCAAGCGCGAGCGATCGTTCCACCGCAAGACCATCGGCGAGATCGTCGCCACCATCGCCGGGCAAAACAACCTGATTCCAGTGGTCAGCGAAGAGTTCAAGAATGTGCTGATCGACCACCTCGACCAGACCAGTGAGAGCGACGCCAATCTGCTCACCCGGTTGGCCGAGCAGTTCGACGCCGTGGCCACGGTGAAGTCAAAGCGCCTGCTGTTCTTCAAGGCCGGCATGGGCCAGACCGCCAGCGGCCAGCCCATCGAGCCGGTGCACATCGCCCGCGCCGCCGGCGACCGCCACACCTTCAGCATCGCCGAGCGGCAAAACTACACCGCCGTCAAAGCCTGCTGGCAGGACACCGCCGGCGCCAAAAAAGGCGAAGTCGTCGTCGACGCCAACACCGAGTTCAAGCGCGTGCACGGCAAGACCAAGACCGGGAAAACCAGCAAGCGAACCAAGGTCGCAGCCGTCAATCAGCCCCCTATCGAGCCGGCCGCCGACAACGTCAAAGTGCTGCGCCACGTCTATGCCACCGAGGCCAACGCCACCCGCGCCGCCCGCTCAGCTTGGGAACGCATGCAGCGCGGCCTGGCCGAGTTCAGCCTCACCCTCGCCATGGGCCGGCCCGACCTCATGCCCGAAGTGCCCGTCACCGTGTCCGGCTTCAAGCCCATCATCGACAGGACACTGTGGCTGCTGGCCAGCGTCGAGCACACCCTAGACAACGGCGGCTATACCAACCAGCTGCGGCTGGAAATGCGACTGGAAAACCTGCAAGAAAAGGAAGACTGAAATGCGAGAAAGAGACGTAGCCCCCTACCTGGAAGAACTGGATGAACAAGTCGCCATCAAGGTGTTCGGGTTTCCAGAAGAGCTAGTAATGAGAACGGACTTCCCTCTGCCTAACTACAGCAGCAGCGCCAACGCCGCGGTCAAGGTGCTGGAGAGGATGGAGGGCATGCCCGCCGAGACGCTGGCACGGTTCAATGCCAGCCTGGACGCTGTATTGCAAGAACAGGCGCAGCCACTTCGTATCACCGACTGCCTGCGCCTGCTCGATCCGTACGAGATTAGCAAAGCCGCTATTCAAGCGCTGTGAGTGTGCTTCAGTAGAAACGCTTTGAGCGCGGCCTCTTTTCTCCCTGCACACCGAAACTCAAAAAGATGGGGGTGGCTACGGCTCACCTCCATCGTAAAAAGGTCAATGTCACGGCTACGTCTAGCCTCGACAGGTCGAATAAGCCACAACTCGAGAATTACTTGAAAAGCATCGCTCTGTTTCACACCATACCTTACATTGAAATCGTGGCGGATCGCCTAGCTTGATCGGATATAGGGTCAACCACATGATTGACCACAGTAGCTTTTGATCACTTCGCTCTAACTAGCAGCTCGTACAGCCTTCGATGCACCTCACCACATCGTCGGATCTGGCGAGCAGGCAGTCAAGGTCGCCCCCGAATCGTTATACCCAGGCCATAAACATAAAGTTTTGGTATCTGGAATGTTTCTGCGGTATGAACCGACCCTCGAACGGGCTTTAAAACACCAACATTAGTGGCCAAATCCTTAATTGCCTCTTCCGCTTCAAGACCAAGTCCATCAAACATAGCCAGCAATTCATCGCGAGAAAATTCCGTCTTAGTTGCACCCGAAAACTTCTTAAAATGTTGAGAGTACCATGGAAATTCAGCTAAATAATTATTGCATCGAGCTTCTGAAACCTCATAATATGCATCTCTAATTGAAGCCCCTTCAATTAAAGCACCACCACCAGGACCAGAGCTTGACTGCTTTTGTTTTGATATTTGAGCATACATAATAAGCTCGCGCGGATATACGCACCCCGTCCCATCAGTAGAACGCTCGATCATCCAAGAAAGAGTTTTAGCTTCTTTGGGACCTTTATAGATTTGCCCCTCGAAGATGCTGTAGAAGATTTCATCTACTTCAGCCTCGCTCATCCCTTCGACGTCTTTTCTTACAAAACTGCCTAGCAAATCTGCAAAGTAGCCTCGAACATTTGCATTTGCAAGAACGCGTTTTACAAGCATTGCCGCAAGGTCGTTTTCTGACCAAGCAATTTTTATTGTTTTATCGGAGTAATGCGTTTTATTGATAAATTCCAACTGCGCCCAAATATCAGTTCTGAGCAAGACTTTAAACCGTATGTGGCTATATTTATCTTGGCAATTCTTGCACTCCACTAGCAATGAAGAAATTGCTCTCTTTCTTTCTTCTGGCCTTCCTGCGAATAGCTCATCAATCCGATCAAACACGAGCCATGCTTTCTGATTTCTAGAAGCCAGCTCACTATTCAGCTCCGTCAAAACCTCTGCCGCACTTACATCAACAGTTTTTGAGCCAATCTGCAACTCTCCAAAGATAGGAAATGTTACCTTCTTCGGAGCGCGACCAATTATTTTCTCCCAAACACTAGTCAACAATGGCAGCAATCTAAAATCTTTTTCTGCCTTCAAATCCTTCAAAAGAATTGCTGCCGCGCCTTTTGTTTTAACACCTTGGGCAGCCAATTTTTTGGCCAATTTAACAGCAAAATAAAGCCTCCAAAGCTTTGCATAGTCGAAATCAGGGTTTTTTTGAAGCTCTAAAATTGACTCGGTGTCAATTTCAGAAACATCATTAAACCCCGTTGCTTCTACGATTGTTACTTCATTCAAGGCCCCGTTCGCTAGTTTTCTTGCAATAAAATCAAACTTAGTCAACAGCTTAAATAGCGCACTTTTTCCAGCCCCCTTAGAGCCAAGAACCAAGGATATTTCTGGTTTTAAGAACTCTTCAAAATCTGTAGTTTTCAGAAATTTAATGTTTAAATCTTCTTCGCTTTCAGCATCAACAAACCCAAAGCTGAGATCATTAAGCACATTAAGCTTTATGTTGGCAGGATTTGACAAAATTTAACCTTGCAATATTGTTAATATAGTTATCTCTTGCGGCATGCTAAGTGGACCCCCTACCATGCCGCATAAAAATAATTCCTCCGGCATGTTGCCGGAATAATGTGAAAACGCGCCGCACCCTTTCGGGCCGGCGCTCTTGGAGCAATCGGGCGTTCAGGCCGTCATGCGGAATAGCTCTGTAGTAGTTGCAACACCGTCTGCTGCATGCGCTCTTCAGCGCGGTGGAAAAGCTCCAGCAGGCGAGTTTCGTCGGCCGACAGCGTCGCGGTGTCGCGTTGGCCGGTCACAATATAGAGCCCGTCCACGCCAGCGCCCTGGGCCTGCTCGATGAAGTCGCCGCTCGGCAACCGGGTGCCCTTCTCGAACGAGTGATAGGCCGACAGCGCCACGCCGCCCAGGCGGCTCATTTCCATCTGGCTGATGTTCAGCCGGATGCGTTCCTGTTCCAGCCGGTGGGCAATCGCAGTCATCGATCACGCCTCGCTGTTGTAAACCTGCACACCAGAGACAACCCCTGAAACGATCGCTTTCCGAGCGCGCGCATCCACGGACTTGAGTACCGCCAACAGCGTGTTTTCTTCGTTCGATAGCTCGGCCGTGTTGCGAACCCCAGCCACCACGTAAAGCACGTCAAAGCCTGCGTGATACAGCAGTTCCAAGGCCTCAGCGTTAGGGAATCGCTCCCCGCGCTCGTATCCCTGATACGTCGAAAAACCCACATTGCAGGCTTTAGCCGTTTCGGTCTGGTTCAGGTTCAGGCGCATCCGTTCTTCGCGCAGTCGGTCAGAAATACTCAAAATATGAAGCCTAAAGATGTTGCGTTGATTCAATTTTCAAGTATGATTCGGCTTGTATCACACATTCTCAAGCATCCTAACAGAGAGCCTGACATGCCAACCACATCTAAACCGGTTCGTCGTCGTGCCCCGAACGGGGTGGATCGCAAGCAAGTTGCCATGCGTCTGTTTCCTTCTGAGCGCGAACAGCTGGTCAAGCTGGCTGACGAGCGCGGAATGATGGAAGGCGCATTTGCTCGCGAAATGTACTTGGAAGGCATGAAGGCCATGGGCCTGCCAGCAGAAGCCGCCTGATCTGCTTCGAACTCTAGCGCTTAATAAACTGAGTAGAAACCAGAGAGATATGGAATTTTCCGAGGATCGAGTCCGCAGCGCGTACCAGGCCATGTGCCGCGCGATGCGTGGCGGCTGGGCGGCGATGGCGGCGGCAATGAACACGAGCAAGAAGTCGCTCGAAAACCGCGTCTACGAGAACGGCGGCCAAAGCATGTACGTGCAGGACGCCATGCTGATGCAGTCGCTCAGCGGCACGACCTACTTTGCCGAGGCCGTTGCAGCCGAGTCGGGCGGCGTGTTCATCGAGCTGCCGGACATCGAGCTGATCGACCGCGGCGAAATCCAGACCATCTACATGGAACTGGTCGACGAGGTGGGCAAGCTGGCGCACGAATGGCGCGAGGCCACCCGCGACGGGAAGATCGACAAGAAAGAGCGCGCCCGTCTGGAAGCGATCCGCCAGGCCATCTGCACCAAGGTCACGCAGATGAACCACATGACCTTTAAAGTCTTCATCGAGTGCCAGGAGGCGTAGCCATGGCGTTTACCTGCCCCCACTGCGGCGCCATCGCAAACACCCGCACCAGCCGCATGATGAGCGCGAAGCTGCGTGAGGCCCGCCACCAGTGCAGCGACTTGGAGTGCGGCCACACCTTCGCCACGCTCACCGAGGTGGTGCGGACGCTCTCCCCCAGCGCCAAGCCCAACCCCCTGGTGTTCATCCCCTACGGCAAAAAGGCCCAGCCACCGGATGATCGCCAGCTCGATCTGCTAGCCGACACGGCCGGCTAACTCCCCCAACCCCGCGAACCCTGCCCCGGCGAGCCGCCAAACCGGCCCGCAGGGAGAGGCTTTGCCCAAATTCTGCCAAAGGAGGCTGACATGCAAGACCTGAACCGCGTACCGCTTGGCGCCGGCCAGCACTGCTACACGCCGGCACAACCCAAACCGGTCGAGCCGGACACCGTGTCCGACTGGCTGTTCACTGCCATCCGTTGCGGCCTCCTGCTGTTGGTGCTGCTCGTGTTGCAGCAACTAAGCGCCGTTCTCTAAGGGAGTGCCTGCAATGGGTGCCTACGAAAACTTCCAGGCTGTACGCGCCGGCCTGCTGCCGGCAGCTTCAGCCAACCAATCCAACCCGCTGACCACGGTCGAGGCGTTGCAGCGAAAGGTGATGTCTCTGGAGCAACTGGATGCTATCGCACAGCTGCAGGGCGCCCTGCTCGCCTTGGGCGAAATGGAGCGCAGCATCAACAGCCTGATCATCCTCAACCGCCTGCCGGTCCAGGGCATCCAGCTGTTCGCCGCTGGCCGCCTGCATCACGACCTTGAAGACGTGCTGTTCGAGCACAAGAGTGCCAGCGGCAAGCTGCAACGCGGCGAGGGCATCGTCCCGGCCGAGGGCCAATCCGAACTGCGCCGCGAGGCCGTAGCGCTGGAGAGCCGCGCAGCATGATGCCGCTGGTCTGCCACCTGCCCGACAGTACGGTCCTGGGCTGGATCAACCACTTCCCCCCGCATCTCGCCTATGCAGTGCGCCGGGAGTGGCTGCGCCGGCGTAACCGGCCGCTGCGGGATTTGGCACACCGAATCGGAGTCATGGACGACGGCCGCGAGCGCGAGGCCAACGAATGGCTGCGCGAGCTGGTGGCGCAGTTCCCTACCAAGTCCTTGGAGTTGGGCGCCAGCGACGAAGCCACCGTGGCCTATGCCAAGGCGCGGGCACAAGAAGGCGAACAGCTTCGCATCCATGGGGCGGACCTGAACGCGCTGGAGGTGTTCTGCCAAGAGCACGGCATGCCACTGCCTAGCGGCGACAGCGAGGAAGGCATCGCCCGCCGCGTGGGTTGCAGCCTGTGGTGGCGCCGGAACCTGCGCCGGGTGAAGGCTCGCCAGGTAGAAACCATGGCGATCAGCCTGGGGCTGGTCCACAAGCGCAACAACTTGTATTGCAGCAACGATGCGGTAAACCGCCGCGGCGAGCAGCAACGCCGCAACCGTGCCCTGCTCGACGCCATGGTCGCCATCAATGAGCTGGGCCAGGAATTCACCCTCGCCGAGCTGGCCGACAAGGGCATGGCCAACCCGGCCATCCGCCGCGCCGAGCTGATGACGCGCATTGCCGGGTTCGAATACATCGCTGTGAGCCTGGGCATGGCGGGCGAGTTCATCACGCTGACCGCGCCGAGTCGCTTTCACCCTCGCCGCGCCAAGAGTGGCCAGCGCAATCCGAAGTACGACGGCAGCACGCCGGGCACCACCCGCGACTATCTGGCGCAAGTGTGGTCACGCATCACCGCGTCGCTGGCCCGCCAGGGCATCAAGGTGTTCGGCTTCCGCGTGGCCGAGCCGCACCACGATGGCACACCGCACCTGCACGGGCTGTTTTTCATGGACCCGAGCCAGGTGCGCGACTTCCGCCTGACCGTGGCGCGCTATGCGGTGCGCGAGGACCGCGCCGAGCTGGGCAAAGACTTGAGCTATGCGCTCACCAAGAAGGCGGCCAAGGAACAGGCGCGCGAGCTGAAGCGCAACGGCGCGCCGCAATCGGTGGAGAAATTGGCCGAACGCATCGGCGACGAGGCGACCTTCTGGAGCCACCCGCCGCGCTGGGTGTGGAAAGCCATCGGCCCGCGCGTGTGGTTCAAGGCCATCGACTGGAACAAGGGCTCGGCTGCCGGCTACATCGCCAAGTACATCGCAAAAAACATCGACGGTGTCCGCAACGACGGCACCTCGATCGGCCAGGACTTCGAGGCCACGGCCGACCGCAACAGCCGCGCCGATGGCGACGACGGCGCCGCGCAGCACCAGGGCGACGACACCGACGCCATGTCGACCGCGCGCCGCGTGGATGCTTGGGCGGCCACCTGGGGCATTCGCCAGTTCCAACAGGTGGGCGGCCCGCCGGTAGGTGTGTGGCGCGAGCTGCGCCGCTACGACTACGGCGACGCCGAAGGCGTGCTGATGCAAGCCGCCGCAGCGGCCGACGTCGGCCACTGGGCGCGCTTTGTTGAGGTGATGGGCGGACTAGAGCTAAGCCGCCGCGACATGCCGCTGCAGCTGGCCAAGGACAGCGAGCCTGTAGTGAACCGCTATGGCGAAGCCGGCCAAAAGCGCCTGTTCGGCGTGGTCGAGGTCGACGGGGGTCAGCTCGCCATGACCCGCGTTCACGAGTGGAAGGTTTTGACCGGTCGCGAAGCGGCCGCTTGGACTCGTGTCAATAACTCTACGAATTTGACCATCGGCCCGGTGGCCACCCAGGCCACCGACGAAGACCGGCTTCGCTGGCTGGAAGAAATCGCGGCCGACGACCTGATTCGCGCCGTCCAGCCGCTGGACGATCAGTTCCAGCCACCGGCGCAACTGGCTGAGCACCAACGCCGCCAGCGCGCCGCACTGCGCCGGCTGACACAGGCCCGCCAGCGAGCCCAGGAAGCGGAGTTCATGCAGTTCTGCGACCACTGGGTCAACGCCCAGCGCGAGCGCGCTGAGGCCGAACGCGAAGCCGTTACCGTGCGCCGGCGCGGCCGCGAGCTGCACAAGCAGTTCGCCGGCCTACAGCAAGGCATCGGCATCGCGCTGCTGGCCAAGGTCCGCGAAGAACAGGAACGCGCCAGCAGGCCGCGCCCGAGCTCCAGCGGCGACCGCTGGAAGGCCGAGGACGGCAGCTCGCTATCGATCAAGGAACAGCTGGCTGCCGCCATGGCGAGCAGCCGGCAGTGGATGCAACGAGTCAACCCGGACCCGCATGGGGTTCTCAACCTGGGCCGGGCGTAAGCCGGCCGACATGGAGGAAAGCATGGTTAGCAAGGCAATCGCCGTGGTGATGATCATCGCCGGCATGTGCATCGCCGCGGCATCGTCGGCGGTGTTTGTTGGGGCGCTTCTGGAAAGGATTGTGGGATGAACCTCTACACCCGGATCGCCGTACAAGAAACCCGCCGCATGCAGGACCGCATCGCCAAGCTGAACCAGCGCCTGCCCAGCATCCTGCGCGGCGAGCGCCTGACCGAAGCCCTCGCCTGCGCCGGCCTCGATGCCCGCATCGACTACAGCCACGACGACGGCGTGCTCGTCCAGCTTCACGGCCCAATCGACACCCTGCCCGCGCTGCTCGTCACCGTCGAAGAGATCAGCCGCCCCTTCGGCCGCGCCCTGGTGCGCGCCGGCCAAGCTGACCGCCACCAGCTGCTGCCGCCCGGCCACGAGGAAAACGGCGGCGTCATCACCCTCGACCTGATTGGCCACTAGCCCCAAACCGCGACCACGCGGCCATCGGTGAGCGGTCGCCTCCGACCAACACAACCGGAGTTCGCCGTCCTCTGAAAACCGGCTGACCGCTCAGCCAATGGCCGCACAACAAGAAAGGACCCGACATGTTGAAGTGGGTGAAGCTCGAAAAGTACTGCGAGCTGTCTGGTGATACGCCAGACGCTGTCGATTCAAAAAAACGAAGTGGTAAGTGGCTGGAAGGCACGCACTGGCGTATCCCGGCAGATGGCCGCGTATGGATCAACCTGGAAGAAGTGGAAAAATGGGCAGAAACCAGCAAACCCCTGAAACGCCGCGCGGCATAACCATCCGCACCTACGCGAGCGGCAAGCAGAGCCTGGTGCTCCACTTCCAGTATCGGGGGGTGGAGTGCCGGGAGACGCTGAAAAACATCGAGCCCACCAAGGGCAACATCAAGTACGCGAGCAACCTGAAGGCCGAGATCGAGAACGCGATCAGCCGTGGCACCTTTCACTACGGCAAGTACTTCCCGAACAGCAAGCGCGCCAAGCTGTTCGGCCAAGCAATCAGCGAAGCCCGCATCGGCGACCTACTGGACGCCTACGTCACCCTGGCAGAAAAGACGCTGAAGCTGTCCACGGTGAACGACTACAAGAAGTCGATCGAGTCACACCTTCGCCCTGCCTTTGGCAAGAAGCTGATCAGTGACCTGTCCTCGGCCGACATCCGGGAATGGGTGACGTCCCAGGCCTGCACGCTGAAGCGAATCAGGAACATCATCATCCCGCTCCGGCATGTAATCGAGCAGGCCATCGTGGACGGGCTCATCGAAAAGAACCCACTCGACAACCTGATCCTCAACAAGCTGGTCAGCCGAGCCACCGCGACCACCAACTATCAGGTGGACCCGTTCAACGAGAAAGAGATCCTAAAGATCCTGAACGGAACCGAAGGCCACGGCCGCGCCCTACTCCAGTTCGCGTTTTACTCGGGCCTGCGCACCAACGAGCTAATCGCCCTGGAGTGGCGCGACATCGACTTCAAGGCAGGCCTGATCCACGTTCGCCGCGGCCAGGTGCTGGGCCAGGTGGATACCCCAAAGACACAGGCCGGCATCCGATCGGTGCTGATGCTGCCTGCCGCACGCGAGGCGCTGCTCGCCCTCTACGAGAAGGGCCTGAAGTACCACGGCCGCGTTTTCTTGAACCCCAAGACGATGCAGCCTTGGCTACACGATGGCCAGATCCGCAAGACGCTCTGGACACCGCTACTGCAAGAGGTGGGCGTCCGCTACCGCAATCCATATCAAACGAGGCATACTTATGCTTCTATGCTGCTATCCAAGGGAGAAAACCCATGGTGGGTAGCCACCCAGATGGGCCATGTCGACGTAGAGATGATCTTCAAGAACTACGGCCGCTGGATCCCGGACCAGAAGCATAGAAATGGCTATCAGACGCTGAACTCGTGGACTTTGCCTAACTCAATGAGTTCGCATGAGTAACGTAGCCCCTATGGCAGCCCCCCTTCCTGACGAACTATCCACGTTGGGTCTCCTTCTCACCCATATAAATTACCAACACATGAAATACTCCCTGACTTCAGATCAGATCAAGATCCTCAATGTCTTAGCTAAAGCTACCGACTGGATGACGAGAAAACAAATCGGAGAAATCTCAGGACGGTCAAAGGGGTATTCCGCGGCCATGGGTGCGCCGACTAATGTGATCAAACACGGCTCTCTGGAAGATCTGGCTCTTGTAGAACGCAAAGACATGAAGCGGCCTTTTCTATACCGCATCACCGAGGCTGGACGCCGTGCTCTCGCCAATGCATGAGGTGGGCTTACCTAGGGCGTCGCTCTCCTGACACGACCACCATCCGCACCTTGGACGCTGCCATCACTCACTTGCAGGCGACGTCGAAGTCCCCCCAAGTGGCGGCACCTCGACCATAACGGACGAACAGACAGGGCGCTCCAGAAGCCCGCTACCGGCCAGAAGCAGCCACTTGCTGGCAAGTCCGCGCTGCCACTCAAACGGCCGATCCGTCCAGACAACGGTCCTCGCGAGGGAACGCGAACGTGTCTGACCGACGATAAGACTTTCAAATTTCAAGGCGACTATGACTAGCAAATACGAGCAACGGGCGGTGCTGTTTCTGGATGTACTGGGTTTCAGTCGGCTAATACGTGAAGGTAGAATGAATCTGATCGAGGATTCGTTGAGTGTTACCTTCGGCCAGTATCAATCTAGATTTGAGGTAACCGCGTTTTCCGACAACATTGCGGTTTCCGTAAGATTGGAACAGGGGAACGACTTACTCGAACTGCTTCACTTCTCCTGCTACCTCACATGGAAGTTGTTGGCCAAGGGCGTGCTGTCCCGAGGTGGAATAGCACTCGGTGAGCTATATCACAAGGGAAGCATTATCTATGGGCCCGCGTTGCTAGAGGCGTACCAGCTTGAGAGCCAAGTAGCCATTTATCCCCGAATTGTCGTCGCTCATGGTGCTGCAGAAAAAGCAAGAGAGCTTAGCGGGAGAGTAGATCCCAGCGAAACTCCGATAATTGCACTCTTGAAGGAAGACTCTGATGGTTGGAAGTTTGTGCACGTCATGGCGCACTCAGCCATGCTGCCCCGCAGCGAAATGCTTTCCTCGGATGTCGCTATACAACAGAGCCCGATCAGCAACGAGCTGTTGCTCAAAGCAAAGGTAAACGTTGCTCGAAAAGCACTGGAAAGTAATCCAACGTCGGAGGGGGATGTGCGTTCAATGTCAAAGCATCAGTGGATGAGCCGGTATGTTGATTTTTATGAAAACATTTTTAATCATGCTCCGAAGATTGGTGGGTTTGAGAACGCACTGCTTGCGCTGAACATGATGCCAACGTCGACAGCTATTCCCGATGAAACCCTTGTTAGGGCACCCGCTGACAATCAAGACCAGAATCCCTAGGCGCAGCCGAATCGGTTTGGCAAGTTAGAAGCAGCGCCTGCACTGAAGACCACCACGAAAGAGCTTCATAGCCCCCAATGCTACCGGCAAAGTGTGACGACATCGCACGTTTGTCGCACCAACGTTGGCGCCACACCCACAACCCAATGAAGTTACAGGGAAATTTTCCTAGAGAAGCCGGGTTCGATTCCCGCCGCCTCCACCAGAACCGAAAGGAAAAGCCCTGATTTTTCAGGGCTTTTTTGTTTTCTGTCTTTTCGGCACGCCATCCGGCATGCCACTCACGCCTGGCTGTCCTTCGCCCTTGGTGCCTTCTGGGCCAACCTGCCCTGCATGATTTGCTTCAAGCAGAGCACCACCCGTTTTTCCCCGGCTTGCTGTACTCTACGCGCCGTAAACAAAAAACTGCGGCTTAGGCCACGCATTGGTACTAACCGTCTTTAAAGAAGCAGCACATGCGTATCCAGGAACTCCACCAATCCCTCGCCGCAATCGGTGCCCGCCCCTGTCATATCGGTCGCATCAACCGTGCATGGCTCAAGGGCCTGCAGCTTGATGCCGGCACCCGGCACCAAAAAAGTGAAGACTATTTTCCGCTATCGGTACGTCATGGCTTACCGCCGATAGCGGCTCAGGTGGAGACCTTGGCACGCATTCACTCGCAGCACACCGCAGCAGATGGCTCGCTGCGCCTGCTGGTGGCGCTGAATGACGGACAGATGGTGGAAAGCGTGCTGCTGCCGCGGGGTGGCCTGTGCGTGTCCAGCCAGGTTGGCTGTGCGGTTGGATGCACCTTCTGCATGACAGGGAAGTCCGGCCTGCTACGCCAACTTGGCAGCGCCGAGATTGCGATGCAGGTGGCGCTGGCGCGGCGGATTCGCCCGGTGAAGAAGGTGGTGTTCATGGGCATGGGTGAGCCGGCGCACAACATCGACAATGTGCTCGAAGCGATCAACCTGCTGGGTACCGATGGCAACATCGGCCACAAGAACCTAGTGTTTTCCACGGTAGGCGACCCCCGCGTGTTCGAAAGGCTGCCGCAGCAGCGCATCAAGCCAGCACTGGCGCTGTCGCTACATACCACTCGAGCCGATCTACGCGCACAATTGCTGCCACGGGCTCCACGCATCGACCCCACCGAATTGATCGAGCTGGGCGAGGCCTATGCGCGGCGTGTCGGCTATCCCATCCAGTACCAGTGGACCCTGCTGGCTGGCGTCAACGACAGCCCGGACGAAATAGAGGCTGCCGTGCGACTGCTCAAAGGCAAGTACGGCGTGCTCAACCTCATCCCCTACAACAGCGTGGAGGGTGACAGTTTCCAGCGTCCGAGCAACGAGCGCATTGAGGCAATGAAACGCTACCTGCACAACAACGGCGTGCTGACCAAGGTGCGCGATTCGGCCGGACAGGACATTGACGGTGGTTGCGGCCAATTGCGAGCACGGGCAGCCGACGTGATCGACAGCAGCCGTTTATTGCGGAAGGCAAACGGCCACAACCCCATCGCGCAAGCTCCGCAAGAATGATCATTAGGCACTGACCCTAGCGGCGACACCCGCCACTGGCCAGCAACAAGTCAGGTTAAGCAGGGCGGTTTCCAACCCCAAGTGCAACACCCTGATAAGGTGTTGCCATGCCCTCCCACTACCATCAGCTTTGCCCAGAAGAACGTGCCTGCATCATGCAAATGACCGCGCAGGGACACAGTCTGCGCCACATCGCCCGCTTATTGCGGCGGGCGCCCAGCTCCATCTGCCGGGAAGTGCGCCGTAATGCCTGCAGCCCCCATCGCTACGATGCCGCCGCTGCCGGGCGCAAGGCCAGGCAACGCTCTCGCCTCCCTCGCCGACCACGCAAACTTCAGCCTCACAGCGCCGCATTCCTCGTTGTCGTTGAACTGCTA